>NZ_JBFREW010000100.1:0-323 GCF_052114505.1 Labrys sp. KB_33_2 | reverse complement strand
GTTGACATAGGCGTCTTGTGGCCTCTATACAGCGGCCATCGACGGACGGCGTTGCCGCGGATTGAGCGGCGGCGCTGACGTGTCGCTTCACGGACAAGGAGCTCTGGCTTAACCGGCCGATTGGCGGGGGTAGCGGAGTGTTCGCTGAAGGTTGGGGGACGTAGAGTTTCCCATTGCTATTTGACAATTGCATCGGAAGAAAGAGAAGCGTAGGCGACGATGTCCTTGCGGATGCTGGGAGACTGGCATCGAAAGAGACAACGGCGTACTATGTATTCAAGAGCCATCGATGGTTTATCAGCTGTGAAGTTGGTGGATTATTG
>NZ_JBFREW010000099.1:0-326 GCF_052114505.1 Labrys sp. KB_33_2 | reverse complement strand
CGGGGCTGCACCACGGCGCCCAATCCGCTGCCGACGGAGACGACGACCTATATCTTTGGAGACGAGCGGGTGAGCTATGAAGGCTCGAGCGATCCGTGCGTGCCGACGACGCCGCTGTGGGTGAAGTATCCGATGCCCGACATCAAGATCGAGGGCACCGGCACCACGGCCAAGACCTACACGCTGCTCAAGGACCATCTGGGCTCGGTGCGTGTGGTGGCGGACCAGGCTGGCACGACGAGCATCGCCACGCGCTACCAGCCCTTCGGGCTGCACAAGCCGGTGACGACCTCGACCACGACCAAGGAGGATCACGGCTATATCGG
>NZ_JBFREW010000098.1:0-357 GCF_052114505.1 Labrys sp. KB_33_2 | reverse complement strand
CAGCTCACTTCCATCCCCGGCCTGGTCGGCAACGTGACCTACAATGCGGCCGGGCAGTCGCTGGCGACCACCTACGCCAATGGGGTGACCAGCACGTCGGCCTATGACGCCACGCGGGGCTGGCTGAACAGCCTGACGGCGGCCAAGGGCGGCACGAACCTGCTGTCGCTGAACTACAGCCGGGCCGCCACCGGCCGGATCGATGCGGTCACGGCGCCGGGGGGAGCCTCCAGCGATGCCTGGACCTATGGCTATGACGAGCTGGACCAACTGACCTCGGCCAACAATGCCGGCAACGCCTCGTTCAACGAGACCTACAGCTATGACGATGCGGGCAACCTGACCTCGAAGACGGAT
>NZ_JBFREW010000097.1:0-360 GCF_052114505.1 Labrys sp. KB_33_2 | reverse complement strand
ATCGAGATATTTGGCGACATCCACCGTTTCGATCGATACCGAGACGGGCCGGCCCGCAACCTTCTGCCCGCTTTGGGCGGCCAGGGTATAGATCTTGGCCGCCGGCGAGGCGCAGGCCGAAAGTAAAGCCAGAGCCAGGCCCAGGCCCGTGAGGGCCGCGATGCGTCCAGAACGACGGAAGGAGGAGAACGGCATCAGTTGCTTCCTCTGGTCTTGCCCCGGATTAGGGATTCGGGGTGCTGCTGCATATAGTCGGTGAGCACGCGAATGGACCGCACGGCATCGTCGACCTGCGACATCAGGCGCGTGAGGTCGCGCTTGAAGCTGGACGAGCTGCCATAGCCCTGGTCGAAAGAGCCC
>NZ_JBFREW010000096.1:0-362 GCF_052114505.1 Labrys sp. KB_33_2 | reverse complement strand
AAGCAGACCACGGCGGCCAACAAGCATGCCTGGCTGACGGCCAATTACGATGCGCTGGGCAATGAGGTGGTCAAGACCCTGCTGACGACGGAGGGGACGACCTACACCACGACGACGGCCTATGACGCGGGCAAGCGCATTTTGTGGCGGACCTTCGGGGATGGCACGAGCCTGGGGTCGACGGCCGCGCCGTTCGGCTATAACGGGGCGGGCCAGCTCACTTCCATCCCCGGCCTGGTCGGCAACGTGACCTACAATGCGGCCGGGCAGTCGCTGGCGACCACCTACGCCAATGGGGTGACCAGCACGTCGGCCTATGACGCCACGCGGGGCTGGCTGAACAGCCTGACGGCGGCCAAGGG
>NZ_JBFREW010000095.1:0-434 GCF_052114505.1 Labrys sp. KB_33_2 | reverse complement strand
ATCGAGATATTTGGCGACATCCACCGTTTCGATCGATACCGAGACGGGCCGGCCCGCAACCTTCTGCCCGCTTTGGGCGGCCAGGGTATAGATCTTGGCCGCCGGCGAGGCGCAGGCCGAAAGTAAAGCCAGAGCCAGGCCCAGGCCCGCGAGGGCCGCAACGCGTCCACGCATGCACCCGGAACGGCTGGAGGAGGAGAACGGCATCAGTTGCTTCCTCTGGTCTTGCCCCGGATCAGGGATTCGGGGTGCTGCTGCATATAGTCGGTGAGCACGCGAATGGACCGCACGGCATCGTCGACCTGCGACATCAGGCGCGTGAGGTCGCGCTTGAAGCTGGACGAGCTGCCATAGCCCTGGTCGAAAGAGCCCAGGGTGGAATTGATGCGTTTCATCGACTGCTGGGCGGTGTCGAGCACCGGCTGCAGCCTCTG
>NZ_JBFREW010000094.1:0-437 GCF_052114505.1 Labrys sp. KB_33_2 | reverse complement strand
TCGGAAGCGGATCCACTCGGTTGCGAGCAGGCGCGGGAAGACCTTTCGCCGGAGATGCTCAGGCTGCTTTCGGTCCATCCCCATGGTGGGCAGGCCCTGGAAGAAACGTCCTATCGAACGGCCATTGCACAGCCTGAACAGGCCTTCGCGCTGGTCACTCTGGCTAATCGCTCCAATCCCGAGCAAATGACTGCGATCGCTCGCGGCCTGCTGCGCGCCTTCGACGAACTGGCCGAATCCAGTCCGCAGTGCCGGACAGGATGTATGGACAGGCTCCAAAAGATCATGATGCTGCGTGGCCTCGATCCCAGGTCGCCAATTGCCGCGGTGCGGCGGGACTGCGTTCGGGAAAAGACCGGCATCAAACCCTATTCGCTGACCTGCGGCACGCCCATCAGGGCCGCAATGCAATGCGCCGACCGGACTCTCACCCTCCC
>NZ_JBFREW010000093.1:0-455 GCF_052114505.1 Labrys sp. KB_33_2 | reverse complement strand
GAGACAGCGGGGAGATCGTTACGCCATTCGTGCAGGTCGGAACTTACCCGACAAGGAATTTCGCTACCTTAGGACCGTTATAGTTACGGCCGCCGTTTACTGGGGCTTCGATTCAGAGCTTCTCCCAAAGGATAACCCCTCCTCTTAACCTTCCAGCACCGGGCAGGCGTCAGCCCCTATACTTCGCCTTGCGGCTTCGCAGAGACCTGTGTTTTTGCTAAACAGTCGCCTGGGCCTATTCACTGCGGCTCTCTCGGGCTATACACCCTACCAGAGCACCCCTTCTCCCGAAGTTACGGGGTCATTTTGCCGAGTTCCTTAACGAGAGTTCTCTCGATCACCTTAGGATTCTCTCCTCGCCTACCTGTGTCGGTTTGCGGTACGGGCACCTCCCGCCTCGCTAGAGGCTTTTCTTGGCAGTGTGGAATCAGGAACTTCGGTACTATAATTCATTC
>NZ_JBFREW010000092.1:0-463 GCF_052114505.1 Labrys sp. KB_33_2 | reverse complement strand
GAATGTGTCACTCCCTCAAATTTGCCATATTGAGACTCGTGAGGTGATTTCCTAGCTTGGCGCTGCGTGCAGGGGGCTGCGCGCTGGAATCGTCAGGGGCTGGGAATGATCGGGAATGCGGGCGGGCGTCATGGGGCGCCCGGTTTGGTTCGTGCGGGTACGCGTGTCGTTTCTTCCCAGTCCAGCGTAGACGATAGAGATCGGCGCTTACGCCCATCCGTTGGACGCGTTTCCTTGCGAGTGCTGATGGTTGCGGGTGGCCTGATCGGTGCGCTGGCGCCGTCGGTCACGGCGCTGGGCCAATCGGGTTCAGGTAGCGCCGGCAATCCGGCGGCGATGGGTGGTGCGCCGGTGGCGGGGGCGCCTTCAGTTCCCACCTCCGATCCGACGATCGTTCGTCCGGTCCCCTCGTCCCAGCCCGGCATCAGCACGAGCCAGCCTCCCTTGTTGCCCCCTTGTTGCC
>NZ_JBFREW010000091.1:0-463 GCF_052114505.1 Labrys sp. KB_33_2 | reverse complement strand
GGCAACAAGGGAGGCTGGCTCGTGCTGATGCCGGGCTGGGACGAGGGGACCGGACGAACGATCGTCGGATCGGAGGTGGGAACTGAAGGCGCCCCCGCCACCGGCGCACCACCCATCGCCGCCGGATTGCCGGCGCTACCTGAACCCGACTGCCCCAGCGCCGTGACCGACGGCACCAGCGCGCCGGCCAGGCCACCCGCAACCATCAGGACCCGCAACGACACGCGCCCAACGGACGGGCAGGAGCGCCAACCTCGATTTTCTACGCTGGACTGGGAAGAAACGACACACGCACCCGCACGAACCAAACCGGACGCCCCATGACGCCCGCCCGCATTCCCGATCATTCCCAGCCCCTGACGATTCCAGCGCGCAGCCCCCTGCACGCAGCGCCAAGCTAGGAAATCACCTCACGAGTCTCAATATGGCAAATTTGAGGGAGTGACACATTCATGTCGTAATT
>NZ_JBFREW010000090.1:0-464 GCF_052114505.1 Labrys sp. KB_33_2 | reverse complement strand
TCGTTCAACGAGACCTACAGCTATGACGATGCGGGCAACCTGACCTCGAAGACGGATGTGGGCACCTACACCTATCCGGCGCAGGGGCCCAACGCGGTGCGCCCGCATGCTGTGGGCGTGGCCGGCCTGACCTCCTTCACCTATGACGACAACGGCAACATGCTGACGGGTCATGGGCGGACCTATAGCTGGGACGGCATGAACCGTCCGACGCAGATCAYCAGCGCCTATATGGGAGAGAGCCCCGGGGCGACGAGCAGCTACTTCTATGGCCCGGACGGGAGCCGGGTGAAGAAGGTGACGAAGGCTTCGCCGCGGGGCTGCACCACGGCGCCCAATCCGCTGCCGACGGAGACGACGACCTATATCTTTGGAGACGAGCGGGTGAGCTATGAAGGCTCGAGCGATCCGTGCGTGCCGACGACGCCGCTGTGGGTGAAGTATCCGATGCCCGACATCAAGAT
>NZ_JBFREW010000089.1:0-464 GCF_052114505.1 Labrys sp. KB_33_2 | reverse complement strand
TCGTTCAACGAGACCTACAGCTATGACGATGCGGGCAACCTGACCTCGAAGACGGATGTGGGCACCTACACCTATCCGGCGCAGGGGCCCAACGCGGTGCGCCCGCATGCTGTGGGCGTGGCCGGCCTGACCTCCTTCACCTATGACGATAACGGCAACATGACCACCGGTCATGGTCGAACCTACAGCTGGGACGGCATGAACCGTCCGACGCAGATCGTCAGCGCTTATATGGGAGAGAGCCCCGGGGCGACAAGCAGCTACTTCTATGGCCCGGACGGGAGCCGGGTGAAGAAGGTGACGAAGGCGGCTCCACGGGGCTGCACCACGGCGCCCAATCCGCTGCCGACGGAGACGACGACCTATATCTTTGGAGACGAGCGGGTGAGCTATGAAGGCTCGAGCGATCCGTGCGTGCCGACGACGCCGCTGTGGGTGAAGTATCCGATGCCCGACATCAAGAT
>NZ_JBFREW010000088.1:0-480 GCF_052114505.1 Labrys sp. KB_33_2 | reverse complement strand
CCGGCATCAGCACGAGCCAGCCTCCCTTGTTGCCCGACCTGATGCGGGTGGACCCGGCCGCGGCGAGCAAGGCGGCTGGATCGCAGCGTGGCACGGATGGTTCTGGAAGTGGGACCGCTTCGACCGTTTCGAACAAGCCGGAGAGCCAGTCAGGGACGTCCTCGGCCAAGGCCAAGAGCGGAGCGGCGGGCAGCGAGAGCGGGCAGCAGGCCAAGGACGGTACTGGTGAAGCGGCGACAACGCCGGCGGAAGACGCGGTGGATGTGCAGGCCGAGAGCCTGTCGACTCTGGCCGCGACGGCGGCAGCAAGCGACACCCCCGGGGACGATCCCTTGAAGGCGGTCGCCAGTGCGAGCGCACTGGCGACGAAGGCGGAGCCTGCCAGCTTCAACGGCTCCTTCACGCAGTCCGTGTCGATCGCGGTGCCTGTTTATCATGGCCTCGAGCCCAAAGTGTCGCTGCGCTATGATTCCAATGCCG
>NZ_JBFREW010000087.1:0-533 GCF_052114505.1 Labrys sp. KB_33_2 | reverse complement strand
TATTAAGACATCGGATTTACGATCGGCTCGAAGAGAGACTTCAGGGGAGATTCATCGTCTCCATTGGCAAAATGACGTTGCGGCAGGGCCGGAGTTCTTTTGTGATTCGAGTGCAACGGTGACATGGTAGCCGGCCGGACAGATCGGGTGATCACCCCGACGACGCGAAGCTCCACCCAGATCATGGAGTGCCACGATTGCGGGCTGCTGCATGACGTGCCGCCGCTCAAGGACGGCATGCGSGCGCGCTGCTCGCGCTGCGGCGCCACGATGGAGCATTATCGCGCCATCTCGCTGAGTCACGCCTACGCCTATAGCTGGGCCGGTGCCATCTGCTTCGCCATGGCCAATTTCCTGCCCTTCATCAAGCTCGAAATATCCGGGCGCGCGCAGGTGGCCAGCCTCGTCACCGGCATCAAGGCGCTCTACGACCAGGGATTGTGGGAACTGGGAATCGTCGTCGCCTTCACCATGCTGGTGGCGCCGGGCCTGCAGATTCTCGCCCGCCTCACGGTSCTGACCGGGCTGAGGAT
>NZ_JBFREW010000086.1:0-545 GCF_052114505.1 Labrys sp. KB_33_2 | reverse complement strand
AATCTCACTCAAACTCAGGTCTGGTCGGCTGGCGCAGGATTTCGTTACGACCTATGGCGCAATATGGCCCTTACGCTCGAATACCAGTTCAATCATTCCAATTCGAAATACAGGCAAGCGGCCCTTTTCAATTCCACCAGTTCGTTCAACCAGAATGTCGTCTCGGTCGGATTGACGTACCATTACTAGAGATCAGCGCGTTCAAATGGGAACGCGCTATGCTGCAACTCTTTGTTTGGACGCATCCTTGCGATTCTTGCCAATGCCGGCAGATCGCAAAACGCCTTAGGGAGCCATCAACCATGCTGGCGAGGCTCACGCTGCCAATTCTTGCCTGCTTGTGGCACGTCGCTGCTGCACAGGCCCAGTCCACCAATGCTCCGACCTGCGTCTCGGAAGCGGATCCACTCGGTTGCGAGCAGGCGCGGGAAGACCTTTCGCCGGAGATGCTCAGGCTGCTTTCGGTCCATCCCCATGGTGGGCAGGCCCTGGAAGAAACGTCCTACCGAATGGCCGTTGCACAGCCTGAGCAGGCCTTCGCACTA
>NZ_JBFREW010000085.1:0-570 GCF_052114505.1 Labrys sp. KB_33_2 | reverse complement strand
AAGCAGACCACGGCGGCCAACAAGCATGCCTGGCTGACGGCCAATTACGATGCGCTGGGCAATGAGGTGGTCAAGACCCTGCTGACGACGGAGGGGACGACCTACACCACGACGACGGCCTATGACGCGGGCAAGCGCATTTTGTGGCGCAGCTTCGGGGATGGCACGAGCCTGGGGTCGACGGCCGCGCCGTTCGGCTATAACGGGGCGGGCCAGCTCACTTCCATCCCCGGGCTGGTCTCCAACGTGACCTACAATGCGGCCGGGCAGTCGCTGGTGACCACCTACGCCAACGGGGTGACCAGCACGTCGGCCTATGACGCGACGCGGGGCTGGCTGAACAGCCTGACGGCGGCCAAGGGCGGCACGAACCTGCTGTCGCTGAACTACAGCCGGGCCGCCACCGGCCGGATCGATGCGATCACGGCGCCGGGGGGAGCCTCCAGCGATGCCTGGACCTATGGCTATGACGAGCTGGACCAACTGACCTCGGCCAACAATGCCGGCAACGCCTCGTTCAACGAGACCTACAGCTATGACGATGCGGGCAACCTGACCTCGAAGACGGAT
>NZ_JBFREW010000084.1:0-572 GCF_052114505.1 Labrys sp. KB_33_2 | reverse complement strand
CGCCTGTCCGGCGGCGTCATCTACGCCAGCTTCGATCGCCCCGATGACAGGGCCGAGGCAAAGAGCGGCTTCCCCATGCCGTTCAATGGAACGGACTATTATGTGGCGCTTCGCGCCACCACCATGCTGACCCCGCAGATCTATGCCTTCATCGAAGGTGGCGCCGATTTCCATCGATATGACAAGAACGTCAAGGGCGACTCCGTCTACCACATGACCACAGGCCTCGGCTCGGAGCTGATCCGGCTCGTGCGCGGCGAAGTCTATGTCGGTTATCAGACCCGCAGCGGATCGCGCCGCATCTCAGGCTCGTCGAACCAGCCTGCATTCGGCGGAAGGATCACATATTACCCCACGCAATACATCACTATTGCCGCCTCTGCCGATCAGTCGCTCTCCTTTTCGCAAACCCCCGTTCTGCTTCCCTCAGGCAATGGCAGCGTCTCTCAGGCCATGCAATCGGCGTCAGGCCGGACATTCCAGTCTCGCATTCAGGCCGACTACGCGCTGTCACAACTGTGGTCGGCCTATGTCCAGGCCGGCTATGGCCAAACACGATACAATGCAATATC
>NZ_JBFREW010000083.1:0-572 GCF_052114505.1 Labrys sp. KB_33_2 | reverse complement strand
GCATTGTATCGTGTTTGGCCATAGCCGGCCTGGACATAGGCCGACCACAGTTGTGACAGCGCGTAGTCGGCCTGAATGCGAGACTGGAATGTCCGGCCTGACGCCGATTGCATGGCCTGAGAGACGCTGCCATTGCCTGAGGGGAGCAGAACGGGGGTTTGCGAAAAGGAGAGCGACTGATCGGCGGAGGCGGCAATGGTGATGTATTGCGTCGGGTAATATGTGATCCGTCCGCCGAACGCAGGCTGGTTCGACGAGCCTGAGATGCGGCGCGATCCGCTGCGGGTCTGATAACCGACATAGACTTCGCCGCGCACGAGCCGGATCAGCTCTGAACCGAGACCGGCCGTCACGTGGTAGACGGAGTCGCCCTTGACGTTCTTGTCATATCGATGGAAATCGGCGCCTCCTTCGATAAAGGCATAGATCTGCGGGGTCAGCATGGTGGTGGCGCGAAGCGCCACATAATAGTCCGTTCCATTGAACGGCATGGGGAAGCCGCTCTTTGCCTCGGCCCTGTCATCGGGGCGATCGAAGCTGGCGTAGATGACGCCGCCGGACAGGCGCAGGCG
>NZ_JBFREW010000082.1:0-582 GCF_052114505.1 Labrys sp. KB_33_2 | reverse complement strand
GTCCAGGAGATCCGGCGCATCGCCGTCAAGCTCGCCCAACGCCGCTTAGAGCCGGCCCAGATCATTGCCTGGTCGCTCTGGCGACGAGCCCATCAAGCCGTCGCGCGACAAGCTCACATCAAATTAAAAACGCAACTGTAATGCTAGGTTCAGAACCTATTAATTTGGGTTGAGATGTGATTCACGATCTCTGTTGAGGAGATCGTGATGGGTGATTTGTTTCTGCTGAGCGAGCGCCAGATGGCGCGGATCTCGCCGCATTTTCCGCTATCGCATGGGGTGGCGCGTGTGGACGACCGGCGGGTGGTGAGCGGGATCGTTTACGTCATCCGCAACGGCCTGCAGTGGAAGGATGCTCCCAGGGATTATGGGCCGCACAAGACRCTCTACAACCGYTTCATCCGCTGGAGCCGGCTCGGCGTCTTCGACCGGATCTTCGCAGGGCTCGCCGGCGAAGGGCCGAAGCCCGAGCGGATCATGATCGACGCGACGCACCTGAAAGCCCATCGCACGGCGGCGAGCCTGCTCAAAAAGGGGCTGTTCCCCGCCGTATCGGGCGCACCAAAGGCGGGTTGAACTCCC
>NZ_JBFREW010000081.1:0-598 GCF_052114505.1 Labrys sp. KB_33_2 | reverse complement strand
GGCTGCAGCCGGTGCTCGACACCGCCCAGCAGTCGATGAAACGCATCAATTCCACCCTGGGCTCTTTCGACCAGGGCTATGGCAGCTCGTCCAGCTTCAAGCGCGACCTCACGCGCCTGATGTCGCAGGTCGACGATGCCGTGCGCTCCATTCGCGTGCTCACCGACTATATGCAGCAGCACCCCGAATCCCTGATCCGGGGCAAGACCAGAGGAAGCAACTGATGCCGTTCTCCTCCTTCCGTCGTTCTGGACGCCTCGCGGCCCTCACGGGCCTGGGCCTGGCTCTCTGCCTGCTTGCGGCCTGCGCATCGCCCGAGGCCAAGATCTACACCCTGGCCTCCCAGGGCGGACAACGGGTGGCGGGCCGGCCCGTCTCGGTGTCGATCGAAACAGTGGATGTCGCCAAATATCTCGATCGGCCCCAGTTGGTGCGCCGCTCCGGCGACGTCCAGCTCGGCGTCTCCGAGTTCGAACGCTGGGGCGAGCCGATGGGCTCCATGGTGCAGCGCGTGCTCGCCGAGAATTTGCGCCGGCGCCTGCCCGCCGGCTCGCTGGTGACCACCAGCCAGACCGTGTCGGGCAAGGAAGCGGCCGGC
>NZ_JBFREW010000080.1:0-624 GCF_052114505.1 Labrys sp. KB_33_2 | reverse complement strand
CAAAACTAGATAACAGTTCGCTGAGTAAAGCTTACGCTTTTAAAAGTTTGGTTAAGTCCTCGATCGATTAGTATCAGTCAGCTACACATGTCGCCACGCTTCCACCTCTGACCTATCAACCTGATCATCTTTCAGGGATCTTACTAGCTTGCGCTATGGGAAATCTCATCTTGAGGGGGGCTTCATGCTTAGATGCTTTCAGCACTTATCCCGTCCACACATAGCTACCCAGCGATGCCTTTGGCAAGACAACTGGTACACCAGCGGTGTGTCCATCCCGGTCCTCTCGTACTAAGGACAGCTCCTCTCAARTTTCCTRCGCSCRCGRCGGATAGGGACCGAACTGTCTCACGACGTTCTRAACCCAGCTCGCGTRCCGCTTTAATGGGCGAACAGCCCAACCCTTGGGACCKRCTWCAGCCCCAGGATGYGATGAGCCGACATCGAGGTGCCAAACACCGCCGTCGATATGAACTCTTGGGSGRKATMAGCCTGTTATCCCCGGAGTASCTTTTATCCGTTGAGCGATGGCCCTTCCATACAGAACCACCGGATCACTAAGMCCKACTTTCGTMCCTGCTCGACKTGTMKGTCTCGCAGTCAAGCTCCCTTGTGCCTTTACAC
>NZ_JBFREW010000079.1:0-695 GCF_052114505.1 Labrys sp. KB_33_2 | reverse complement strand
GCTCAGGCTGTGCAATGGCCGTTCGATAGGACGTTTCTTCCAGGGCCTGCCCACCATGGGGATGGACCGAAAGCAGCCTGAGCATCTCCGGCGAAAGGTCTTCCCGCGCCTGCTCGCAACCGAGTGGATCCGCTTGCGAGACGCAGGTCGGAGCATTGGTGGACTGGGCCTGTGCAGCAGCGACGTGCCACAAGCAGGCAAGAATTGGCAGCGTGAGCCTCGCCAGCATGGTTGATGGCTCCCTAAGGCGTTTTGCGATTTGCCGGCATCGGCAAGAATCGCAAGGATGCGTCCAAACAAAGAGCTGCAGCATAGCGCGTTCCCATTTGAACGCGCTGATCTCTAGTAATGGTAGGTCAATCCGACCGAGACGACATTCTGGTTGAACGAGCTCGTTGAATTGAAAAGGGCCGCTTGCCTGTATTTCGAATTGGAATGATTGAACTGGTATTCGAGCGTAAGGGCCATATTGCGCCATAGGTCGTAACGAAATCCTGCGCCAGCCGACCAGACCTGAGTTTGAGTGAGATTGGATATTGCATTGTATCGTGTTTGGCCATAGCCGGCCTGGACATAGGCCGACCACAGTTGTGACAGCGCGTAGTCGGCCTGAATGCGAGACTGGAATGTCCGGCCTGACGCCGATTGCATGGCCTGAGAGACGCTGCCATTGCCTGAGGGCCATTGCCTGAGGG
>NZ_JBFREW010000078.1:0-871 GCF_052114505.1 Labrys sp. KB_33_2 | reverse complement strand
AGCGAAAGCAAGGAACGGCGCCAGATGTTGAACCGTCTCGACACGAGGTTGCGCGGATTGGACGACAGCGAAACCCAGGGCAGCGGATTCGATGTCCGCGATACCGTCAACTTCGTCTGGCGCCAATGGGCCTTCATCCTTGCCTGGACTATCCTGGCTGCACTGTTGGGGGCGATCTATGTCGCCAGGCAAACACCCCTCTACACCGCCACCACCCAATTGCTGCTGGACCCCCGCAAGGAAAAGGCCGCTGGTCCGGACTCCATCTACACCGACACCGCTCTCGATCTGTCCGTGGTCGAGAGCGAGATCGCCGTAATGCGCTCCACCGTCCTGCTCAAGCGCGTGGTGCTCAAGGAAGGCCTGCTCGGCGGCGGCACTCCCGCCCGGCCGTCCCAGGACAATGCCGGTTCCTCCCCAACGGCAGCACCGGCTCCTGCAGGCGGGTCAGACGACGACATGTCGCCGGACATGGTCGCCGCAGTGGAAGGTCTCAAGAATGCAGTGTTGATTTCGCGAGCCGGCCAGGCCTATGTGATCAACGTCTCCTACACCTCCGACAGCCCGGCCAAGGCCATGAAACTGGCCAATGCGATTGCCGATGCCTATGTCGTCGACAAGCTCGACGCCCGCTTCGAAGCGGCCAAGCGCGCCTCGAACTGGCTGAACGATCGGCTGGTGGAGCTACGCCAGCAATTGCGCCTCTCAGAGGAAGCGGTGGCGAGGTTTCGGGCCGACAACAATCTCGCGCAAGCCGTCCCCGGTGCGACGCTCAATCAGGAGCAGCTCACCCAATTGAACGGCCGGCTGGTATCGGCGCGCGCCGACACGGCCGAAAAGAAGTCGCATCTGGATCTGCTGACCAAGATCC
>NZ_JBFREW010000077.1:0-926 GCF_052114505.1 Labrys sp. KB_33_2 | reverse complement strand
AAGGCATAGATCTGCGGGGTCAGCATGGTGGTGGCGCGAAGCGCCACATAATAGTCCGTTCCATTGAACGGCATGGGGAAGCCGCTCTTTGCCTCGGCCCTGTCATCGGGGCGATCGAAGCTGGCGTAGATGACGCCGCCGGACAGGCGCAAGGAGGTCTGATCGGTCACCTTCTTTTCGATCGAGRSGCCGGCCTCATAGGTGTTGGTGAAAATCGAGGAATCGGTGAGCACGGCGCCCGGCCGTTGCCAGGTCTGATAGGGCGATGACCAGAAACCCGGGACGAACATGCCGTTGGCGCGGGTGAAATCGCCGTGCAGCCGGATGGTCAGATCCGGCAAGGGCGAATAGGTCCACGCCCCTCCGACCTTGGCAGTGATGCGACTGCTATCCTGATGCGACGGGTAGAGYTGGAAATCACCATTGGCATAGACGGCGAGGCGATGAATTCCGTCTTCCCAGGCCGCGTCCAGGCGTGGCTGRATCTGCAACCCCAGGGATGACTGGCGGTGCCGTGCCTGACCGTCGATATTGTCGTTGTATACCGTGCCGAGGAACAGGGATGGATAAACCAGCCAGCCGCCAAAGGGCAGTCCCTCGACAAAGCTGGGGCTGGCGGTGATACCCAGTGTCTCGATCGTGGTCTGGCTGGGCGTGGCGTCGAGCGCCAATGCAGGTCGCAGGCCGAAGCCCGGAATGAGCGTCGTCACCGATGCCAGGAAAACCAGTGACGTTTTACGCAGCATGGGTACTCCTGGCTGTTACTAAAGCGTTTTACTCTAGAAGTAGCGCATGGGAACGCGGATGAGATCGCCCGGCAGAACGGGAATRTTCGACGAAATCGGGTATTTCTTGAATCCGCTTTCACCSACATGCTGAATGTCGATGGTGGACGTACTTGCCCTGTAGGTGGTTCCGCCGGCTAC
>NZ_JBFREW010000076.1:0-954 GCF_052114505.1 Labrys sp. KB_33_2 | reverse complement strand
GCCAGTCAGGTAATTGCTGGTCTTGATCTCGGCGCGCAGGCCCTTGGCGACCAGCGATTTCAGCACGGTTTCGGGATTGATCGGGCCGTCCGCGCCGACGATCTGGATGCGCTGCGGCTCGATTTCGATCAGGACGGGCGCACGCGGCGTGTTTTTGGTGACGTCATATTGCAGGTTGATACTGACCACTTGCCCGATCTTGAGGCCATGCCACTCCACGTTGGAACCGGCGGCAAGGCCGCCCACGGAGGAATCGAAATAGACCAGATAGCGCAGGCGAACGGTATATTTGGCTTCGTCGGCACTGGCCTGGTCCCGGTAGAGGGTGAAAGCCGTCTTGGGAGCGGCGCGCTCGTTCGAAAGCACGTCGGCCGGCGTATCGAAGGCGATGCCGCCCGCGAGCAGGGCCTGGATGGAATCGAGCTGGAGCCGAAAGCCCTGGGGGCCCGTGGTGAGGGAGACCCCGGAGGCATTCCAGAAATTGGTACTGGTGCGCACTTCCTTGTCATAGGGATCCCTGACGAAGGCGCGGATGGTGATGCCGTCGGCGAGGTTGGAGGAATCGTAGCCGAGGACCTGGCCGACTTCGAGGCCGCGATGGAAGATCGGCGACCCCGCGCTGATCGAACCGATCTGCGTGGTCTTCAGGGCAAATTCCGTTCCGGGCGCGTCGGTGGGAATGACGGGAGGCAGCTCGAGGCCGGCGAAGCTGTCGGCTGTCGTGCCGGCCTTGCCGGGATCGAACTCGATATAGACGCCGGAGATGATGGTCGACAGGCCGGAAATACCGGAACTGGCCGACAGGCGCGGCCTGACGACCCAGAACAGCGTGCCCTCGCGCATCAGCGGTTCAGCCTGCTTGGTCATGTCGGCGGCGACGATGACGTGGCTGCCGTCCGGCGCAAGCGCGACGCTCTTCACCGTGCCGAAGACGATGGCCTTGTAGCGGATCTG
>NZ_JBFREW010000075.1:0-1022 GCF_052114505.1 Labrys sp. KB_33_2 | reverse complement strand
CTAGGTGTTTAGTCCCGGCATTTGGTGGATTGGATTGAGGGTGAAGTTTTCCGGTTCGATTGTCCATCGTTTGCAGATGAACTCGTAGGCTGTGAGCCCCTTCAGTGTCTTCAGGCGCCGGCCAAAATTGTAGGCATTGACGAAGTTGTCGAGGTGGCGTTTGAGCTGGTCGTGATTGTCGTAGTGGTAGCGTTTGACGGTGGCCTCCTTGATTGTGCGGTTCATTCGCTCGACCTGCCCGTTGGTCCACGGATGGTTGATCTTGGTGAAGCGGTGCTCGATGCCATTCTCCCGACAGCGCATCGCGAACATGTGGGTGATGTAGCGGGCGGTCGGGCCATCGGCGTATCGCGGTGGGAAACGGAACTGGATGCCGTTGTCGGTCAGGACGGTGTGGATCCTGTACGGAACCGCAGCGATCAGGGCGACAAGAAAGGCTGAGGCAGTGACACGGTTCGCCTTCTCGACCAGTTGCACGAAGGCGAATTTGCTTGTGCGATCAATGGCGACAAAGAGATGAAGCTTACCCTCGGCGGTCTGCACCTCGGCGATGTCGATATGGAAATAGCCGATCGGGTAGCTCTTGAACCTCTTCTTCGGCTCCTTGTCGCCTTTGATGTCGGGCAACCGACCGATCCCATGACGCTGCAGACAGCGATGGAGGGACGAGCGGGTCAGATGCGGAATGGTCGGCTGCAGCGTGTAGAGGCAGTCGTCCAGGGGCAGCAACGTATGCCGTCGGAAGGCAACGATGATCGCCTCCTCCTCAAGGGACAACACTGACGAGTGCGGCTCCTTCGGACCGGTCGGCAGATCAGCGACCGAACTCCGCTTCTTCCACTTCGCGACGGTCTTCTGGTTGATCCCATAGCGTTTCGCCAGAGCTCTCAGGCTCTCTTCACTATGTTGTATCGCTCGACGGATTGCCTCTGTCGTCGTGGCGCTGCCATGAAGAACCTGGCCCATAGTGCCTCCTTCCATCCGGTGGAAAAGATTGCACCATCAAAACACGGGATCAAACA
>NZ_JBFREW010000074.1:0-1047 GCF_052114505.1 Labrys sp. KB_33_2 | reverse complement strand
GCATCGGACATTTAATCGTACGCATATCCAGCGGCGTTAAGATAGTTCCAGCATTCTTTTGGGCTGAAGAGATCGCAGATATCGCCGATTGCGTTCCAGAGTTGTTCGAAAGTTCGAGCGGCAGCCGCCCTCAGATGGGCTTTGAGTTTGGCAAAGGCCATCTCGATGGGATTGAGGTCGGGGGAGTAGGGCGGCAGGAAGAGGAACCAGGCGCCGGCCTGCTTCAGGCATTGTGCGGCATTGGTGCTTTTGTGGACGGCGAGATTGTCGAGAATGACGACATCGCCCCTGGAGAGTGTGGGCGCCAGTTGGGTTTCAATCCAGACGTCGAAGGCTTGCCGGTCCATCGCCTTGTCGACCACCCAGGGTGCGGTCAGCCCATGACAGCGCAAGCCCGCGATGAAGGTCTGGGTTTGCCAATGGCCGAACGGTGCTTGGGCATGGAGCCGTTCGCCGCGCGGGCAGCGGCCGCGTAACCGCACCATTTTGGTGTTCACGCTCGTCTCGTCCACGAACACCAGCCGATGCGGTTCCAGCCGCATGCGCGGCTGGCGATAGTTAATCCACAGATGACGTTCGGCCTGGATGTGTGCGCGTGCGCGTTCCGACGCCATCAGCGCTTTTTTTATATGTGAAGCCGTTTCGGCACAAAAAGCGCGACAGCACAGCAGGAGCAGCCCGCAAATTGTGGACTTCTCCGAGCCGTGCGGCCAGTTCCGGCATGGTGATGTCGGGCCTTGCTTCCACAACACCGATCAGGAAACCGGCAACTCCAGCCAGTTTACCTCCACCAGGAGGACGCCCCTGACGCGCGGGTGCCCCTGATCCATAGGCAACCACACGCTGCAGCAGCTTCACAGCGAAGCTCTCGCTCACTTCAAAATGACGAGCCGCAGCTCGGCGCGAATGGCCGTTCTCAACAAAGCTGACAATCCGATCGCGAAGATCCTGAGAATAGCTCCTGCCCATGATCCACCTCCAATAACGGTGAATCACAAATTGCCCTCCAAGGGAATCGCCGATTCCAGTTTCAGATCCGACGCTCTA
>NZ_JBFREW010000073.1:0-1050 GCF_052114505.1 Labrys sp. KB_33_2 | reverse complement strand
GGCTTTCAAACCGCCAATTCGGTGCGCGCTGCCGAGTCGGGCGTGCTCGGCCAGCGCGAGACGCTGCGCGACACCGAGCAAGCGGTGCTCCTTAACGGAGTGACGGCCTATATGAACGTGCTGCGCGACGCGGCACTSCTCAATCTGCAGAAGAACAATGTCGAGGTGCTCGAGGAGCAGCTCAAGCAGACCAAGGACCGCTTCAATGTCGGCGAAGTGACGCGCACYGACGTCGAGCAGGCCAATTCCGGCCTTGCGAATGCTCAGTCCCAGCGGATAGCCGCCGATGCGCAGCTCAAATCGTCGGTCGCCATCTACCGGCAGATCATCGGCTCCCAGCCCAAGAAGTTGCAGCCGGTCAAGGTGCCGCGCCTGCTGCCGAGGAACCAGAACGCCGCGATCCAGGCCGGACTTTCCAACCATCCCGGTATCACGGCCGCGCTTCACGCGGTCGACCAGGCCGCTATGCAGGTGAAGGTCGCCGAGGGCGCGCTCTATCCCACYCTGAATGCCCAGGGTTCGTTCTCGCACAATTACGAACCATCCGGCGCGAAGATGGGCACCTCGGCCTCGATCGGTGCCTTCCTCTCCGTGCCGATCTATTCGGGAGGCGGCGATTATTCCAAGATCCGCCAGGCCAAGGAAYTGCTCGGGCAGGCGCGCATCCAGGTTGACGTCAAYCGCGAGCTCGTGCGCTCCAACGTCATCCAGGCCTGGGGCTCCCTGGACGGTGCCCGCGGCGAGATCCAGGCCTTCCAGGCAGCCGTCAACGCCCAGGGCGTTGCGCTCGCCGGCGTGCGCGAGGAAGCCAAGGTCGGTCAGCGCACCACCTTCGACGTCCTGCAGCAGCAACAATTGCTCTTGCAGGCGCGGGCCAGCCTGATCCAGGCCCAGCGCGACCAGATCGTGGCTGCCTATACCGTGCTGTCGACCGTCGGAAAGCTCAACGCCACGGCGCTCGGCCTCAAGGTTGCTCGTTACAACCCCACCACGCATTACGATCAGGTGCGTGACAAGTGGATCGGCACCGATATTCCGGATGGGCGCTAA
>NZ_JBFREW010000072.1:0-1099 GCF_052114505.1 Labrys sp. KB_33_2 | reverse complement strand
CGCGCGCAGGTGGCCAGCCTCGTCACCGGCATCAAGGCGCTCTACGACCAGGGATTGTGGGAACTGGGAATCGTCGTCGCCTTCACCATGCTGGTGGCGCCGGGCCTGCAGATTCTCGCCCGCCTCACGGTSCTGACCGGGCTGAGGATGCGRCGCCCGCCGCGCTGGCTGCCRCTCGTYCATCGCGGCGCCRGTTTCGTCGGCCGCTGGGCGATGATCGAAGTCTATATGCTCGGCCTTCTCGTCGCCTATGTGAAGCTGATCGATCTCGCACASGTCGATCTCGGCCCCGCCGTGTTCGCCGTGGTGGCGCTGATGCTGGTGACGGTSGCGACCGGCTCCCTCCTGGACGACGAAACCATCTGGCGCAGCTTTGCGCGCAAGGGCGTGGCTCCCCATCCTCCCCGGGTGGATCCGAGYCGCCCGACCGCCCTGTGCGAATCCTGCTGGCTCGTGTCGAACCTGCCCGCTTCMGGCCATGACGCGGCCTGTCCRCGCTGTTCGGCGCCCCTGCATCAACGCAAGCCCAACAGCCTCACCAGAACCTGGGCCCTGCTGATCACCGCCGCCATCCTCTACATACCGGCCAATCTCTTCCCGATCATGACGGTGATCTCGCTCGGGCATGGCGAGCCCGATACCATCATCAGCGGTGTCATCGCCCTGGCCGATGCCGGTTTGTGGCCRCTGGCCGCCCTGGTCTTCTTCGCCTCGATCCTGGTTCCCGTGCTCAAATTGGCGGGCCTGACGATGCTGCTGATCACCACCCAGCGCGGCTCGACCTGGCGTCTGCAGGACAGGACRGTGCTCTACCGGAKCATCGAGTTCGTGGGACGCTGGTCGATGATCGACATCTTCATGATCTCGATCCTGGTCGCCCTGGTGCARCTGGGCGAGATCGCCACCATCGAGCCCGGCATCGGGGCGATCGCCTTTGCCAGCGTGGTGATCATCACCATGATCGCCTCCGAATCATTCGACCCRCGGCTGATGTGGGATGTCTTGCGCCGYGACACAGGAAAGAAGGGCCATTGACCGACTCCGACRCCTCCAAGAACGGCAGTGACACGGCCACGCCGGATATCGATCCGCCGCGCCG
>NZ_JBFREW010000071.1:0-1100 GCF_052114505.1 Labrys sp. KB_33_2 | reverse complement strand
CGCCACAAAATGCGCTTGCCCGCGTCATAGGCCGTCGTCGTGGTGTAGGTCGTCCCCTCCGTCGTCAGCAGGGTCTTGACCACCTCATTGCCCAGCGCATCGTAATTGGCCGTCAGCCAGGCATGCTTGTTGGCCGCCGTGGTCTGCTTGCCGACATTGAAGGCGCCCGAGCGCGCCTCGTCATAGAGGAAGCCGATATTGTCGCGCTGCGGATCGCCATTGGGCAGGTCCGATCGCATCACCTGCCCGGTCACCCGGTTCAGCCGGTCATAGTTGTAGCCCGTCTTCTGGCCCTTGGCGTCCGTCAGCGTCAGGAGGTTGCCGCCATCGTCATAGACATAGGTCCATGTCCCCAGGTCCGGATCCTTCACCGAGGTGCGCCGGCCCAGCGTGTCGAACACATTGGTCCAGCTGTTGCCCGCCGGATCCGACAGGCTCGTCAGCCGGCCCAGCCCGTCATAGCCCAGCGTGCGGTGGAGCGCCCGGCCCTGCTTGTAGGCCGTCTGGCGCACCGTCCGCCCATAGGCGTCGCTCACCGCAACCGTCTTGCGGTTCAGCTCGTCCGTCGTCGTCGTCTGCAGGAAGGCGCCCGTAACGCTCGCAGGATCGGCAACCTCATAGGCCAGCGTCTTGAAGCTGTTGTCCGGGTTCGTCACCTTGATCGGACGGTCCCGGCTGTCGAAGCTGGTGATGGTGAACCGAGGCTGCTCGCTCGACTGGTAGAAGTAGGGCAGTGAGGTCGCGAACTTGTTGCCACGGGCGTCATAACCCGTATGCGTCACGCTGGCATGGGCCGGATCGGCCGTACGCGCGCCAGTCATCACCTCACGGCCATAGCCGTCGAACATGAGCAGAGACCAGATGTCACCCTGTTCCGCCGCTCCCGGGGTGTGGATCTCCACATGCTGGGCCTGAGCATTGCCAATATTGCGATAGATAAAGGTCTTGAACGCCCCCAAAGGCTGGGTCACCGAGGTGATCCGGCACAACCCGTCATAGCCATAGCTCGTGGTCTGGCCGTTCAGGTCGATCATCCCCGTCAGCGTCTGGCACACCGGATCGGTGATCGGTTGCGTCTTCTGCCGCGTGTCCCCGTTCTG
>NZ_JBFREW010000070.1:0-1193 GCF_052114505.1 Labrys sp. KB_33_2 | reverse complement strand
ATGGCCAAAGAGAAATTTGAACGCAACAAGCCGCACTGCAACATCGGCACGATTGGTCACGTTGACCATGGCAAGACGTCGCTGACAGCGGCGATCACGAAGGTGCTTGCCGAGACGGGCGGTGCGACGTTCACGGCGTATGACCAGATCGACAAGGCACCGGAAGAGAAGGCTCGTGGCATCACGATCTCGACGGCGCATGTGGAGTATGAGACGAAGAACCGTCACTACGCCCATGTCGACTGCCCCGGGCATGCCGACTATGTGAAGAACATGATCACGGGCGCGGCGCAGATGGACGGCGCGATCCTGGTTGTTTCGGCAGCGGATGGCCCGATGCCTCAGACGCGCGAGCACATTCTGCTGGCCCGCCAGGTCGGCGTTCCGGCGCTGGTCGTGTTTCTGAACAAGGTCGACCTTGTCGACGATCCGGAGCTGCTCGAGCTGGTTGAGATGGAAGTTCGCGAGCTTTTGTCGAAGTACGAGTTCCCCGGCGACGACATTCCGATCACGATGGGCTCTGCGAAGGCTGCTCTGGACAACGTCAACCCGGCGATTGGTCATGACGCGGTGCTGAAGCTGATGCAGACGGTTGACGACTACATCCCGCAGCCCGAGCGTCCGATCGACCAGCCCTTCCTGATGCCGGTTGAAGACGTGTTCTCGATCTCGGGCCGTGGCACGGTCGTGACCGGCCGTGTCGAGCGCGGCATCGTCAAGGTTGGCGAGGAAGTCGAGATCGTCGGCATCCGCGCCACGCAGAAGACGACGGTGACGGGCGTCGAGATGTTCCGCAAGCTTCTGGACCAGGGCCAGGCTGGCGACAACATCGGCGCGCTGCTGCGCGGCACCAAGCGTGAGGACGTGGAGCGCGGCCAGGTGCTGTGCAAGCCCGGTTCGGTGAAGCCGCACACCAAATTCAAGGCCGAAGCCTACATCCTGACCAAGGAAGAGGGCGGTCGTCATACGCCGTTCTTCGGCAACTACCGTCCGCAGTTCTACTTCCGCACGACGGACGTGACGGGCGTGGTGACGCTGCCTGAGGGTACGGAGATGGTGATGCCTGGCGACAACATCGCCATGGAAGTGAACCTGATCGTGCCGATCGCCATGGAAGAGAAGCTGCGCTTCGCCATCCGTGAAGGCGGTCGTACCGTCGGCGCCGGCGTCGTCGCCGCAATCATCGAATAAGA
>NZ_JBFREW010000069.1:0-1245 GCF_052114505.1 Labrys sp. KB_33_2 | reverse complement strand
GCCAGTCAGGTAATTGCTGGTCTTGATCTCGGCGCGCAGGCCCTTGGCGACCAGCGATTTCAGCACGGTTTCGGGATTGATCGGGCCGTCCGCGCCGACGATCTGGATGCGCTGCGGCTCGATTTCGATCAGGACGGGCGCACGCGGCGCGTTCTTGCCGATGTTGTATTGTAGGCTGACATCGATGACCTCCCCGATCTTGAGGCCGTGCCACTCCACGTTGGAGCCGGCGGCAAGGCCGCCCACGGAGGAATCGAAATAGACCAGATAGCGCAGGCGAATGGTATATTTGGCCTCGTCGGCGCTGGCCTGGTCCCGGTAGAGGGTGAAAGCCGTCTTGGGAGCGGCACGCTCGTTCGAAAGCACGTCGGCCGGCGTGTCGAAGGCGATGCCGCCCGCGAGCAGGGCCTGGATGGAATCGAGCTGAAGCCGGAAGCCCTGGGGACCCGTGGTGAGCGAGACCCCGGAGGCGTTCCAGAAATTGGTGCTGGTGCGCACTTCCTTGTCATAGGGGTCGCGTATGAAGGCACGGATGGTGATGCCGTCGGTGAGATTAGAGGAGTCGTAGCCGAGGACCTGGCCGACTTCGAGGCCGCGATGGAAGATCGACGATCCCGCGCTGATCGAACCGATCTGCGTGGTCTTCAGGGCAAATTCCGTACCGGGGGAGTCGGTCGGGATCACGGGCGGCACTTCCAGGCCGCCAAAGCGGTGGGCCCTCGTACCGACCTTGCCGGGATCGAACTCGATATAGACGCCGGAAATGATGGTCGACAGGCCGGAAATACCGGAACTGGCCGACAGGCGCGGCCTGACGACCCAGAACAGCGTGCCCTCGCGCATCAGCGGTTCRGCCTGCTTGGTCATGTCGGCGGCGACGATGACGTGGCTGCCGTCCGGCGCAAGCGCGACGCTCTTCACCGTGCCGAAGACGATGGCCTTGTAGCGGATCTGSGTCTTGCCCGGCTCMAGCCCTTCCGCCGTGCGCATGGTGATGGTGATCACCGGCCCCTTCTCCGACAGCGTGACCCAGCCCAGATAGAGCGCGATCCCGGCYGCCACGATCGGGATGAGCCAGATCGCGGACAGGCGGCGACGGCGCGGCGGATCGATATCCGGCGTGGCCGTGTCACTGCCGTTCTTGGAGGYGTCGGAGTCGGTCAATGGCCCTTCTTTCCTGTGTCGCGGCGCAAGACATCCCACATCAGCCGYGGGTCGAATGATTCGGAGGCGATCATGGTGATG
>NZ_JBFREW010000068.1:0-1301 GCF_052114505.1 Labrys sp. KB_33_2 | reverse complement strand
TTGAAGGCGGTCGCCAGTGCGAGCGCACTGGCGACGAAGGCGGAGCCTGCCAGCTTCAACGGCTCCTTCACGCAGTCCGTGTCGATCGCGGTGCCTGTTTATCATGGCCTCGAGCCCAAAGTGTCGCTGCGCTATGATTCCAATGCCGGAGCGCGGGCTGGAGGCTATTGGGCCGGGCTTGCCGGCGTGGGCTTTTCGCTGTCGGGCCTGTCGGACATCACCCGTTCGTCGGCGGTGGGCGGGGCGCCGCGCTATGCGGATACGGACGAGTTCGTGCTGGATGGCGACCGGCTGGTGGCTTGCACGGCGGGGATGACCAGCCCGGCCTGCACCACCGGTGCGGCCGCGGCAGGGGTGAGCTACTACGCCACCCGCGTGGAAAGCTTCGTGCGGGTCAAGCGCATCGTCAGCGGCGGCACCACCACGAGCTGGGAGGTGGCGGACCAGGCTGGCACGACGAGCATCGCCACGCGCTACCAGCCCTTCGGCCTGGCCAAGCCGGTGACGACCTCGACGGCGACCAAGGAGGATCACGGCTATATCGGGGAGCGGCAGGACGAGACGGGCCTGCTCTACCTCAACGCCCGCTACTACGATCCCCACATTGCACGCTTCGTCTCCCCAGACTGGTGGGACCCCACACAGGAAGGCGTCGGTACCAACCGATACGCCTATGCCGATAACAATCCCATCAATGTCTCAGATCCGAGCGGGCATCAGTCGTCGGGCTACGGTGATGGTCTTGAAAGCTACGCGTCAACACCAATAAGCAACACTAGCCTCACCGAGAGGGCGTGGAGCGCATTTTCGCGAATGCTGGCCAATGACCAATGCATGGCATCACCAGATCCTCAACCCGAGCTCCCTGGTTTTTCGTCTGCACCAACTACGCCGGAAAATCCTGGCTACACTCCGGCACCGCCTGCCGTGACGACAGAAGGTTACACACCGGCTCCCTCACTTCCAAACAACGAAGGATACACGCCAACTCCTTCCAAGGATTTATCGGTTCTCAACGCAGGACCGACAACAGGAAATCCTGATTTGGATTCCGTATTTGCTGGCGCCAAACCAAACGACGATGGACGACAGGGGTATAGTTATCCAGGCACCCCAGAGGCCCTCGCAAGCGCCCTAGCTGGAATTCCGGGAGCTAGAGCGTCGGATCTGAAACTGGAATCGGCGATTCCCTTGGAGGGCAATTTGTGATTCACCGTTATTGGAGGTGGATCATGGGCAGGAGCTATTCTCAGGATCTTCGCGATCGGATTGTCAGCTTTGTTGAGAACGGCCATTCGCGC
>NZ_JBFREW010000067.1:0-1426 GCF_052114505.1 Labrys sp. KB_33_2 | reverse complement strand
TGGAGTGCACCCCTGAAGTGAGACACTCAAATTTGAGTGACAGGGTTTTGTGGATGGATTTTTACGAGATCGGATGAGCGGGTCAAGGTTTGCTCGAACTCATCGGGAGGCCTGTAGCCGATGGAGGAATGCAGCCTCTTTCGATTGTATATCTCCTCGATGAAGATCCCAATCTCGCTTCTGGCATGCTCCAGGGTGGTATAGGTGGCTGCATTGATCTGCTCTTGCTTGAGGGTCTTCATGAAGCTCTCGGCTTTTGCATTGTGATAGGGATTGCCGGGAGCGCTCATGCTGGGATGTATGGCGAAGGTCCGCAGGCGGCGAACATAGTCCACGCTGGCATATTGTATCCCCCGGTCGGAATGATGGATCAGGCTATTGGGGCGCGGCTTGCGGGCAGCCAGAGCCATGTCGAGAGCGGCGATAGCCAGTTCCGCTCGTAGGTGGTCCTCCAATGCCCAACCGACCACCTTGCGCGAGAAGGCATCCAGAACCACCGCCAGATAGATGAAGGCCTGCTGCAGGCGCACATAGGTGATATCGGCGACCCAGATCTGGTCGAGGCCGGTGGGCACGAGTTCGCGTATCAGGTTGGGCGCGATCGGGAAGACGTGACCGCTATCCGTGGTCTGCGGCACGAAAGACTTGCGCCGCAGCACCAGCAGATTGTCCTCGCGCATCAGACGCAAGACCCGTTTGGTGTTGACGACATAGCCTTGCCGGCGCAGTTCGACCGTGATCCGGCGATAGCCATAGTGCTTGTTGGCAAGCGCCAGAAGCTGAATGCAATGGCGCAGCGCGATGTCGGTCTGGGCCGGAGCCGCCTCGACGAGCCAGCGATAATAGCCGGCGCGGGAGACCCTGCCGAGGTGGCACAATGCGTCGATGGTGGCGCCTTGCAGGCCGCTTGCGCTGGTCATTTGTCGGATGACCGCGTAGAGGCGGGCACGGGTGCCGGCTGCCCCGACTTCTCGCCCATGGCCTGCAAGGCTCGTTGAAAAAAATCGAGCGCAACCTGTTGGCGGCCGATCAAGCGCTCAAGTTCGACGATCTTGGCCTCGGCCTTCGCAAGAGCATCGGCAGAAGGAATTGCTGCGCCACTATCGGGTGGAGCGGGGTCCAACGGTGGCGCTGTGGCGGCTTGCAGTCGGCGCAAGCGTAATCCCGGCTTGGGCCCGCGCTTGCGGTTGAGACCTTCCACGCCATGAAGCCGCCAGGCAGCGCGCCACTCATGGATGATCTTGCGCGGCAACTCCAACGCGCGAGCAACCGCACTGACCGCCTCGCCGCTCTCCAACCGGCGCAGGACTTCTTGCTTGAAGGCAGTCGAATACTGCCGGGGGCTTCTGCCAAATGGCGTCGACATAATGGGCTCCTGGAGCCCTGTTACCCAAATTCCATTGTCTCAGATATGGGGTGCACTCCA
>NZ_JBFREW010000066.1:0-1480 GCF_052114505.1 Labrys sp. KB_33_2 | reverse complement strand
GCAAGGATGAAGGCCCATTGGCGCCAGACGAAGTTGACGGTATCGCGGACATCGAATCCGCTGCCCTGGGTTTCGCTGTCGTCCAATCCGCGCAACCTCGTGTCGAGACGGTTCAACATCTGGCGCCGTTCCTTGCTTTCGCTCCGCAGTCCCGAGCGTTACAGTTCGCAACGAGATCCACAGTAGCGCTTCGGGCATTAAGGATCGTCATCGCCGCATCCTGCCGGCCAGCTCAAACCGCCTCCAGCGCTCGCCGTGGCAGATTGATTTCCACGGCCCGGCCCATGATTTCCAACAGCACGCGGGCGCGTTCATTGGGATCGAGGCGCATCAAGGGGCCGATGCTTTCGGTGAAGGGACCCAGCTTCACGCGAACCGTTTGGCCCTGCGAAAGATCACGGTCGAGCCGCGCGATGCCGTCGGCATCGACATAAGTCAGGATCGTTTCGACCACGCCATCGGGCACGGCGAGCGGCAGGCTGGAACCCATCACCACCTGCACCACGCCGATGGTGCCGTTGATCGAGCGCCAGCGTTCGCGCTCCAGATCGAGGCGTACGAACAGATAGCCGGGAAAGAGAGCGTGGAGGACGGTCCGGCGCTTGCGTGCATGCATGACGGTGCGCTGCGTGCGCGGCAGGAAAACCTCGAAGCCCTGCGCTTCCAGATTGAAGCGCGCGGTTTCCTCCGAGCGGGCGCGTGTCTGTGCGACATACCAGCGCTGCCCGCCTGCATTGGCCCGGAGCAGGCCGGATAGGGSCCCGCTCATGATTGCGTTCGGCACGARAGAGCGTTCGGGGCCTGCGCCCCTTCGATGCCGGCTCCAGGAYTGGCAAACGCGTCGTTGCTGAACAACATGGCCTCAGGCTCGCGGAAAAGAACGGGGCTGGCAACCATCAATTTCGACTTATCGGCAGGTTGGGGGGAACCGACGAGGTCCAGCCAGCGGCGTTGTGGGGGCTTTGATAGACAGGCGCAAAGCAGCCCCTCGGGCTGCCSGAGGCCGTGGCGAGTGTCGCGAATYGCTGGCGCGCCARCGCSGYCAGSAGGGAGGTGAGAGTCCGGTCGGCGCATTGCATTGCGGCCCTGATGGGCGTGCCGCAGGTCAGCGAATAGGGTTTGATGCCGGTCTTTTCCCGAACGCAGTCCCGCCGCACCGCGGCAATTGGCGACCTGGGATCGRGGCCACGCAGCATCATGATCTTTTGGAGCCTGTCCATACATCCTGTCCGGCACTGCGGACTGGATTCGACCAGTTCGTCGAAGGCGCGCAGCAGGCCGCGAGCGATCGCATTCATTTGCTCGGGATTGGAGCGATTAGCCAGAGTGACTAGTGCGAAGGCCTGCTCAGGCTGTGCAACGGCCATTCGGTAGGACGTTTCTTCCAGGGCCTGCCCACCATGGGGATGGACCGAAAGCAGCCTGAGCATCTCCGGCGAAAGGTCTTCCCGCGCCTGCTCGCAACCGAGTGGATCCGCTT
>NZ_JBFREW010000065.1:0-1706 GCF_052114505.1 Labrys sp. KB_33_2 | reverse complement strand
CGCACGGCATCGTCGACCTGCGACATCAGGCGCGTGAGGTCGCGCTTGAAGCTGGACGAGCTGCCATAGCCCTGGTCGAAAGAGCCCAGGGTGGAATTGATGCGTTTCATCGACTGCTGGGCGGTGTCGAGCACCGGCTGCAGCCTCTGCATTGCCGGGGCGAGATCGGTCTTGGCCTTGTCGATCAGYTCCCGCGCCGAGGTGAGGGCGCCGGCGAGCGAGCGCAGCGATTCCTTGATCTCCGGTCCGGCGGCAAGGTCCTGGAACGACTTCATGGTGTCGTTGGCCTGGACCACCAGTTTGTCCAGCGGCAGTTTYGARATRCGRTCGAGGATGTCGTTGACCGAACGCAGGGCGGAGTCGAACTGGTTCGGACTGGTCGGGATCACCGGATAGATAGCGCCGGTTCCCAGTTCCGCMGGYSCRGCCTTGGGRTCGATGKCGARCGACACCACGCTCTGGCCAGTCAGGTAATTGCTGGTCTTGATCTCGGCGCGCAGGCCCTTGGCGACCAGCGATTTCAGCACGGTTTCGGGATYGAYCGGGCCGTCCGCGCCGACGAACTTGATGCGCTCCGGCTCGAGTTCGATCACGACAGGCGCCCGGGGGGTATTCTTGGCAAGATCATATTGCAGGCTGACATCGACGACCTGCCCGATCTTGAGACCCTGCCATTCCACGTTGGAGCCGGCGGCAAGGCCGCCGACCGAGGAATCGAAATAGACCAGATATTTGTGACGGACGGTATATTTGGCTTCGTCGGCGCTGGCCTGGTCCCGGTAGAGGGTGAAAGCCGTCTTGGGAGCGGCGCGCTCGTTCGAAAGCACGTCGGCCGGCGTGTCGAAGGCGATGCCGCCCGCGAGCAGGGCCTGGATGGAATCGAGCTGGAGCCGGAAGCCCTGGGGACCCGTCGTGAGGGAGACCCCGGACGCATTCCAGAAATTGGTGCTGGTGCGCACTTCCTTGTCATAGGGATCCCTGACGAAGGCGCGGATGGTGATGCCGTCTGCGAGGTTGGAGGAATCGTAGCCGAGGACCTGACCAACCTCGAGGCCGCGATGGAAGATCGGCGACCCCGCGCTGATCGAGCCGATCTGCGTGGTCTTCAGGGCAAATTCCGTTCCGGGCGCGTCGGTGGGAATGACGGGAGGCAGCTCAAGGCCGGCGAAGCTGTCGGCTGTCGTGCCGGCCTTGCCGGGATCGAACTCGATATAGACGCCGGAAATGATGGTCGACAGGCCCGAAATGCCGGAACTGGCCGACAGGCGCGGCCTGACCACCCAGAACAGCGTGCCCTCGCGCATCAGCGGTTCGGCCTGCTTGGTCATGTCGGCGGTGACGATAACGTGGCTGCCGTCCGGCGCAAGCGCGACGCTCTTCACCGTGCCGAAGACGATGGCCTTGTAGCGGATCTGGGTCTTGCCCGGCTCCAGCCCTTCCGCCGTGCGCATGGTGATGGTGATCACCGGCCCCTTCTCCGACAGCGTGACCCAGCCCAGATAGAGCGCAATCGCGGCCGCCACGATCGGGATGAGCCAGATCGCGGACAGGCGGCGGCGGCGCGGCGGATCGATATCCGGCGTGGCCGTGTCACTGCCGTTCTTGGAGGCGTCGGAGTCGGTCAATGGCCCTTCTTTCCTGTGTCACGGCGCAAGACATCCCACATCAGCCGTGGGTCGAATGATTCGGAGGCGATCATGGTGATG
>NZ_JBFREW010000064.1:0-2519 GCF_052114505.1 Labrys sp. KB_33_2 | reverse complement strand
CTAAGAGCCCAACCCGAAAAGAGTTGAGCGGTTTCAGTCGGTTGTGATTCCGTCAGGTTGCGAGACGTGATGGAGAACACTATGGCCTGGACCGAAACCGCCCGGCGTGATCATGCACGCCGGGGGCTGCGCTATTCAAGCGATTTGAGTGATCGGGAATGGGCCCTGATTTCGCCGTTCCTGCCCAGGCCCAAGACGATCGGCCGGCCACGGACGACGGATCTGCGGGAGGTCATGAATGCGATCCTGTATCTAGCGTCGAGCGGTTGTGCGTGGTCGCTGCTGCCCAGGGACTTCCCACCCTATACGACGGTGCAGCGCTACTTTTATGATTGGCGCGACAGCGGCCTTTTGCAGACGATCAGCCGGCATCTGGTGGCTGAGGCACGTGAACTGGAAGGGCGTGAGGCCAGCCCGAGCGCCGGCGTCATCGACAGCCAAAGCGTCAAGACCACCGAGAGCGGCGGCGTTCGGGGCTTTGACGCCGGCAAGAAGATCAAGGGCCGCAAGCGGCATATCCTCACCGATACTCTCGGCCTTCTTGTGGGCCTCGTCGTTCACAGTGCTGATATCCAGGACCGCGACGGCGCCGTTGTCGTTCTGAACAGCGTTCGCCATCGTGAGCCCTGGCTGCGTCATGTCTTCGCCGACGGCGGATACGGTGGCGCCAAACTCAAGGGACGGCTGCGCGAGATCGGCCTGGCTCGGGCGATGCCGCAGGCTCGCGAAGGACTTCGAGAAAACCATCCAAAGCGCACAAGCCTGGGTCCTCGTCGCCAACATCAGGCTCCTCACCAGACGCATCGCAAGATATTGCTATCCCTCATAGAGTTTCGAGTCAGGCTCTAACACGCGGTCAGAACTCGCATTGTCTACGAACTCTTCAGCGTCAGCCGAGGAGTGCAACCGACACTGAATATTGGTTCGACAACCCAGCACTGTGGCAAAACCTCAAAGCCCTGAACTGTGAGTCGGCACATGAATCATCAACCTGAACGACGTTCAATCGATTCTCGAATTAGCTCTAACATCGTACATCCAGACGAATTCGATTGCCTTGCAGCCTTGGAAATACTGCTCCTAATGAAGGAGGCTGATGACCAATGAGAGGTCCCTTCCGTGGAGTGTGGTGTGGTGTGGTGTGGTGTGGAACTTGATGATACCTTACGAAGAAAGCATAATCCCTATGGACGAATTGGCGAGAGGCTATGTCATGGTGTATTTTATTTTTGCTTCGTATGCCGATCATGAAGCTGGAGGCCCGGTGGAAAATATTTGCAGACCCTCCTCCCTCGGGCCTCCTTAATTTATGGTTGCTTGTATATGGTCTGCGAGCTCGTTGATGTCGAATTTTTCGTGGGGAAGCATTTTCTCTTTTTTGCTCGGGGAGTTTCATGAAAGAATTTCCGAGATTATGTGCCGCGAGAAATGATGATTGGCAGATTTTGGCCTTCATTCGTTTCTCCGTTTCTTCTGATGAGAGAGTAGAGCGTCGGCGCCGATGGCTTGCCTGCTAATGTCTACTCAATTTCGCTGCAGTGGGATGACTGCCGCCACCTAACACAGTATAGATTCGCTCCGAATAAGCGTCGATATTCCGAGATATTGTAATTCTTCTGCTACAATTGGGATCGCATCTTATATTGCAGCTCCTCTGGTGCTTTCTAATCCAATATCGGGTATTCAGAATACACCTATGGGCCTTGTTCGGAATCTCGGGAACAGTGTTTCGTCGCTGTTATTTCCCGTGTCTGCCGGTCTTTGCTCGCTCTATACTGGAATTAGCTCGCTATTCACTCCCGATATTCCCGACGCTGGGCAACTCATCTCCTCCTATAAGGGGAGCACTCAGTCCGCCACACAGCCGAACACCGCTACGCCGACCGTTGCCCAATTTTATCAGGCCTCGGCAGTGGACATCGTTCTCAATCCTGACAAGCCACCAGCAGGAACGAAGGCTTTCGTGGTAGACGGCAAGCTACTCACTTTCACCGACAGGTCGACCGGTCTGCTCGCCCGAGATCCTGACGGAACGACGACGCATCATCGACTACGTCCTGTCGCCGCCGATCGAATCAGGCTCTCGTGCCATGCATGAGCGCTGACAAAAGAATGACGAAAGACGGGCAAACAAAGCGAGTTCAATTTCCTGAAAAACAAGTCAGTACGGTGCTTTAGGTGTTTAGGCCCGAGCAAGGCGGATCCGCCGCGGTGATCGTATCTTGCAAGTTTCGTAGTTCTTAATCCGGCCCTCCGGTCCGCGAGCTTGCCGCTGCCAATTGGAATGACCCAGCCACAGCGTTCGGCGCTGGAGCGAGGCTCGCGGTATAGCCCACTGCTGCGGGCTTGAATTTCCTGATCGGAGTGCGTGCCAGATGGTCCGACGACCTATTTCGTGATCGAGCGAGAACCGTGAGCGCTGCGCTCGGCTCCAGGTACTCCATCAGGGATATTCGGCGATCACCACGCCGGCCAGAACGTCCATCTGCATTTCGGGACGATCGAAGGGCGAGGCCATG
>NZ_JBFREW010000063.1:0-2021 GCF_052114505.1 Labrys sp. KB_33_2 | reverse complement strand
CTCAAATCGCTTGAATAGCGCAGCCCCCGGCGTGCATGATCACGCCGGGCGGTTTCGGTCCAGGCCATAGTGTTCTCCATCACGTCTCGCAACCTGACGGAATCACAACCGACTGAAACCGCTCAACTCTTTTCGGGTTGGGCTCTTAGGGGTCATTGGTACTTTCTCATCAGTACAGGCAAGCAAGAGGTGTCGATCAGTCGGCGCACGCACGAACTCATGAATGCCGGCCCATTAATGATGAGTCGCTCGAAAGTAGGCAGAAGCGCCGACCGTCAAAGCGCTGCCGCCGGAATTATGGCTTGGATCGTGTCCCTAAAGAGCAGCCGACCGCACACCGTTTTGGACCGATTGCTAAGTTCGGGGACTGTCAGCCAACGACTAGGGTCGAGCATCAGGGTAAAGCTGCCGGACAGATAACCTGGCGGAAGGTCAACAAACGATCACGCCGAATGTTATTATCAAGAGGACGGTTAAACCAGTGATGACCGCAGATCGCCGACTCCCGATCCATCAAGTGCCGGACACTCATTACTATGATCGGACTTATCGCCAACGCCGTAGAAATGGGCGCAATTTAACCCTAGGTATACATCATGTCACATTAGTGAGTGATAATTTATTCCTGCGAGATTCTTTCGCGTATTGCCTACGGGGAAGCTCTCGGAATTTCCTCATTAGTAGTCATGAAACCGTGCAGGCTTGGCTGAATGTTGACCCCATTGCCGCTCCGGGTGTTGTTCTGTTTTTTGCAGTGGGTCAACGCCAAACGGATTTGGCTGTTAGTCATGACATACACACAAGCCGTACGGCCGTCCCTAATGCCCGGATTGTCATAATTTCTGATGTTGAAGAGTCCTCGCTCGTCGTCAAGGCGATCGAAAACGGTGCCCATGGCTATATACCGATGAGCATCGATATGAACATTATTATTGAAGCAATAAGACTTGTCGAAGCCGGCGGCACCTACGTTCCCAGCACATTATTGACATCTGCGTGCCGGGAGGTTTGTCGGCCAGCCACGGAACCAGAGCATAACCGCTCAAATACCCTTTTGACCCCCAGGCAGATCGAGGTTCTTGAGCTTCTTAGAAAAGGAAACTCAAATAAGGCTATTGCGTATAAGTTAAATATGAGCGAATGCACTGTAAAGGTTCATGTTCGAAACATGATGAAGAGGTATCGCGTTCGCAATAGAACGCAACTCGCTTGCACGGCAAGTGGCTACTTCTGAATCTAGGATAAAATTTATTTTATATTTAATGTAAGGGCAACATAGGTTGAGGTATGACGCTCGTAATTCGGGTTCTACCTGCATTTCTTACGGGAGGAATATGGTCTGGGCCTTGCCGGCTCAAAAGACTGGCGATGTGATGTCCTCCCTCAAGGAACGGCCATTTTCGGCAAATGCATTCGATGCCCTCATGGATCGAGAGGCAGCTCGCTTTATACTTGATCCGTCCGTATTCTCACGCCTTTCGGCGCCTTTATGGATGTTTGACATCGATCATAGTCGCATCGTGTGGACGAATGCGAGCAGTGGGTGAAATCATGAAGTCCATGCGAATCCATTCTATCTTTGTAGTAGGCGCTTCACTGTTCATTTTTACATGCGGAGCGCAGGCTCAATCGCTGCAATCGGCCCTTGCGCAAGCCTACTCGGCCAACCCCACCTTGAATGCCCAGCGTGCCGGCACCCGGGCCAATGACGAAACCGTGTCGCAGGCGCTCAGCGGTTACAGGCCCAACATCTCGGCCTCGGCCAGCATCAGCGCCGAACGGGATTTCACCAAGTCGTTGCAGGGGAGTCGGTCCAACGCCACGCGATTTCCGCGCGGCGCAGAGGTCACGGTAACGCAGAATCTGTTCAACGGCTTTCAAACCGCCAATTCGGTGCGCGCTGCCGAGTCGGGCGTGCTCGGCCAGCGCGAGACGCTGCGCGACACCGAGCAAGCGGTGCTCCTTAACGGAGTGACGGCCTATATGAACGTGCTGCGCGACGCGGCACTCCTCAATCTGCA
>NZ_JBFREW010000062.1:0-2135 GCF_052114505.1 Labrys sp. KB_33_2 | reverse complement strand
GCGCCGCTCGTCGCCTCCAGGTTGAAGGCGATGCGCGTGCCGTTGTAACTGATCGAGGCCGGCCAGCAGATGGGATCACCCACGCAGGCATAGTCGTAACCGACCTCGTTGCCATGCGTATCCCTCACCTTGCGCAGCAGCCAGCGCGTGTCGTCGCGTAGCTGCGCATCGGTGGAAGGCGCTGCCCCGTTCGTGTACCAGCCCGGCACCGAGGCCGGCGAGACATAGGTGGACACCGTGCCGTCCCGGGCCGCAACCTCCCAACTCGTGGTGGTGCCGCTGACGATGCGCTTGACCCGCACGAAGCTTTCCACGCGGGTAGCGTAGTAGCTGATGCCGGTGCCGGCCGCCCCTGTGGTGCAGGCCGGGCTGGTCATCCCCGCCGTGCAAGCCACCAGCCGATCGCCGTCCAGCACGAACTCGTCCGTGTCCGCATAGCGCGGCGCTCCGCCCACCGCCGAGGAACGCGTGATGTCCGACAGGCCCGACAGCGAAAAGCCCACGCCGGCCAGGCCAGCCCAATAGCCTCCGGCCCGCGCCCCGGCATTGGAATCATAGCGCAGCGACACTTTGGGCTCGAGACCGTGATAAACAGGCACCGCGATCGACACAGACTGGGTGAAGGAGCCGTTGAAGCTGGCAGGCTCGGCCTTGGTCGCCAGCGCGCTCGCACTGGCGACCGCCTTCAGGGGATCCTCCCCAGGCGTATCGCTTGCCGCCGCCGTCGCCGCCATGGTCGACAGGCTCTCGGCCTGCACCTCCGCGGCGCCTTCCTCCGGCGTTGCCGCCGCTTCGCCCGTGCCTTGTTTGGCCTGCTGCCCGCTCTCACTGCCGGACGCTCCCTTGGCAGCCGATGGGCCCGGCTGGCTTTCGGGCTTGTTCGAAAGACCGGCGCCTATGCCACTCCCCGAGCTGTCCGTGCCGCGCTGTGACGCGGCCGCCTTGTTCGCCGCGGCCGGGTCCACCCGCATCAGGTCGGGCAACAGCGGTGGCTGGCTCGYGCTGATGCCGGGCTGGGACGAGGGGACCGGACGAACGATCGTCGGATCGGAGGTGGGAACTGAAGGCGCCCCCGCCACCGGCGCGCCACCCATCGCCGCCGGATTGCCGGCGCTACCTGAACCCGACTGCCCCAGCGCCGTGACCGACGGCACCAGCGCGCCGGCCAGGCCACCCGCAACCATCAGGACCCGCAACGACACGCGTCCAAAGGACGGGCGTGAGGAAAATGCCGAAAATGACAACATGTTCGTGAACATCTGAATTTGGATGAAAAGGGCTAAAATAGAGTTCAAAAAGAATATTATGCTGCAGCACTCATTCTTTTTTGTCTCGGATCTTTCTTGTTACAAGCAAGATCGACCTAACGATAGCTTTGCTCAAGTCAGAACTTGCAAATGCCCTGGAAGTATCTGCGCAATTATAGCCTGAACAAGATCGAGGAAGATAACAAACCGCGCGTGCCGAAATCGCACGCTGCAAATTGAGTGTACCCAGACACCCCTTCCCATTCCAAAGCATCCCCGGCCCCTGGCGATTCCAGCGCGCAGCCCCCTACACGCCACGGCAAGCTAGAAAATCGCCTCGCGAGTCTCAATATGGCAAATTTGAGGGGGCGACATATTGCTGTCGCATTTCACGCCGACGTCACGGAAAGAGGTAGCCTTTTACTGCAGTCATTGGGAACAATTACGATTGAGCCGCAGCAGCTGTTGCATCGCCATCCATCCCAGCTCTTCCCCGCGCTTGAAGGCTTCTTGATTGGTCTTGTAAAGACCATCGCGATAGAGCCGGATATCGGCAGGCATGCCCGACAATTAGGGTATCTTGCAATCATCCTGTCCTGCAGAAACCCACGATAAGCCGTTCCCTTCTTCACGTGGGCATAGACATCCTCCGGCCACGCCTCCACCAGCAAATCCGCAACGGCGATCACTGCGATTCAACAGACGATCCGGGACAGTCCTTGGAAGAATACTCCCCCTGCTAGGTGTTTAGTCCCGGCATTTGGTGGATTGGATTGAGGGTGAAGTTTTCCGGTTCGATTGTCCATCGTTTGCAGATGAACTCGTAGGCTGTGAGCCCCTTCAGTGTCTTCAGGCGCCGGCCAAAATTGTAGGCATTGACGAAGTTGT
>NZ_JBFREW010000061.1:0-2233 GCF_052114505.1 Labrys sp. KB_33_2 | reverse complement strand
CAGCTCATTCCCGGCAGCATGGCCATCACCGGCATGACCCAGGTGGTCGAGATGGGTGCCTCGATCGACGATGTCCGGTTTCAGTTCCTGGGCCTGTGGGCGCTCGCCATCGGCTATACCTTGCTCGCCATCCTGCTCGAATGGCGCCGGCAGCGGCGCCAGGCTGCCCGATCTGTCCTCGCCTGAATTTTTCAGGCGCCGAGCTTGTCGGAAGGTGTGTCCAAGCTGGTCTACTTCGATAGGACGGGCGTGGGCCTGTTCTCCAAGAGACTGGAGGGCGGCAAGTTCCAGTGGCCTTGGAATAGTCGGCGGCGTCGTGCGTCTGATCACAGCACAGCTTCAGGCGCGCTTCGAGGGCATTAAGGAATGTCCCTGATTGTGAGTCTGACGAATCTTCGCCTGAGATGGTCGAGGTTTGAGACCCACACCATCCGCTGTATGGTCGTTCGTTCCATGTCATTCGTCGGACGACATATCGAGGTGGGAACCTTCCGCCTTCATATGAAGTCGAATTCCGCGCGGGAACCAGTCTGCTTATTCCTGGCGCGGCAGCCGATCATTATGAGAAAGTCACGAATTAGATTAAGTTAAGCATAGAGGCGTTTGTCGATCTCGTATCGACAGCAGATTGTCTCAACGCTCATGAGCATAGATCCGGCGTATCTTTGGGCGACACTGTCGCCGGCACTCCGTCGCCAGATTGTTGACGACATCGCCGCGGTCCTGGCGGAGATTCCCCATGAGGTCCGAGCTGGTCACGCCGAGCCACCAAGCGCGCAAGGCGGTGGTTTACATTCGCCAGTCGACGCCCATCAAGTGGTGAGCAATCAAGAAAGCCTTCGGCTCCAATACGCGCTTCGCCAACGCGCCCGCGAACTCAGCTGGCATGAAGCCGATATAGACGTGATCGACGCCGATCTGGGCCTGAGCGCCGCATCTGCGGCTCAGCGCAGCGGCCATGCCAGCTCTTAAAAGCAGACCGTCCTTCAGCCACCTGCGAACTCTCGTAAACACCGTCGAAACGAACCGGGTGCCATCCTTCGATGACCTCGCCATCATGTTCAGACACATAACGGTATTGTTCGGCGTAGCTATAAAACCGTCTTGTCGCTCGATGATAACAATTCGACGGCTTTTCGCTCTCGGCCCAACGCAAGACCCTGCTCGGCCCCGAATTCTCCTTCATGCGGCCTGGTTGCACCACGCCGACACGAGCCGTGCTGACGGAGACCATCCACCGCGATGCTACCCAAATCCTCACCGACATGTCAGACGCCAATGAAGAGCTGATCACCGTCTATGGCGGCGCGGCAGTGCCCAGCCTGCATCTTCGGGACCTCGCCTGGCCATGGCTGCGGCGTAAGCTCGGCGTCATGCTGGGCCTTTCCCGATCGAGCGCCTGGGATTCCATCGGTCTTGCCATCTTTTCGCCCCGCCAGTGTCAGCGCAACAGCTTCGACTGGTCAGCTCTGCTCACCGGACCCTAAGTTCGACCCTGGCCTAAAGCGCGTTTTCGCGAAGCGGGCTTCAGGTCCAGTTGAAATTGTGAGCCGCGTTGCGCGTGTCCTCCTCGTAGCGATCCTCCCAGACGCGCGTGAGGAATATCACCAGCGAGAATTCCGACATGAACAGAACGAGTGCCATGAAGGCCCAGACGATTGGTGCCGCAAACAGACGCAGCTCGCCGATCTGCGGGAAGTGGCTGAGTGCCAGATTTGCCCCCTCCATCACGAAGCCGATCTGCAGGCTGATGCCGATAATGATGACCAATAGGGAGACCGGTTCACGCAATGCCGTCCTTAACGAGGTCCGGATCGGCCGGCGCTCGTCGAGGGATGCCGCTGGTCCCACCAATGCCAGGCCAGCCGTCGCCATGAAGCCGAGGGCATAGGACAGCAGGATGGCCCCGCGCAGGAGTTGCTCATGCGGAACAGGCGAAGTCGGCARGGGCGGATGCTTGAGCAGGCCGATGATGGCCCAGCACAGCAGCACGTAAAAACCCATCCGCCGCGCCCGAGAGCCGGTGGGTATTACGGGGCGCCATTCTTCGTGGATGAGGCCCCGATGCAGGCGTAACGCGATGCGGGCGAGCAGATAGGTCGTCATGGCATGAAAAGCGACGAGCAGCCCGATCTGAACCAGCCCCGAAGGCCATGCCACCAGGAAAGATACCGGTGGCACCAACTCCTGAATGGCGAAAATCAACCAGGCGGCAAAGAACAGCCCCGGCTGG
>NZ_JBFREW010000060.1:0-2475 GCF_052114505.1 Labrys sp. KB_33_2 | reverse complement strand
GGTAAGCGTCGTCCTGTTCCCACCTTTCGTTTCTCGAGTTTGCCTGGCAGGCTGACGGTCTCTGAATCGGGATCGTTTTGTGTCTAGATTTGACCTTACGCTTGACCCTGAGCGGGTTCCCCGCCGGCTTGAAGTGATCAATGGCGCCGGTGGGCGTCGCCGTTGGTCAGCGGATGAGAAGTCGCAGATCGTAGAAGAGACGCTAGCGCCTGGTGCGATCGTGTCGGAGATCGCGCGTCGCCACGGCCTGCGCCCTCAGCAGGTTTTTGGCTGGCGCCGAGATGCGCGGATTGATCGGGACATACTGGATCAGGCGCCGCCATCCTTCGTGCCTGCGGTGATCGAAGCGTCTGCTGCGGTTCCCAGTCCAGCACCTCCTCCCGCAAGGCGGCGTCGCGCGGCGAAGCGATCGACGGGCGGGATCGAGTTGGAGATCGACGGCGTCGTGGTGCGGGTCGGCGCCGGCGCGAGCGCAGAGACGATCACGGCGGTGATCGCCGCCTTGAAGGCGAGCCCGTGATCGGTCCGACGGGTGCCGTCCGCGTCATGGTGGCGACCAAAGCGGTGGACTTCCGCAAAGGCGCTGAGGGTCTTGCAGCCCTGGTCCGGGAGGCAATGTCGAGCGATCCCTTCAGCGGCACGGTCTATGTGTTCCGAGCCAAGCGTGCCGACCGGATCAAGCTGATCTTCTGGGACGGGACAGGGATGTGTCTGTATGCCAAGCGCCTTGAAGATGGGAAGTTCCAATGGCCGAGCCTGGGCGACAGCGTGGTGCGGCTGACATCGGCTCAGCTCTCAGCCCTTCTGGAGGGCCTGGATTGGCGGCGCGTTCACGAGGCGCGCGAGGGGCGGATTCCGAAGAACCCATCGTGATGGCCAAGAGCTATAAATCACTCGCAAGCCACTGACGAATATGGTTGAATCGGTGCATGGCAACTGGCGTCGATGCACTCCCTGACGATCCTGGAACACTCAAGGCGATGCTGATTGCCGAGCGTGCCCGGGCCGAACGTCTGGAGCAGATCATTAAGGAGCTGCAGCGCCATCGCTTCGGCAAACGGGCCGAGACGTTGCCGGAAGATCAACTGCTGCTGGGACTGGAAGAGGTCGAGCAGACCCACGCCACCCAAGAGGCCGAGGGCGAAGCGGTATCGCCTGCGCGCAAGGCGGAACGGGTTGCCAAGCGCCGGGCGAACCGCGGCGCACTGCCCGCTCATCTACCGCGCGTCGAGACCGTGGTCGACATCGAGGACCAGAGCTGCCCTTGCTGCAGCCATCCCCTGCATATGATCGGCGAGGATCGGGCCGAGCGGCTCGATATCATCCCGGCCCAGTTCCGGGTCCTGGTGGTGCGCCGGCCCAAATATGCCTGCCGGGCCTGTGAGGACGTGGTGGTGCAAGCACCCGCGCCCGCCCGGCTGATCGAAGGGGGCATGCCGACCGAGGCGACCGTCGCCCAGGTCCTGGTCTCCAAATACGCCGACCACCTCCCACTCTACCGCCAGGCACAGATCTATGCCAGGCAGGGCGTCACTCTCGACCGCTCGACACTGGCCGATTGGGTCGGGCGTGCCGCCTTCCTGCTCCGCCCGGTGCATGAGCGGCTACTGGCGATCCTGAAGGGCTCGACCAAGCTGTTCGCCGACGAGACGATCGCGCCGGTGCTCGATCCGGGACGCGGACGAACCAAGACGGGCCAGCTCTTCGCCTATGCCCGCGATGATCGCCCTTGGGGTGGCACGGATCCGCCGGCGGTCGCCTATGTCTATGCCCCCGACCGCAAGGCCGAGCGGCCGATTGCCCATCTCGACGGCTTTACCGGCGTGCTGCAGGTCGATGGCTATGGCGGCTACCGTGTGCTGGCCGAGAAGAACGCTGTATCGCTGGCCTTTTGCTGGGCCCATGTCCGCCGCCGCTTCTTCGAGCTCGCAGCGGCCGGTCCGGCACCAACTGCCAGCGAGGCGCTCGAACGCATTGCAGCGCTCTATCAGATCGAGGCCCAGATCCGAGGCCGGAGCGCCAAGGAGCGGCGTGCTGTTCGCCAGGACAAAAGCCGGCCGATCATCGAGGCGCTCGAACCTTGGCTGAAGACCAAGCTCGCCACGATCAGCCAGAAGACCAAGCTTGCCGAAGCCATCCGTTATGCGCTCTCATGTTGGACCGGCCTCAGCCGCTTCCTCGACGATGGTCGCATCGAAATCGACAACAACATCGTCGAGCGCTCCATCCGCCCGCTCGCACTTACGCGCAAGAATGCCCTCTTTGCAGGATCCGATGGTGGTGCCGAACATTGGGCCGTCATCGCCTCCCTGATCGAAACTTGCAAGCTCGGCAACGTCGATCCCCAGGCCTATCTCCTCCACACCATCTCCAGGATCGTCAACGCTCATCCCAACAGCCGTATCGATGAGCTCATGCCATGGGCATATGCCGAGGCAGAAAAACTGCGCGACGTGGCCTGAAAACGACGCTTAC
>NZ_JBFREW010000059.1:0-2486 GCF_052114505.1 Labrys sp. KB_33_2 | reverse complement strand
TTTCGCCAGAGCTCTCAGGCTCTCTTCACTATGTTGTATCGCTCGACGGATTGCCTCTGTCGTCGTGGCGCTGCCATGAAGAACCTGGCCCATAGTGCCTCCTTCCATCCGGTGGAAAAGATTGCACCATCAAAACACGGGATCAAACAGGCAAGTGGAACAGCGTTTTCCGCCGCTATCGGCGCTGGGTCGAGACGGGCGTGTTCGACGCCATGCTCGAAACTCTGGCCGAGATGGCAGGTCGGGAGCGGTCCGCCGACATGATCGATAGCACCATCGTCCGGGCGCACCACTGCGCTGTCGGCATAAAAAAGGGACTCAAGCAGCCGAGGCGCTTGGCCGATCGCGCGGCGGGTTCACCACGAAACTCCACGCCTCCTGTGACGCAAAAGGCCGTCCGCTCGGCTTCGTCCTGACGCCGGGCGAAGCCCACGATGTGAAGGGCTTCGGCCCGCTGTTCGGGATGATCGCCGATAAGGCCAAGGCGCTGCTCGCCGATCGTGGCTATGACTCCGACGCCATTCGCGAGGAGATCGCGTTCCACGGTGTCCGAGCCGTGATCCCGCCCAAGCGTGGTCGTCGCAATCCGGCCCTCCATGATCGCGACAAATACCGCCAGCGCAGCCGCGTCGAACAACTCTTCAACAAGCTCAAGAACTGGCGTCGCATCGCCACCCGATATGACAAAACCAGAGAGTCATATCTCGGCTTCGAGGTCAGGTTGCCCGCATCGTCATAGCTGTAGGTCTCGTTGAGCGAGGCATTGCCGGCATTGCTGGCCGAGGTCAGCTGTTCCAGTTCGTCATAGCCATAGGTCCAGGCATCGATCGAGGCGCCTCCCGGCGAGGTGATCGCATCGATCAGCCCCGTCGCGGCACTTTCCCGCGCCCATGAAGTCTAACTTCCTTTTATCAAGTTCTCCACGGCAGCTATCCGAGACCTCGCCTCAAGATCGCCAACCTGTGGCGGGTCAGGCTGCACTACGATTATACTTCCAGGCCTCCCTGTCTCGACGAGACGGGATGGTCTCGGGGGAGAAGGCAAAACTTTAGGGACATAAACCATCCAATCGACGAAAGGAGAGGACGATGCGCCAAAGTCGCGATCCCGCATCGCTGGTCGCGACATCAAGCCTGCCCATTCCGGCTCCCAGCTTTCCGCCAATGCAGTAAGAAGCATCAAGCCTTCCTTATCCCCCTCCTCTGCATGAAGATCCGCCTGAAACTTCAATAAGACACTATTTCTGTTGAAATTGCTATATACCCCGCAGGTTATAGACAAATTACTCTCATTTTCGTCTCGATCTCCCCCGTTCCAAACACTCAGAGAATAACCCAGCTCATCGATTACTTCTTGGTCAATGTCTCTGCGATTTCGCCCCGCAGCTAGCAAATTTCTAATTATTTTAATGTTTCCAATGTCTACGGGCTGTTCAAGCGCTTGCTTCCGTGTCCGTCCGAGTTTGTACCAGCACGAGAACTGTGACCGGACCTTTACTATCTTCGATATAAACTCGGCGGTTCTCATCGTGCATTCGTCGAGGGACTCTTTTCGCGCGGGCCAATAGCCAGCGAGCATCCAGTTTTTCATAAAACTATCCGACTATTTGGGAGGGGTATGGATAACACTAATTCCCCTGATCTGATTCTCACCTAACAATGACCTGATGGCTGCCGCCGCTTCCTTCTCAGCAACATGCCAATTGATTGAAGCCGCATTTTGGACGGCCTGAGTTTGTCGGTTCGCCTGATCAACAAGAGAACTCTGTCCTCTAAACCATCCCTTGAATTCACCATCTTTCACGAACTTCGCATAGCCTGGCCCTTTTGCATCAACTAACGCTCCATTATTGGTGCCGTCAAATTTGACGCCATTTACGACTAACGACTCGCCGGGACGGCCAGTTATTTGTGCCTGATATGAGGCGGCCCTGGGCGACATTGCCTCATTGGTCGTCTTCCATGTACCGATCTGCGGGGTCGTCGGCTGCTGCAACTTTTTGGTAGCATCCAGAACGGTTTGCGCATTCTTCTCAAGGTCGCGGAGCGCGGCGTCCATTTTGCCTTGCTGCTCTGCCGCCTTAAGCGCCCGCCTGTCCGCCCCTGAGTTGTATTTCGGCCACGACCCTGTTGGGCGCATACCCCCTGCACCCTTTGGAGCAGCAACGTCATACTCTCCAGAATGATCGGGCTTGGGGTCATCAGTGAGGCTATGGCCACTGTATTGACCTTCCGTCGGGCTGTCATTGTCGTCGTTGCCCTTTTCCTGCCCGTTCTTAGTATCGCCGTAATGCCCGCTTGGATCTGCGACATTGATAGGATTGTTATCGGCGTATGAGTACCGGTTGGTTCCGACGCCTTCCTGTGTGGGGTCCCACCAGTCTGGGGAGACGAAGCGTGCGATGTGGGGATCGTAATATCTTGCGTTAAGGTAGAGCAGGCCCGTCTCGTCCTGCCGCTCCCCGATATAGCCGTGATCCTCCTTGG
>NZ_JBFREW010000058.1:0-2492 GCF_052114505.1 Labrys sp. KB_33_2 | reverse complement strand
GTTCAGCAACGACGCGTTTGCCAATCCTGGAGCCGGCATCGAAGGGGCGCAGGCCCCGAACGCTCTCTCGTGCCGAACGCAATCATGAGCGGGCCCCTATCCGGCCTGCTCCGGGCCAATGCAGGCGGGCAGCGCTGGTATGTCGCACAGACACGCGTCCGCTCGGAGGAAACCGCGCGCTTCAATCTGGAAGCGCAGGGCTTCGAGGTTTTCCTGCCGCGCACGCAGCGCACCGTCATGCATGCACGCAAGCGCCAGACCGTCCTCCACGCTCTCTTTCCCGGCTATCTGTTCGTACGCCTCGATCTGGAGCGCGAACGCTGGCGCTCGATCAACGGCACCATCGGGGTGGTGCAGGTGGTGACGGGTTCCAGCCTGCCGCTCGCCGTGCCCGATGGCGTGGTCGAAACGATCCTGACCTATGTCGATGCCGACGGCATCGCGCGGCTCGATCGTGATCTTTCGCAGGGGCAAACGGTTCGCGTGAAGCTGGGTCCCTTTACCGAAAGCATCGGCCCCTTGATGCGCCTCGATCCCAATGAACGCGCCCGCGTGCTGTTGGAAATCATGGGCCGGGCCGTGGAAATCAATCTGCCACGGCGAGCGCTGGAGGCGGTTTGAAGTTAAAGCGTTTTGCAATTTGGCGGTATCGCCAAGAATCGCAAAAACGCTCTAGCCAATCCGTTGGATTGGCTTGGAAACATGGAGTTGGCGTAAAGCTGCGTTTCAGCATGAGCGCGCTTTGCTCCAGCCGGCGCAAGCCGGCCTTCAGATGTCGGACAGAGGGTGAGACAGGTCGTTTCACCCTAACGGCGGTAGCATGGCAAAACGGGAAGTCGAGATCGGGGCTGGCGAAGGTGGCGAACGGCACGCTTGTGGATGAGCGCCCGGCATCCCTTGCCGGGGCAAGGACGGCGGCGGGCGTGATCGAGAGCCTTCTCCTCGTGGCGCTCATCCTCGGCCTTGCCTGGGCTCCGGCCTGGCTCGGCAGCAACAGGCCGATAGCTTGGGGCGTGAACGGCATCCTGTTCCCGGGGCTGGTCATCGCCTACGAACTCAGCCGGGTCGTCCTGGGCCGGCCCCATGCGGTGGCTGCACGCTATCTCTTGGTCCCGATAGGCCTTTTCATTGGTGTCGTCGCCTGGATTCTCCTGCAGATTTCACCGGGGATGCCGCCCTCCTTGGTTCACCCCATCTGGCCGTTGGCTGCCCAGGCGCTCGGCGAACCCCTCCCCGGCACGATCAGTGTCGATCCCGGTGCGAGCGCACTCGGGCTCCTCCGCCTGATCACCGACGCCAGCGTGTTCTGGCTGGCGCTCCAGCTCTGCCGCTCGGCCTCCCGGGCACATCTGCTGCTCTATGCGATCATGACCATCATCGCCGTCTATGCAGCGTTGGGACTCTATCTCGCGGTTTTCGAGGCTTCGAAAATTCCCTATCTCGACGGTTCCGCCCCCGGCCTGGTGCGATCGACCTTCATCAACCGCAACAGCCTGGCGGCCTATGCCGGCATCGGCGTCATCATCGCCTTGACCCTATGGCTCAGGGCCTTGAGAGCCGGGGCGGCACCGGCGGTCGGCCTCGATCTCCGCCGCTCAGGCCGTTTCCTCCCGCCGATGGCTCAACTCCATTGGGTAGAGATCGGCGCGGGATTGGTCGCTCTGAGCGCCCTGATGGCAAGCGGTTCGCGTGGAGGCGTCATCGCCACCGCCACCGCTATCGCGTGCATATTGGTTTTGTCGTTCCCCCGATCGGGCAGATCCATCGTCGAGCGGATTTCGGTGCTCCTTCTGCCGCTGCTGGCTTTAGGTGGTGCGGTCGCCTTGCTGGGCGACACCGTTTTCGGGCGCATCGCCGCCTCCGGCCTCACAGATACGAAGCGGGCGGCCGTCAACGACATCATGGTCCGCTCCCTTCAGGATGCTCCGTTCTCGGGCTTCGGCTACGGCACTTTTACCGACATTTTCCCCGTCTATCGCGATCAGTCGATCTCGACGACCGGCGTGTGGGACAAAGCTCACAACACTTATCTTGAGGTTTTGCAGGGCCTTGGCCTTGTATTCGGAACCATGATGATAACTCTGGTCGCCTGGCTCGTTGGCGTTTGTGCCGTCGGCGTGTTTCGCCGACGGCGGCACCGGGCTCCGCTAATCTGCGCCGCCGGTGCCGGTGTGCTCCTGGGCGTGCATGCGCTCGTCGATTTCAGCCTGCAGATCCAGGCGATCTCGTTGACCTTCATGGCCTTGCTGGGAGCCGGCGTGTCGCAATGGGCCAGCTCCAACGCGAATCTGTCGGACTAGAGGCTGTCATGAACTGCAGATGGATCCCTGACGACGATCGGGGCTGCGGAGCGAAAGCAAGGAACGGCGCCAGATGTTGAACCGTCTCGACACGAGGTTGCGCGGATTGGACGACAGCGAAACCCAGGGCAGCGGATTCGATGTCCGCGATACCGTCAACTTCGTCTGGCGCCAATGGGCCTTCATCCTTGC
>NZ_JBFREW010000057.1:0-2532 GCF_052114505.1 Labrys sp. KB_33_2 | reverse complement strand
GGGCGAGCAGATAGGTCGTCATGGCATGAAAAGCGACGAGCAGCCCGATCTGAACCAGCCCCGAAGGCCATGCCACCAGGAAAGATACCGGTGGCACCAACTCCTGAATGGCGAAAATCAACCAGGCGGCAAAGAACAGCCCCGGCTGGTGTATAATAGTCAAGAACGCCTGTCGCCAGCTTTCGACAAAAATATTGTAGGGCCGCGACGAGGCAAAGAATCCGGCGATGCCGATACCCACCAGGATCACGAAAATGACCAGTGAAACCTCGATGGGCAGAGGAGGCATATGGGTTGCCCTAACGCAAGGCGCCGAAATGGAGCGCGGCTATCAGGATGAGATTATGCGTCGGAACGATAATCCACGACCAGACTCATATTGGTTAAACTGGAACCGCGAAGCGCGTTGAAGGTCAATCGAATCTTCTTGCGGCTGGCCTCGTAGTGCAGTCGTGACGAAAATTATGAGCTACGCGTCGATAACAGACCCTTGAGCCATCTCACCCCATCCCTCATTCGCCTGCGTCCCAGCATCAAGGCCAGGAGGGCCACCACCAAATAGGAAATCGTGCTCGTACCCGGCACCGGTCCGGGGATTTGCACCAGGGATACGTCGTCCAGACGCAAAGGCGATGTCAACAAGCCCGGTAAGTTCGTGAAAACTAGATTTGTCAAGCCGGCGGGTAGGTTAACCGTAAGTGTATAAAGATTGTACCCTCCCAAACCAATGATTGTAATTCCATAGGTTAAATTGTAAGTAGTTCCACCTATCTGGACACTAAAATTCAAAGTTCCAAGAGAAAGAGAAAGTTGCGGCGCCAGATAGAAGCTCAATTGATAGGTACCGGCCGTCGGAATATTGATAGATTGCGAAATCGTGCCGCCGCCGGTGGCAATCGTGCCATAAAAACTCCCACTATGCGCCGGCGGGTTGAGAAGTATTGTGCCTTGTTGTGTTCTTGTGGACCCTCCCGCGTAAGTCCACCCCGTTGTCGTCTCGAAGCCGCCATTCGTAATGAGCTGAGCGCGAGCCTGCGCAAGCAGGATTGGCGAAACAACAAGCACAAATGCCAGAAGCAACGGCCTCGATGCCTTGAGCAGAAATTTCATGCCACTCTCCCGGCGCCAGTCCCCACGTCAGGCCAGATGGTAGGTTAAACCAAGCCCGACCAATCAACAATCGCATTGAGATCGTGGCCCATCCCAAAAGACGATCTCAAGGCCTCATTGGGCGGGGCCGAGGCTATGCAGCACCCTGTGTTCGTCCGATCTTAGCAGATCCTCGAAATAGGCGATCGTCCTGGTCAGGCCCTCGCGAAGGCCGATAGAAAGCCGGCACCGCCTGTCACCAAGACGCTCCTCACAGGCGCATTCCTGTCCGTCTCGTGAGCGTGAAGCCGTGATTCAAGACCTTCATGACTCAGCTAATCCGAGCCAGAAACTGCGACAATCTCAAGCCCAAGCCTGGATAATCTCGATCCGCTACATTTACCAATTCCTCAAATCAGCTCTTTGGCATCAGTCGTCATTCATCCATGCCGAGGACCGGGACCGAGCGCCAGACCGCAAGGCTGGCCACAGCGATGCAAAGGACCGCCGTGCCTATCCGCGCTATCCGACCGCTCATTTCTCGTAATATTTCCGGTAGTAGCGGCTGCCATAATAGTAGCCATAGGCAAAGCGGCCATACTTCTTGGCCTTGTCGTCCATGATGTGATTGAACACGATGCCGGCGACTTTCTTCTGGCCGGCGATCTGGCGCAGCGATTGCTGCACCATTTCCCGGGCCGTCGAGGCCCAGCGCACGATGTAGATCACCTTGTCGACGAGATTGGACACGATCACCGGGTCGATCACCGGTCCCATCGGCGGCGTATCCACGATCACCACGTCGAACCGGCTGCGCACCTTTGCTATCAGCGCCTTCATGCGTTCGGAGGCCAGAAGATCAGGCTGGTTCTTGCTCTCGCCGCCCGCTGAAAGCGCCCAGATCCGAAGCTTTTCGCTGTAAAAGAGCGCCTGCTCGAGCTCGATCTCGCCCAGAAGGCATTCGATCAGGCCGGGACCCTTGTCTGTCCTCAATTGCGAGGAAGCCGAGGGGTGGCGCAGGTCGCAATCGATGAAGAGCACATTCTGGCCCGACTGGGCCGCCGAGGTCGCCATCATCAGGGCGATCGTCGTCTTGCCTTCGCCCGGCAGGGTCGACGTCACCTGCACCACTTTGGGAGGATGGTCGACATCGCTCATCTGCACGGCGCTACGCAAGGAGCGTATGGCCTCCGAACTGCGCGCCAGCGGCATTCGCAGGGGGTATTCGGGCAGGCTGAGGATGCGGCCGCTCTCGTCCTTGGTACGGGGCGTGAAGCGGGATATCGAAGCCAGCAGCGGCATTTCGAGCAGGGTTTCGATCTCGCGCGGCGTGGTGAAGCCGGCGTTCAGCGCCTCTTTCAGATAGGCCGCCCCAATGCCAACGATGAGCCCGAGGATGAGCGAGGTCAGGATGATCTGGGTGCGCTTCGGGGAAGAGGGGAT
>NZ_JBFREW010000056.1:0-2843 GCF_052114505.1 Labrys sp. KB_33_2 | reverse complement strand
GCCCCCAAAGGCTGGGTCACCGAGGTGATCCGGCACAACCCGTCATAGCCATAGCTCGTGGTCTGGCCGTTCAGGTCGATCATCCCCGTCAGCGTCTGGCACACCGGATCGGTGATCGGTTGCGTCTTCTGCCGCGTGTCCCCGTTCTGTACATAGAGCGGGTTGCGCTCCTCGACCGGGAACAGGTGATAGGTCGGATCGTACAGCGTCTCCGTCCGGTTGCCCAACCCGTCCGTCGACGACACCTTGTTGCCATAGCCGTCATAGCTCGCCGACGTCGTCAGCCAGCGATTGCCGGGGTTCAGCCAGTTCCACTGCCCCGTCTGGTCCCCCTTCACCGGCGGTGTCGCCGCATCCCCCGCTCCGTCATAGAGCAGCACCGTGTCGCTCAAGAGCACGTCCGTCGGGCTCGAGCCGCCATGCACCCGCACCCGCCCCGGCAGGCTGGTGATGAAGGCACCCGCGTTCACCGGGTAATCCGTCCCCGTCAGACGCTCGTCGCCCGTCACATCCGCATTGCCGTTCTCCAGCAGCAACGTCACATTGCCATAGGCGTCATAGGTCCGCGCAACCGTGCTCCGGCGCGTGACGCCCGCCACGATCTCCTGCTTCTCGGATCCCGTGTTGAAGGCGGTATAGGGCAGCGTCAGCGCCGGCACCGTACCACTCGCCGGCGGCCAGTTCGCCTGAAGCCCCGCCGTGGTCATCACGCTCCAGGTCTCGGCCTCGCGCGCCAGCACCGTGGAGCTGTCCTGCGTGCTGTAGGCAGTCTTCAACACCTTGCCAGCCGTCGCCAGGCTCTGGTCGAAGGTGTAGTCGATGCGCGGCCGTACCGTCTCTCCTGCATTGGCCGGCAGCAGCGCCACCCCCATGCCGAAGCCCAGGAAACGGCGCTCGGCCGCGTTGTACAGCGCGTTCGAATAAGAATAATCCGTTGTCCCAACCGTCCCCCGCCCGTCGTCCCGTGTCACGGACGACACCGTCTGCAGGATCGAGGGCGGCACGCTGCCCGCCGGGCGAACCGCCAGCCAGGGATAGGTGCTCGACGGCTTGTAGGCGATCGCAGCACTAGCTCCCAGCGGGCCCTTCACTGAGGTCAGCAGATCGGGGAACGCCGTGCTCAGCGTGAAGTAATCCCCGCTGCGATAGACAATGAAGCCTTGTGATCGCCCGGCTGGCGAACGCCAAGCGCCTTCGATCAGATCGTCGCGGCCATCTTCATCGAGATCGGCCACAGCAGCGACACTGGGAAGCTGGCCAGGCACGACGACGAAACCATCTTCGCCATTCGATCCCACGCCAGACCGCGACAGAAACATCGTAGAGACTGAATTCGGTACGTCTGCCGGCGGCGGATTGGGACTGGTTGTCGTATTGATTACCAGATCCTGACGGCCATCGCCGTCAAAATCGCCAGCGAACACATAGGGCATGCAAGCCCCTGCCAACAAGGGGCTACCGGCCGTTTCACACGAACCTGTGATGGTGATACCGCGCGCCCAAACCTGGTGAACGAAACCATTACCCGTCGATAAAAATACGCCGATATCGATTCCAGAGGTTGGATTCTTCTCCAGCGTGACGAGGTCAGTCTTGCCATCCCCATTCACATCAGCGGTCAGTACTGTAGCGGCATTATAAGCTGGCCAATATCCCCAGGTGGAGTTTGGGTTACTAGGTATTGGATTTGCAATTAACGCACCCGTTAACTCAAATGTCTGGAGCGGAGTAAAGCCTGCACCCGTCGAATAGGCATAACTGACCCTTATCGTGCCATTTAACTCGATGATGATGTAGTAATCTGCCTTGCCGTCTCCATTGAGGTCGACATATCGGGGACCAGCCACTGTGCGGCCAGCGATCATCTGAGAGAGCTGCGCCCTGGTCAATGGTGGGGGAACATCTGAGCCATTTAAACGGTAAATACCTTCGAAGACGGCTCCGGCTGGTTTTTTTGCGGTATAGTAGAATTCTTTTATGCCGTCGCCATCGAGATCCAGTAGCTCCCCTATTGCAAAGGACGAGTACAGATCCGGTGTCGTGAATTCAGAGTTTCTACTGGCAAGCAGACGGGCGTTGTAGGAACCATCCGGCTGGCTGACGGAGAGAAGCGTCTGGCTCGTCGTGGTGGTGATGATTTCACCCCGAAAACCACTCCGTCTCGATACGATATTTGTATTCGTGGTGTAGTCGGGTCGTCCGTCACCGCTGAGGTCGCCGACAGAGCTTCCAGTGGTAACTGTCGTCGATCCAAGCGGCGGATTGGCATCGGTGTATTCACAGCCGCCTCCGAAAGTTGTCGTTCGCGCCGCGCGGGTACGGCTGGCCGTCTCGTAGAACGCCGAGCTGTAGCATCGGGTGTGCGTGATAGTAGGGTCTTGGAAACCGCCACTCTGTTCACGGTCGACCCAGCTGCTGACGTTCTTGTCGGGAATACCGTCGCTGTTGATGTCACCGAATGACTCGCTGTAGCCGCTTTTCGGGTTCGAGAGGGGTGGGGGTAAGGGGGGTACGTAGTCATATTTGAATGTAGGATTGTTGCTCTTGGTCCATGCCTGTTCGGTGATGGGGGCTCCGCTCCATCCGAACGTCGTCGGCGGCAGGCTTGTGCCACCTGAGAGACGGTTCTGGCTGAGGCTTGCATCGCGGCCGAACTGGGTCACCGCGGTCAGGCGCGAAGTGCCCGAGGCCGGACTGAGCTCATAGTCGAGATTGTAGCCCCGAACCCGGTTGTTCGCCGTGGTGATACCGATGGAGGCAAGACGCCTGTCGAGCGTGGCGATCGACTTGCCGGTGGCCTGACTGAGTTTGGCCGCGCCGCTCGTCGCCTCCAGGTTGAAGGC
>NZ_JBFREW010000055.1:0-3065 GCF_052114505.1 Labrys sp. KB_33_2 | reverse complement strand
GCCTTCAACCTGGAGGCGACGAGCGGCGCGGCCAAACTCAGTCAGGCCACCGGCAAGTCGATCGCCACGCTCGACAGGCGTCTTGCCTCCATCGGTATCACCACGGCGAACAACCGGGTTCGGGGCTACAATCTCGACTATGAGCTCAGCCCGGCCTCGGGCTATTCGCGCCTGACCGCGGTGACCCAGTTCGGCCGCGATGCAAGCCTCAGCCAGAACCGTCTCTCAGGTGGCACAAGCCTGCCGCCGACGACGTTCGGATGGAGCGGAGCCCCCATCACCGAACAGGCGTGGACCAAGAGCAACAACGCAGCTCTCGCTGGACATGATGGGCAGACAGTGTCGCAGGCCGGTGCGGGGGCCAGCCAAGGCTTCAGCCAGGCCTTGCAGGAGATCAACAGCGATACCATTCCCGACAAGCTTTCCAGCAGTTGGCAGGATAGCACAGAACGTAGTGGCGTTGGTCGAGACGTCGTCATCCTGAAGACGCGATGCTACTCGTCCTCGATGTCCGAGGCGGCCAGCCGCACGCGAACAGCCCGAACGACCACGCTCGGGGGAGGCTGCCAATATACCGATTCCAACCCTCCGACAGGATCGAGGACGGTGACCAGTGCCTTTCTCGTGGGAGATCATAACGGCGACGGGCGGCCCGATTACATCCGGACTGAGGACACCGCAACGACCGGCACGCAAGGCGGCATGAAGGATCCGCCAATCGTCACAACCCATACGACAAGGCAGTATTTTCAACTCAGCCGCCCGGATGGCAGTTATGAAAGCCGCTTTTTGGGAGGGACCGGCGGCATAGGGACACCGGGCTCGCCGCGTTTTGGAACCTGGAAAACACCCCTCGACCTTGATGGTGACGGTTTCAAGGAATTCGTCGTCACCTATCTCGTGGCGAACGGGTTCTATACCAAGATCGAATCCCTGACGGGTGGTACTGCGGTCGACGAGCCAATATCGACAAGCGTCAGTCAGCAACTTATCGCTGGCCGGCAATGGACTGAGCAGCATTACGTCGATCTCAATGGCGACGGCAAATCCGACGTCTATATAGTGACCAGCGGCAATGGCGTTTTAAGGGTCACCTACGCTTATTCGACCGGTACCGGCTTTACCCCGCTTCAGACGTTTGAAGCGCCTGGGACCCTGCTGACAGCCAATACCCATGGGCCCGGTGTCGGGCAGTTCCCGACCGACCGTTCGGTTCAATCGCTGTCCCGGGGCCAGGTTCTGACGGCCGACGTCAATGGGGATGGCAAGGTCGATCTCGTCGCGCTGGAAATGAATCCGGCCGGGGGCGCCGATCTCGGCGTGTTTCTGTCGACCGGAACCGGGTTCGAGCATCAGGTCTGGGCTCGGGGTATCATGCTGAGCGGCGGTTGCGCACAGGGACAGGGCACCGGCGGTATCGGGACGATTACGGCTGAGGGCGATGGGCTTGTTTGCGTTCCGCGCGTGCTCTCGGGCGATTTCGATGGCGATGGCCGCCAAGATTTGGTGATCAACACAACCGTGGCGGTCAACCCTCCGCCGGGCGACGTCCCCAATTCGTCCGCAACCCTGTTCCTGTCACGGGCTGGAGTCGGATCCAACGGCGAAGATGGTTTTGTCGCTGTGCCCGGCCAGCTTCCCAGCATCGCCTATGTGGCCGATGTCGACGAAGATGGCCGCGACGACCTGATCGAGGGAGCCCTGCGTTCATCGACGCCGAGTTTCTTCATCCTGTCTCGCAGCGGGGATTATTACACGCTGAACACGGCGTATCCGGATCTGCTGACGTCGGTAAAGGGGCCGTTGGGCGCGAGCGCCTCGATTAGCTACAAGCCCTCGAGCTCCTACCCATGGCCCGAGGTGCGTCCTGCAGGAAGTGCGCTGCCCTCGATCATGCAGACGGTATCGACGGTGACGCGGGATGATGGTCGCGGCACGGTCAGCGCCACGGACTATTCCTATTCCGGCGCGCTTTACAACGCAGCCGAGCGGCGTTTCCTGGGCTTCGGCATGGGAGTGGCATTGCTGCCAGCCAATGTTGGGGAGACGGTACGGCCCCGCATCGACTATACCTTCGACCAGAGTCTCGCCACCGCTGGACGGGTTTTGAAGACGGCTCACAGCACGCAGGACAGCACCACGGTGCTGGCGCGCGAGGCCGAGACCTGGAGCGTGATGACCACGGCCGGGCTGCAGGCGAACTGGCCACCGGCGAGCGGCACGGTGCCGGCGCTGACACTGCCCTATACTGCCTTCAACACCGCTTCCGAGAAGCAGGAGTTCGACGGAAGCACCATAACAACAGGCACCACCACGATTAAGGTCTGCACCACACGCGTCGCTCCCGATCCCAAGGTTCCAACGGAGTGTCCTGTAAGCATTCCTTGCCCTGGCACTAGTCCGCCCCTTGGTCCGATTTATCCGGTAGGGACGAGATTCTACTATTGTGAGCTTCAGACGATTCCAGTGACCCAGCCGGCCGTCCGCCGGAGCAGTGTGTCTCGGACGTATGACGCGTATGGCAACGTCACGCAGTTGCTGGAGAATGGCGACGCGGACGTGGCGGGCGACGAGCGCGTCACGATCAACGACCATGCACCGAACACGGGCGCCTTCATCACCTCGTTGCCGTGGCGGACGCTGGTCTACAAGGGCACCAGCAATGCCGGCGTGTTGATGAGCGACACGGTGCTGCTCTACGACGGAGCGAGCGAGGCGACACCGCCGGTGAAGGGGGACGTCACCAGCACGCGGGCCTGGCTCGATCCTGGCAATCATTGGGTGACGACGTCTGCGAGCTATGACGGCTATGGCAACAAGGTGTCGTCGACGGATGCGCTGGGCAACCGGGCGGAGACGCTGTACGACACCACCTATCACCTGTTCCCGGTGGAGGAGCGCAACCCGCTCTATGTGCAGAACGGGGACACGCGGCAGAAGACGCAACCGATCACCGATCCGGTGTGCCAGACGCTGACGGGGATGATCGACCTGAACGGCCAGACCACGAGCTATGGCTATGACGGGTTGTGCCGGATCACCTCGGTGACCCAGCCTTTGGGGGC
>NZ_JBFREW010000054.1:0-3119 GCF_052114505.1 Labrys sp. KB_33_2 | reverse complement strand
CCAAGGAGGATCACGGCTATATCGGGGAGCGGCAGGACGAGACGGGCCTGCTCTACCTTAACGCAAGATATTACGATCCCCACATCGCACGCTTCGTCTCCCCAGACTGGTGGGACCCCACACAGGAAGGCGTCGGAACCAACCGGTACGCATACGCCGATAACAATCCCATCAATGTCAGGGATCCAGCAGGGCATTCAGGAATCGGCCATAATGGCGGACCTTCTTTTAGTGACGATGACAATGACGGCGTTCCAAACGAAATGGATGCGCATCCAAACTTCGATGATCGTGCGATTCACACGCTGGACGGTTCTACTCCGGGGTTCCGAAGCCTTTTGGGGCCAGACCCGAATTTCTCAGCAGGTATGATAGCCGCGGGAATTGGTGCCAGCTTACAGGAACGCGCCTTCCAGGCAATTCGACCTGACGGACATCCCCAAGGATACAAAGCAGCGGCGAATACAACAGCAAAAATGCACGCCGACCTATCCGAAAAGATGGCACGTGACATGGTGAAACAGGTCGGCGCCGAGAACGTAGCGTCAATCCACTACAATCAGGCACTCAGTTCGATATTCAAGGGCGTCACAGACCAGAGGCGGCCGGACGTGACTGTGGTAACGAAAGACAATCGAGCTATTTTGGGGGAAGTAACTTCACCAACTCAGAAACCAAGCGACATACAAGCCAAATTAGACAGCATGGGCGATTCAGTAGAAAGTTCTGGTAGGAAGGTTGAAACAAGGCGCGACGATTCCCTAGCTGGCGGAAGAAAGCCTGGTAAAACGGACAAGACCGATCACGAAGATGGAAGTGGAAATTAAATATACTATGTTATATTTTGTGCGCCAAATTTAAATATCATATGAATCTTTCATCTGCAGGAATGTAGGTATGCCTAAGCTCCTAAGATATCTCGTTGTCTATGATCTCGTTGAGGATTACGATCTCTCGGCAGACCCGCAATTTCTCATCGAATTGCTTAAACAATCAGAAGCGAAGCCGAACAAGATAGGCTTCGCCGCTTATCAGCAAACAAAATCAAAATCCCCACGTATTAGTAAAAAACATCCAATTGAAGAATTAATTATAGAGAGTGGTGCCTATGACCGTGTCTCATTAGATGAAATTGTCGGTGAAAATTACCTTAATATTGACTCCCACATTGCATATCAGCGTTCCCGGCGGGAATATATCGTGGCACTCAATGAGGCAGAGTTTTCAATTGATAAAGCTCTGGATCATCTAAATCTACTTTGCCAACGTGTAACACCTCGTTACGGCTTCGTAAACGTAGAGCGTCCACAGGATGCTTTATATCACCCCTTCGGAACAGCTAGTGCTGCGGCAGATCCAATAACCGCAAAAAGAATATCGGATCTTGGGTATAGTCGTCGTACGACAAAAGAACACAGAAGCGGGAAACTTCATGATGTTTACCCTTTGAATGTCTTGAATCACGCGCATCTAGAGCGACTTATCGGAAGTTTTTCTTTGAAGGAGTGGATTCGAGCCGGTGATCACGGGGAATTGAGAGTCGTAAAGGAAGGGGTCTACGCTTGGCTTATTCCAGGCGATAAGCGGGCTGGCATACGTGATGTCCTTTTCAAGGCCGGAGCTTTGTTTGCAAGCATTTGAAAGGTCGAAGGATATCTGGATTGCCGTTATTGGGCCGTTGAGTGTGCGTTGCGACCAACGGCTAGTGGATTGACTCCAACGTTTGGAACCCACGGTTTCTGGCGGCGATGATGGTATCCGGATCGGCGCGCCAGACGAAGGGTTTGGGCGTCTGGTTGGCCGCGGCACTTGCGAGGATCAAACAGGTTCCCCTGGCGAGCTTGGGATATGTTGAAGGCGCGACGAAAGATGAGGCTCGTATTGGTCTGGAACAATCTGTTTCGACTCTGCTGGCGACAGGACAGATGCAGATCCTCTCGTTTCGGCGCCAATCTCCTATATCGTACGGGCCCATTCGTGGCCTGCGTTTCGAAACTCAGCTGATCGCAAATTCACGTAGCCTGTCCTCATTTTTGACCGCACTCGCGCAAGCTCGGCCTATGCTCTTCCTGCGCCAATTCAGTGCGGAGCGCCGCCAGGATGGAAGCCTTCTGGTGGGTATGCAGGCTGAGGCTTATTGGGCCGGTGTGAAATGAGCATGTGGCCGATCCTTCGCCGTTTCATGATCTTGTCGGCCATTGCTGGGTTTTCCGTGTTGCTTTGGCGCCAGACGATGCCTTCCGAAGAGCGAATACAGACGAGGTTTCGACAAGCATTTGCGCCTGAGCTGACAATGGGTAGTACCGCGGCGCCAGCCGCTCCGACTGGACCTCCCGTGGGACGGGACTTGTTCGTCAGTGTTGCGCCGCCACCCGCTCCTGCTCAGCCTCAGGCTCCACCAAAAGTTGCGCCACCTCTATCGCTGGTGGGGACCGGCATCGGCCCACCGAGCTTTGCTATCTTGCGCTCCGTTTCGACGGGGGAGCGGGAGAAGGTCGCTGCAGGCTCCAAGATTGCCGGATGGGTTGTCGCTGAGATCCGCAAGAATGAAATCCTGGTCGAGCAAAGCGGAGCTCGGTGGGCCATTGGGTTTTCGCCCGTGCAACCCAGAGATTGCAGTGAGGCGGCATGCTGAAAAATTCGCCAGTAAAGATTTCTGAAAGATTAAGTGTCTGGGGCATTTCAATTGGCTAGATGCAACTGGAAAACGGCGTCGGCTATTCCGTAGCTGCCAGAAACAACATCATGATGAGACGACCAGCTACCTCCTTTCGTGACGCCGTCGTGAATTACGACATGAATGTGTCACTCCCTCAAATTTGCCAAATTGAGACTCGTGAGGTGATTTCCTAGCGTGGCGTGGCGTGGCGTGGCGACAACGCCGACGGAAGGCGCGGTGGATGTGCAGGCCGAGAGCCTGTCGACTCTGGCCGCGACGGCGGCAGCAAGCGACACCCCCGGGGAGGATCTCTTGAAGGCGGTCGCCAGTGCGAGCGCACTGGCGACGAAGGCGGAGCCTGCCAGCTTCAACGGCTCCTTCACGCAGTCCGTGTCGATCGCGGTGCCTGTTTATCATGGCCTCGAGCCCAAAGTGTCGCTGCGCTATGATTCCAATGCCG
>NZ_JBFREW010000053.1:0-5401 GCF_052114505.1 Labrys sp. KB_33_2 | reverse complement strand
ATCCTCAGCCCGGTCAGCACCGTGAGGCGGGCGAGAATCTGCAGGCCCGGCGCCACCAGCATGGTGAAGGCGACGACGATTCCCAGTTCCCACAATCCCTGGTCGTAGAGCGCCTTGATGCCGGTGACGAGGCTGGCCACCTGCGCGCGTCCGGATATTTCGAGCTTGATGAAGGGCAGGAAATTGGCCATGGCAAAACAGATGGCACCGGCCCAGCTATAGGCGTAGGCGTGACTCAGCGAGATGGCGCGATAATGCTCCATCGTGGCGCCGCAGCGCGAGCAGCGCGCCCGCATGCCGTCCTTGAGCGGCGGCACGTCATGCAGCAGCCCGCAATCGTGGCACTCCATGATCTGGGTGGAGCTTCGCGTCGTCGGGGTGATCACCCGATCTGTCCGGCCGGTCATCATGTCATGTGCCGGAAACAAGGGATACCTTTTGCCCGTCCGCTCTTTCCAGTTCCTATAAGCGAACACGTTCTACCGGCTCTACTGCCATATGGCGGTATTAATGCTGGTGTTTTCAGTATGATCTAACAGGCTGGGTCGTATGAAAACAGCGACCGACTAGAGCATTATCGCTCGTATAAAGCTTACTATCACTACTTAGAAATTCGCCAATATGACTATTTTCGAACCATGAGTCCGGCATGCTCAATTATCCCGTCGTCAACAATCACGAAGACCTGACGCAGGTTGTGGATCTTATTCTGCGTGAAGCCGGCCTTGATAGATCCGATCAGGGTGGGAGCCTCACATTTGCCGGAAAGGATCCTGTTCGCAGAACGCACATCAAGGTCGGCTCGATGTCGGCGGCCGTCATCGCGGCCAATGCGATTGCAACGTCCATTTTGTGGCGGGCGCGCACGGGGGAGGGGCAGGATGTTCACGTGGATCTGCGAAAGTCCTATGTGACCCAGAGCCCCTGGCAGGCCAATCTGGCCCCGTACACCACGATGAACGGGGCCTCTCAGATGATGGGAGGAAACATTGGCCAGCTTGGCGCCTTGCTTCTGCCGACGCGTGACAATCGCTGGGTTATCCTGACGGCGCTCTACGCTTCGAACACCGAGCGGGTCTGTAAACTGCTGAATTGCGGCATTCTACCCGAGCAGCTCGAGGCTGCGACACGGCAGTGGGATGCCGCCGATCTGGAGAAAGCGGCGCAGAACGCCGGTGTGCCGCTGGCGATTTGCCGGACAAGCGAGGAGTATCGGGCGACCGAGCAATATATCCACAACGCCGCCGCCCCTCTCATCCATATCGAGAAGATCGGCGACAGCCCGGCCGAGCCCTTGCCGAGCGGGCCCCGTCCCCTGTCCGGGCTTCGGGTTCTGGGCATGACCCATGTGGTCGCCGGCCCCACCGTATTGCGCCAGCTTGCGGCGCAGGGCGCCGACTGTCTGAACTTGAACTCCGTGCACTGGGTCGAACTGCCGTCCATCTACTGGCAGTGCTATGCCGGGATCAGGCAGGCCTTCAAGGACGTCAGGCAAGATGCGAACCGCGGCAGCATCTATGCCCTCGCACGAGAGGCGGATGTCTTCGTTCAAAACCTCCGGCCGCATATGGCCGCCCGGCGTGGCTTTTCCGCCAAGACATTGGCCGAACACCGGCCTGGCATCATCGCCGTCGATCTCAGCCTGAACGCGCCCAAAGGCCCCTGGGCCGACTGGATGGGCTATGACTTCATCGGCGGTGGGCTGACGGGGCTGTTCTGCGACATCGGCTCGGCCGACCAGCCTCAATTGCCGAACGACGTCAACGTCGTTTGCGATTTCATGACAGGATATCTGGCGGCCATCGGCATCCAGGCGGCGCTGCTGCGCAGGGCCCGGGAGGGGGGCAGCTATCGCGTATCGGTCAATCTCTCCCAGACCATCATGCTCGAACAGGCAATCGGCCTGGTCGATACCGATACCTTGATGAATTATGATGCGCTGGGAGATGATCACAAACCCCAGGCTCCCAATCTCCAGACGGGGCAAACGGCGTTCGGGGAGTTTACCCGGCTCGGCTCCCAGGTCGAGATGTCGAAGACGCCGGAATACTGGGCCGACCCGATCATCAACCCGATCGGCTCCAGCATGCCTGAATGGCTTGCACGCTGATCAAGCGGCGTCGAGAGCATGACTGAGTACTGGCATGAGTTCGATTGCGCCAATCAGGCTTATGCGCTTCAACGTCAAGTTCCCGAGCAGTCGGGCCCGGGTGGGCGGCCGCATCGCCAAGCTGGCCGTCGATGTCGGGGACAATGTCAAGCAAGGCGACGTGATCGCCCAATTGGAGAGCCCCCAGCTCGATGCCGGCCTGCTGGCAGCGCGGGCGGCCTTCAATGTCGCCAAGGCCGATTTCGGACGCGTCAACAGCACGCGACAGGAAACCATCGATGCCCGCAAGGCCGACCTCGCCGCCGCCAAGGCGGATGTCGTGCTCTATCAAGAAGTCTCCAATCGCCAGGCCGCGCTGGTCAGGAGCGGCAAYACGCCCCAGCAGCGGGTCGATGAGGCCACCCGCAATCTCGAGGCTGCGACCCGCAAGCAGGAAGCGGCCGAAGCGCAGCTGCGCCTGGTGGAAAAGGGTGCGAGCGACGAGGAGAAAGCCCTGTCGGCCGCTCAGGTCAAGCAGGCCGAGGCCAGCCTCGGCCAACGCSAGGCCGATGTGAGCGAGATGACCATCAAGGCYCCGATCTCYGGACAGGTGACCACACGGGTCGCCGAACTCGGCGAGAACTTCAGCGCCGGCGCGCCCATCTATTCGGTGATCGATATCGATGATCCCTGGTTCACCTTCAACCTGCGTGAAGACCTGCTGGCCGGGCTCAAGGTCGGCGACAAGTTCGAGGTCACCATMCCCGCCTTGGSCACCAAGACGCTGAGCGTCCATGTCACCACCATCAATGTSCARGGCCAGTTCGCGACATGGCGGGCCACCCGAGCCACCGGGGACTTCGACCTGCGCACCTTCGAAGTCCGGGCCAAGCCTGTCGACCGCGTGGAGGGATTGCGGCCAGGCATGAGCGTCATCGCGGCCTGGAACCGGCAAGGCCATTGAGATGACCGGTGTTGGCCGCATCAGAGCCGGCTTCTGGCTGGTGTTCTGCCGGGAATTCGCCTGGCTGCGCCGCCGCCCCTTCCTGCTGTGCCTGACCACGATCATCCCCTTGATCTTGATCGCGGTGCTGTCGGTGACCTTCAGCGCGGGCCTGGTGACGCGCCTGCCGATCGCAGTGCTCGATCTCGACGGCAGCGAGTTGTCGCGCCAGGTCATCCGCACCGTCGATGCCACGCCCGATACCGCGATCGRCATGCGCGTCGCCGATCTCGGCGAAGGCAAGCGGGCCATCCAGTCCGGCAAGATCTATGGCCTGTTGATGCTGCCCAAGAACCTGGAGCGCGATGTCTTTGCCGGCCGCCAGCCYCAGGTCGTGTTYTTCTACAACAATCAGCTGATGACGCCCGGCGGCCTGGCCTCCCGCGGCGTCAACAATGCGGTGCCCGCGGTCGAGGGGGCTGTGCGAATCTCGCTGCGAACCAGCCGGGGCACGCTGGCGGCAGCAGCCCAGCAGGCGATCACGCCGATCCCCGTGCAGACGCAGGCCCTGTTCAATCCGACCCTGAACTACGCCCATTTCCTGCTCGCCTGCATCTTGCCGGCCGTGCTGCAGATCGTGATCGTTCTGTCCTCGGTCTATGCCGTCGGGCTCGATACGCAAACACGCCATCGCCTGCGCATCCTGCGCCGGCTGGGCMAGGGCCTGTGGCCGGCCCTGGCCGGCAAGATGYTGCCCTATACGCTGATCTTCCTCGGCGTACTCGGCCTTAGCGACGCTATCCTKTTCGGTCTCCTCGGCCTGCCGCTGCGCGGCAATCCCTTCCTGCTGTTGGCGGCCGGCACGCTCTATATTCTGGCCTGCCAGYTCTACGGCYTGGTGCTGACCTTGTTCATCAAGCCTGTCGCCTCCGCCCTCAGCCTGGCAACACTGATCGTTTCCCCTGCCTTCGGCTATATGGGGATCGGCTTCCCACGCCTGGGCATGAACGCCTTYGCCTATTGGTGGAGCGCYGGGCTGCCGGGAACCTGGTACCTGACTGCCCGCATCGACCAGACGCTGCGGGGCACGCCGCCGGATCTGTCGCTGCACCCCATCGCGATCCTGCTCGCCTTCGTCATCGGCCTGGCGCTGCTGGCCGGCCTCAAGCTGGAGCTTATGGGCCGCCATACCCARGCTGAAAAGCGGGCTGCCTTGGCAGCGCGCGCGGAGGCGCGGGCATGAGCGGTATCCTCAAGGCCTTCAGACACGAATTAGGGCGCATCTTCGCGCTCAAGGCGATCTTCTCGACYCTGTTCGTCGCCGCYCTGATCTACGCGGTCTATTAYCCGCAACCCTATCGCAACGAGGCGCTGCGCGACGTGCCKATCGCGGTGGTGGACCTCGACGGCACCACCGCCAGCCGCGAACTGGCRCGGSGGCTCGATGCCTCCTCGGATGTCGCGGTGGCGATGGCCCTGCCCAAYCTTGCCACCGCCGAGCGTGAAGTCTTCAAACGCACGCTCTCCGGCGCRGTGGTGATCCCGCTTCATTTCGAGCGCGACCTCCTGCATGGCCGCGCCTCGCCGATTTCCCTCTATTCCGATGCCAGCTATTTCCTGATCAACTCACGCGTCGCCGGCGCCGTGAATACGGTGGCCCGCGCTTTCGGCACCGAAGTCGAGACGGCCCGCCTCATCGGGCTTGGCATCGACCCGGCGGTCGCGGCGTCGGCAACCAGCCCGATGCCGCTCGTCTCCATTCCCCTGTTCAATCCCCAGGGCGGCTATGCGACCTATGTGCTGCCGGGCGCCTTTACCATCATCATGCAGCAGACCCTGTTGATCGCGGTCTGCCTGCTCGCCACCATCGCCGGCATGCCYGGTGTCGCCGGSCAGAGCGCGCCCAATGTCGGCGCGACCTCCACGGTTCTGGGCAAGCTCGCCGCCTATCTGACCGTGGCCGCGCTCCTGGTGCCGTTCTATTTCATCGTGCTTCCCTATTTCTACAACATTCCCCGGCTGGGAACCCTCGGCACCATGGCACTGTTCGCCTTGCCCTTCGTGCTGTCGGTCAGYGCACTCGGCATGGTGATCGGGCTGATGCTGCGTTCGCCKCTGACCGTGCAGCTCACGGCCGCGGCCCTCGGMATGCCGCTCTTCTTCCTCTCGGGCTTCTCCTGGCCGATCGAAGCGGTGCCGCCTGTCCTGCGCGCCCTGGCCCAGCTCATTCCCGGCAGCATGGCCATCACCGGCATGACCCAGGTGGTCGAGATGGGTGCCTCGATCGACGATGTCCGGTTTCAGTTCCTGGGCCTGTGGGCGCTCGCCATCGGCTATACCTTGCTCGCCATCCTGCTCGAATGGCGCCG
>NZ_JBFREW010000052.1:0-3256 GCF_052114505.1 Labrys sp. KB_33_2 | reverse complement strand
CTCTAGAAGTAGCGCATGGGAACGCGGATGAGATCGCCCGGCAGAACGGGAATATTCGACGAAATCGGGTATTTCTTGAATCCGCTTTCACCGACATGCTGAATGTCGATGGTGGACGTACTTGCCCTGTAGGTGGTTCCGCCGGCTACTGCCAGGGCGCTCATGATATTCAGGCCGCTCTTGTAATCGTACTCTCCGGGTTTGTTGACTTCCCCCAGAATGTAAAAGGGCCTGAAGCTGGCCAGGTCCACGGTGACCTTCGGGTCGCGCAGATACTCGCCGCTGAATTTGGTGGCGAGCGTCTTTTCCATCTGTTGCTTGCTCAGGCCCGCTGCCTTCACGGTGCCGGCGAGCGGCAGGGACACGAAGCCGGCCGGATCGACCTGGTATTCCCCTGTAAGACGGTCCTCGCCGAAGACAGTGACCCTGATCTTGTCGCCGGCCTGGATATTCGGGGCTGCGACAGCCGTTTTCTGGATAAGGGCTTCCTGGTCGGCTTTCGACGCGACGCCAACGGTGTCGTTCGCGCATGATGCAAGCAGCAGGCAGAAAACCAGGACGAGTGCCGAAAACTGCCTCGATTGAATACCCATACGCGACACCCACAACCCCTCGCGCCTGAGATCGGATACGTAGACGCCGTAACGATAGGCGTAAGTGTGTTTTTTTGTCCAATAATTTCTTTGTCTGCCCTAAAGAAAAATCATATATTCCGTCGGGGAAGAGTGTTGATAAATACAAAATTCAGAGCACTTATTAGGATAATTCTCTATAGTTTTTGACCTTAACGATTTATTATTGGCCTCGAAGGAGCGTTGAATGCGGTCCCGAATCCCGACGTCATATAGTCCGCGTAAAATACGTCTATCGCTTTTCGACGTATTGTGGGTGATTGCAGCGCCGTTATTGACGCTGGCATTGCGGGATGTTGATCTTCTCGCCTGGCCGAATATGCCGTTCGACCTACCGGGACCCTATCTTTTCGTTTTTGTTACGATCGCATTCGCAATCCCGGCCCTGCTCATCTTTCGCGCCGGGGATGCAATCCAGAATACCTTTTCGGTCCCCGATCTCTATGCGATCTGCGCGGTGATCGCGTTGACGATCAGCGCCAGTGCGCTGCTTCTTTTCATACTCACGCGGCTCGATGGCATACCGCGGTCGACCCCGATCATCTACTCGCTCGTTCTCGGCGCGGGCCTGGCAGGGGGCCGGGCCTTCTCGAGGCTCGTCTCCCATGAGCGAGCCAGGGTCAGCGCCAAGCGCAACATTACCGATCTTCGCAAAGTCATCCTCATCGGCACGGATCAGTTCGCCTGGCTCGTGATCAAGCTCATCGAGAGCCAATCGCCCATCACCACGCAGATCATGTCGGTTCTCGACGAGGGACCGTCGGTGACGGGAAGGTCGCTCAATGGCGTGCACGTGGCCGGGCGGGTCGGCGATCTCGGGCGGATCGTCGACGAATATAGCCTGCATGGCGTGACCATCGACGCGGTATGGCTGTCCATGGAACCCGAGCAACTGGACACGGCCAGCCTCCGCTTCATCACGGATGAATGTGGTCGCCGAGGCATTGTGCTCAAGAGCGTCGCACAGGCGCTCGAGCTCATGCCCAAGGCCTCCGCGCGGCGGGCACAGGCATTGCCGACAGTCGTGGCTCGCGAGGAGGCGGACCCTGTGGCCGGACTGCCACGTTATTTCGGCGTGAAGCGTGTCATCGACATCGTGGCCTCGCTTGTCCTGATGGTGCTGCTGGCTCCCGTCTGGCTGCTGGTCGCAGCTCTCGTGCTTTTCGACGTCGGGCGTCCCCTGCATTTCTGGCAGCAGCGCGTGGGACGCGGCGGCAGGCATTTCTTCATCTACAAGTTCCGAACCTATCACGCTCCCTATGATGCCAAGGGGCACGTGGTTCCCGGGGCCGAGCGTCTGTCGCCAATCGGCCGGTTCATCCGCAAGATGCGCCTCGATGAGATCCCGCAATTGTTGAACGTCCTCGCCGGAGAGATGTCCTTGATCGGACCGCGCCCGCTTCTGCCGGCGGACCAGCCTGCCAATCCCGGGCTCCGCCTGGCTGTGCGGCCAGGCATCAGTGGTTGGGCGCAAGTCAATGGCGGCAATCTCGTGACCAGCGAGGAGAAGGACGCACTCGACGAATATTACATCGACAACGCATCCCTCGGGCTGGATCTGAAAATCGCCGTCATGACCATGATGTTCGTGTTCGGCGGTGAAAGGAGGGGAATTGCCGCGCTCAGTCGCGCCATGGCCGCACGCAGGGGCAGAAAGGCCCCGGCTCGGGGCCTGACGGAGCAGCACTCTCCTCCGAACTATCGACGCTGATCGGGACGGTAGCGATCCAGCATGGCTTTGAAACAGCGCCGCGTTTTCCTGGTCAATCGCTATTTTCATCCCGATACGTCCGCGACCAGCCAAATCGCCTCCGATCTGGCCGCCTTCCTTGCCGAGCAGGGGTGGGACGTGACCGCCCTTACCGGGACTGGCCGTTATGACGAACCCGCCCGCAGGCTGGATCCGGATGCGGCATTGCCCGGTGTTTCGATCCATCGTGTCGGTCCGGTGGTGGAAGCGGGCTCATCGCTCCTGAGGCGCGCTGCCGTTGCTATCGCTGTCCACACGACCCTGGCCTGGGAGCTTTGGCGACGCGCACGGGCTGGCGATATCGTCGTGGTCAAGACTGATCCGCCGCTGCTGAGCGTTTCGCTGCTGCCCATCCTTGCGGTGAAGCGCCTCCGGCAGATCAACTGGCTGCAAGACGTGTATCCGGAAGTCGCAGCAGAGCTTGGCGTGAAGGCCGGCCAGGGGATCTTGGGAGGCATCCTGCGCTGGTTGCGCAACGTCAGTCTTCGCCATGCGGCCATGAATGTAGCGGTTGGCGAAAGGATGAAGGCGATGATCGCCGGATTCGGCGTGCCGACCGCCAGGATCACGACGATTTGCAACTGGTGCGATGACCAGCGCATCGTGCCGGCTGGCCCTGAGCCCAACCGCTTGCGCCGTGACTGGGGTCTACAGGACAAGTTCGTGATCGGTTATTCGGGCAATCTCGGCCGGGCGCATGAGGTCGATACCCTCATAGGCGCCGCGCGCCTGCTTCGAGACGAGCCCGGGATCGTGTTCCTGTTCATCGGGGATGGTTACCTCACCTCTTATCTCAAGCGGGCCGTTGCCGACCAAGGGCTGGAGCGGATGTTTCGATTTCTGCCCTATCAGGACGCCGGCACATTGCCACAGT
>NZ_JBFREW010000051.1:0-3634 GCF_052114505.1 Labrys sp. KB_33_2 | reverse complement strand
GCCCGCATTCCCGATCATTCCCAGCCCCTGACGATTCCAGCGCGCAGCCCCCTGCACGCAGCGCCAAGCTAGGAAATCACCTCACGAGTCTCAATATGGCAAATTTGAGGGAGTGACACATTCATGTCGTAATTCACGCCGACGTCACGGAAGGAGGTAGCAGTTTACTCTGATATCCGCAGCAATTACGCTTGAGCCACGGTCGCTATTGCGTCGGGGTCCATCCCAGTTCCTCCGCACGCTTGAAGGCTTCCTGATTGGCCTTGTAAAGGCCATCGCCATAGAGCCGGACATTAGGTGGCATGTCCGACAATTTGGGGTATTTTGCGATCACCCTGTCTTGCAGGAGCCCACGATAGGCTGTTCCCTTCTTCACCAGGGCATAGACATCCTCCGGCCACGCCTCCAGCAGCAGATCCGCAACGGCGATCGCTTCTTCATAGCGCTGCGATTTAAGCAGATGGTCCAGGATCAGGGTTGTTATCACCGCGACCGTCTGCTGGCGTGGCAAGATCTTCAAGTAGGCCCCTGTCTCGATGGACTTTGGGGTCATCGGAAGCTTTTGTTGATACCAGAGGTCGCGTGTGAAGCCCGCCCCACTCGTCGTTTCCAGATTCCAGGTCTTGCCCGTCGCGTCATCGGTAAATTTTATGAAGATGTGGAGTGGGGCGGTCGAAAGCCCGACCTTCAATCCCAGCCGCTCCCCGAGAACAAGGAAGAGAAGCGGCATCGATACGCAATTGCCCTTCTTCGTCGCAATGTAGGTCGACAACTGCTGTGTGCCGATGTCCTTGCCATAGGGGTCATTGAGATCATACTGAAAAGGACTGTTCTTATTCCATCGACCCGATTGGTACAGAAAAGCGCGCAAAGCCTTCATGCGTTCCATGCTGCTGCCGACCTGCTCCGACGGTAAGGTTGCCAGCATCTTCCCGATCTCGGCCAGCATGGCTGCGAGTTCGGTTTCGACGGCAGCCGAATTCTGGGATGGATCAACGAAACTGTCGACGGCCAGTTTGATCTGGCCGTAGTCCATCTTGTCAGGCGATGCGTGAAGCAGGGTACGGACGAGCGAAACCGCATCCTTCTGGACCAGCACTTCTGCCCTTGCGGATGAGATGCATAGCGCCCCCATGAACATAGTAGCTATCAACCGCATAAAAAGATCTGCAAAGACACCAAAGCGAGCTGACATAGAATAGAATCTATCGATTATGAAGCATAAAAACACCAAAAGCGCCAATTATCACACTAATAACTAATATTGACTTTCAATTCACATCAAACGCGCGCCCGATTTGATTATAATAAAATATTAAAAAATAATAACGTAATAAAAATTCTTTCAATATTAATGAATATATAATTATATATCAAAATACAGTTATAAAAGACTACCATATCTCTATTTGTTCCAGATCTGGCACATCGCCTCCAAAATACAATCTAACTCCATTTTCTAATTTTATTGTTGCCACAGTCTCCTCTGACGATAAAGCGCTATCCTCATCTGAGAATTTTAGCTGATTTTCGAAAAGAAAATCTTTAACTGAAGGCAAACACAAATCTTTTTTAGGAGGAATTCGTATATACGAAGCGGATGAGTTATGGCTACCTCCAAATAAGATTCTATTTCTCTTAGACTTATATGATGGTATTTTTATATAATACACATTTACATTCGAATCTTCCGCTCTGACGTGTATCTCGACCTGGCCGAAGATCATATAGGCACTAAACATCTCCCCTGGGGAGAACCCCCAGAATTTTGGTACTCCTAGGACCTCACCGAATTCATTTAATGATGTGCCAATTGCAACAGGGCCAGCACGTGCACCCTTAATACAGTCCCAGAGATCTATTCCCCTGACTTTTTCTTCATATTCAGTAGTCATTCATTATTACCTTGATGGTCACCATTATTTCCATTGTTATTGTTATTACCGTTTTGATCATCTCTTTTTTCCGCCAGCTTTTGCTCAGCGATGCCTTTCAACCTTTCCATTCCCTCTCGCCATTGGCGAGTTTGCTTGTCATTAACCGGATGGTTCAGGGCGCCGTCAATTTGGCCAATTAATTTTCCAAGTCCTTTTTCTGTATTAAGTTCCGCTTTTACCTTTCCTGCTGCAACGTCGAAACTCTTACCTTCTTTAGATGGTCCCACCGGTGTTACGCCAATTACTCCCTGGCCGTTTTCGTCAACGTCGGGGCGCAAGCCGACTTCCTCTTCTTTCCCTTTAAGGCCGGGAGCTGTCCAATGAGCTCCTTTATTGCCCCAATCACCGAAACTTCCGGCCCCAGAATACCCTCTTGCTTCGACCGCCGTTTGTTGTTCGGGGGCCAGTGAGGGATTGACAGCAGGAGCCGGCACAGGCTTTGCATTCTCCAGGGTGCGCATGACTTTGAGAGCCTGGTATGCTCGCATTGCCCAAGAGGCAGCTCCCTGAAGAGGAAGCGCCACTGTGCCCGTTCGGATTTGGCCCTCTGATATCTCGCGTTGAAGGCGATCGTAGTCAACGTAGTGCCCGCTTGGATCCTTGACATTGATGGGGTTGTTATCGGCATAGGCGTATCGGTTGGTTCCGACGCCTTCCTGTGTGGGGTCCCACCAGTCGGGGGAGACGAAGCGTGCGATGTGGGGATCGTAGTATCTGGCATTGAGGTAGAGCAGGCCCGTCTCGTCCAGGCGCTCGCCGATATAGCCGTGATCCTCCTTGGTCGTGGTCGAGGTCGTCACCGGCTTGGCCAGCCCGAAGGGCTGGTAGCGCGTGGCGATGCTCGTCGTGCCCGCCTGGTCCGCCACCACACGCACCGAGCCCAGATGGTCCTTGATCAGCGTGAACGTCTTGGCGCTCGCCCCCGTGCCCTCGATCTTGATGTCGGGCATCGGGTACTTCACCCACAGCGGCGTCGTCGGCACGCACGGGTCCGTCGAGCCCTCATAGCTCACCCGCTCGTCCCCGAAGATATAGGTCGTCGTCTCCGTCGGCAAAGGATTGGGCGCCGTCGTGCAGCCCCGCGGCGAAGCCTTCGTCACCTTCTTCACCCGGCTCCCGTCCGGCCCATAGAAGTAAGTGCTCGTCGCCCCGGGGCTCTCCCCCATATAGGCGCTGACGATCTGGGTCGGACGGTTCATGCCGTCCCAGCTATAGGTGCGCCCATGACCGGTGGTCATGTTGCCATTGTCGTCATAGGTGAAGAAGGTCGTGCCCGCCACGCCCACAGCATGCGGGCGCAGCGCGTTCGGGCCCTGCGCCGGATAGGTGTAGGTGCCCACATCCGTCTTCGACGTCAGGTTCCCCGCATCGTCATAGCTGTAGGTCTCGTTGAACGAGGCATTGCCGGCATTGCTGGCCGAGGTCAGTTGGTCCAGTTCATCATAGCCATAGGTCCAGGCATCGCTCGAGGCGCCCCCTGGCGACGTGATCGCATCGATCCGGCCGGTGGCGGCCCGGCCATAGTTCAGCGACAGCAGGTTCGTGCCCCCCTTGGCCGCCGTCAGGCTGTTCAGCCAGCCCCGCGTGGCGTCATAGGCCGACGTGCTGGTCACCCCATTGGCGTAGGTGGTCGCCAGCGACTGCCCGGCCGCATTGTAGGTCACGTTGCCGACCAGGCCGGGGATGGAAGTGAGCTG
>NZ_JBFREW010000050.1:0-4506 GCF_052114505.1 Labrys sp. KB_33_2 | reverse complement strand
TTGAAGGCGGTCGCCAGTGCGAGCGCACTGGCGACGAAGGCGGAGCCTGCCAGCTTCAACGGCTCCTTCACGCAGTCCGTGTCGATCGCGGTGCCTGTTTATCATGGCCTCGAGCCCAAAGTGTCGCTGCGCTATGATTCCAATGCCGGGGTCCGGGCCGGAGGCTATTGGGCCGGGCTTGTGGGCGTGGGCTTTTCGCTGTCGGGCCTGTCGGACATCACCCGTTCGTCGGCGGTGGGCGGGGCGCCGCGCTATGCGGATACGGACGAGTTCGTGCTGGATGGCGATCGGCTGGTGGCTTGCACGGCGGGGATGACCAGCCCGGCCTGCACCACAGGCCCCACAGGGGCGGGGGTGAGCTATTATGCCACCCGGGTGGAAAGCTTCGTGCGGGTCAAGCGCATCGTCAGCGGCACCACGACGAGCTGGGAGGTTGCGGCCCGGGACGGCACGGTATCGAGCTATGTCTCGCCGGCCTCGGTGCCGGGCTGGTATACGAACGGGGCCGCGCCTTCCACCGATGCGCAGCTTCGCGACGATACGCGCTGGCTGTTGCGCAAGGTGACGGACACACATGGCAACGAGGTTGTTTACGACTATGCCTGCGTAAGCGATCCCATCTGCTGGCCGGCCTCGATCAGYTACAACGGCACGCGCATCGCCTTCAACCTSGAGGCGACGAGCGGYGCRGCCAAACTCAGTCAGGCCACCGGCAAGTCGATCGCCACGCTCGACAGGCGTCTTGCCTCCATCGGTATCACCACGGCGAACAACCGGGTTCGGGGCTACAATCTCGACTACGAGCTCAGCCCGGCCACGGGTTATTCGCGCCTGACCGCGGTCACCCAGTTCGGCCGCGATGCCAGCCTCGGACAGGTACGCCTCACTGGCGGCACAAGCCTCCCACCCACGACGTTCGGATGGAGTGGGGTTGCCACTATCGAGCATAGCTGGGTTAAGAGTAACAATCCGGCCTTCAAACTGGACCAAATGTCCAGGCCAGGTACGAATAGTGGCTTCGGTACAAGTCTCGACGATGTCAATAGTGATAGAGTGCCGGACAGGGTGCTCACCAATTGGAGCAACTCACCGGCAGGTGGCACCATCAATTACCCCACCCCATCTAGCTACTGTACCGGCGGGTCACTCATTGAAGCGGCGAGCCACAGTCGGCCAGTTCGAACCACTGGCGTGGGCGGCGGCTGCATCTACACCTACCCCAATCCAACAGTCGGGTCGTCATCCGCCAGCGCTCTTATATCCGCAGGCGACTATAATGCTGACGGCAAACCCGATTACATCCAAAGCACCCAGAGCCGTTCAACCGTCCAACAAGGAGGAAGGGACGGCGGCTTGGTCACCACCAGCAGCGGGTCGCTCAGCCTTGTCCTCAGCCGTCCCGATGGCAGCTACGAACCACGTGGTTTGGCCGGCGTGACCTATGGACCCCCATCACTTGGGTATTCGCAGGAGTTGCCGACCTGGCACTCGCCGCTTGATCTGAACGGCGACGGGGTGAATGAATTCGTTGTCACCGATGTCTTGTTGAGCAGCGTCACGAGCAAGATCACCTCTCTGACGGGAAGCGCGCAGGTCGACGAGCCGATCCCCCCTGTCCAGCGCCAGCAGATGAGGAACGGCCATCAGTGGTCGGATCTGCACTATGTCGATCTCAACGGTGATGGCAAATCCGACGTTTACATGGTGACGGGCGAGGGCGGCACGATCCGGGTTACCTTTGCCTACTCGACCGGTTCCGGATTCACGCCGCTGCGGACTTATGACGTGGCGGGCTCGCTGGTCGGGGGAGGTGTGCTGAGAACCGAATATTGGGGTTGTTTTAGTTTATGCCATGTGTATCCAGACGGCATCGACCCCGACGAGACCTGGGTTCTGCCCGCTGACGTAAATGGGGATGGTAAAGTCGATCTGATCACGATGGAGAAGAACCCGACATCGGGTGTCGATATCGGGGTGTTTCTCTCGACCGGTGCGGGTTTCGTCCATCAGCTCTGGGCTCAAGGGATCGTCATCACTGGTGGGTGCGCCAGTTCAGGTTTGGATGGTGCCGTACGGACGACTTGCCTGCCTCGCTTGCTGGCGGGCGATCTTGACGGTGATGGTCGTCAAGATCTGGTGATCAATACCGCAACCGCACCCAACCCACCTCTGGAGGACGTACCCAACTCCACTGCCGTGGTGTTCTTGTCTCGAGCTGGCGCCGGGCCAAATGAAGAAGGTAGCTTTGTTGCTGTACCGGGGCAGTTGCCCAGCATCGGCTATGTCACCGACATCGACGAAGATGGTCGCGACGATCTGATCGAGGGTGCACTACGCTCACCACTTGGCGCCTCAATAGGTTTCATGGTTTTCCAGACCGGCGATTACTTCACGCTGAATACGGCCTTCCCCGATCTATTGATGTCGGTGAAGGAGCCGCTCGGCGCAAGTGCGGCGATCGCCTATACGCCCTCAAGCGCCTATCCAGGTCCGGATTCCCGGCCGGCAGGCAGCATGCTGCCCTCGATCGTGCAAACGGTGTCGTCTGTGACGCGGGACGACGGGCGGGGGACGGTGGGGACAACGGACTATTCCTATTCGAATGCGCTCTACAATGCGGCCGAGCGCCGTTTCCTGGGCTTCGGCATGGGGGTGGCGCTGCTGCCGGCCAATGCCGGGGAGACGGTGCGCCCGCGCATCGACTACACCTTCGACCAGAGCCTGGCCACCGCCGGCCGGGTTTTGAAGACTGCCTACAGCACGCAGACCAATGCCACGGTGCTGGCGCGCGAGGCCGAGAGTTGGAGCGTGATGACCACAGCGGGTCGGCAAACGGATTGGCCGCCCGTGGTGACGACGCTCTACGACAAGGCTTGCAAGGACGCCCTTGGACGACCCGTGGCTTGTCCAGCCGATTTTCCCTGTCCGGGGATCGGTCGCTCAGCAACCTCAGTAGCCTCGATCATCTGCACACTTGTGCCAAGCGTAGCCCTGACGCTGCCCTATACCGCCTTCAACACGGGTTCGGAGAAGCAGGAGATCGTGGCCGGCGTCACGCGCCGGAGTACGGTGTCGCGGACGTATGACGTGTATGGCAATGTCACGCAGTTGCTGGAGAACGGCAATGCAGATGTGACGGGGGACGAGCGCGTCACGATCACCGACCATGCACCGAACACGGGCGCCTTCATCACCTCGCTGCCGTGGCGGACGCTGGTCTACAAGGGGACGAGCAATGCCGGCGTGGTGCTGAGCGACACGCGCACGCTCTATGACGGGGCGGGGGATGCAGCGACACCGCCGGTGAGGGGCGACCAGACGGGACAGTGGAACTGGCTGAACCCCGGCAATCGTTGGATCACGACGTCTGCGAGCTATGATGCCTATGGCAACAAGGTGTCGTCGACGGACGCACTCGGTAACACCACCCAGACCCTTTACGACACCACCTATCATTTGTTCCCGGTGGAGGAGCGCAACCCGCTCTATGTGCAGAACGGGGACACGCGGCAGAAGACGCAACCGATCACCGATCCGGTGTGTCAGACGCTGACGGGGATGATCGACCTGAACGGCCAGACCACGAGCTATGGCTATGACGGGCTGTGCCGGATCACCTCGGTGACCCAGCCCTTGGGGACGTTCAAGACCTTCAGCTACAATGCTATCGGCAATCCCCAGGCTCAGTTCATCCAGATCGAGACACCGGGAGCGGCGGGGCAGGGGAACATCTGGTCCCAGATCATGTTCGACGGCTATGGCCGGGAGTGGAAGAGCGAGGGGCGTACGGGCGATCCGGCCCAGACGGCGACGACGCTGACGGGGTATGACGGGCGGGGCAACAAGGCCTCGGTGACGGCGGTGCCGTTCCTGGCGCCTTCCGCGAGCGCCACGCTGGTTGTGACCAGCTTCGACAGCCGTGACCGTCCGATCAAGGTGACGAACCCGGACAACAGCTTCAAGACGATGAGCTATGAGGTTGCCGATCCCGCGAGCGTGGCGGGCGCCTTCCTGCAGACGACGACGACGGACGAGCTGAACCGCAAGACGGTTGCGGTGAGCGACGCCTATGGGCGGACGGTGCGCCAGACGGCCTATAAGCAGGGCCGGGCGCTGCACCGCACGCTGGGCTATGACGGGCTGGGCCGGTTGACCAGCCTGTCGGATCCGGCGGGCAATACCTGGACCAATGTGTTCGACACGCTGGGCCGGCGTACTTCGGTGAAGGATCCGGACCTGGGGACGTGGACCTATGTCTATGACGATGGCGGCAACCTCCTGACGCTGACCGACGCCAAGGGCCAGAAGACGGGCTACAATTACGACCGGCTGAACCGGGTGACCGGCCAGATCATGCGGTCGGACCTGCCCGATGGCGATCCGCAGCGCGACAATATCGGCTTCCTCTATGACGAGGCGCGCTCGGGCGCCTTCAATGTCGGCAAGCAGACCACGGCGGCCAACAAGCATGCCTGGCTGACGGCCAATTACGATGCGCTGGGCAAT
>NZ_JBFREW010000049.1:0-4565 GCF_052114505.1 Labrys sp. KB_33_2 | reverse complement strand
CCGGCATCAGCACGAGCCAGCCTCCCTTGTTGCCCGACCTGATGCGGGTGGACCCGGCCGCGGCGAGCAAGGCGGCTGGATCGCAGCGTGGCACGGATGGTTCTGGAAGTGGGACCGCTTCGACCGTTTCGAACAAGCCGGAGAGCCAGGCGGGAACATCGGCTGCCAAGGGAGCGGCCGGCAGCGAGAGCGGCCAGCAGGCCAAGGACGGCACAGGTGAAGCCGCGACGCCGGAGGAAGGCGCCGCGGAGGCGCCGGCCGAGAGCCTGTCGACCATGGCAGCAACGGCGGCGGCAAGCGATACACCCGGGGAGGATCCCCTGAAGGCGATCGCCAGTGCGAGTGCGCTGGCGACCAAGGCCGAGCCGGCCAGTTTCAACGGCTCCTTCACCCAGTCGGTGTCGATCGGGGTGCCTGTTTATCATGGGCTCGAGCCCAAAGTGTCGCTGCGCTATGATTCCAATGCCGGCGCTCGGGCGGGGGGCTATTGGGCCGGGCTTGCCGGTGTGGGCTTTTCTTTGTCCGGCCTGTCGGACATCACCCGTTCGTCGGCGGTGGGCGGGGCGCCGCGCTATGCGGATACGGACGAGTTCGTGCTGGACGGCGATCGGCTGGTGGCTTGCACGGCGGGGATGACCAGCCCGGCCTGCACCACGGGAGCGTCCGGAGCCGGGGTGAGCTATTATGCCACCCGGGTGGAAAGCTTCGTACGGGTCAAGCGCATCGTCAGCGGCACCACCACGAGCTGGGAGGTTGCGGCCCGGGACGGCACGGTGTCGAGCTATGTCTCGCCGGCCTCGGTGCCGGGCTGGTACACGAACGGGGCGGCGCCTTCCACCGATGCGCAGCTACGCGACGACACGCGCTGGCTGCTGCGCAAGGTGACGGACACCCATGGCAACGAGGTTGTTTACGACTATGCCTGCGTGGGCGATCCGGTCTGCTGGCCGGCCTCGATCAGCTACAACGGCACGCGCGTCGCCTTCAACCTGGAGGCCACCAGCGGGGCGGCCAAGCTGAGCCAGGCGACGGGCAAGTCGATCGCCACGCTGGACAGGCGTCTGGCTTCCATCGACATCACCACGGCGAACAACCGGGTGCGGGGCTATAATCTCGACTATGAGCTCAGCCCGGCCACGGGCTACTCGCGCCTGACCGCGGTCACCCAGTTCGGCCGCGATGCCAGCCTCAGCCAGAACCGCCTCTCCGGCGGCACAAGCCTGCCGCCCATCACATTCGGGTGGAGCGGGGCCGTACCTGGCGCAGATGTATGGAGCAAAAATAATACGACTCTCTTCAACGTAGCAATATACAATAAAGACGTAAATGGTGATGGGATTCCGGATAAGATTTTTTTTGGCAAGAAGCCTGGAAGTATTTCGATCAATGGCCAGAAGTGTTATTATCTGGAAATAACGGAGACGGCAACGAAGTCGCGCCCTGCAAGGACGACTTCCCAGAACTTTGGCTGTTACTGGACGACGGGGAATGCCGTAACCAGTGTAGGATTTCCTCAGGTTGAAGATCTTAATGCAGATGGGCGACCAGACTTGGTCGTGGCCTTTTGGACTACTTATAATGATCCAGATTCCGGCTCATCGTATACCACCCTCTCGATGCGGGTATTACAGGGCAATAGCAATGGTACTTTCACCGATCTGAATGTCTCGGTAAATGGAAACACCTATTTAAACGTAGAAAGAGTTCTCGATGTCGATGGCGATGGGATAAAGGAGCTTCAGGTCGCTGCGTGGCATGGGCCATCTCAAACCAATCCTGAACTTATTTATATGGGAACTTACATTATTCACCCGTTTGGAGGGACGACGGCTCTTGCACCCCTCCAAATGCCGCAGCGTCCACAAATTATAAATTCGAACCATTTCATCGGCGATACATATGCCGATCTTAACGGAGATGGTAAGTCTGATTACTTCGTCGCTACTTCAAAGAATGGGACCATTCGATTTACGTCTTTTTACTCCAATGGCAATGCGTTCTCTCAAGCCAATGTCGGGGACTTTTCTGGTAATTTTGCATTTTTTAACGAAGAATCTGTCACTCGCATTTATGGATCCTCACCTTTCGTCGTCGCGGATGTCAACGGAGACAGTAAGGCCGATATTGTCACCTTGTTGGAGACACCGGTTGCACGCACTTATGATGTTGCAGTTTTTCTTTCGACGGGAACAGGATTTGAACGGCAGATCTGGACCAGAAACATTCAGTTTGGAGATTGGTGCGCGGGGGTTATAGTTTTCGTCCCCTCGACGGGAGGTACAGGAGGAAGTACGTTCGGTTGCTTTCCTCTGCTGCTCGCGGGCGATTTCGATGGCGACGGCCGACAGGACATTGTCCTCAACAATCATGTTTCGCCCAATCCGCCGGCCGATATCGTTTCAACGTCGACATCCACGATATTGCTGTCGCGCGAAGGAAGCTTGGGCCAAGGCGAATTTGTCGCGGTTCCAGGGCAATTTCCGACAATCGGCACCATAGCGGACGTGAATGAGGACGGGCGTGACGATCTCGTCGCGGGTGCTTTGCGAAAATTTCCAAATATCGCTAGTCCTTATCACGTTGAAAACGGTGCTAATTATTTTGCCTTAGCTACGGCATTCCCTGATCTGTTGACGACGGTTAAGGGGCCGTTGGGGGCGAGCGCCGCGATCGCCTACAAGCCTTCGAGTTCCTATCCGTGGCTGGCAGTTCGCCCTGCGGGCAGCGTTTCGCCCTCGATTCTTCAGACGGTGTCGTCCGTGACGCGGGATGACGGCCGCGGCACGGTTGGTACGACGGACTATTCCTATTCGAACGCGCTGTACAATGCGGCCGAGCGTCGTTTCCTGGGCTTCGGCATGGGGGTTGCGCTGCTGCCGGCCAATGCCGGGGAGACAGGGCGGCCGCGCATCGACTACACCTTCGACCAGAGCCTGGCCACGGCAGGCAAGGTGTTGAAGACCGCCTACAGCACGCAGGACAGCACCACGGTGCTGGCGCGCGAGGCGGAGAGCTGGAGCGTGATGACCACGGCCGGGCTGCAGGCGAACTGGCCGCCGGTAACGGGTACAGTGCCGGCGCTGACGTTGCCCTATACCGCCTTCAACACGGGATCCGAGAAGCAGGAGATCGTGGCGGGCGTCACGCGCCGGAGCAGTGTGTCTCGGACGTATGACGCGTATGGCAACGTCACGCAGTTGCTGGAGAATGGCGACGCGGACGTGGCGGGCGACGAGCGGGTCACGATCAACGACCATGCACCGAACACGGGCGCCTTCATCACCTCGTTGCCGTGGCGGACGCTGGTCTACAAGGGGACCAGCAATGCCGGCGTGTTGATGAGCGACACGCGCACGCTCTATGACGGGGCGAGCGAGGCGACGCCGCCGGTGAAGGGGGACGTCACCAGCACGCGGTCCTGGCTCGATCCGGGCAATCGCTGGCTGACGACGTCGGCGAGCTATGACGCCTATGGCAACAAGGTGTCGTCGACGGACGGGTTGGGCAACCGGACGGAGACGCTGTACGATACCACCTATCACCTGTTCCCGGTGGAGGAGCGCAACCCGCTCTATGTGCAGAACGGAGACACGCGGCAGAAGACGCAACCGATCACCGATCCGGTGTGCCAGACGCTGACGGGGATGATCGACCTGAACGGGCAGACCACGAGCTATGGCTATGACGCCCTGTGCCGGATCACCTCGGTGACCCAGCCCTTGGGGGCGTTCAAGACCTTCGCTTACAACGCAATCGGCAATGCCCAGAACCAGTTCATCCAGGTCGAGACAGCGGGGGCGGCGGGGCAGGGGAACATCTGGTCCCAGATCATGTTCGACGGCTATGGCCGGGAGGTGATGACGGCGGCGCGCACGGCCGATCCGGCCCATGCCAGCGTGACGCATACGGGTTATGACGCCCGTGGCAACAAGGCGGCGACCTCACTGCCCTACTTCTACCAGTCGAGCGAGCAGCCTCAGCTGACCCTCACCCGCTTTGACAGCCGTGACCGTCCGATCAAGGTGACGAACCCGGACAACAGCTTCAAGACGATGAGCTATGAGGCGGCGGATCCTGCGAGCGTTACGGGCGCCTTCCTGCAGACGACGACGACGGACGAGCTGAACCGCAAGACGGTGGCGGTGAGCGATGCCTATGGGCGGACGGTGCGCCAGACGGCCTATAAGCAGGGCCGGGCGCTCCACCGCACGCTGGGCTATGACGGGCTGGGCCGGTTGACCAGCCTGTCGGATCCGGCGGGCAACAGCTGGACCAATGTGTTCGACACTTTGGGCCGGCGCACCTCGGTGAAGGATCCGGACCTGGGGACATGGAGCTATGTCTATGACGATGGCGGCAACCTCCTGACGCTGACGGACGCCAAGGGCCAGAAGACGGGCTACAACTATGACCGGCTGAACCGGGTGACCGGCCAGATCATGCGGTCGGATCTGCCCAATGGCGATCCGCAGCGCGACAATATCGGCTTCCTCTATGACGAGGCGCGCTCGGGCGCCTTCAATGTCGGCAAGCAGACCACGGCGGCCAACAAGCATGCCTGGCTG
>NZ_JBFREW010000048.1:0-4787 GCF_052114505.1 Labrys sp. KB_33_2 | reverse complement strand
GCCAGATGGTCCGACGACCTATTTCGTGATCGAGCGAGAACCGTGAGCGCTGCGCTCGGCTCCAGGTACTCCATCAGGGATATTCGGCGATCACCACGCCGGCCAGAACGTCCATCTGCATTTCGGGACGATCGAAGGGCGAGGCCATGCCGGAGGTCAGGCGGGCGAGATCGGCGAGTGGGACCGTTTGGGCCTTGATCACCCGAACATTCTTCCAGCCATTGGCCTGGAAAGCCCTGACATAATCGAGCGGGCGCCGGCGATTGGGCTGGCCGGGAAAGGAGAAAAGCCGGTAGAGGCTTTCCGAATATCGATAGATGTTGTTGGGGTCGTGTTCCCGAACCCAGCGCGAATGCGTCTGATAGTCGACGATGTGGGCGGCAACGCAACCGGGGCGGGCCACCTTCGAGATGTTGGCGATGGTTGCATCGATGTCGTCGTAATGCTCGAACGCCGCGCAGCTCACGATCAGATCGAATTTGCGACCATCCACCAGAGCGGGAATGTCGAAGCTGCGGTCGACGCGATAGTCGAAATGACCATCGGGCCATCTCACCAGCGAACGGGCCCGCTCGATGTCTGCCGCCTCGTGGTCTTGCGCAAGAAGATCGAGCACCTTGTCGAAGAGGGTGCCATCATCGGTCGAAGCGAGCCTGAAGACATCCACCGCCCGATAGGACCCTGCCCCCATGCCCAGGAGAGCGACGCCGGTGCCCAACGAGGATCCCGGGCAGAGTTCGAGCACGTCCCGCCCCTTGATTTGGATGGTCGAGGGAAGATAGCGACGCCACGCCCCTGCTGTGTGGACAGCGTATTCGACCTTGCCGTCAACATCCTCCGAGGCCACCAGATTGGGCGTGGAATAACCGTGCAGCCGGTTTTTCACCCAGGCAAGCACGAGAAAAACCATGCCGATGGCGCTTATGGAAACATTCCGTACCGCGTAGTTCATGGATTGGCTCAAACCCTTTTTCCTTCATTCCCGCCAAGGTCCGTCACATCGACCCCGCCACGAGCACCAATAATCTCCAGCGCAATATCCTCAGGCTGTGGAGGGCTCCTGCCGCGCAACAAGCCTTCTCACCGCATAACGGGCCTGCCCCAGCGTACGGCTGCGAAGTCGCCGCAACGCCCAGTAGAAGCTCGGATCGGTCTTGATGCTCTTGGATTCCAGACTCATCTTCATGGCGGATTCGTCGCGGGCGACCTTGACCGGATCGGCGTAGTATTGTGCGATCTTCGTCGAGGACATGCCTGGGCTTTCGAACCAGCGCGGAATGTGGACATTGCATAGGCGATCGACATCCGTCAGTGCCTTGTCGATTCCGGTGCCCGTTATCGGGCACACCACGCAAAATGCATCGCCGACGAGGACCACCCCGTCCCGCTGATGATTGCGCACGCGCATAAGATCGATAGGGCGGGTGATGACCGGCCCGACGACCTCGATCGAACCGAAGGTTCGTTCAAGATTCGGCACCACCTCGCGCAGGCCTTCGCGCGGCTCTGCCCGAAAACGGCGCGTCCATTCCTCCGCAAAATCGCGATAGACGAAAAGGTTGGCCCGGATCTTGTCCCCGATGGGGAACAAGGTGAGATAGGAAATGCGATCATTGAACCGTTCACCGGTCCACACCAGGGACGGGAACGGGAAGTCATTGCGCGCGCGTACCAGATCGAAACCGCAGCACAGACTGTGGGCGGGGCTGACCACCTGCTTGTCGACACCGATCTTCTTGCGGATGGTATCGCCCAGCCCGGTTGCCACGATCACCAGCCGGCACTCATAGCTGCGGCCATCCGACAACATGACACGCTGATGATCCGGACCACAGTCGATCTGGGTGACTTTCGCGACGACCGAACGCACCTCCGCCGGCAGCGCACTGCGGAGTGCATTGACGAGATCGGCATAGTCGCTGCCATATTCGCGTTCGCCCCCCTGCTCCACCCTGCGGCCGAAACGATAGAGCCAGACCCCGTCGAAAGCTGTCATCTGCGCGCTGGCGGCTGCCTCAAGGCCGACCTTGCGCAGCAGCTCCATCTGGCTCTCACCGAGCTTCTCGGCCCGAAAATCCGGCGGATGATGGTCACGCGCTCTGATCAGCGTGGTGTCATAGCCCCTGCGCGCCAAGGCTGTGGCGGCACTGACGCCTGCCAGTCCCGCGCCGATGATCACGATATCGGTGTGCTGCATTTGTGCCCGAGATGCGTCGGAGGCCAGCTCAGTCCCGTACAAATCCGTCATGCTCAACCTCGGCGCCTACCTTGTGTATTTCCAACGAATGACTGCCCGAGCCAGCGCAAGACCACCCATTTGAGGGGACGAAGCTTCCGCCAGAGCAGCGTTTGGCGCAGGGATTCCAGGGCCCGCATGCGGCGCCTATACCAGCGCCCCCGCCAGGTGCGGATCACGGTCATCTGGGCAAGAGGGACAGTCGTATCGCAGTGATCCAGCTTCCAGGGTTCGTCCCCGATGCCAAGATCCATATATTCAAATCCGGCCTTATGAAGCCATTCCAGCGTTTTGTAATATACAATGCGGCCGATGGAATATTTGGCCCACTCGGTTCCTTCCGAACCGATCAATATAGCGTAGTAATGCCTGCCCTGGACGAGCCCCCACATGGCACCGACGATCTCGTCTCCAACCCTCAGTCCCGCCAGATGCACCATGCGGGCGTCGACAAAGGAACGCGTCCCCTCGTGGAAGAAAGCATATTTCTCCGGATCGGCATCGAAACCGGGGACTTTCGTCTCCTCGAAACGACGTTGCTTCTGACGCAGCACAAAGGCGAGTACGCCATCGTGATCCTGCTCGTCGGCAACCACCAGATAGCGAAGGGGCCCGATACGCTCGAGCCCCCGCATTTTCTTGAGCAGGGTTTTGCGGAAGGGAACGGCCTTGTCGATTTCATGCCATGGACGACATAGATTGGTGCCGTGACAGGCGACGTCATTGGAGGCATCCGCGATGAGGTAGAGCGGATTGGTGAGACCACCGACCTGCTCGGGCATCTTGGATAGGGTGACCAGATCGAAGGCGGGAAGCGCTTCGACGATCAGGCGCCAAAGCTCGGCCGCCCGCTCCCGCGTCCATTCGTGATCGACGGGAAAAAGGATCGGGGCGTTGTAGTCGGCGGCATCCGCATCCGCGAAGGTCAGGATCCTTGCTTGCTTGCGTTTCGACAAGCCCAATGGCGCAAACAGCACGGGGCGGCCCTCGGCGTCTCGCACTTCCACCAGGCAGGGGGTGACGGCTGCGCCCCGCCCGAACGTATCCCACCACACACGCAGGAAAGTCAGCGTCTGGAAGACGTGGTAGCGTGCATTCGCCGGAGCATCCGCGGGCGAGACAGGCCATTCCTTCGAGACCGTCTCCAGGCTGTCATGCACCTGCACCGATAGCTTCATCATCATGAACCAGAACAATTCTCCATGCGCAGCGCTGGCCCGCCTGGAGGGAGATTTCACCGCCAGGGCGCCTGCCGACCAGCCTGGATCGGAAGACGCCTCCATCTATTTGAAAGTATTGAAACTCATAGGCCGTTTCGACCGAATGGGCGCCTCGATGCCCGCACCATTGCGACGAAAAGGCTTTGACCCGGAACTCCTTCTTCTCAATGCCGTCGGGGTGTTGGCGCTGCTGGCGGATCACCAAAAGGCCTAGCCGAGCCGCTGCCCCATATCGATCCGCGCCGGCTCGTCGAGCACGGGCGCGCTTCCTCTTCTTGAAAGCCTCTTGCCCAAGCGCATCATTGGTTTTTCGAGCATCTCGTAGATCGCCCAAGACAGGGCGATCGTCAGGACGAGGCTCATGGTGATCATGCGCAGGTCCGTCCAGCTGCCTGTCAGGGGCCAGATGGCATAGACGAGTTCGCCGACGATCCAGTGGAAGAGATAGATCGCATAACTGATCATGCCGATGAAGGCCAAAATCGCCGAATGAGGCCGACCGCTCCTGGCAGCGAGAATGAAGACAGCCATGGCCAGGATGTAGGCGGCCAGCACCGGTCCCACGGACGTGCCCGCAAAGCCGTCATTGCGTGCCACCGAAAAGGCGCCGATCAGAGCGACGGACAGGATTTGGACCGTCAACAGGATCAGCGCCGCCCAAGCCGCTCCTCCTTCGCGCTCGACGAGCGCCATGCGCAGCAGCAGACCGCTGAACAGAATGGAAAGATGGATGCCGACATATTGTGCCGGCAGGTTGAGGCCAAAATGCTGACGCAGCATGATGGGCACGAGGGTTGAGGCTACCAACAGCAGTCCTGCCGCCAACACCGCCCGCCACCGAAACAGCCATCCCAGCGCAAACAGGATCACCGTCGAGACGTAGAACAGCAACTCGATGAAAAGCGTCCAATAGATGTTGGACAGCCACGCTTTGCCAAAAAGACCAGGCGCCATGGTCATGTTCGCAGCAATCGTGGCCAGGTCCGGCGGCGTGCCCCTGCTCCATGACAATAGGGTGAGGGCCACAAGGGCCAGCCACAAACACGGATAGAGGCGAAAGAAGCGCGAAAGCACGAAGCGCCTGAGAGGCTTGTCGCCTCCCAAACTGAACGGAACGACGAAGCCGCTGATCAGGAAAAACAAAACCACGCCGAAACGACCAAGATCGACCGTGCCGGTCATGGCCTCGAAAATGGGGTGCAGCGCCATTGCCGCAGAACTTGCGCGCAGCACATCGCCGCCCGCATGCTGGACGAACACCGCCAGCGCTGCAACAGCCCGCAACCCATCAATGTTGGATAGCCTCGTCGAAATCATGCAAGCCCAGTGCA
>NZ_JBFREW010000047.1:0-5688 GCF_052114505.1 Labrys sp. KB_33_2 | reverse complement strand
GATCACTTCAAGCCGGCGGGGAACCCGCTCAGGGTCAAGCGTAAGGTCAAATCTAGACACAAAACGATCCCGATTCAGAGACCGTCAGCCTGCCAGGCAAACTCGAGAAACGAAAGGTGGGAACAGGACGACGCTTACCGAACAGGAGCAGGCGCTGGCGGCTCACATCCGCTCGCAACCTGGTATCACATTGGCGCAGGCGCAAGCCTGGCTGCAGGCTGAGCACGGCATCGATCTGAGCACTGGCGCGATGTGGAATGGGGTCAAGCGTCTGGGGTTGTCGTTCAAAAAAAGCCCTGCGAGCAGCCGAGCAGGACCGACCCGACGTCGCCGCACGCCGCAAGCTGTGGCAAGCAGCCCAGCCATTCATCGATCCGGATAAGCTGGTCTTCCTTGATGAGACCGGCATCAACACCAAGATGACACGGCACTATGGCTGGGCGCCGGTCGGCGAGCGCTGCCGCGACAGCGCGCCCTTCGGCCACTGGAAGACGATGACGTTCATCGCCGGCCTGCGCCAGACCGGCATGACTGCACCCTGGGTGCTCGAGGGGCCGATGGATGGTGACGCCTTCGGCCTGGCAGGACCAATTGCCCTGGATGGGATCGGCCGTGCTGATCGCGGCCTCCAAGGTGCCGTCGCCGTTCGCAGAACAGTTCGAGAGCTTGGCTACTTGAGCAGTGGGTGCGCGGCTTTTCTTGGATCGTATGAAACGTTTCAAGTGTGAGTCGACTCTTGGCCGGCCATCACGGCCGCCTGACGGCTTTTCCGGGCGAGGTGCAATAGGACCAGCCAGGCAACGATAACGATGCTACCTTCGATCACATAGATGGAAATGAACGTGCCGGCCGGCGGCGCAACCCAGCTTGCCCAGGCGATTACACCGGCGCCGAGGGCATTGGCAGTGTTGAGGATTGCGGCGCGCGGACCATGCAGGCCGGCGGCACCAAGGCCGTCGATCGCGATTGCCCAGAGCGCCAGCAGGATGGGCGTCGCACTCAGAATGCGGCAGAAGACGACGAGCGATGTATATTCCTGGCCGAACAACAATGGCAGGTAGGGAGCCGCCACATAGATTACCAGCGCGGTACCTACGCCGATTGCGATGGCGGCCAAGAGCAGCTTCCAGATGTGTCCCATCATGTGATGGATACCGGTGGCGCTTAGACGCGCCAATCCGGGATAGATCAGCCGGTTCATCGCATCGATGGACAGATAGCTGCTATCGACGATGCGTCGGACCACCCCGTAGCTGCCGACAATTTCCTGGTTCGCTACGCTGGCGAGCACGATCAGATCGGCGTTCTGGCGGATGGCTCGGAAGATGAAAGGCGTTGCGAACAAGACGCCGAGCTTGAGCTCATCGCGAACGATGCAATATCGCGGGGGGCCAAGCCGACGCAGCGAGCGGGCATATATCAGCATAACGAGCATATGCGTGGCGAATTGCCAGACCGCCCAGTCCGTCAGCCGGGTGACGCCGAACACCAGACAGGCCGTGGCTGCGGCGATCGTGCGCGCAAGGGCAAAGCCGATGACGGAGCGATTGGCCGCGGCAAACTGGGAATGGGCAATGAAGATCTGTTCGGTCAATGTGATCAACCGGACCAGAACGATGTTGGTGATCAGCAGCAGCAGCATCGTCAGGGCGTTGATCAGGGCGGAAGCATCGAGCCGGATCCAGAAGGGAAGCACGGCCATCCCGATCAGAACGAGAATGGCTCCACTGGCCAACGACAAGATCAGATTGTGCCCCAACATCGCGGGATAGATCGTGTGGTCACGAGCCACGCGACGGATCAGGCATTCCGAGGCGCCGAGGCCGCAGATATGGACAGCGATACTCGTGATTGCGGTGACGGAGATGAACAAGCCGAACTCTTCGGCGCCGAAGGAACGGGCCAATATGGCAAAGGTAATGAGTTGTGCCGCATTGGCCGCCACCAGGCTAGCGCTGGAGGCGAGATACATCCCCAGCATCCGCAACAAAGCCGATATGCTGTCGACGCGATCGACGAGCCCGATCTTCATGAATTCTGGGCCTTGCTCAAAGGCCGCTGAACGGCCCCGGTTGTTTGGGCATTCGGTGAAAGCATCAATGGAAATCCGATGCGAGCCGGCTCCAGGATTCCCCGGCCAGGCCACCTAGAAAGATGTCGTGGCGATCAATGGCTTCGATGACCTCACGATGGCGCGTGGACACGCAAGTGTAGGCTTTATGCCTATAAAACAGCGCTCTATGTTTCGAGAAAGCCTCGAGCAATCGCGGCTGTACCGGTCCCTGCGCAGCGACATAGCCGGTCGCTTCCAGATAGTGGAGCATTTGTTTGACCACCAGATCATTGTCCTGGCGTGACGCCGTCAGGATATTCAAAACCTTTGCAATCGAGCCGGGCGTGCCAAAAAAGACGTAGCATCCGCGTAGCCTACCGGCGTTGTCATAGACACTTCGGATCTGCAGCTGCCCTTCGGATTTATGCATCGATACCATGCGCAGGATCCATGAAATTTCCGGCTTTGACCAAACTGGGCGCACCGAGTAGTTCCCCACCAAGGAGGCGGCCTGCTCCTGGAATGCAATTTCCTCCATGACCTCGTCGCGCACGCTGGGGGGCGGCTCGATAGGAGGGATCTTGCCGATTTTCTTGACCATGGCGTCACCGAGCCTGGACAGAGGCAACCACATCGTCTTGTGCAGAAAGGAGCTGTGCGGCCTCAGACGCAGAATGGCATATCCTACCGGCTTGAATATCCGGCACCATTCAAGGCTTTGTGTTGGCAGTATAACACCGCCGACGGCTTTGAGATGGTTTGCGGATGTGGGCGATGCGGTATCTGTAAAGCATAAATCCTGACGACGCGCTCTGAGGGTCAAGGTCAATTGGGCCGCCCCCTGCGTCGACATATCGGGATCGGTCATGAACGTACCCAGCAGGCGGGAAACTATGATTTTTTCATTGACGTGGTACTGCATGGGAACAGCAGATAGAACGCTATCGATTTGCCCATCCGCAGTTTCGTGTACAAAGCTTCCATTTTCAGGGGTATAGTACGGGCTCCCAAAAAATAGATCTTTGAAGTATGTATCGAAATCTCTAGAGGAATTCGTAGGCTTGTTGCGAAAAACCTTGAAGTACAAAGCCCCAACCTGGGCTATGTCTTCAATTTGCATCGGTCGCAACTGCGTTATTTGGCTCATAATTCCTTAGTTCCGGATCTGTACCGGTATTGCCTCCGGCATGGTTAGGTCTAAATTTCTCAATAGGTTCTCATCAGGAATGCCAATTCCAGTATAGGGCTTCGTTCAATGCAGTCGTGGCCGGATTGAAGATCCCGGGAGTTCCTCGGCCTCTCCGGGCGAAGAAATGCCGATGACGTTAATTCCTCAGCCCAGAAAGGTCCCTGCCATATGGTAGGGACATACGCAGACTGCGGCAGCAACCAAGGCATGGCGAGCGTCATCACGGAAATGAAAACCGCGGCTTCGTTCCGCGCGCGTCTCGCAAGGCCCTGAAGATCCCATCCATACCCTGTACTGGAAAACGAAGACTATCGCTGACGAAAAGACCGATCCTCCTAGTAGGTATTCTGTGAGTTCAGAAGTCGAATTGGCGTAAGAATTAAGATTTTGATGTCGAACCAGATCGACCAATGCTCGATGTAATAGAGATCGAACTCGGTACGTTTCTCGATTTTATCTCCTGTATCGATCTCACCGCGCCAACCATTGATCTGCGCCCATCCAGTTATACCTGGCTTGACCCGATGCCGTGCGAAATAGTGCACCACGACCTCGTTGTACTGGATATCCTGGGTACGGGCGGCGATAGCATGGGGACGGGGCCCGACCAGGGAAATATGGCCAGCCAGGACATTGAAGAGCTGGGGCAGTTCGTCGATGGAGGATTTGCGGATGATGCGTCCCATTCGTGTGACGCGCGGGTCGTCGCGCACGACGGCATTGCGCGCGGACGGATCGCACATGTCGGCATACATCGAGCGGAACTTCCAGATTTCAATGACTTCATTGTTAAAGCCATGCCGCTTCTGTCTGAACAGGACAGGTCCGCGGCTCTCCATTCTTATCGCAAGGGCCGTTGCAATCATGAGGGGAGACAGGACAATGATGCCGAGCAGGCTGAAAACGAGATCGAAAATTCGCTTGGTGACGGAGTGCCACTGTTTGATCGGGCTATCCAGAAGATCGATCATGGCGATCGAGCCGATATAGGAGTAGGCTCGGGGCCTGAACGGCAGGCGCGTGCCGTGCGCGGAGAGCTTGATCTCGATCGGCAGGACCCAGACCTTGTCAAGAATGGCGGCAATCCGTCTTTGCTCAACCAGGGGAAGTGCAAGAATGAGCATTTCGACGCGGCTGATCCTCGCAAATTCGAGTAGTCCGTCCAAATCGTGGATCCGGCGATGACCGCCTTTGCCAGCTGGCGTATAGGCTCCCTGGACATCGTCGAAGATACCGCAAATCTCCACCGGATTGCCTGTCTGCTCGCCGATTAGGCTTATCAGCTGTTCTGCAGCAGCCCGATCGCCGATGACGATCGTACGGCGATTCATCCTGCCTTCCTTGGTCCAGTCGCCGATCAGCAACCCGGTGAGGACGCGCACGCCAAGATACAGCGTCAGACCCGCAGCATACCAAATTGCCAATTGGGGTACGGACTGTGCAACTGGAATTGCCAGCAAATAGGCGGCTAAAGACATCAGAAGGAAAGCGCTGCTCCAGGCAATGAGCTGTCGATCCGGCTTGGCAAATGGGTTGCGGATCGTCTCCATGCGATATCTCGTCATGAAGCGCAGGCAACGAACCCCTATGAACCCGACAACGGCAATTTTGAAGCCATGACTGATTATAACAATCGGCCCCTTTCCCGTGAATATAGAAAGCAAAGTGCCCGATAGAATAAAGAATATAACAAAGTCTGCAATCTGAACTGCAGATAATATAGCCTGATCTGTATATTTTTGATAACTTGAAGCAGGAGGAATGTTTGAATTCAAGGCTTCTGGCCGATCATCGGCAGGTATGTTGCGCGCAGAGGACGAGGCGACGTCTGAATTGCTGTCTGGGGCAAACTCATATGCTTTTTCTCTTTTCGGCATAAGATCCACCCGACCACAATACACCCCTAACTGACCGCGACTTCCAGGCATACCCCCGGAGCCGAGCCCACCTCGCCGTCGCGAAACCTAACGCAAGGTTCAAATATCCGCTCTGCATAAGAAACAAGTTTTACTGAGTCAATTAATCCATATTTGTCCAATTTGGCTACGAGAGCGCACCGTAACAATCCAATAGTATTAATCTTGACGGTATTATTGTACTTAGTATCTCTAAATTGATATTTTTTTTGTTTGGAACCTCAAAAGCCTATAGTAATCGTAGCCAAAATGGCAATTCATCCGACCTTAATTTTAGTTTGCTAAGGTGATCAGCTTTAACTAATAGGCATCCCTTATCAAATTCCGATGGAGGTGCGGCGGCCGCAGTGTCGCTATCGCCTTTTGACAGTTGCACTGGGCTTGCATGATTTCGACGAGGCTATCCAACATTGATGGGTTGCGGGCTGTTGCAGCGCTGGCGGTGTTCGTCCAGCATGCGGGCGGCGATGTGCTGCGCGCAAGTTCTGCGGCAATGGCGCTGCACCCCATTGCACCCCATTTTCGAGGCC
>NZ_JBFREW010000046.1:0-6445 GCF_052114505.1 Labrys sp. KB_33_2 | reverse complement strand
ACGTCCAGCTCGGCGTCTCCGAGTTCGAACGCTGGGGCGAGCCGATGGGCTCCATGGTGCAGCGCGTGCTCGCCGAGAATTTGCGCCGGCGCCTGCCCGCCGGCTCGCTGGTGACCACCAGCCAGACCGTGTCGGGCAAGGAAGCGGCGACGCTGGAGCTTTCGGTGAGCCGTTTCGACACCAATGCCGAGGGCGTGGTCATGCTGCAGGCACAATGGCGGCTGCATTACCGCAATGGCGGGCGCAGTACCGCCGCCCAGGCCAATATCGCCGTCCCTCCGGCCGATACCGGCGCCCCCGCCCAGGTCGAGGCGATGAGCTCGGCCCTCGACCAGCTCGCCGGCCACATCGCCGCCAAGCTGCCCTGAGAACCTGATGGGCAGGCTACAGGCTGCTTTTATCAATGCCACGCATAGACGCAGTTGCTAGTCTTTTTGTCCCATCATAACCAAAACACCGCCACTGTCCGTGTATGAACCTGAACGAGGGAGTATGACGTTCCTTCTAGAACCGGATCTTTCCGTCGTGCTCCGTGTATTGCTGGCGCTTCTGCTGGGCTGGCTGCTGGGCTATGAACGTTTTTCCCATGGCCGAGCCGGAGGCACGCAGGTTTATTGCCTAGTGTGCATGGCGTCCTGCGCCCTCACGGCGATTTCGGGCCAGATGGTGACCCTCGTGGGGAGCATCCTCACCGGTATCGGCTTTCTCGGCGCGGGGATCATCGTCAGGAGCGGCACCAACGTCCGCGGACTCACCACCGCAGCGTCCATATGGTCTTCCGCTTCGATCGGTATCCTGGTTGGGCTGAACTATTATCTCGCCGCCATCTGCGTGACCGGGCTGTTCATCGCTTGTATGGTCTATGTTCCGCGCATCGAACGGCGATTTCCGGTGCAGATTACCCTGGAAGTTTCGTTGCGCTACAGTAAAGGGCATCGGCCTCAGGAAGCGGTGGTGCACGCGTTTCTGCAAGAGCATGGCCTTGCCATGCTCGCCGATAGTCTATCCGTTAGTTACAAGGGAAGTGGCTATCAGTTTCACTTTCTGCTCATCGCTGCCTCGCTCACGCGGGCCCAATTCATTTCCCGGGTGATGAACGAGTTTCCGAAACTCCCTTATGTCGAGAGTTTCTCCATCGAACAAACCACGCGCGCGTGAATGCATCGCGCTGTGTTGCTCATGGCCTTTCTCGCCAATCCCTGCTTTCCCTCGATCATTGGCGAGGGCTTCGAGTCCCGGTGCTCACGCGATCCACCCAAGCCATCAACTTCGCTCGAACTTCGGCTCGGTTGATTTCGTTCAGCATTTCGTGTCGCCCGCCGGGATAGAAGTCGAAGGTGATATCGGCAAGACCGGCGGCGCGATAACGCTCGATCAGTTTTCTCACCCCCTGTGTCTGCTGCCCCACGGGATCTTTCTCGCCCGAGAACAGGTAGATGGGCAGATCGCGGCGTATGCCTGCGAGCGTGTCAGGGGAGGCCAGACGTGTTCCGGCAGCGAGGAACGAGTGCAAGGATGCGGGTTGCAACTGGGGAAAGCAGAGCGGATCTGCGAGAAAGGCATCGACGGCGGCCGCATCCCTGCTCAACCAGTCGGCCGGCGTGCGTGCGGGCTCGAATGCCGCATTCAGCAATTCCACGCCTGCCGGCGCCAATGCTGCCAGCCCATCGAGAACACCCGATCCGGACAGCACAAGGGCGTCGATATAACCGCTGTGCTTGAGAACATATTGCTGGGCCGCGAAGGACCCCATGCTGTGCCCCATCAGGATTAAGGGTAGGTCCGGCGCTTCCTGATGAGCGACTCCGCTCAGCGTCACCATATCTTCCACCAGCAGGTCAAAGCCGCCCTGGCCATAATCGCCGAAATGGCTGCTGTCCGGCGCAGTGCGGCCATGCCCTCGGTGATCATTGCCATAAACCGTGAAACCGGCGACCACCATGGCCTCGATCGTTTCCCAATAGCGCCCGATGTGCTCGCCCATGCCATGGGCGATTTGGACGCTGCCACGCTTGGGGCCGCTGGCGTCCCAACGCGCGCAGGCAATCTGCAGGCCATCCCGACTTGCGAAGTGGAACCTTGCGGTTGGTTCGAATCCCACGGCAGCTCCTGTCGTTCGATGGAGGAAGGGCGGAAGGCCCGAGTGCTTGCCTCATGGCGCCTGATCGCGCTCAAAGGCCGGAAGAAACGCGATGCCGGTTACCGGTCCCGCGCATCGATGGATCGTAGCCATGTCCCCACCGTCGAGCGGCAACATTCGGATGGCGCCACTCAGATCTCCGACAAAGATATGCCGGCGGCCGAGATCGAGAGCAATTCCGATTCCCTCCTGCAATCCCGTCGCCAGAACTTCGTGGTTCGCCAGCCCATCCGGGGTGATGTCAGCTCGATTGACGCTATTGCCGCCGGAGAGGTCCCCACGGTCGCTCCAATAGAGCTGCCCGCGCTCATGGTCGATTTCGAGATCAATCGGTTCGGGCAGATGGTCGATCAGCAATTCCACATCAGCCCGGGTTTCGGGGGAAGTGCCGTCGGGAATGGTGAGCCCCATCCTGAAGATGCGCCCAAGGCCGGCATCGGCCGGTCCTTTCTGGGTCCAATAGAGCATGCGATTGGCGGCATCGACGGCGATGCCCACGCAATGGCGCAACACGTCAGCCACATCATCCGGCCACTGCCCGGTTCGGAGCAGGGTCGTCAGTCCGCCGCCGTCCTTGCTGCATCGCGCTACAGCCATGCCTTCACGATCGCACCAGTAGAGCAGGCCGTCGCGCCTATCGAATTGCAGTTGCTTTGGCGTGACGATCTGACCATGACCGACCAGAATGGCGTGATTTTGCCCATCGAGATCGCAACGCTCGATCGCGCCGTCCGCCTCGAGGAACTCTTCTCCATTGCTGGGCTTGATGCCCATGCTGGTCCAGTAGATTGCATTACCCGAACCGTCGACCTGGATGCCATCGGGTATGCCGCTTGGGGGTACAAGAACCGTTTCCGACCGGCCGCTATCCGGATCGAGCGCGATGATGGCGGGCGGCTGGGCCTGGAGAATGAACAGGCGCCCGCCCGAGGAGGTCATCTTGCCGTGCGCCATTTCTTGATTTCCCTCGTTGCCATCTCAGTCAGGAAAACCCGCGTTCCGGCGTTCCCGATATTGCAGCCACGTCGCGAGCACCGAGGACCGGTCTTACGATTTGGCGTCTTCCTGAAGCTTGTCGAGCGCGGTGATGACGGCCACCTGCCTCTCGTCCCGGATCTGCCCGAGCTCGTCGATCGAGCGGTCGCCGTAGAATTCCTGCGCCTGATCGATCAGCAGCCGGCACGTCTCATCGTCGTAGGAAACCGCGCCAAAGGTCTGCCACAGCTTTTCCATGCCGCCCTTGCCGAGATGTTCGACGAAATGCGCCATGCCGCCGGCGCCGCCGCCGAGATGAAAGGACAGGAAAGGCCCGTTGGTCGCCCATCGGATACCCAGGGAACTCATGACGATGTCATCGATGTCACGGATGGAGGCAACCTTCTCGCGCGCCAGATACATGCATTCACGAAAGATGGCCGCCTGCAGCCGATTGGCGACGAAGCCTGGAATTTCCTTCTTCAACTCCAGCGCGACCTTGCCGATCTCGCGGTAGAAGGCCATGACGCGCGCGACCGTCGCCGGGTCGCTCTGATCGCTCGGCACCACTTCGACCAATGGCATCAGATGCGGAGGATTGAAGGGATGTCCGATGATGAGCCTGCCCGGCTGTGCCATCTGTTGGTTCTGCGCGGAGGCGGTAATGCTGGAACTGGACGAGAGCAGGAGCGCGCCCTTCGGCGCGGCCGCTTCTATTCTCGCCCATAGCGCCTGTTTGAAGTCCAGCCGTTCCGGGCCGCACTCCTGAACGAGGTCGGTGCTGGCAATCGCGGTAGCCAGGTCGCCCTCGAAGGAAAGCCGCTTTATCAGTCCTTCGGTCTGATAGCCCAGCCCGGCAAGAGCAGGCGTCGCCCCCTCGACCAGGGATTCAACCTTTCTGGCGATGTCCGGATCAGGGTCGTTGACCGTGACGTCCAGGCCGTTGGCGAGAAAGAGAGCGGCCCAGGAGGCGCCGATAACGCCTCCACCAACCACGGTTGCGTGCTTGATACCGCTCGAGTGGCGTGCTTGTTCCATGCCGTTGCTTCCCTCCATACATGGCCGCTGCGCGATTTCATCACTCCGAGCCACGAGGCCGGAGGAGACGACGCGAAGAAAGCGCAAGACGAGACAGGCAGTGGATCAGCGCTACCGATCCTTTCCGCCGTTAAGGCTCCTATAAGCAGCCGGGGGAGAGACCTCTACTGCCATATGGCAGCATCCGCACCAGGTTCAGTCTGGCTGTCAGCCAGTGCACGTCCTGTGATCAATGAATGGATTGTGATGTCACGACGGCGTCTTGAGATGATTGATTATTCACCTCGACGGAAGTGGACCATGGGAGGGGGGCCGAGCGAGGATCTTCGGTTCGGGTTTGAGGGCCTGGGACGAAGGTCTGACGGCACGGCAAGCGGCAGAGTTCGGGGCGAGAATATCGAGCGAGGCCCGATGTATTGCACGAAGCCAAGATTGCGAACGGACGCCGCGGCCGCATGAGCGCCGCCGCACCTCCAGTTATTATGCGCATGAGGCCTTCATCGTCGGGCTGAATGGATTTTAGCACTGGTTCATCCCCCTGAGATAATGGTGGCAACATCCCTGGGTGTGGAGATGCTCTTGAGCAAGCTTACAAGCTCACTTTGCTGACTAGTTCCCGTCTTGGAGAAAATGCGAAGCAGATAGGATCTTGCTGTTCCGAAAGCTATCCCCAAACTGGCGGCACAGTCCCGCAATGACAATCCTGATGCCAGTGCTGCAGCCAGTCGAGCCTCCGCCTGTGTAAGACGAAACAGTCCAGACAAGAGTTCAGACGATGGAACGCCGATAGCCGTCGATACCGGAGATACGATCATGATCGCATAGGATGAGGCAAAAATCGATCGAGCCTGACGGCAGAGCGGCATAAAATGGATAACTGCGGCATGCCCAGATCCATGCACAGGTATCGGCACGCTGACGTTTCTTTCGATCGACAGCTCCAATGCGTGCGCGAACGATTTGCGCAAGGACTCGCTCCCGGCTATCGAGACTTTTCCGAAGTGTCTGCTGATAAAATAGTTCTCAACAGTATTGAATAGAGCGTTAGTCTGCAAAATTTGTCCACTTGCGCCTAATAACGCAGTTGGCAATCCGACTGCATTCAATGTTTCGATGGTTCCGCGCGCTTGTTCAAAATATAATCTTGAGGAGAAAAATACAGCCTGCTTGAACGCGTTGTGAATATCATCGAGCTTGGAAATCAGCTCATCGTCGTAGCGTGGATCTTCCACTTTTCTGGTGAATTCAAGAGTAATGATTTCCCCGTTGAATTGCTCGATTATGGTTGCAATTTGCGCGCCGAAGCCGCGCTCTATGTGCCTTCTTAAGCGAGTACCGAAATCTGGGATATCTGACCAGTCTCCCCGATAAGGATCCACCTGAAAGAAGCCGCGGTTGATGAATTGCCCTGCCCGGACGTGCTTTAGCCACGTCCGAGTTTGCTCTGGGGGTTGTTCCCATTCCTTCGTGCCTGGAGAAATTCGCGATGTACTCGCAATGCCCCTCTGCTTTGGCCAATATATACCTATACCGCCCATACCCGACCCGGTGGCCGAGGCCATATCATCCAATAACGATGGCCACAATTCAGGAATGAAAGCGGCCTCGTAAATCCTTTCAGCAAAACTTTTAAAGTCGAATTGTAGCATAAATAGCCCTGATGCAGTCTCCAACGCCATGAATCTCAAGCACGAATATGCGACTTAAAGAGATTACGCTAGAAAACTTAACTCATAATAATATCGAATCAAGACTCTCTTTAGGATTAATATCCTCTTTGAGTATATATTATCTAGAGTTCTTTGTTATGTATTACTAATGTATTTGGTTAAGTAAAGAAAATTTCCGTAGAGGAAATTTTATTAATGCGTCAAAAATGCGAGGCAAGGATGGCGATAGCCATGCCTGTCATTCGGCCATAGTCGACCTCTTCGGGGCCACAAGGCGGCAGGTGCGAGCTCGCTCTTCTTCCGCCCGACAGCCCAGACTTCCATCCGATCGAGAACGCCTCCGCCAAGCTCGAAGCGCTCCTTCGCGCCAAAGCAGAGAAAGCGATTATCGAGAGCCGATACTCCAAGGCTCGACCGGCCATAAATGACATACGATGATCATTTACCGGACGGTACGGGGCGGAGGAGCAAATTAGCGCCCATCCGGAATATCGGTGCCGATCCACTTGTCACGCACCTGATCGTAATGCGTGGTGGGGTTGTAACGAGCAACCTTGAGGCCGAGCGCCGTGGCGTTGAGCTTTCCGACGGTCGACAGCACGGTATAGGCAAGCCACGATCT
>NZ_JBFREW010000045.1:0-7755 GCF_052114505.1 Labrys sp. KB_33_2 | reverse complement strand
CGGCAACGTCGATCCCCAGGCCTATCTCCTCCACACCATCTCCAGGATCGTCAACGCTCATCCCAACAGCCGTATCGATGAGCTCATGCCATGGGCATATGCCGAGGCAGAAAAACTGCGCGACGTGGCCTGAAAACGACGCTTACGTCGACAGCACGCCCGTGCACGTCGCAGAGCCAGATGCCGTTATCGGCGGCCCCGCGCTCGTCAGAGGTCATCTGCGGGTCGTAGCGGGGACCGCCCGGTGCAGCAGCGCAGATGTGCGAGGCTTGGCCGATATTGATTTCACCCGCGCCATCGGACGTGGCGGCGTGGGTCAAACGGCGGCATGCCGGATTGGAGCAATGGCCGCGCGCTTGCCGCTCAATGGCTCGTTTGGTCGCAGGCGAAAACTCGTCTCTGTTCTTACTCTTGGCCATTGCCGGCTTGCTCGGACTAGGTCGCTTGGATACGCTCGGGCAGTTGTCCTTCGACTGGAATACTGTCGATGTCGGCAGACATCAAAAGCAGAGACACATATCCCGCTGCCTCGGCGATATTGCTGGAAGTTCCGCCGATCGCAGCCTGCGCTTCTGCGGCGAAATCAACATCCCCGGTTCGCAGGTGCTCAATAAATTCCGACGCAGCCGTTTGCAGGCCCACATCAAAATCATGGAGTCGCCTGGTCAGTTCATCGTGTTTGCCAGCAAAATCTATATCCAAAGTTCGGCGGGCAGCGATTTCTTCTTCTGGACGTGTCTCAGTTCCAAGGCCTTTTTGATCCATTGCGCCAAGTTCGCTGGCCAAGCTCGTTACCTCCCCAAACAAGACCACCATAGCAGACGGAGCTTGCCGCAATCCGAGTTCTTCAGCCCAACGGGCCGCGTCTTGAGCGTTGGGAAGGAGAGTCTGGTAACCAGACCTCGCCAGCGCCGGAAATGCGACACCGTTGATAGAAGGCATGATCGTCAGGTGGATCGACCAGTCAACCAATGACCTTACAAGCTCAGCTTGCTCAGCGAGCGCGACCACCGCACCTGGGATGTCAGACGCAGGCAGCATCGCTAGAACATCTACCGGAGGCCACGGGAGAATACCTTTGGCATTAGCACGTAGATGGAAATCCGCGACGACCCCTTCTTCCTCTGCCGAACGTTCAATTTCCGCCTTACGCTGAGCTATTCGTACTTCCCCCGCGGCTTTGGCCGAGAGGGATACGAGCCGGAGGGCGTTGCCCGCCCGTGCATCTTTGCCGCGCTGAGCCCAAGTTATCGCTGGTGCTTCCTTTCTTTCATGGGCTTCCCCAGCCAGCAATCGCAATGCCTCGAAGAGCGACTTGAGTCGTGTAAGCATTGACAGCGGCCGACCACCGATAAGTTGCCAAGGCTCTTCGGCAACGGCAATGTCAACATCAGCAACGAGATCACTCAACCAGGAAATGTATGCGCCAGCTTGATCGGGCAACTTCGCGAACCGCATGACGAGATTGACGGTCGCGCTGTGTAGGAGGTTCTGAAATTTTGTGACGGCGGAGTTTGTCTCACCGCTTCCAGAGCCTGATGCGCTTAGTGACGAAACAGCAGGAGGTGTCAACGCTTCAGTTTCTGCATTGAGTGAATTTAAGGCTTCGAATAGGCTAGTGGGTGCTTTCTTCCCTCGAAAATGCGCCTCGAAAATCTTCTCCAACGTCGGCACAAGGGCCTCTAGTATGGCTACGCCTCTTACGAGATAGTCGCCATAGCTCGGAGCAGCCACGCGGCGAGAAATCAGATCGCCCCATCTCCTATTCCATTGAGGAACTGAAGGTGGCGGGAGATTTTTGCGAGGAATCTGCTTTGTCGCGAGCGGAAACTGGACGAGGCCAGCTAATTCACCACTTGCGGTAATTGCGTTGGACACCGCAATGTCGGCCGATGGGCACAGAGCCAAAATCAACTCGCACAGTTTTACAACCGCGTTATGCGGATTTTCTTGAATAGAGCCGGCGACGTACCAAAGGTCGCAACGGACCATTGCTCCGTCGTCCCCTTCTTCGATCGCTACAGGTCCGGCCCAAGCCGTCTCTGCCTGAACCCGTGCGAGCAGTACGTCTTGTCCGACCTCGGCGACCCAGTGTGTAGCAATCGCACGATCTAGGGCGGCGAGAGTGCCCATCACCGAGCCCACAAGATGTAGATCTGCGGTCAAGAGGCCTTCTGGTACCCGCATTAGGCTGGTCCGAATCGCGTTAGGCAAAGGCATTCCGACCAAGGCCGCGAAAATCTCATTGAGGCTCGCCAGATCGGCTGTCTCGATCAGAACAGACAAGGCGGAAGGTGACATGCGTTCTATCAACAGGTGACGAGGATCATCTTTCGGAGAACCCTTAATCTGCGAAAGTCGGTCAACTGCGGCCTGAACCTCCGGGAGGAAGTTGAGATTCGACAGATCGATACCGGCGATCCCGAACAGTGCGGCGCTCCCGATCTGCGTTCGTGGCAGCGCACGAGCTTCGGGAGTGTCTAGCCATTCGTCCACGCCCGAGGAAACTCGGCCTGAACCCAGACCCCGGAGCACTGATGCCAATGCGTACGCATCTGGATCGTCCTCCAAACGAACAATCAAACTATCGAGGACCGCGGCGACCGTCAGGCGTCGCACCGATAACGTGTCGGCAACCAAGAGCTCGAGATCGGCGGCGGTCACGCTTGCAACCGCCCATTTGAAACTCGTTTCGAGCGTCGGCAATGCCGTCTCGTGCGTCAATCGCAACAATTCTTCGGATCGAAGTTGATGTAGCCCGGTAACCGCGCCTGGAGCAGGTGAACGAACCAAATGTTCCTGGATGAGGCGCTGTAAAGCGCGTGACAGATTGGCGTCACTGACCGAGAGCGTTCGCGCTAATCGCGACGCATCGACTTCAGCATTTGCCGCGCCCGCCCAAGCGCCGGATCGCAAAACATCGAGTTCAAGGGAACGCTTCGGATCTGAAATCCTAGCCGCGACCTGATCGGCGAGGAGTTCATGCATCCGTTGTCTGCGGGTCAGGATATGGACATATTCGAGAAGAAGGCCATCGCTCATCTTCCACGGCTCGCGCCAACCCGCCCAGTGCGTCATTCCGGTTTCGCGAAGTTCCTCCCAGAGGCGTTCAGCGAGTTCATCATCGGGATCGGCGCGTATTTCCGCGGCACGGGCACGCTCAGCAATCAGCGTTACGTCTTCTTCCCGGATCGAACCGAGCAGGACGACGCCGGGAACGGACGTTGCTTCTTTGATCAAGGCGCCCCAGCTTTCCGGCCCGTTTCGGCCGATATCATCCATGACGAAGCCCAGAGGACTATCTTCCGAAGCGCGGAACGTGCGGATCAATTGGCGCAGAGATGGAATGTCCGCCGAACTCAGACGGCGGATTCGAAACCACCGCACGGTATGGCGCAGCGCGTTGGCGGCTTCCCACATCAAAGCGGATTTGCCGGCCCCAGATGGGCCGACGATCAACGCGGCCCGACGTTGTTCAATACCTTCAATCAATGTCGATCTGCTTCGGGGCCGCTCGGATACCAGACCCGCCGCGATGTGGCCGGGTTCTACATCGACCCCGAGATAGAAGTTCGGATCGTTGAGGGGGGTGAGGAAATCGACCGGTTCGCAGACGCCATCCCTGAGGGCGTGCTCGATCGCGTCAACGTCGATAGCGGCCAAGACATCGCGGATTGAGATTTCCGTGTCAGAGATCGAAAGGCCACGATAGTTCTCGGACACCAACCGGCCGTTGGCGTCTGCCAAGGCGCCTACGCGAACAAGAAGTTCGGCAAAGCACATCTGGGCCGCGATCGGGGCGCAGCTTAGGCGGTCCACGATCAGATTGATCGCCCATTCCTGCGGTGAGGTCGCCACGATGATCGATGTTCTCGGAAGAATATCTGGAGCCCCACTGAACTTTGAGAGTCTGGCGTTGATCTGACCTTCGATCGAACGGGCTGTGGGTTGATCTTCAAGGGGACTGAGGCCCGCCACCTCCCGTTCAAGAACGAGCTCCAGTTGCTCTGGCTGCGGTGCGGAGTCGAGCGACCGGTTCCATAGATCTTCTATGTGCCCGGCTATCTCCCCTTCCGTATAGTTCCCGAGGTGCTCACGCCGACTCTTAACCTGGACAAAGCTCGTTGCTGCGCCACGCAGTTCAATATCGTCACCACCTTCCGGGATCACGATAGCGGGCACTCGCTTACCAGCCCATATTTCCACTGCCAACCAAGCGGACACGGCGTCCTGATAACGAAAGCCTCGACCGGCGTTTGACCCTGCTCTAGACGCGGCCTTGACTGGTTTAGACGACGGCTGTGGGTAGCGGCACCGCTCTATACTTTTTGCTGTTTTAGCCACGTACACCTCTCACAAATTCCCTTGCCGCTGCTGCGGGCCGACAAGGCTTACGTCATTTTACCTCATCATGCGCGCTGGCGTGTGATTGTTGTATTCAATCCGCTGATTCTCAGAGTTGATCTTGATCATTTTCGTTATTCAACAGATCACGCACTGTATAGTAATCAGTGAGAGACGATTTTCAGCCAACCTCCAGGAAGCCTGCCAGCGTGCAGTGCGCTCGCTTCAACATGAAATTGTCGGGCAATAGCGTAGAATCGGGGGTTCGCTATACCGCATGGTGCTGTGCGGAGACGGGCGGGAATATCGGGCTGTGGGGGGTAATTGGCGGGGTTGGTGGGCAGAGCCCGACGAAGATGAGAGCTATGGGATCTACATAACCCTTTGATGATTATGTAGATACTCGATATTAAGTGACTTTCGGCGGTGTTTGGGTGGCGAACGGCGGCCAAATCGGACGTTCGGTGGGGCATCTTCCGCTTTTCACCCTGATTGCCGCGGTTCAGTCGCTCCCTGGAGCTGGATCTGTGAGCCTAGGAGCGGCACCATGCAATACTCTCTAGTAAACGGAAACCGGCGCGAAACCTTTGTGGGCGGACGGGGCCTTTGTCCTACCTGCGGCGCAGCGATGATTGCCAAGTGCGGGCCGTGCATCCTGCACCACTGGGCTCATGCCGGCTGGCGGAACTGCGACCCGTGGTGGGAGAGTGAAACCGAGTGGCATCGGGCATGGAAAAATCTCTTCCCCGAGTCCTGCCGGGAGATTTCGCACGTCGCGCCTGACGGCGAGATCCACCGCGCGGATATAAAGACGCCAACAGGGATCGTCATCGAGGTCCAGCATTCGGCGATGACTGACGCCGAGCGGCAGTCGCGTGAAAACTTCTATGGCAATCTCGTTTGGGTGATAGACGGACGCGGATTCCGGGACAACTTCGACATCTACCATCTGCTTCCCGCCCCGGAGTCCGAGATTGCGCAGGACCTAGTGTGGTGTAAGGCAAGCCGACCCATGCAGGGCGCGGGGCGTGGCCTGTTCTTCCGTCTGTCGGAGGGGCAGGCGGAATTTCCGGATGAAACGATCACCAAGGCGACGATGCGGGGCGGTATCTACCACGGCATCCATGAAATCGAAGCAGATGTAGCGCAGGCCTACCGCGGCCATCACCAATATGACTGGGTGCGGCCGCGTCGCACTTGGCTAGACACTGCCTGCCCAGTCTACATCGACTTCGGTGACGATCGCCTCGTGCGGCTCGACATCTATGACGAGTCCGGCTTGCGCTGCATCCGTCTCATCTCGAAGCGCAAGTTCGTGCATGACGTCATGGTCGAAAGCGACAGTCGCGCGATCGCGACGCGATTTTACCCCATCGGGCGCGGCTGAAAAGGATTATCAGTTCATTTATGCCTTAGGTGGCCTTGCCCAACCTTCGTTCAATTTCTCTAGAACTTTCTCAAGCCAGCCTTCGTACCAGTACCAGGCATTGGCAACCTGCACGCCATATCCTTTGCCCAGACTACGTGCATCGAGCTGTTCTGAAAGTTTTGTATGATCGTACATGTTGAAAGCCGGAAATCCGGCTTCGCGAACCTTCGAGACGATCTGTGACGGGAGGAACTTCGGACGTTCCACTTCCTTAAGGAGCACCCGTTCGGCAGCCTCAGCCTCGGGGGAACCCGCCTTAATGAACTCCACTGCTAGATCGGCCTTCGACGCTTTGCCGGAAAGCTTCGGAACAAAGGCGACGCGATATCGGAACTTTGGATCTTTCTGCTCCTCGTCAGTGAGCCCATTGTGAAAATTGTCCATGGCCGTAGCGACGTTCGCGGGAAGGTCTGCACCGATTAGGGCCTTGCGCTGCGCGCCATCGAAGGTCACGAATTGCAAAGCTATCGGGAGGCGCTTTTCCAGCGCGAACTGACGCCCGAAGATGTCCTTGATCGCATCGTTAAAATTGATGCAGCAGGCTTGGAGCTTTGAGCTGAGGGCGTCGTCGATTCGATTTGTGGACCTGTGCTCGATCTCGTTGCGGACATCGATCAGAAACTTCAAATTGTTTACTACCCCAGCATCCAGTGGACACGAGCCAGTCGTGATACACTGGCTGAGTTCCCAATATTTCTCGGCTCCGCTTGGAGTGCGCTCCACTACACCCGCCCGCTTATGGCGATAGTCGATTCCTTCACGCTTGTAGTAGGCGTGAAGAAGATAGGTCCAAGCGATGACGATGGTTACAATGAACAACTCGGCCCGAAAATGCAGGCCCGCGCTGTTGAATGTATGAACCGCTGCAATCATCGCTTCGCGCGCCTTGATCAGCAACTCGTCGCCCTGGAGATCAAGGCCGGTGTCCGGATCAACGCTCGGCCAAGCGTCGAGGAAAGCGTCAAGTTCATCATCGGTGGCAGCCTTGATCGCCTTGTGTTTGGCGCCATCTCGTATCTCGGAAATGCGCGCGTGATTGATCGAACGCGTCGGTCGCGAGAAATAAGCTTGGATATCTTGCGGAACGAATTTACGCGTCAGCATAGTTTTTACTAACGCAACTTCCCACTTCTCAAGAGTATTTCCTGGTCTTCTTGCCATGAGTGCCCCTCCAAGCCTCAGCTATACCATTGCCGGAAGCAGACCGCATCGCCAATCGTTCAACGATGGGCGACGGTATCGGGCCTTTGACGCGTATATTGTTCAGCTATTGCGAGATTGCCCACGCAAACATGCGATCGCCGAAGTGATCGCAGCATCATCCGGTTTGGCCGATCCCCACTCCTTCCAGAAATCCCGCGTCGCGCTATCCGGTGCCACTTTAGGCATGTCGAGCTTGATCCGCGTCGGCAACAAAACCGCGTCACCCAACAACAGCGCCTCACCCGTATCACGCAACGGCAAGATGCTCGTTAGCCCAGCCAACGAATCCGGCATTAGGCGCTTGATGACGCCCTGATCGGTCTCGTTCGTCAGGCGCAAAGCCAAGAAATTATTGCACTGGCTGAGAATCGTCCGGCTGACATCCGAGGGGCGCTGGCTCACCACCAACAGCGAGAAGCCGTATTTGCGGCCCTCTTTGGCGATCCGCTCGAATGATCCGAGGGCCTGGCGCTGGACCGCATCAGCGTCATCGCGAATCGGAAGATAGAGGTGCACCGGGAGAGATTCGAACTTCTATGTCGCAGCAATCTCGTTGCTAGAAGCGTGTTACGAACACAAATACCGCCCTGACGTTCATATCAGGACGGTAATTGATTTATGATAAAATTGGTTGCGGGGGCAGGATTTGAACCTGCGGCCTTCAGGTTATGAGCCTGACGAGCTACCGGGCTGCTCCACCCCGCGGCAGGTAATTTACATGGTATTCGAGATTTTTGCTTTGCAGGCCTGGCAACGACCTACTCTCCCAGGTCTTGTTG
>NZ_JBFREW010000044.1:0-9751 GCF_052114505.1 Labrys sp. KB_33_2 | reverse complement strand
ACCGCCTCGCCGCTCTCCAACCGGCGCAGGACTTCTTGCTTGAAGGCAGTCGAATACTGCCGGGGGCTTCTGCCAAATGGCGTCGACATAATGGGCTCCTGGAGCCCTGTTACCCAAATTCCATTGTCTCAGATATGGGGTGCACTCCAATTGATCAAGCGGTGCGTCCGTAAGCCCTAGTCTTATACCATAAACGGAGTTCCCCGAGCGGGCGCGTTCTAATTCATTGATCTCGACCTTGGAGGTTGAGATCGCGCGCTTTGACTTGACGGATTTCGAGCGGTCGGTGATCGAGCCGCTTCTGCCGACGAAGGTGCGTGGGGGTGGGGTTCGAATAAAGCCCACTGATTGGCACTAGACCATCGCCATCTCAGTTCGCCGCGCTAGCAGACTTGGCGCTAGCGGGGATGATCTCGACGGTCGCGGTACGGCCGGAGATCAGCCTGATGCCGGCGGGAACGGGGGTGATGCGGATGCGGACCGGGATGCGTTGCGCGAGCCTGACCCACGAGAAGGTAGGCACGACCTTCGGCAAAAGATTACCCGTGTCGCCCCGCTGGTCGTCGGCAATGGCGGCGGCGATGCTCTCCACGCGGCCGGTGATCTCGGCATCATCTCCCATCAGCCGGACTCTGGCTTGGTCGCCGATCGCGACCTGCCGCAGCTTCGTCTCCTCGAAGTATCCCTCGATGCGCAGCGAGGCGGTGTCGACAAGGGCCACCGCTTGCACCCCGGCCGCCAGAAAGTCTCCTGGATGGATGCCCAGATTGGTGACGATGCCGTCAACCGGAGCCTTGACCGAAGATCGTGCTAGATCGAGCGCGGCGAGGTCACGGTCGAGTTGCGCCTGCCGATAGTTTGCCCCAGCCTGCCGGGCGTTGGTCTCCACCTGTTCCAACTTTTGCCGGGTGGCGCTCGCGTCCCCGAGCTGGCGATAACGCACGAGATCGCGATTGGCCATGTCGAGCGCGGCCTTGCTGCTGTCCGCTTTGGCTTCCGCCGTTTTCAGGGCAAGCGCATAGCGCGCCTGATCAATGCGGAAGATCACGTCGCCCGCATGAACCTGTTCATTGTCATGCACCAGCACCTCGCTGACGAGGCCGGACACGTCGGGCGCGAGACGCACCACATCAGCGCGAACGCGCCCGTCCCGTGTCCATGGCGTCTGCTCGTAGCGCCCCCACACCGGCAGCGCGATTAGAGCGGCGGTCGCGACGAGGCAAAGGGTCAAGGCGTAACGGCCGAGCAGGGATAGAAAAGGCTTCATTGAAGTAACCCGATCGATGGCAGGTGCTGCACGAGCAGACCGTACATGATGGCGAAGATGGCGAGCTCGGCGAGCTGCCGGTATGCGAACACGCGATAGATGCCCGCGACGGAGAGGATGCGGATCACCGCAATGGTGCCGACGAGCGCTGCGAACGCGAGCACCAGGAGGCCGGGGATGAGGACGCCGCCAACATTGAGATCAACGATCATGAGCTGCGTCGCCCATCTGGCGTGCCACTGGAACCGAGCGCGAACCGAAGGTCGATCAGCAGGTCAAGCATCCGCAAGCGGTTCTTGATCGAGCTGCCCGCGATCATCGTCGTCAACGTCTGGATGCGATGATCAAGGTCGATGTGATCGACCGGTCCCAGCAGGCCTGCAGCGCTGAAGCGTATGGCGATCGCGGAAAGAAGATCGCTCACCTTGTCGCCAACTTCGCCCTTGGTGCGCGGGATCGTCTTGCGAAGCCGACTAACGGCGTAACCGATGCGAAGATGGTGCAATGTATCGTCGAGAACGTCCGAATAGTCTTTCTCAGACACGCGCAACCTAGGAAGCAGCAGCGCTGTCCGATCGATCATGAGACTCATCCAGTGTGCTTCGTCGGACGCGCCACCAAGGGCTCGTCGTCTGACGTCTCTCCGACTTAAGCGAAGCAGCCGGTTGATCGCCGCATCGACTGGTACGGTCTGGAACAGGGACAGGCTCACCGCCCCGAAACCGACTGCCGCAAAGAGCGCGATGACGGTGTTGAGAGACGCGGCGAAGTCGCCGGTGTAGTTGGCGTTCAGACCCGAGAGGATCGGGATGGTGAGGGTGATTCCAAGCGCCATGAACGTCGTCGGGGGACGTGCTTGCAGGGAACCAGCGAACAGGAACGCCGGCGCGAGCACCGCGATAAGGACGGCGAAGTCCGTGACTTGGGGAAGGATGACGAAGCTGTAGGCGAGACTGATCGCCACCCCATAGATCGAGCCGACCATATACTTGACGACGTTAGGCGCCGGCGCGTCGACATTCCCGAACAGGGTGCAGCATACCCCGAAAATGGAGACGGCCGTTCCGCCTTCCGGCCAGGCCGACCAGATCCAGAAGGCGCAGCCGATGAGGATGCCGAGAATCGCGCCCAGCGCGGCGCGGCCCGCCATCTCCGGATCCCGGTGATAGACGTATCCCTTCGCATGCACTGGCCCATGGAGCGATGCTGCTTCGTGCGAGCGGTCGGCAGTCGCGATATTCCGCCCAAGCCTGTCGCAGTCCTGAAGCAGGCCGATCATCTCGGCCAGATGGCCGGCGAGATTGGCGGCGAGCCTGGCGTCAGGTGTCGCGTCCTCCGCGCTGAAACACTTCTGGATCGATCGCGCGCGCGCGATCAGATGGACTGCGGCGCTCTCCCGCGCGGCCGCCTCGACGATTGTGATCCAGATCCCGACCTCACCGAGGAAGGCGATGAGTTCATCGGGCGGGTTGTCGCCCTCGGCGCCAAAAGAATGGATCCGGTCCTCAATCTCGGTTGCGAGCAGAAGCAGTCGGGCGAGCCGGTCATGGACCAGTTGGAGCTTTTTGGCATCCGGCGTTACGGGCGTTGCGTCATACGGCAGGTGCGTTGCAAGCCCCTGCAGGGCGAGGAGGTCCGCTGCGAGCGGGTAACGTTCGCTGCGATTCTCTCCGGGCGTTCCAGTGAGCGCGTCGCCTGCCAGCCGACGGACATCCCGCAGCGTTGCCGACAGTTTGCCGGTGAACTGGCCGGTCATGCGCTTCGGCAGGACGTAACGATGCATCAGCACGGCGCAAACAATCCCGATCGAAATCTCCTGGACCCGCACCGAGGCCGTATCGAAGACGGCGCCGGGATCGAGCACGCTGGGGAAACCGATCAGGCTCGCTGTATAACCGGCAAGAACGAAGGCGTAGGCTCTTGGCGTGCGATCAAGCAGCGAGAAAAAGAGGCAAAGGCCGATCCAGCAGGCAAGAATCGCGCTGCATGCGATCGGATCATTCACGAAATTCGGGACGATCGCTACCGTCGCCACGGCGCCAATAAGCGTCCCTGCGAACCGATAAATGCCGCGGCTGAGCGATGCGCCGGCGGAGGTCTGAGAGACGATATAGACGGTGACGATGGCCCAGAAAGGTTTGGGCAGCCCGATACGCAGCGCAATGTAGTAAGCCAGCATCGCCGCGGCGAAGCTCTTCACAGAGAACAGAACCGCATCCGCATCCGACTTCGTGGTTTGGGCTCGCCAGAAATGCGAAACCGAACCCGCTATTGCAGTGGCGGCCTTCTCTATCGATCTGTTCGCTGCAAGTAAGATGCTCATGCGAGTCATTATCGCTGCGTTGCAAACGCGAATAAATTCGGTATTCTGTCAAAAAATATTCAAAATATGCCAATCGATGCTCCTTTCGCGATCAGCCGTCTCCGTCTTCAACCCAGACCTTACGGATCAGCCGGCCGTCGCGCGGCAGCTCGACTTCGCGGATTACGAGGCGGAGGTGCCGATGCATCAGCATCGCAAGGGCCAGGTGATCCTCGCGCTGCATGGGGCAGTCACCTGTACCGCGGACAACGAGATCTGGATCGTGCCGCCCAACTGCGGAGTCTGGATCCCGGGCGGAGTGCCGCATAGCGTCCGGGCGACAGTGAATGCCCGACTCAACTACCTCTTCGTGGAGCCAGGAGCGGCGAAGCTACCCGAGGATTGCTGTACTCTGTCGATCTCCCCGATGATCCGGGAAATGGTCAAGCGGCTGGCTCACGAGCCTGCCGACTATCCTCCGGATAGCCATGCGGCCCGGCTTGCGAGGGTGGCCCTCGACGAACTGGCCGAAATGCCGCGTGAACGCTTCAACTTGCCCATCTCCAGCCATCCGAAGATCCTTACGATAGCGGATGCCCTGACGGTTAAACCTTCCGACCGCAGTACGTTGGCCGAATGGGCGAAGCGCGTGGCGATGAGTGAGAGGTCGCTCGCCCGTTTGATGATCGCGGAGACAGGCCTGACGTTCGGACGCTGGCGGCAGCAACTGCACCTTGTCGTCGCACTTCGAGAACTGGCCAGCGGTGCGACGGTGCAGACCGTAGCGGCCGAGCTTGGCTACGACTCGGTCAACGCCTTCATCACGATGTTCAAGAAGGCTCTAGGAAGCACACCCGCGCAGTATTTTGCGCAACGCAGGGCGACGCTGCTTACAGCGCCTAACCCGCGCGAATGATATTCGGATTCTCGGCGATGCTCCCGGTCCGCGAATTGTACTTCGTCGCGCCATAATGCCTTCCATCACAGCAGTCGTACTAAACGGCACTGAGAACCGCCGATTATTTGCGAACCTGATTTATCCTGAAGATCGGCCGTGGCGGCTAGTAACCCAATCCTGGACGTTCGTATCGACGGCCGTCACTCTTGAAACCGGACCCTTCATGGAGGCCATTGTCATCAATGGTTTTTTTGCAGAAGCCAGGTGCAGAACCGTCGCTTTAGTCGGGATTTTCGCAGCTGCCCATGGGTACGTAGGATACGTTAGGTTGGGGATCCATTGTGTATATTACTGGAGATGAAATATGTTCACGCACGTCATGATCGGCAGCAACGACCTGGAGGGGGCCAGAGGCTTCTACGACGCCACGTTCGCTGCGCTGGGAGGCAGGCCCGGCGAGATGGATGCGAGAGGCAGGCTGATCTATACCCACGAGGGCAGTCGACTGATGATCACGAAACCGATTGACGGCAAGCCGGCCACAGTGGCTAACGGTGGGACGATCGGTATCGCCGCCGCGAGTCCCGACCATGTTCTGGCATGGCACGAGGCCGGTACCGAGCATGGTGGCACAGCGATCGAGAGCCCGCCTGCGGAGCGTCCAAACGGCTCATTCGTTGCCTACCTACGCGATCCGGACGGAAATAAACTCACCGCACGGTCTCATCCAACGAAGTGAGATCGGCGCCAGCCGCGCCCGCGATCATCCGCCCGCTCTGATGGATCGATCAGCCGGGTCTGCGCTTGAAGAAAAATGTAGAATTGTCAGCAGATGAAAGGCGTCGCCCCGGCGGTGATCTTGGTATCTGCGTGGCGGAAAGGGGAGAGTTGGCGCGCCGCACTGGGTGATGATGAGAACTACGTCTACGCTATAGTCCTCTAAATTCGGAGGCCGCAACCATACTAGAAGTCGCTGAAATCGCAGCAACTTCTAGTCTTCTCCCTCATGTTTCCCACCGCAGCCGGCGTTTAGGTTTTCAGTGGCGAGCGCGAGCGAGAGGCGTGGCATCTGGACGATCGACGACCAGCGCAAGCTCGACATGAAATACGCCGAGGAGGGCGTCCATCGCCATCAGCGCCCGTTCCTCGCTGCAATGGACTGCTCGAAGCGAGTTTTGCCATGGTGACGTTTGCCCCTCCTTGCCCTCGGTCATAACTGGACCCTGTTCTCTATTTGACCCTGTCCGGAGCGATTGGCTGGGCTCGACGGCTGCGCGTCAACCGCCGCTGGACTATATTTCCCGTACCAGATCCTTGATCACGCCGCCTATCTTGCCCGGCTAAAGGAGGAAGGCGGGAGCTTCGTCGCGCTGGACGCCCAGTGATCCGGATGTCTGTTGCTTAGCCCTCAGGCGCATGCGGGCGGATGGCCACGCCGTGCCGAATTGTGTCAGGCAACGCGTTTCAGCTTGTGCGCGAATTCCGTCATCTCGACGTTGTTCACGCCGTTGGAGTGAAAGTGCGCGATGTGCGGGCCGTGCTCGTGATGTTTCGTACGTGCCTCGACAGAGGCCCAGTCCTCCACGAACACGAAGCGTCCAGGCTCGTTCTGATCCTCGAAAAGGTCGTACCGGATGTTGCCGTCCTTTTTGCGGGACGGCTCGACAACTGCCGAAAGGTCGCGGCGCAGCTCGTCCTCTTAGCCCGCCTTGGCCTTGAGCCCGACGACGATAAACAGTTCGCTCATGTTTCATGCTCCTTTGCGGGACTGAAGGCGGCGGCCGTGGACGCGAGCGCCGCCTTCGTCACACGAATCAGCCGTTCGCGCGCGCTTTGGCCGCTTCCTCGGCGGCCTTCTCCGGGTTGAAGCCGTCGAAGCTGTCGAAGACGCCCATGAAACCGGGGACGGTGGCCTCGCGCGCCCAGTCGCGCTGGAGCTCGCAATACATCTGCACGCGGCTGATGAGCTTGGCACCGGCCTGCTCGATGCGGCGCAAGGCCGCCTCGTGCGCCGCGAGGGAGGTGCCGCCAACCGCATCGACTGGCACATAGACCTCATAGCCTTCCTGGATCGCGTCGAGCGCGGGGAAGGTCAGGCACGCTTCGGTCCAGAGCGCGGTCATGATGAGCTTCCGGCGGCCGATCACCTTGACCGCCTGCTTGAACGCGGTGTCCTCCCAGCTATTGATCGAGGTGCGGTCGTAGGTCGGCAGGTGGCCGAGCACGTCCTGCAGTTCCTGAATCGGCGGCTTATTGCGGCCGGTCGCGATGTTGACCGTCGAATGGATAATCGGAAGGTTGTAGTTCACAGCGGCTTTGGCCGTGCTCACGATGTTGAAGACGAGTTCGTCACGGGGCATCGAGCGGATCGATGATACCTGGATCGGTTGATAGTCGATGACAATGAAAGCCGAATTCTCCGGCGAGAGGAGTTGATCGGTCTTGGGGTTGCGGATGTCTTCGCTGGCCATTGGCAGGTCTTTTCCTCGATTGGATATCTTGCGCTGGAAGCGGGCCGAAGCCCTCGATCAGGTGGACGGGCGAGCGCCTGCCCCTCCACAGGAAAGAGGTGCCGGACTTGTTTCGCATCCGGCCCCCTCAATCACGCTGCGGCCGTGACGAAGCGCCCATTGTCGAAGTCCTCGGCGGCCTGGCGGATTTCCGCCTCGCTGTTCATCACGAACGGCCCGTGGCCCACGATCGGCTCATCGATCGGCTCGCCCGTCAGGACCAGGAGCTTGGCGTCGCCATCGGAGTGGACGCTAACGTCGCCGCCCTCGCGAGCGAGTAGCACCATCTCGGCCTCGCCGGCCTGGTGGCTGCCTTCGACCGTCACGTGCCCCGTCAGCACCACGACCATGGCGGTATGGCCTACGGGCAGATCGAGCGTCAGGTCCGCGTCGGCCTTCAAGCTCAGATCCCACAGGTTGATCGGCGTGAAGGTGCTCGCCGGCCCTTTCGCTTCGCGATAGTCGCCGGTGATGATCCGTGCCCTGCCCGCACCGCCGGGAAGGGAGACGACGGGAATCTCGGCCTTCCGGATGCCCTGATAGCCGGCGGGCGCCATCTTGTCCTTCGCGGGCAGGTTCACCCAGAGCTGCAGCATGCGGAACGGTCCGCCCGCCGCAGCGAAGGCGGGCGAGTGGTGCTCCTCGTGAATGATGCCGCCCGCGGCCGTCATCCACTGGACGTCGCCGGGACCGATGACACCGCCGTTGCCGGCGGAATCGCGATGCTCGACCTCGCCGTCATAGACGATGGTGACGGTCTCGAAACCGCGGAGGGGATGCTTGCCGACGCCGCGCTGCTGCTTGGTAGGCTCGAAATTGTAAGGCCCCACATAGTCGAGCAGCAGGAACGGGCTGATGTGTGCGCCCAGCGTGTTGTACGAAAAGAGCGAGCGAACCGGGAAGCCGCCGCCGACCCAATGCTGCCGGTCGTTGCCGTAACGGCCCAGAACCTTCCTGGCCATGTTCGTCCTCCGATCCCTTTGCACCATATAGCGGGATGCCTGATGGGAAGGGATACCAGCGCAACGACAGGCCAAAAAGATTGCTAAAAGAGACGCAGCGTCCTATCGAAAGGACGATGCGGGACCTCAACGATCTTTATTATTTCGCGGCCGTCGTCGATCACGGCGGCTTCTCGCCAGCGGGGCGTGCGCTCGGCATTCAGAAATCGCGGCTGAGCCGCCGCGTCTTTCTCCTCGAGGAGCGTTTGGGCGTGCGCCTCCTCAACCGGTCCTCGCGCCGCTTCTCGGTGACGGAGATCGGTCGCGAGTTCTACGAGCGCTGCGTCGCGATGCTCGTCGAAGCGGAGGCGGCCGAACAGATCGTCGCCGAGGTGCAGGCAGAGCCGCGCGGCATCGTGCGGATGAGCTGCCCCACGGCGCTTCTCTCCTTCCAGTTCGGCGAGCTCATTGCGCGCTTCATGATGCAGAATCCCGGCATCCAGGTGCATCTGGAGAGCACCAATCGCCGCGTCGACGTGATCGCCGAAGGCTTCGATCTGGCGATCCGCGTGCGGTTTCCGCCGCTGGAGCCGACCGATCTTGTCATGAGGAGGCTCGACGAAAGCATCCAGTGCCTTGTTGCGGCCCCTGCGCTGAACGTCGGCGCAATGAAATCGCCCGTCGACCTGCGGAACTTGCCCAGCCTCGATCTGCGGCGGCCGCACCGGGACCATGCCTGGCAACTGCACCACGCCGATGGCCAGGTGGCGGCCATTCCGCATTCGCCCCGCCTGGTCACGGATGACATGTCGGTCCTTCGCGATGCGGCAATTGCGGGGGCGGGAGCCGTGCAACTGCCAACCATCTTCATCTGGGATGACATCAGGGCCGGAAGGCTCGTCCATGTTCTTCCCGATTGGCGGCCTCGGGCAGGCATCGTCCACGCCGTCTTCCCGTCGCGCCGCGGGCTGCTTCCGTCGGTTCGGGCGCTTGTCGATTTCCTCGCCCGCGAGTGCGCTATCCAGCGAGCGCTGGCCAACACTATCGTGCCACCCATCGAGGATCCGACGCCGGATTAAGTCTCCGACCGGCACGCTCTGCGTGACTCCGTCGAAGCCGGGCGCGTCTGCCGATCGTCGAGCCGGCGGCAGGATCACGGTGCGGGCGACGCTGCCGACAGGGATGAGCTTGCGACAGGCCTTCTCGCACCGAAGACCAAGGCGAGCAATGCAGGATGGACTGGGCATCGGTGAACAGGCCGAGCACCGATGGGCCCACCAGCACGCCGGCGGCGAAGCAACCGAGGACCGATCCGAGGCCGAGCCGTCGGAACAGCGGCACGGCAACCGCTGCCGCTCCCATCAGGACAATCGCAGGAGCGATCGTCTGCCCCCAAGCTCGCTTCAGCCATCAGGTCGCCTTCTCGGTTTCGTGCGTGACCGCCCGGCCGATCGGCGCGACCTCGGTGCCCAGGAGCTCGATCGAACGCTTCATCGCCGCCGTCTCGAGCGAGGCGGTGCTCATCTGGAAGGCGATGCGCGAGACCAGTGCGCCGGAGGCCACATATTTATGTGTGATGCAGTCGGGGAGCCAGGCGATGCCGAGACCCGCCGCCGCCGCCGCGGCAAGCGCCGTGGCGCTGTCGGCCTTGAACCTGCCCTGCGGCTGAACCGTGACGATCTTGTCACCATCCATGAACTGCCAGGCTTCCGTTCCCTGCATGAGGGCCTGATGGGCGGCGAGTTCGCCCGGAGTCCCGGGTGACCCGTGCACCTCGATATAATCCGGGCTTGCGACAAGCTTTCCATGGATCGGCCCGACACGCTTCGCGAT
>NZ_JBFREW010000043.1:0-11487 GCF_052114505.1 Labrys sp. KB_33_2 | reverse complement strand
GCGCGAATGGCCGCTCTCAACAAAGCTGACAATCCGATCGCGAAGATCCTGAGAATAGCTCCTGCCCATGATCCACCTCCAATAACGGTGAATCACAAATTGCCCTCCAAGGGAATCGCCGATTCCAGTTTCAGATCCGACGCTCTAGCGCGGAGCAGGACAATAGCTGGCTGTGGGGCTGGGCCAACCACCAGAGCGGCCTGCCGGCCTCCGTTCTCGAGGCCTGCACGCGGATCAAGGAGATAGGCGATCAGCGCGGCATGAGGGAGTTCGTCGAACCGAAATTCGGGCTCGGCACCATCACCGATCACATGCTCGCCATGCTGTGCGGGGCACTGGTAGACAGATCCTGCTACTACCGGGCTCCCTATCCGGACGGCGCACTCTTCCTTCTGCTCGAGAAGCTGCCTGCTTCGATCCGTGCACCGGTGGCGGCCGAGCGGGTGAACACGGTGCTGATGCAGGTCGTCAGCAATTTCGAGGTCGATCATCGCGCGATGGCGGAGAGCTTCCTGCGCCAGCAGGGGTTCACGGTCAAAGCGGAGCCCGCGATGATATCCGCGACGCGCGAGGCGGATGGCGCCGAGGTCAGGCTTGCCTTCGATGCGCAGCAGCGGATCGCCAAGGTCGAGGGCGTCATCAAGCCCCGTGAGGTGAAGAAGCCCTGGTGGAAGCCATGGTGAGCGGCGGGGACGGTTTTGCCGGGTTTCGAAAATACCAGCGCCGAAGCAAGCGGCTTTTTCGGCGGGCCGCTTGCTTCAATCCTGCCAAGCGAGGCGTTCAGTTGTTCGCGGTCAACGGATCGATGATCTGTGAAACCTCGGTGATCTTCGTGAACGGAATGCCGCTGAGCTCACTGTGCCTTTTGATCTCTTCCTCGCTCTCGGCCAGGTAGATGCAGAAGGTCTTTTCGCCGGCAACATAGGAATGCTGCCACTGGACGCGCGGGCCGATCGTCGCGAGCGCCTGGTTCGAAGCGCGGGCCGCACCGCAGAGCTCGGTTACCGAGAACGACCCTATGCCCGGAATGTCGCGTTCAATCACATAGCGTTTCATGTCTGTTTCCTCGCTGTTGGGGCTTATTTCCCAGCAACGATGCGCCTTTGCCAGGGAGACGGGAAGCGCAAATTTCTTTTGCCTGATAAAGAAAATCTTTAGTAACAAGGCTTGTTCTTTTGTCGTCTAAAGATAATCTTTAGCAATGCCCGCCACCACGCATCTCAAATCGCTGCAGGCGCTCGAATTGGCGATCAGGTCCGGTTCACTCAAGGCGGCGGCGGATCGCCTGGGCATCACGCCGGCCGCGGTGGGCCAGCGCATTCGGGCGCTGGAGGATTATCTTGGGGCCGACCTCTTGATGCGGGGGCGCTCGGGACTGCAGCCAACCCCCGAACTCAGCCATGCGCTGGGTGATCTGCATGTGGCGTTCGCGGCGCTGGAGCGTGTGACCGAAACGCTGGATTTCCAACGCGTCAGCGAAATCCAGATCGTGGCGGACACGGATTGGGCCGAGCTTTGGCTGGCGCCACTCCTGCCCGCATTTCGGCAGGACCATCCGAACATCTTGTTCTGTATCAATGGAGCCGGCGATGTGCCGCTCAGGCTCGGGGCGCCAGATGTGCGCGTCGGCTATGGCAATGGGCGCGACGAGCCCTTGTTCAGCGATGTCTTTCTGCCCTTCTCGGGGCCGGACAATCTGCGCCGCATCGCCGGCCGGGATCCGAGCATACAGATGGAGGGCATGCCGCTCCTGCATCTGAAAGCGCAGCTGGAGGAATCGGGGCCGCCTGGATGGGTGGAATGGTTTCAGGCATTCGGACATCGCGAGAGTGGTCCGGATCGTGGCGTGCGCTATCAACACATGCGACTGGCCCTGGAGGCGGTGCGCCAGAACGTGGGGTTTCTGGTCTGTGGCCTGTCCCTGGTCCAGCGCGACCTGGAAGAGGGGCTCGTCGTCAATCCTTTTGCGATGTCGCAACATCTGATTGCCCCACATCCCTATCGGCTGAAGCTTCGCCAGGATATCGACAAGCGGCCGCAACTTCAGAGCTTCGCGGCATGGCTGCGCAACGAGGCGAGCGAGACCCGGAAGTATATCGAAAAGACGGTCGCGCAGGCCTGAGACCGGGCCAAGGCATTGCGGTGACAGCCCACTGAATATGCTACTATGCCGGCAAACAGTGCGGGCCATCAGGCCTCGCAAGCGAGCCGGAACCTCAATCGGGTAAACTGTCACCGCAATCATAATCACCCTGGGAAAGCGCTCATGTCAGCTCATATCTTCGACATCGTTTCGAAATCCCGCACCGAGGTGGTGATCGCCCATCATGAGGAGGGGCATTCCTATAGGTTCAGCGTGGCGAAGAGCACCGCGGGCAAGCGTGTGCTGGCCGACACCGTGCATTCGGTCGCCGGGCTGGCCGCCAAGCACCCGCCCGAATGGTACGCCGCCAGCGCCCGCGCCTTTGCCACCACGGTGGCGCATCGGGCGCATGCGATCGATTGAGGGCAAAGCAAGGGTGGTGTCGGGATGATCGGTTAGGCCCACCGATCAAATCCGCTCTCACCCGACTTGCAGCACCTTGTCGCCCGGCATGATGGCGGACACGAATTTATAGCCGCGGTTCACGCCATAGCGCGGATCGGCCTTGATCAGCGCCATGAACTGGCGGTGGCCGTTCTTGGTGCGACCGACGAGGCAGCCGGCGCTGGTGCGGCCGAGATCGCCCTGCGGCGCGTCATAGCCCCAATGCTGGTTGATGGCGAAAAGGCCGGTGTCGAGGCGATCGCCGGTGCGCTGGAAGTCCTTGTTGAGGTCCCTGAAGACGCTGAGGGGCTCTGCCTGGACGAGGGCCTCATGGGCCGACGGCGAGCCGGCATGGTGGGTGCCGACGACCCAGGCCTTGTACTGGTTGAAGGCGATCCTGGCCGCCCCGCCGGGGTTCATCGGATGAACGGTCCAGAAATCGCCCGGCTCGGTGGTGCCTTCCCAGAGCGCGTCCTTGAAATCGGGGCGGCCGTTCCTGTCGATGGCGAAGACGATCCGGAGGTCGTTGAAGACATTGTGCCTGTCGTCGTTCAGCGTGCCGTCCGGGTTCACTCCTTCGAGATAGGCGATGTTCCGGCAGTCGGGATGGCGGCAGATGAAGTATTTCTGCGCCTTCATATAGGCGATGACCTTGTCGAACCAGGTTCCGGTCGCGGCGATCTCGGGCAGGAGCGCTGTCGGCTCGAGCAGCCGGCGGGCGATAGCGCTGCTGAAGCCGCCGCCGAGCGAGATACTGTTCAGGTCGCAGAATTCGCTGAGGGCCCAGAGCGAGACCGGGCCGAACTTGCCATCGGCGGGCGGATCGAGGAAGCCCAGTTCCGACAGCCGCCATTGGATCGCCGTGACCAGTCCGGTCTTGCCGCCGAGCTCGGCCACCGGGATGGTGGCGCCGTCGAATTGCGACAGCGAGGTCGTGCCGCCGCCCGTCGCCGCGGCGGTGCCGCTCTTCCGGAACTTGGCGGGCACGATATGGCCGTCGACATAGTCGGTCAGCCAGGCGCGGTAGGCCCGCGTGGTGTCGCCGCCGGCGGCATCGACATAGGCCTGCGCCTTGCTGCGCCCGATCTGGGTCACCAGGTCGCTGAAGGTGTAGGACCGCGTCTGCTTCAGGAAGGCCTGCGCGCCGCCGAGCCCTTCATGGTGAGCGATATAGATGAAGCGGGCTTTCTCGTCGTCGCCGATCTGGTCGTCAACAAGCCCTTCGGCGATCAGGGCGCTCAAATTGAACAGGCCATATTCGGCCGCCGACACGATTGCCAACTCCGGATCGAAGCGCAGGTCGAGTAGGGCCTGCTTCCGCGCGGCTACAATGTCGTTGGCGGCGCTGACGAAGCCCTTGGCCTTGCAGACCTGGTTCAGCAGCGTCTTCCTGTTGGTGGCATGCGAGGTCCAGGTGCTGTCGAGGAACTGCGTGAGCCCGGCCGCGCTGCTGGTGCCGGCCTTGGAGTTGGCGTTCCACTGGCCGCTCGGCAGTTTGGCCGCCTCGGCATCGATGAGGGCAGCGAGTGCGGCCGCGTCGATGTCGGTAATGCCATGGGCCTTGAGGAGGGGCGTGCGATAGACCTCGTTCGGCCCCAGGCTGAGCTCGTCGCCGGTATCGGAACCGGGCCCCTCGGCCTGCTGTTCGTCGGCGTCATCGGAGCCATCGGCCGGCAGGTCGTTGGTATCGATCCAGCCTTCGGCGGCGCTGCCGTCCTCCAGCCGGATCCGCACCTTCTTCCAGGGCGGCAACTGGGCGCGTTCCTCGATGATGCTGCCCGTTACAGGCCTCGGCGTGCCCAAGGGCTCGTCATAGAGCTTGAACGCTGTCGCCTGCGCGATCTTCAGCATGTCGGCGTGGAGCCAGCCGAGATAGGTCTGGACGGCCTTATCAATGTACGAGACCTTGGCCCAGCTCGAAAGCTCCCGCAGCTGCGAAACCCGGTCGCCCGCGGCGAGGCTGACGAGCGCAATGGAGGAATCGTCGGGATCCGGAAAAAGCGACGCCTTCGAAATCACGATGCAATCAGCCATGGCAGCCCCTCCCAACGAGCCAGCAGATCTCAGGCGGATAGGTATGGTCGCGCGGTTTTACTTCCGTGGTTCGCACTGCATCGCGGCGTGAAAAGGATTCAAGAATTCACGACAGGAAAAGGGATGCTTTCCGAAATCGATAGTCACAATAGACGCGTACGGATGCGATGCAGAGCGAGACCTTCTGCTACGAAGTCGCGTATTTCAGGCGTGGATAGTTCGCCGATAAGGTACGCACCGCGGGGCGATGTTTTCAATGACTGTTTTGGCGCTCCCGAGCGGCTTTTCACGGGGCTGTCACGGCTTCGGCCTTCAGTATGGTTCTGCAATCCTCAAAACCAGCGCCATGACAGGCCCGTGACCCGAGTTTCTGGCGAAATCGGCAAGTCGTGACCGTCATTTCAAATACTTCAATCCTGTGTAATTCCCAGGAAAGGAAAACGAGGAGGTAGGAATGGAATATGCAGCGTTGCTGTTTACCCTCCTCATTAGTCTCATCGGAGCGATCCTGGACAAGCCGCCTCTGTGGGCCAAATGCGCAATTATTTTCCTTATTCTGGCGTCATCCAGTGTCTCTGGATATAAAATCTGGAGAGACGACCAGGACAAGCAGGCCAAGCAACTGTTCGATACGGAAGTCGAGAGAAGAACGATTGCCTTGAGTATTTCCGATCTGAACGTCGTGCACCCKCAGATCCTTGGATGGCTGCAATCGAAAGGCTACACCGCGGGTACGGATTGCCGCACTTGGGGAGACGGCGTCCTCTGCGACGTTCAGGAGGTGCAGGGGAGGGACAAATGGGACCTGCCGCTGCGACGCACCGATCTCGCGGCTTTGTACCTGTACGCCTTGAAAACGAAACCTTCGCTTTCCCCGGAAGCTTTCATGTATCTGGATGCCCTATTCACGCGGGGCGGGCGCGCTGTCCCCTTGATGCAGCGAACGGATCTGCTGGATACAACCGCCATACTCGCGGCAAACAGCCTGTATGAGAGCTGCGGTTTCGGACCCAATGCGATGCGGGTGAGCGACAAGCTGGAATTTTTGTTGGATTACCAGCGGGACGCCGTCCTTCGCACCACCGTGCTGGCGCAGCCGGATCCGTCCTTGTGGGCAATGGACGAAGACCCTCCGAAGGTGTTCCATCGCCTGATCACCCAATACAGGCGGAGTGTCGCGGTGCAGGACAACCAATGCAAAAGCTGAGCTGGACCGGCGGCATTGCAGGGGATTTGGGCCGCATCCCGGGTTCAGCCGGTCAGCGGCCGCCGTAAATGAAATGCACCGTCGTCTCAACCGTCCGTAATCGTCGTAATTCGCGGTTCTAGCAAAGTTGAATTCCTGCGGGGGAAAACTACCGAGGCAGCGAATTCAACGCACAGGGTTGTTCGAAGATCAGGCTCGCGGAGAATTTCCATGGACAATTTTGTCGATATTCATGGCAAGCCAGTGCATCGGGTCGATCTGGCTGTGGGTGAAACTCGGATCGTCAGCCTGAAAAAGTTCGATTTGCAGCCCATGGTCGAAGTGGGGGTGATTGCACGGAACTCTGACATCGCCTTCAGCCAGCAATGCGTTCATCTGGGCGATGTGACCAAGAAGAAATATATCGACGTCTACGACATGGCGAAGGTCGCGGCTGATAATGTTCCGATCGAGTCTCACGGACGGTACTTTTTCCAGATTTGCGGCAAGTCCGCCGGTGATACCGAACTGGACGCCTTCTACTGGGTTTCCAAGGCAGGGAAGATGGGCGCCACTTATGCTCCGTCACTGCCCATCAGTGTCAAGGCGAACCCGAAGCTGCTCGTCTTGCCGGCTGCGCCCGGCCGGCATGTCGGCAGCTTTCAGGAGATGTGGAACAACCATCCGATGAGCCCGACAAACGGGGCCGTGCACTATCCCTGCAACAAGGGCGAGGCTCCGCTGCGCAATATGCAGTGTTTCGTCCGGCTCTGCGAGGCCCTGCATCTGAGCGGGGTGTCGTTCAAGGGGTGTTGGGGATCGTCATGCCAGCTTCCCGGTGCCGATCACCGGCATCATTTTTCGAACCCCTACGATTTCCCAACCTGGTCCTGGGCCAAGGGGAAGGCCTATGTCTGGGAGGCAAAGCCCCCATTCTCGCCCGAACCGATGCCTGGCCTTGCCGCGTTCAAATTTGTCGAAGGCCGACAAGGCATCATCCTGTTCACGCATTATTTCAGCATCAAGGGGCAAACCTCGATGTGGGGCGGGCACATCGATTTGTGGAACAAGGATCGGATGGGCAACACCTACACCGACATGGATCCGATGCAGGGTGAATCGGCGTTTCTCAGGTCGAGAAAAATCAGCTTTTGGCCGCTGGTGGCGCTATAGGCCGGCAAGTGCGGACCGAAACCGATACTGGGTAAATTGTGCCGTAGTTCGCCATTGCACATTCCACGACATGGGGGGAGGGCAGGACCGGTAAACGGGTGATATGTGTCAATCGGGTATGTCGCGAAATAAAAGACGGTGAGCGCTGTCTCTATAGTTTCAATTTCGAGTAAAACATGGTGTGTTCGCTGGTGCTTTACCGTGGGGCTGGCGATGTTGCGGAAATTCATGTTGGTATTGGGGGTGTCGGCTTTGATTGCTGGCTGTGCGCCCCTGATAGGAGCGAATGCCAACAGCACGACGCCCGAGCGCGGAGACCAAGAAGAAATTCCAGGGCGGCACGACCAACATGTCGTTCGACGCCCATGGCACGCAGGTCGAGTTCCTGAGCAAGGACGGCCGGACCGCCCTCTGGTATCCCGGCAACGGTATCGTGCTGCAGGGCCGCTGGCGTCTCGTCGGTGCCGATCCGACCACCGGTTTCCAGGACAACATCTGCTTCCAATACGGCGCCAACACCTACAATCCGCTGACGCTCAACTATGGCGGCAACTGGGAATGCGAGGGGATCGCCCTCTATCAGGGGCATGTCGTCGAGCGCGTGGCGGGTGATCCTTTCGGCCTGGACAAGCGCGGGGCCGTGCCTTTCGTCCTACCACGGCAGCGCACGACCTTCGCGGAACTGCTGAAGCGGCGTTCCTGACGCCTCGTCACGCCTGGTTGAAATCGAGGCGCCGAGTTGACCTGTCATCCCCGGCACAGCAGAAGGCCGTGGGGAGGGGATGACGCGCGCGGTTGCCCGTATCGGTCAGAGTTCACTGTCGCCGGCTTAGTTGGCCTTGGCGAAGAACGCGTAGGTCGCGGTGTAGGGCACGCCCACTTTCGTCCCGGTTCGCACGGGCGGCGCGGCGGGGGCGACGCCGCCATAGGTTGTGATGCGCTGCACATAACCCACATTGCTCAGCACGCCGGCGGCCGGATCGGCCGTCACCTTGATGAGCAGCCAGGGGATATCGGCGCTGGCCTTCTTGGCCGGCACCGTCACCACCGGCGTATCCTTGTCGCGCACGATCTTGCTGCCATCGGCGGCTTCCCAGGAGGGGCCGGCATAATGATGCACGGCGCCTTGTTTCGCCGCCAGCTCCGCCACGGGGGCCTCGAGCACCCATTTCGGCGCCGCGCCGGCTTCCGCCGTGCTGGTATAGACTTGCAGGCCCTTGGCCTTGGCAGTGAAAGCGAGTGTGTAGCCGGCCGGCGGCTGCAACGCGGCCGGCACAGCCTCCGCTGCCCTTGCCGCCTGCGTTCCTCCGGCAAGCAGCATCGCCGCGGCGACGCATGCGTGGGTTCTTTGCATAAGCATCACTGTCTCCTGGCCCGATCCCGGGCTGGTGCATGTCGCGGCCACGGTAACATGGCACGGCGCCATGGGGGCGGCAACACTGTGGGGAACACAGGCCGGAGCTGGACTGCACCCCATATGTGAGACAGCAAAATACGTAAACCGTCGCCGTAGTTGGTAATTGGTAATTGGGACCAGCCTCGTTTATGCGAAATCCCAGAATAATACTGTTTTGTTGCTGAAGATGCCCCCCTCACTCATACCCGCAGGGCTATTCGCACTTTGTTTTATAGTGCTCATGTTCCATAACTCGTTGTGAGCCCTGGGCCCAAGATGGGTTCTGGTATCATAAAAAACCAATATCCCCCATCTGTCTGCCAAGTAAGCCTTCATATTGCTCAAGGACGGGTCGGCCATGTTTTTAATGTTTTCTCCAGGGAAAAACTCTCCCTCGAGAAAAAGATCTACTTCATCCGGGGCTCCAAAATAATAATCTCCGCTTTTTCCGCGAAAATTTGGCCGGCGATAGCTTCTTTCCGGAACTTTAATGCCTGCTGCATTTAATGCGTAACTTAACTGTATACAGCACGACGTTGCGCCCGGCGCATATGCATGTATTCCGTCCATGACACCGGCAGCGTCCGGCGGAAGGCTGGTAAAATATGGGAAATTATCCCATATTTTATTAAAATCGAAGGAAATGAAGTTCACATCTCTTACTGTATCATCACTCATATTCGTCACCGTGAGCTGACTGAATCGTGATACTTCGGATTTTGCAAGTATGCGGTCTGGCGCGAAATGGCAAGCGCAGCCGCGGATACTTTCGTGCCGGTTCGCTAGACTGTCTTGTCAATGATACGATAGACATAGCAAACCCATAAGTCAAAGCCGAATGAGTTGCTTGCCGCTCCAGTTTTCCCGCCGGAAATTATTGAAGAAATTCAAGTGACGCAGGTTTTGGTCCTCTTTCGCGAGGGACGGGGGCCGGTCTCGGCTTCCAGTTGGGTTTACGGATTGGGATGATCGTGCATTCATCGGGCGGGGCAACCTAAATGTCTTGAGAGACAGCTGAATGAATGCACCGTCGCCGTAACCACCAATTCCACGATGGCCAGCGAGAGCGATATCGTGCATGAGGCGACGAAATCAGTAAAGCGCCGCCCTAATTCCAGTCCCTTGTTTTGACACCGCCTTACCTTTGCATGATGCTCGCGCGATTGGGGGGCGGCGCATGCGGTGGTTGGTTGCCGGCTTGCTGATCTCGTCGAGCCTGGCCGGGGGCTGCCGGGCCGGCGATCTCCATGACGGTTTCGACAGCGGCAGCGCCGACCGAGCGCTGTGGAGCTTCGGCAAGTTCGTCGGCGGTTATCCGTCCCGGCAGGTGCAACCGCTCTTCCCCGGGAGTGGCGGAACCGTGGGGGCCATCTCGATCGTGACGACAGACGCCGATGGCGGCAATGATTGCCCGCTGGAAGAAATGCCGGCCGGCGGCTGCCAGCGTGCCGAATTGCAGGTCACCAAGAGCGCAGCGCTCCCGTACGGTTCCGATAGCTGGTACGCGTTCAGCTTCCGCATCCGGGGGCAGGTTGCCGATACCGGCAGCCACCGCACGGTCATCGGCCAATGGAAGGGGCCTGGTAATGACAGCCCGTTCGTGGCGCAGCGCTACGATGACGGCATTTTCCATATCACCGTGGAAACGGCCAACGGGCGGTGCCTCGTTGCGACGGATCGCAACAATGTCGCCGAGGTGCTCCAGGCCCAGGGCCTTCTCGCCTCCCTGGACGCGTCCGATGATCGGGTGCGCGAACAGGCCGTCGCGCTGATACGGGGCAGAATCGGGCAGCAGCGGCAGGCGGAGGTTCTGACCGGCTTGATGCCGGCCAACATAGCCTTGCCGGCATCGTTGCCGGGCAAGGAGGCGGAGGACCGGCGCAGCGGCGAGAACCGGGCCGCCGATTACCTGCAAGGGCTCGCCTTCCTGTCCGCCCCGGAGAATTATCTCGGCTGTCGCCTGGTCCGTATCGAGCCGGTGTCGAACCGGCCCCTGCCGACGCCCAGGGAGGCCTGGGTCGACATGGTCTATCATATCAGGGGTTCGCACGACGAGCCGTCCGGCAGGCCGGTTGGCGCCCTGCTCGAAGTCTGGGCCGACGGCCGCAAGATCGTGCGTGTCAGCGGCGATTTCGGCACCCGGCCGCCCATCGATCCCAAGGCCGATCCCGGGACGCAATATGTCAAGCTCGGTCTCTATCGTCTCAGGCAGCCGGGGACGCTCAGCATCGACCTCGACGAATTCTCCCAGGCCTCGGATGCGGCCGGGCTGCGGCTCGAGCACATGCATCCGTTGGAGACGCCGTGACGGGTGAACCCATCTACCTCAAACCCCAACACTGCGCCCCCTGTTACCTAAACTTATTGTCTCACCAGAGGGGTGCAGTCCAGTCACTATAATTCGAAATTCCGGCCGCTCCGCTCTGTTTCGACTTTTGCGGCTTGATCAAGCGACTTCGGCGGTGTCCTATCGTTAGGCATTCCAAAATTGCAGCCAGAAAAGTGCTGCCGAGGGGGAAGTCGTGATGAAGCGTGCTTATTTTATCTTGTTACTACTCGGACCGGCTTTTCTTTTGCAGTCGTGCGCTGAGAACAAGCCTTTGGAGAAAGGGTTGAGGGTAGGTCCAAGCGTCACTCGTCATACCAAAAAGAATCAAGCCGTAAAAATCTACAGCGCCTATCAGATTGGCGACGATTGCGTGATGTACGACGCACCGCCCCGCGTCAAAGCCGTCTCTCCACCGAAGAACGGTACCCTCACCATTGTTACCGTTAGAGACCATGCCGCTTATCCCGCGACAAGCCATCTCTTTAAATGCAACTCGAAGCTGATACCCATGACGGCTGTCAATTATCAGCCAAATCCAGGCTTCACCGGAACTGACGACCTCACGTTGCAAACTAACTTCAATGGGATTCTCAATCCTCCGGATAAGACTGCGGTCACCGTAGAAGTGGCACCTTAAACTACAGTCGCAGTGCATTTTATCGACGATGCGGAATCAAATTGAAATTAAATGCACTGGAGTGCACCCCATATCTGAGACAATGGAATTTGGGTAACAGGGCTCCAGGAGCCCATTATGTCGACGCCATTTGGCAGAAGCCCCCGGCAGTATTCGACTGCCTTCAAGCAAGAAGTCCTGCGCCGGTTGGAGAGCGGCGAGGCGG
>NZ_JBFREW010000042.1:0-12898 GCF_052114505.1 Labrys sp. KB_33_2 | reverse complement strand
GCGCCGCTCGTCGCCTCCAGGTTGAAGGCGATGCGCGTGCCGTTGTAACTGATCGAGGCCGGCCAGCAGATGGGATCACCCACGCAGGCATAGTCGTAACCGACCTCGTTGCCATGCGTATCCCTCACCTTGCGCAGCAGCCAGCGCGTATCGTCGCGAAGCTGCGCATCGCTGGAAGGCGTGGCACCGTTCGTGTACCAGCCCGGCACCGAGGCCGGCGAGACATAGGTCGAGACCGTGCCGTCCCGGGCCGCAACCTCCCAACTCGTGGTGGTGCCGCTGACGATGCGCTTGACCCGCACGAAGCTTTCCACGCGGGTAGCGTAGTAGCTCACCCCGGCTCCGGCCGCTCCCGTGGTGCAGGCCGGGCTGGTCATCCCCGCCGTGCAAGCTACCAGCCGGTCGCCGTCCAGCACGAACTCGTCCGTATCCGCATAGCGCGGCGCCCCGCCCACCGCCGAGGAACGGGTGATGTCCGACAGGCCCGACAGCGAAAAGCCCACGCCGGCTAGGCCAGCCCAATAGCCTCCTGCCCGCGCTCCGGCATTGGAATCATAGCGCAGCGACAATTTGGGCTCGAGACCGTGATAAACAGGCACCGCGATCGACACAGACTGCGTGAAGGAGCCGTTGAAGCTGGCAGGCTCCGCCTTGGTCGCCAGCGCGCTTGTACTCGCCAGCGCCTTCAGCGCGTCGCCTGCATCTCCGACCGTTGCCGTTGCCGCCATGGGCGCCAAGCTCTGGGCAGGCGCATCCGCGGCGCCTTCCTCCGGCGCAATCGCAGCCTCGCCCGTGCCGTCCTTAATCTGGCCCTGCCCGCTCTCGCTGCCCGCCGCCCCCTTGGCAGCCGATGTGCCCGCCTGGCTTTCCGGCTTGTTCGACAGACCGGAGCCCGTGCCACTCCCCGATCCGTCCGTGCCGCGCTGTGACGCGGCGGCCTTGCCCGCCGCGGCCGGGTCCACCCGCATCAGGTCGGGCAACAAGGGGGGCTGGCTCGTGCTGATGCCGGGCTGGGACGAGGGGGCCGGACGAACGATCGTCGGATCGGAGGTCGGAACCGAAGGCGCTCCCGCCACCGGCGCGCCACCCATCGCAGCCGGATTGCCGGCGCTACCCGAACCCGACTGACCCAGCGCCGTGACCGATGGCGCCAGCGCGCCGGCCAGGCCACCCGCAACCATCAGGACCCGCAACGACACGCGTCCAACGGATGGGCGTGAGCGCCCACCTCGATTTTCTACGCTGGACTGGGAAGAAACGTCACACGAACCCGCACGAACCAAACCAGGCGCCCCATGACGCCCGCCCGCATTCCCGATCATTCCCAGCCCCTGACGATTCCAGCGCGCAGCCCCCTGCACGCAGCGCCAAGCTAGGAAATCACCTCGCGAGTCTCAATATGGCAAATTTGAGGGAGTGACACATTCATGTCGTAATCCACGCCGACGTCACGGAAAGAGGTAGCAGTTTACTTTGATATCAAGAAAGAGCGAGCAACAACCTATCGAGTTTGATGAATACCGTACTCGCCAGTGGGCTGCGCTATTATTTTTGGGTGGGCAGATTTCGCGTCGGCCACCGATGCACCTTACAGCATCTGCTATCACCTACCGCTCCTGAGAATTGTCAGCTTGACCGGCCGCACGCAGACCGAGTTCCACCAAGCGTCGAAATGCCTCTGATCGGCTGGGAAGATCGGCCTGACTGCGACGCCATTCATCGATGCGCGCCAACAATTCCCGTTTGAGGCGCAGTTCAAAACGTTCGGTTTTCGTCTCGGGAGAATCGGGCAAGTTTGACAATGAGATTATCCGTATTGTACGGTATGTACGTAAATTTGTAGTTCTGAATTTGCGGTCGAACGGAATGTTTGCACCATTCCGTTCGACCTAACCACAACCCAAGCTTACGGGAGCTCGGATCATGGCTGATTCCGACCATAACATGAGTTTGTCTTTCGTCACCCGCCGGCGCCTTCTGGTGGGCACAGCCATAGCTGCGCTCGCCTGCTCATTCCAGGCCAAAGGGCAGGCGGCCGAACCGCAGACCGGTCACGACAGCCCCGATCCAGCGCTGTTGGCCTGGCAGGAATGGAAGACAGCAGCGCTCAGAACCGAAGCACTCTGCCATAGACAGCAACGCCTCGAGACGAAGCTCGTTCGAGACATCGGCTTCCCACAGACGACACTTCGCCTGCCGGAGAGCGGCAAGACGCTGACCATTTTCTCGCCGGACACGGTCGAGGACATTTGTGGTTCGGATCCGGCGACGGCTGACCTACGAGCGAAAGCCGCGGCGGAGCTGGCTGCACATAAGGCGCGCTGGGATGCGGTCGATGAGCGGATCGGCTACTCAGCCACCAAGCAAGCAGAGGTGGAAGCGGGCGAGCGGGAACTGGAACTCGTCGAGGCCCTCACTGCCACGCCGGCCACCTCACTTGCCGGCATCGCCGGCAAGCTCGATATGATCTTCCATGAAGGCGCAGTCTGGGAGGAAGACACCGAGTTTCCCCAGCCGCAGATCCGCTCGGCGCTCCGAGACCTGATCCGCATCGTCCAGGTCCTAGAGCCCAATGCCTTCATGCCCGGCAGCGACCGTGAGGCCTCGCGCGCTCGCCGGCCTGGGTCTGGGGCATAGTCCGCAGGAGGCGGGCCGATCGCCTTTACCAGAACCCATCGAACTCACCTTTTGGACGCCATCCGGCGGGGTTGGCAATCCAGCGATTGATCTCGGATTCATGCCAGCCCGCCCCGTTGATGCTGATCTTGACCTGGGGCGGGAACGTGCCTTCGGCGATCTTGCGGTAGATCGTGGACCGGGACAGCCCGGTTCGCGACAGCACGGTTTTCAGGCGAATGATACGGTCTGGCTCGCGCATGGGCGGGCTGCCTCCTGCTGGCTGTTTCTGGCTGTTGTTGGGACCAGACAGGACAGACGGTTGCGGAGGTGCAAGAGTGTTTTCTGCCTCGGCGTGCCATGGCGCGGAGACGACGGCAGATCGGATGGGTCAAATGCCGATGTCCAATCCCCGCCCCCTGCCGAGACCATGGCTGAAGGCGAGTTCCACACCGAGGCGACGGCCTGAGTCGAGCTCCATGGCGATTCCGAGTTCCCGCTTCCGACTGGCCAGGATGGATTCCAGTTGCGGATCGCGCTCCAGGCTCTTGGCCATGTCGCCCATGGCTGAGCGTGTCGCGTTGTAGTGGGCGAAGTCGCCGGCCTGATACTGGAGCTGGCTCGCCCGATGGAGTTTCTGCCAGCGCTCCACGAAGCGATCGGCAACACGTTGTGGGTCGGTGCGGATTTCGGTCTCGAGTTGGAGGGCGCGAATGGCGCGACCGAGCTTGCCACCGGCCGCCTCGCGGGCAAGGTCGGTATCCTTGAGGTAGGCCGCCTCGGCATCGCGCCAGCCGTAGGGCCGCACCTTCTCAAAGGCATCACGGGCTTCCTTCAATTCGCGCGTTTGCTCAGGGCTGGCCCTGCCGCCGATTTCCTGCTCAGCGAAGATAGCATCCACGGCACGGGCATGGCGCAGCAGCGCTCGCGTGCGGATTTTGCGCAGTGCCTCCTCGGGATCTTCGACAACGTCCTTTTCGGGCGCAGCGGGTTCGCGCCGTACCTCCGTCCCGGCTCTTTCTATTTCCCGTTCCGGCCCCTGCCCTGTTTCTCTGCTAGGCGCACCATCCGCTGACGAGCGCAAGCCATCGATCAACTGGTCGATCCGATCGCGCAGTTTTTCCGGCACGACCTTGCGCACGATCTCGGCGACGCGCTCGCGGAAGCTGATGCCGCGCCGCTCGGCATATTCCCGCGCCGGATCTCGTTGCTCGTAGTCCGATGCCATGTCCTTGGACCGGTCGCGCGACAGGGTTCGGACCAGCCGGTCCCGATCGGCAAAGTCGTCACGACCGTAATGCAGCTCCAGGCCGTCACGGTGGCGTGACAGGGCAACATAGCTGCCATGGGCATCCAGGCCTGGTGTTGCCAGCACATGGGTGTGGTCCACCGTCATGCCCTGGGCCTTGTGAATGGTCGCGGCATAGCCATGGTCGATGCGGTCATAGTCCTTGAGATCGAAGGCAACGGATCGGCCATCATCGGCGCGCACCGACATGGATTGCGGGTTCACCTCGACGATAGTGCCGAGCGTGCCGTTCTTCACCCCGAGACTGCGTTCATTGCGCAGGAACATGACGCGATCGCCACTGGCAAAGCTGCGCTCGCCGCGCTCAACTGTCACTTGTGCGTCAACACCGAGATCGCCGGCTGCTCGTAACCGCTCACGCGCCGCTTCGTTGAGCGAACGCACCTCGGCATTGGTGTGGGTGAGGATGATCCGACTGGCATCAGGCGAGGCCTGGCGATCGCGATCCCAGCGCTCGATCAGATCCTCGCGTGCCAGCTCCCGCGTCTGAGCGGCATGCACCATGTCATGGGCGCTATAGGCGTGGATGGCTCCACCGACCCAGCCGCTTGCCAGATCGCGGGTGGCGTCCCGCTGCCAGGCTTCCCGTTGACGCCGCACCTCGCCGATCTCGGCGCCGCCATGACGATCATGGATCGAGCGGAAGGCAGCGCCCGCTTCTATAGCCTGCAGCTGCTGGGGATCGCCGACCAGCACGACCTTGGCGCCAGCCTCTGCGGCATGGGAGAGCACGCGTTCCAGTTGCCGCGTGCCGACCATGCCGGCTTCATCGATCACCAGGACATCGCGCGAGGTGAGCAGGTCCCGTCCTTGGCTCCAGCCATGCTCCATGCTGGCGATGGTGCGCGAGGCAATGCCGGATCCGCTTTCAAGATTTTCCGCCGCGATGCCGGACAAGGCGACGCCGTGGACCTCGTAGCCCGCTGCTGCCCAGGCCTGCCGCGCCACGCCCAGCATCGCGCTCTTGCCGGTGCCGGCATAGCCCACGACGATGGAGAGAGCGCGTCCATCGGTGCTATGCGCCAGCGCATCGGCTTGCTCGCCCGACAGAACGAGACCCCGTTCTGATGCACGCGCCAACGCTCCATCTCGATCCGCGTCGTCGACCGCATGGCGTTCCCGCTCCACCATCAGGTCGGCGGCGCGATGCAGGCGCTGTTCGGCCTCGATCATCGAGCGGGTGGTGAAGCGGTCCTCGCCGCGTCCGTCCTGACCGAGTTCGATCAGATCCGGCGCGCTCCGCATCGCACCCATCAGCTGGTTGAACTGATCGAGACCGTGGCTGTGGCGATGGGCGAACAGCGCCATGTCGCGCTGCGTGAAGGTCGATTGCTGATGGGTGATCGCATCCAAGGCCAGAGACGGATCGGCGATGATCCGCTCGCCATTGCCTCGGGCAATCTCGCGATGCAGTTCGACACGATCGGCAGCAATTCCAGTATCCTCGACGCCGCGATACTCAGCACCCTCGCGCTCGATGCGTTGCGCTGGCGCGCCGACCTGGCTTTGCGGCTCCAACGCGATACCCTGGGCTTCCAGGCTGCGATGGTCGATACGGGCATCGATGTCGAGTTCGGCCAGGCGCTCATTGGCGAACTCGGCCCAACGCTCGCGCCAATGCTCGACCATCTCGGTGCGGTTCCACTCCCGCACCTTCTGGCCGAAGCCACGCTCATCGCCATTCACTTCCACTGAGCGCATGGTCAGCATGACATGGGCATGGGGCTTGAGCATGCCGTCTTCGCCGACATCCCAATGCACATTGAGATCGGCGACCATGGCGCGATCGACGAATTCGGCCTGCACGAAGTCACGAGCAAGTTCGATGCCCTGCGCCTGGCTCAGTTCGCGCGGCAGGGCGAACTCGGCCTCGCGGGCAAGCTGGGCATCCTTGCGGATCTCGAAGGCCTCAACGTCGTTCCAAAGGCGCTCGCGATCACGCCACGCGGCGGGCGCGTGTTCCGGCAGCATGACCTCGGAATGGACGATGCCGCGCTTGGCGGAGAAGTCGTGGCTGCGGTCAAGGCGCTCGTCGCGCAAGCGCGAGGCCGAGCGATAGGCGGCGGAGGCCACCGCACTGGAGCCGGCCTTGCGGCCGATGACCTTGACGTGAAGATGATAGATCGCCATCGCGATCCGGAGATGGCACAGTCGAGCGCACGTCGGAACGACGTATAAGCGCGCCCTCCCTCGAAAAAATCTCGGGAGCGACTATCCGGTCCCAGCCTGTCTCGGCAACCCTGCAGCGTTTCGACAGAGGCTCGACTATCCTCGTCGCATCAACATCCTGGAGGACATGATGCGCAAACCGCGAAACTTCGATGCCGAACTGAAAGCGCTGGAAGACAAGGCGAAGGAACTCAAGAACCGCAAGGTGCAGCAGCTTGGCGAATTGGTGATTGCCACCGGCGCCGACGCGCTGACCGCCGAAGAACTCGCCGGCGCGCTGCTCCTTCTGGCCGAGACGAAAGACGCCAGCAGGAGAGAGGTATGTGCCAAGCGCGGAGCCATGTTTTTCCAGGTGCGAGCACGGCGATCTGCTTCTGCAAATGATCGCAATACGAGCAGCGCTCCAGCGCAACCGGATCGAACGCAATCGGCATCAGGCGGCACGGGCGCGTCATGACATGCGCAAATGGCAAGTCGAGCGCCGCAAGCGCACGAGGCATCTCATAGAACTCGGCGGTCTCATCATCAAAGCCGGGCTCGTCGAACTGACCGGCGATGACCGCGCCATGATTTACGGCGCGCTGCTCTGGATGGCGGGCAAACTGACGAGCGATCAAGGCGAACAAGCACGTGTGCTCTGGGTCTCAAAGGGAAAGAGAGCGTTCGGACAAGATTGAAACGGATATTTCGGTGCGTTAGACATCGGATGCGATGTGGCAGGCAGCGGTTTCGAATAGCAGCAAATTCGTTGCAGGGAGCGGTCTCTGGGCCCCTCAGCCGCAGAGCTATTGCTGTCTAGCCAGATGCGAGCTGATACGAGTTTGAGAACGGCAAGGTAGCTGTCTGCAAGCTTGTCGTTGCGTATCGTAATCCGCCGAAATTGCTCGCCTTTGTTGAAAAATGCTCGACGACATTGCACGCCTTGTAGAGGAAGGGACAATCTCAATCGGAAAACAACTCATTGCCGACCTACGCCCAAGAAGGATATGGTGCCAAGGCGCGCGCGGACGATCCGTTTCATAATCGCGTATGTTCCATGAAAGCAAAGAATAGATTCGAGTCGCTCATTCACACCGTCTGCGTTTGCCATGGCTATTGTGGAGGAATGCACGGCGACAAATTCATGCATGTGACCGATCTTATTCCTCGTTCCGGTTACGTTACACCGGATCAATTCGTAGAATGGGTATTTCTAGCTGAATATGAGAACGAGAGCGAGCGAATGGCTCCCAGATGGGATCGGCATCGCCAAAAAATACGCGATTGTTTTGTTGAGCATATGGGATCAGACGTCGTTGATGCCGGCCAACTAAAATATGGCGTGTAGGGCTAAGCTGACCTCTTTATTCTGCTTCCCGTCATCAAGGCTGTACCGCATCACGGCCTTTTTTACCTCCCGTCAGCTGCGCGGAACATATGCCAAATATCAGCTCTGCAACAATTTCAATCCTGAGCATGCTGTTCGTAGCTTTGCAGCCACTCGGCCCCGCTCGAGCCGGCGATGAGAGCGTCACTCGCTCGGTCAATTTTGGAAACCTGAGTGCGACCAACGCAAGTTCCCACGATGCCATACTTCGAGGGAACAACGCCTACGAAAAGAAAGATTTTGTCGAGGCGTTGCACTGGTTCCAGAAGGCCGCCGATCAAGGCGATGCGATGGGCTTTAATCAAATGGCCTTCCTGTACCTGACCGGCCAAGGAGTGCCTCGCGATTACAGACAGGCCTTGATCCTGTATCAAAAGGGAGCTGAGAAAGGATTATCGTTATCTGAAAATGCTATTGGGTATATCTACCAGCGTGGCAATGGCGTGCCTCAAGATTATACCGAAGCGATGCGTTGGTATCAGAAAGCTGCCGATCACGGACATGCACCCGCCCAAACATCGATCGGCTATCTATACCTTTATGGTCAGGGGGTTCCGACCAACCAGACAGAAGCGATGGACCGCTTTTTGATCGCCGCAAAAAATGGCGATCCATATGCGGAGCTCGCAATTGGCGAAATGTACCGAACTGGGCAAGGAGTGACGAAGGACTGTTCGACGTCGGACGAGTGGATTGAAAAAGCACGCAAGCATGCCAATAGTGCCGTCATTCAGCAGCTAACCTCCCGGCCGCCATGCAATTAATACCAACGGGCAGGATTTCTGACTCACGGGGATTCCGCAAATCATCCTGATCTGATTCCCTGGGGTGCGGGGGGTATCGCGCATGCCATCAGCGGTAAAGATGAGAACCGATTTGACGCCAGCCGAGCTTCGGCGGCTGGCAGCCAGTTCCAAACACGCCAACCAGAGCCGTCGGCTGTTGGCGCTTGCCGCGGTGGTGGAGGGGCGAAGCCGGGAAGAGGCAGCGCCGATTGCCATGTAGGATAGCCCTTCGTCACAATCGCCGATCATAAGCCCGTAGCGTGCTCCGCTTCTGCACTGGCATGACCGGATTAGGGCCGTGAATGGACTGGTGGCTGTGCGACAGGAAAGCTGGAATGCAGACGCGCGCTCGCTTTCGGGCCGACATTTCGCCCGGATCGTTCGCCTACCAAATCAGCTCCCGTCCTCGGCGTCGGGATCGGGCGTCAAGATCGGCCAAGGGCGCCCTGACGCAAGATCGGGATGGCGTGGTTCCGATTCCGGCGCACCGTACTCGTCCCGGAGCTTGTCTATGAGATTGAGACAGCGGGCAGCGGGATCATCCTTGCCGCCGCTGCCCGTCATCGCCAGCAGCTTTCGGCGTAGCTCTGCTGCCGGAACGGGCACGATATTGTAAGCACCTTTCCAGTTCTCTGCCGGGACGTGCTCTGTGACGGCGCTTTCCACTGCCTGCCGTCCCATAAATGAGTGTCCGGTTCTAATCTCACAATCAATCAGTATCAGCACGCCGTCCGTGTCAGGTTCTTCGGCGACTGCGCTGGCCAGCGAGGCAAGCTGCTTTGTTGTCGGCCCATCCTTCAACAGGTCATAGACGTAGGCGCGCACCTCCAGAAATTCCGAAATCAAGCCACCCAGTTCGCGCCGCCAGTGCCACCCATCGTACGACGTGCCGTCAAGAGCGCCGCTGATGGTCAAATCAACGAGACTGCGCGCGGCCGAGGCGCTACTAAGGCTCAACGCGGTCGCGCGCCACTGATTGTTCTGATAAAAGCGCGGGTCTTCTTCTGCGAGCGTGAAGATCACGCTTTCTGCTTCGTTCGAAGACAAGTTGCTGAGCCCGCTTACCATTTCTTCGAGCATGCGTGGATTGCGCTGCGTCTCCGGAATCCCGCGCACAATAGCGGGCAGATCGGTAACTGGCGTCCCAAACGGCAAAAGACGCAACCAATCACGTAGTTGATAGGCGTCGCTTTGAGTGAGAATCCAAGTCTCCTTCTTGGCCGCCTCAAAGGTCTCAGCAATGCCGTCGGACACGAGCTTGATGTCGATGTCCTCGCCAGAGAGGATCAGTGACAACAGCAAGGCTGCGCGCGCTTGCCTCGGCGCAAGAGAAATGAGTTTCTGGATCGTCAGGTCACGCTGGCCATGCGGGAGTCGTGCTCCGACTGTGCCGAGTGCAATTCCCAGCTTCAGTTGCGCATCCGTCGCGCCATCGACAACCAGTGTGTCGATTGCACCGAAGATCACTTCCGCCTCGGCCGAGGTCGTCGTGGGGGCCACTGCGCGAACCTCACGGCGGGCTTGTACGCCCGAAAAATCTACACTGCTGCGAAACGTCTTGTCGTTCTGGGGCTCGTTTGCCTTGATCCAATGGACAAGCAGTACTCGTGCCGCGAGTTCGCCAAAATGCTCATCCGTCAGGTATTCACACATTAGGGCAGTGGTCTCCGGCGCATTGATCGCCAAAAACGCACGTTGGTATTCGTGCATATGCGGATGTTGCGCTTCTTGTACGGCGTCGCGATTCTTCCAGCCGCTCGCGATCGCTTTTTCGCGGAAGGCACGATAGCGACGCAGGTTGTCGTCTAGCAATCTCTTCAAGTGTGGAAGATGCGCGACTGACGGCGCATGGCTCATCATCGTTGCAATGGTGGCCACTCGCCAGCGCTTCTCATCCCCAGCGGCAAGCATGTGCTCGGCCCAATCGCGCGCCAACACTCCTATCGCGGCCAAGCCTTCCTCACTAAAGGGTCGCGCCCACTCTTCGTCGCCGTAGGTATCGCGGGAAAACAGCTCGGCCAGTTGGACGATTTCCTCATTATCAGCGTTCACCGCCCGAGCCTGAACGGCAGCCACCAAACTTGCGCCTGGCGTGTGGCCGATACGGGCGCGCAGACCGTGATAGCGTTCACCCACCTCCTGGTCGTACTTCCCGCTGGCGTCGCGCACGACTTTCCCAGCGGCAAGATACGCGTCGATCAGCCGACCAACGGCGTTTGGTCCCAGCACCGAAGCGGCGGCCTCGGCGCGATCGTCGTGGCGGCTTGTTTTTTCGAGGGTGATCCCGAGCAGCGCGTCGTCCTCAAGTGCAAACCCAGCGGCCGCGAGAATATTGTCTGCGCCGTAGAAGAGTTCGCGATGCTCACGCACGCGGCGCAGCAGCCCGTCAGCGAGGGCCCGCGGATAGCGCCTTCTCACTTCGTACAACAGGTGCATTTCGCCATCGCGCTTCCGGTCGATCTCCATTTCGGCGATAATCTCAGCAACCTCGGCGTCGCAGTCATCTCCGCCCGGCGCGTTGATGAGCGTGCGCAGGCGCTGGAAGTGTGAAATGCCAGCGGCCTTGCGCCGTTCGCGCGCTCGCTGGAGTTCCTGCTGCACGGCATTGACTGCTATGTCGTTGAGGTGACCCTTCTCGGCGAGGATGTCGTAAGTCGCGTCGCCCGCGTCGGCGAGCAAGTCGGCGATTTGGCGATCCGCCCGCCGAAATGAAAGCGCATCGACCACCGTCGCTTTCACATCCGGGTCGCTGTCGTTTTTCGCAATCGCGGTCGCGAGGTCGAGGCCATCGATTGCGCCGTGCGAGGCAATTTCATGCAGCACGTTCTTTCGGATGTCCGGAGGCAACGCCGCGATCCGCGCCGGGGCATCGCTCCCGAGCACGGACGGACGAAATCGCCTTGCCCCCCGGAGGGCAGACAAGTGCACCTGAGTGTTCGCGTGCGAAATAAGCGGCCAAAGAAGATCGCCGAATTCCGGCCTGCCGGACGCGATCATGAAACGCACCGCGCGATCTACCTTGCCGGGCGCGTGCCACTGCTCGGCGAGGTTCCGCATTTCGGCGCCGATCGGTGCCCATACCTCGTCGGTAACGCGGAAGATCATCTCGCCCGCGAGGACGGGATCGACCTCAAAAGCTGTTCGGATGGCGGCGCTGCATGCGGCCTTCTGCGCGACGTAGCCGCGCGCGCTCCGTTCGACGGCGAACAGGACTGCTTCCTCCCACGGGCGCTGATCGAGCACGTCGGCCTTCAGTTTCTCCCGTGCTGCCGGATCGCTGACGGCTTGTAGCATCAGTCGTTCAACGTGGTGCGAGGCGTACCATTCCTGAAATTGTTGGTGCTGGAACGAATAGCCCGGCGTGTCGCCGGAGCGCGTCAGAACGTGATTGCTGACAAGCGTGTCGAGCAACGTGTCGGGCTGTGTGGTGATGGTCATCTGCCCATCGGCCATCAGGACCCGCGCGGTCTCAGCAACCGCTTTGCGCGCGTTGCTGTCCGTAATCGTCGTGTTAGCCGTTGTCGTGGCGAACACGGCGAGATTATCTAAATAGTCCTGCTGGAAGCCGAGGGCCACGGCATGAAGCGCCGCCGCATGGCGGGCTTCCTGCTCGTGCGCGGCAACGAAGCGCCGTAGCACTTCTTCCTTTGTGGTCGGAAAAGGCGCGCCTTCTGGCAGCGACAGCAGTGCCGTGAGATAGAGAGGGATTGTGACGAGTTCGCGGACACCCGCTGTCCGCCACGCCTGATCGACTAGCTGTGCGCCAGCCTCGCCGCGCATGGCGCGCGCAATCTCCATTTGCTGCTCGTCGTCAAGCGGCAGCAAATCGACCCGTGTCCCACCGAAAGGAATGTCGAGGGCCTGCCTGCGCGTGGAAATGACGAGACCGAGTTCCGGCAATTCAGTCTTGAGGGCCGTGATTTGCACGCGCGCGCGTTCGCGTGCGGCGGCATCCAGTTCGTTCCAACCGTCAAGAAGCAGCACGACGCCAGGCTTCGTCGCGACGGTGCGGAAATCCTGCTCTGAAATCCCGTTGAACGCGGGGCGTTTCAGGATGGATACGAGCAGCGCATCGCCTTCAGTGGCCCAATCTCCAAGCGGCACGATAAGCGGAGTGCCATTACCGATCTCCAGCACGCCGTCGGCGATCTGAAAGAGGGTTGTCGTCTTTCCCATTCCGGGTGCCGCGACAAGGATAAGGTCATCCAGCGTGGTCACGGCGTTGGCAAGCGCGCGCGTGCTCAGTGCCTCGTGCACGTGCTTCACCTTTAACGTCAGCGTGAGCGCCACGTTTGTGCCCGGCCATTTGGGCGTTCGGCGGAACACGGCCAGATCGGCTGAGGCCGCTGCCCGCAGGCGGCGCCCCAGGTCGTCCGGCGTGGGTGCTTGCATGTTGGGCCCGTACGGCACGTTGTGCATCACGCTGCGCCACGAATCCTCGTTCGTCTGTCTCTTCCACCCGCGCAATTCGTCTACAGTGAATTTCGAATCCTTGGCGTCGACAGGTAAGCGTCGTCCTGTTCCCACCTTTCGTTTCTCGAGTTTGCCTGGCAGGCTGACGGTCTCTGAATCGGGATCGTTTTGTGTCTAGATTTGACCTTACGCTTGACCCTGAGCGGGTTCCCCGCCGGCTTGAAGTGATCAATGGCGCCG
>NZ_JBFREW010000041.1:0-13676 GCF_052114505.1 Labrys sp. KB_33_2 | reverse complement strand
TCCTTGAACTTGCCCTTGCCGCGCCCGCCCGCATGGATCTGCGACTTCACCACATAAAGCGGACCCGGAAGCTCCTTGGCCCCTTTCACCGCTTCCTCAACCGTCAGCGCAGGCACGCCCTTCGATATGGGCAGGCCGAATTCCTTCAGAACCGCCTTCGCCTGGTATTCATGGATGTTCATTCTTCTTGGACCTCGTCGCTGTCATGGGATGGTGCCTGCCGGTCATGAGGCATAGTTCCGCCATTCCCGCGATCCCGATGAGGGAGCACAGGCTGGATGGGCTGTTCGATTGAGGGAGGAGGGGGTGAACGACGCCGGCGCGGTGCGTCGACGTCATCAGCAAGCCTGGCCTCAGAGCAACCCAGCCCCGCGAGCCCATTTATATTTGGCGCCGAGCACTTCCACCGGCAGCTCGGTGGAATAGGCATAGGCTGGCACGCCATGGGCATAGAGATATTCGGAAGCTTCCTCGACCTGTACGTCGCCGGCGAGGGAAGCAACGATCGGCTTTTCGATGCCGCGAGCCTTCATCTCTTCCTTGGCCTCGATCACCAGCTTGGCGAAGGTCATCGGCGGCGTGATGATGGTGTGCCAATAGCCAAGGATGATCGAGTGGATGCGGTCGTCTTCCAGGCCGAGCTTGATGGTGTTCTTGTAGGTCGAGGGCGGTTCCCCGCCGGTGATGTCGACCGGATTGCCGGCGGCGCCAAAGGGCGGGATGAATTTGCGGAAGGCCGCGTCGAGATCATCGGGCATCGACATCAACGACAGGCCGTTGTCGACGCAGGCATCGGAGAGCAGCACGCCCGAGCCGCCGGCGCCGGTGATGATGACCACGTTTTCGCCCTTGGGCGTTGGCATAATCGGCACGCCGCGGGCGAATTCCAGCAATTGTCGCAGCGAACGGGCGCGGATGACGCCGACCTGCTTGAAGACGTCTTCATAGATGCGGTCATTGCCGGCAAGCGCGCCGGTGTGGGAGCTCGCCGCCTTTGCGCCGGCCGAGGTGCGGCCGGCCTTGAGCACGATCACCGGTTTCTTCTTGGAGACGCGCTTGGCGACTTCGGCGAAGGCGCGGCCGTCCTTCAGGTCCTCGCAATGCTGGGCGATGATCTTGGTGTTGTCGTCCTGCTCGAAGAAGGTGAGCAGGTCGTCCTCGTCGATGTCGGATTTGTTGCCGAGGCCGACGATGGCCGAAACACCCATCTTGGCCGAGCGGGAGAAGCCGATGATGGCCATGCCGATGCCGCCCGACTGGGAGGACAGGGCCGCCGAGCCCTTCACGTCATAGGCGGTGCAGAAGGTCGCGCAGAGATTGGATGGAGTATAGTAGAAGCCATAGATGTTCGGTCCCATCAGGCGGATATTGTATTTGCGCCCGATCTCCTGGATCTCGCGCTGGCCCTCCTCATTGCCGGTTTCGGCAAAGCCCGAGGGAATGAGTACGGCGCCCGGGATGGCCTTCTCGCCGCATTCGATCAGGGCGCCCGCCACGAATTTCGCGGGAATGGCGAAGACGGCCGTATCGATGGTGCCGGGCACATCCTTGACGCTCTTATAGGCCTTGTAGCCCAGGATCTCGTCGGCCTTGGGGTGGATCGGATAGATCTGGCCCTTGTAGCCACCATTGATCAGGTTCTTCATCACCGAATTGCCGATCTTGCCATCCTCGGAGGAGGCGCCGATCACAGCCACGGCCTCGGGGCGCATGATGCGGTTCATCGCGGTAACGATGGCCTCCTGCGAGGGCCGGGGGCGGGATGGCCTGACCTCGAAGTCCACCACGATGCGGACGTCGGCCGCGACGGCACTATCCTTGGTAGCGAAGACCGGATTGAGATCGAGCTCGGTGATCTCTGGAAAATCGGTGACGAGCTGCGAAACCCTCGCCAGCGTGTCGGCGAGCGCATCGCGATTGACCGGATCGCCGCCGCGCACGCCCTTGAGCATCTCGGCAGCCTGGATGCCGTCGAGCATGGACAGAGCCTCGTCACGGTCGATGGGCGCCAGGCGGAAGGTGATGTCTTTCAGCACCTCCACCAGCACGCCGCCGAGGCCGAAGGCGACGAGCTTGCCGAAGCTGTCGTCGGTCACGGCGCCGATGATGACTTCCTGGCCGCTCCTCAGCATCTGCTGGACTTGGACACCCTCGATACGGGCATCGGCCTTGTAGGCCTTAGCATTGGCGAGGATCTTGTCGTGGGCGGCTTCGGCTTCGGCCGCGGAGGCCACCCCGACGATCACGCCGCCGGCTTCGGTCTTGTGCAGGATGTCCGGCGAGACGATCTTCATGACGACCGGAAAGCCCATGTCGCCTGCGAGCTTGGCGGCCTCGGCGCCGGAACGCGCCAGCCCCTCCTGCGGCACGGGAATGCCGTAGGCGTCGCAGACGAGCTTGCCTTCTGGTGCGGTGAGGCTGGTGCGGCCGGATGCCTTGACGGCATCGAGAACGGCCCGGACATCGGCCTGGATGGAATGCGCGGGTTTCGCCTGGATGTTCATGGGGGTTTCTCCCTGGTCGTTGCCGGTTCGAAGCGTCGTCCTATCGGCGAGAATTCGAATTGCTGGTATCTGGTATGCCAGATTTGAGTTTGTCAAGCCCGGTCTTGGCTGTCGTGCGAGGCCTAAAGCAGGCTTTGAAGGAAACGCACTTTTGCTCGAACTCTTTGTTTAGGCTTGTCTTTGCGAATCCCGACAAATCTGGCGGGCGGCAAGTGCTTGAGTGCGAAGAACCGTATTCGGTTCTTGGCCGCATGTCGGAGGATCCAGGGCCTCAACGCCGCTGGAGCATCGTGTCGCGATCGTGACGAAGAATGCAGCCTGGGATCGGGTTCGATAATCCCGGCCGGTGCCTGTCGGCGGCACCGGCTTTTGATGATCGGACGTGGCTGTTGATGCCCGCCACGCGAGGGTTATGCGGCTGCGGTGCTCGCCGGCTGTTGCAATTCGTGCTTGCGCACCACGCCCGCCCGCCAGGGCTTGAGCACCCCGATGGCGAGGACAGCAGCCAGGATGTTGGCACCGGCTGCGATGAGGAACACCAGGTCCCAGCTACCGGTCTGCTGCTGCAGGACGTTGGCGAAGGGGACGAGCAAGGCGGCCGTTCCCTTGGCCGTGTAGAGCAGCCCGGCATTGGTGGCCGCATATTTGGAGCCGAACGTATCCGTGCAGGTCGAGGGGAAGAGGGAGTAGATCTCGCCCCAGGCGAAGAACACGAAGCCGCTGAGCAGCACGAACCAGACCGGGTCATGGCCGAATTTGTACAGCAGGTAGATGCCGACCCCTTCCATCGCAAAGGCGATGAACATGGTATTCTCGCGGCCGATCTTGTCCGACACCCAGCCGAAGAAGGGACGGGTGAGGCCATTGAGGATACGATCGAGCGTCGCGGCGAAGGTTACGGCTGTCATGGTCAGGCCGAACAGCGAGACCGGGATGCCGTCGAGCTTGAGATCGGCACCGATGGGCTTGAGGTTGGCGGTTACCATCAGGCCACCGGCCCCGACGATCACGAACATGAAGTACATCAGCCAGAAAATTGGCTGGCGCAGTACCTCGGTCGGTGCGAAATTGCGGCGGGTCTGCACGATGTTCTTGTTCTGCACCGGAGCTGGCACCTGGCCGCTGCGAGGCGTGTGCATGAATAGCGCGAAGATGATGACGATGATGCCTTGGCCGAGGCCGAACCAGAAGAAGGCAGCCTGGAACCCGTCATTGGCGATCATGGCCTGGATGGGGGCCACGGTCAGGGCCGAGCCGGCGCCGAAGCCGGCTGCGGTGATGCCGGCCGCCAGGCCGCGCTTGTCCGGGAACCATTTCAGCGCATTGCCTACGCAGGTACCGTAGACGGCGCCGGCGCCGATACCGGCAATGATCTGCCCGAGATAGAATAGAGAAAGCGAGGTGGCGTAGGAATTGATCACCCAGCCGATGGCGCAGAGCGCGCCGCCGAAGACCACCACGAGTTTCGGCCCGTATTTGTCGACGAACCAGCCTTCGACCGGCACGAGCCAGGTTTCGAACAGGACGAACAAGGTGAACGCCCATTGTATCGCGGCCCTGTCCCAGCCGAACGTTTTCTGGATGTCGGGAACGAAGAATGTCCAGCCATATTGAAGGTTGGCGATCATCACCATGCAGACGACGCCGATTGCAAGCTGTGTCCAGCGGAAGGCATTGGATACCTTCGGCAGGCTTTCCTCTCCTTGCGACCCTACCATTGCAGTCCCCCTTGGTTTTTGTTGGAGGTTGGACGGAGCTCAGGCTCCATTAAGCAGGTTGTGAGGGCATATTGGTATCTTGCATGCCAGTTGGCAAGCGTCGTTTTTCATCGACGCATGCCGAACGGCCCCGGAAGAGACGTCTTCCAGGGGGCTTCAGCACGGATGAGCAGGAAAGACGATCGGCATCAAGTTACGGAAAGAACTGAGATCTTCGTTCCGCGTACTTCGATGGCCGGCGCAGTTGCGAATAGATCAAAAAAAGTTGCAGGGAAGCAGTCGCAACGCTGCCCCATGTCGTAAATAAGGTAGGAATAGTCGATTCTTAGATATAATCTTCTGGCATGCCAGATTCGAATTTGCTCTCCAGACAATGCGTCTGGCTGCGCCGAAGCGGCGTGATCGCGTCCAGCCGGCCCACGCTTTCGACAATTGGAGAGAGGGCCTGTCAATCGAGTGGCCCACCAGCGATCCCAGTCGAATCGTTTTCACCAGCGCCGTCTTCGGGACCATCGTGCCAGGCCATGGCGAGGCACGGCAGCGACGATCCAGAGTATTCAGAGGCCGAAGGGCTCGCGGGAGCCGGCGCGGATATCGGCCTGGGCCATCTTCATCAGGAAGCCCGAGAAGGCAGTCCAGATACGGGCCGACAGCGGACGGGCGGCGGGGCTACGGGACAGAGCAGAACTGGTCATGGTCGTTCTCCGCGTTGGGGTTCGAGGAAAGATTTTTTGTTGCTGCGAATCTGGCATGCCAGAGCCCAGATGGAAAGCGCCGATGTTGCATTGCAGTCATGCGCTCTTTGCAATGCGAAGTAAACAACCGCCACTTACCTCCGGGCCGTCAGTGTCCCTGTTGGGCAGGGCGACATAGGCTGAAACTGGTTTAGCGGTAGCTCCACACTAAACACGAAAATTCGAGGCTTTCTTATAAGCTTTACTGCATCGCGGCATGAATTCGCGCACACCATCATCACGCGAGCTTGGCTGCAGAGACGGTCTTTCAAGCCGGCAAAATCGTGCTTCCCTGCTGCCGTAACTCTACGCGATTTTCGCTTGGAGTTGACTGTCAAGCCATTGAAATAAAAGAGAATTCATCTTTCCTCATGGCAGTGGAAAAGGCCGATGCCAGCCGCCACGCAGGCCGGAAAATTCGGATTGACACTCTGGTATCTGGCATGCCAATGTTGAGACATACGGCATGCCATGGCGTCACTCCGCCAAGTAGAAGGCGATATCGGCACAGTTGATCCCGTCCATTCCTATGCGATGGGCAACAAGCCGGCCGATGCTTTCAGCGGCATATCGTTGCGAAGAACAACGGGAGGAATTGCCCCAATGGCAACGGTTACAGCACTGCAAAAGCCCGTGACCACGACGGCCGAAGATACGCTCAAGCAAAAAGCCCGCGACGGCAGCGTTGTCTCCGGCGGACATCTCGTCGCCAAAGCGCTCAAGGCCGAGGGCGTCGATACGATCTTCACCCTGTGCGGGGGGCATATTATCGACATCTATGACGGCTGTCTTGACGAAGGCATCCGCATCGTCGACGTGCGTCACGAACAGGTTGCCGCCCATGCCGCCGATGGCTATGCGCGCCAGACCGGCAAGCTCGGCTGCGTCGTTACCACGGCCGGTCCAGGCTGCACCAATGCGATGACCGGCATCGCCACCGCCTTCCGTTCGGAAAGCCCGGTTCTGCATATTGGCGGGCAGGGTGCGTTGACCCAGCACAAGATGGGGTCGCTGCAGGATCTGCCGCATGTCGACATGATGAAGCCGATCACCAAATTCGCCGCGACGGTCTCCTCCACCGAACGCGTGGCGGACATGATCTCGATGGCGGCGCGCGAATGTTTCGCCGGTGCCTATGGCCCGTCTTATCTCGAGATCCCGCGTGACGTGCTCGACCGGGAAGTCTCCCTCGACCGCGCGGTCCTGCCGGCCTCCGGCAGCTATCGCGCCTCGACCAAGTCGATCGGTGATCCCGCCGATATCGAAAAACTCGCCGATATCCTGGTTGGCGCCGAGCGCCCCGCCATCCTCTATGGCCAGCAGGTCTGGACCGGCCGCGGGCAGGATGAGGCCATTGCGCTCTTACGCGGGCTCGACATTCCCGGCTATTTCAACGGCGCCAGCCGCGGCCTGCTGCCCCCCGGCGATCCCCACCATTTCGACCGCACGCGCTCGCTCGCCTTCGCCAAGGCCGATGTGCTCGTCATCGTCGGCACGCCCTTCGATTTCCGCATGGGCTATGGCAAGCGCATCAGCAAGGACTTGAAGCTCATCCAGATCGACATGGATTACCGCACCGTCGGCAAGAACCGCGACATCGATCTCGGCCTGGTCGGCGACCCCGGTGCGATCCTCGGCGCCGTGCTGCAGGCGGCTTCCGGGCGCATGGACAAGGGCAAGCGCCAGCTGCGCCAGCAATGGATGCAGATGCTTCAGGACGCCGAAGCGGTGGCGACCGAGAAGCTGATGCCTCTGTTCCTCTCCAACCAGACGCCGATCCATCCCTATCGCGTCGCCTATGAGCTCAACGAGTTCCTCGGCGAGGACACCATCTATATCGGCGATGGCGGCGACGTGGTGACGATCTCGGCCCAGGCCGTGCGTCCACGCGGACCGGGCCAGTGGATGGATCCGGGCGCGCTCGGTTCGCTCGGCGTCGGTACCGGTTTTGCCCTGGCGGCCAAGCTCGCCAATCCCAACAAGGAGGTGCTGTGCTATTACGGCGACGGCTCCTTCGGCATGACCGGCTTCGACATGGAAACCGCCGATCGCTTCGGGGCGCCCTATCTGGCCGTCATCGGCAACAACTCCTCGATGAACCAGATCCGCTATGGCCAGGTTGCCAAATATGGCGAGGAACGCGGCAATGTCGGCAACAAGCTCGGCGACGTGGCCTTCTCGAAATTTGCCCAGATGCTCGGCAATCACGGCGAGGAAGTCCGCGACCCCGCCGAGATCCAGCCGGCGCTGCGACGGGCCCGGGATGCCATGGCCAAGACGGGACGCTCGGCACTGGTGAACATCTGGGTCGATCCGAACGAATACGCGCCGGGCACCAAGAACCAGACCATGTACAAGTGAGACCGCGGAATGGCCGGCCAACCTTGCAACAGGTGCCCTGGCCAGGCCATCCCGCTCCCTCGCCATAACAGATGATATTTCCGAGGAGGGAACCATGGGACAAGCACTCGAAGGCGTGCGCATCCTCGATTTCACACATGTCCAGTCCGGCCCGACCTGCACCCAGTTGCTGGCTTGGTTCGGTGCCGACGTGATCAAGGTCGAAAAGCCCGGCGTGGGGGACATCACCCGCACGCAGCTGCGCGACATTCCCAATGTCGACAGCCTCTATTTCACCATGCTCAACCACAACAAGCGCTCGATCACGCTGGACACCAAGAACAAGGCCGGCAAGGCGGTGCTCGAGGAACTCGTCAGGAGCTGCGACGTGCTGGTGGAGAATTTCGCCCCCGGCGTGCTCGACCGCATGGGCTTTTCCTGGGCCCGCATCCAGGAACTCAACCCCCGCATGATCGTGGCTTCGATCAAGGGCTTCGGCCCCGGTCCCTACCAGGACTGCAAAGTCTATGAGAATGTCGCCCAATGCGCCGGCGGCGCGGCCTCGACCACCGGCTTCGATGACGGCCCGCCTCTGGTGACCGGCGCCCAGATCGGCGACTCAGGCACGGGCCTGCATCTGGCGCTCGGCATCGTCACCGCGCTCTACCACCGCACCCATTCGGGGCGCGGCCAGCGCGTGGATGCCGCCATGCAGGACGGCGTGCTCAATCTGTGCCGGGTGAAGCTGCGCGACCAGCAGCGCATCGAACGCGGGCCCATGAAGGAATATCCGCAATATCCCAATGGCAAATTCGGCGATGCCGTGCCGCGCGCCGGCAATGCGTCGGGTGGCGGCCAGCCCGGCTGGATCCTCAAATGCAAGGGCTGGGAGAGCGATCCCAACGCCTATATCTACTTCATCACCCAGGCGCCGGTCTGGGGCGCGATCTGCAAGGTGATCGGCAAGGAAGAGTGGATCACCGATCCCGATTATGCCACGCCGGAAGCGCGCTTGCCGCGGCTTCGTTCCATCTTCGACACCATCGAGAAATGGACGGAGACCAAGGACAAGTTTGAGGCGATGGATATCCTCAACAAATACGACATCCCGTGCGGACCGATCCTGTCAATGCGCGAGATCGCCAATGAGCCCTCGCTCAGGGTGACGGGGACCGTCGTCGAGGTCGACCATCCCGAACGCGGGCCTTACCTCTCGGTCGGCAATCCGATCAAGCTCTCCGACAGCCCCACCGTGGTCGAGCGCTCGCCGCTGTTGGGCGAACATACGCAGGAGGTTCTGCGCGACGTCCTCGGCTTCGATCAGCACCGGATCGACGAGGTCGCCGGAAGCGGTGCGCTTGGCAATCCCGTGGCCATGGCGGCGGAGTGAGGTTGTCCCGCTGAGATGATGGGGCGGGTGCCGTGGTGGTGCCCGCCCTTTTTTGTGTCGGTGGGGCTATCTCCAGACCGGCCCGTGCCTTTGCAGGCAAGCATGGCATTTCCATGCCGGTCTGAGGACCGGCACGCCAGGGCGGTACTCCATTCGCGCTCCCAGACTTTCCGCTTTGACAGTTTTTGGTATCTGGTATACGTTATACCAGATACCAACGATATCCATGCATGGGAGGGAATGATGAAACTGCACGAGTTCCAGTCCAAGCAGATCCTGGCATCCTATGGCGTCGAGGCGCCGCAGGGTGCCGTCGCCATCACGGCCGGCGAGGCCGGGCAGGTGGCACGTCGCCTCGGTGGTTCCCGTTTCGCCGTGAAGGCGCAGATCCATGCGGGTGGCCGTGGCCGGGCCGGGGGCGTCCCTATCGTTGCCTCTCCCGAGGCGGCGGAGGAGGCGGCCAAAGCGCTGCTAGGCCGGCGTCTGGTCACCGAGCAGAGTGGCGCGCATGGGCGCGTTGTCGAACGCGTACTGGTAGAGGCGGCCGTCGACCACATCCGCAGCTTCTATCTGTCGCTCAGCGTGCATGCCGCCAGCGGCACCCTTGTCCTTGCCGCGAGTGGCGCTGGCGGTGACGACATCGAGGATCGTGTCCTGGCCGGAGAAGATGGCCTGGAGCGCCTGTCATTCGGGGATGGAAGCCAAGTCAGGATCGAGGAACTGCGTACCGTCGCGGCACGCCTGGGCCTGGTCGGGACGCCGGCTGAAGCTTTCGCCAATCTTGCCGATGGCCTGCGACGCGCTTTCCTGGAACTCGACGCCAGCCTGATCGAGATCAACCCGCTGGTCCTGACCGCCGACGACAGGCTGCTGGCGCTCGACGTCAAGATGATCATCGATGACCATGCCCTGTTCCGCCAGGCTTCCCTGGCGGAGCTGCGCGAGGAAGATGGCGACGAATACGAGGTCAAGGCCCGCCAGCGCCAGCTCAACTATGTCCGCATGGACGGCACCGTTGGCATCGCGGCCAATGGTGCCGGGCTCGGGCTTGCCACGGTCGACCTCGTCCACGCCGCTGGCGGCGCGCCTGCCAATTTCATGGATATCCGCACCACGGCAACCAGCCTCGACATCGCGCATGGCTTCGGCCTGCTGCTCGACAATCCCCAGGTGCGCGCACTGCTCATCAATGTGCATGGCGGCGGCATGCAGTCCTGCGACACGGTTGCCGAAGGTCTCGGCATCGCCATGCGCCGGGCCGGGCGCACGCTGCCGGTGGTGACCAGGCTTGCCGGCAACAATGCCGATTATGCCCGCTCGCGTTTCGCCAATTTCGGCTGCCGCATCATCGAATGCCCGGACATGTGGATGGCAGCCGCGAAGGCCGTCGCCGCCGCACGCTGACGGCGATTTTGCTGCAGTTTTAGACTGATAAATCCAAAATAACGCGATAGCGCCGTTGGTGCGCACGGGAGGGCGAAATGGCTATCCTCATCGACAATGAAACCCGCGTCGTCTGCCAGGGCATGACCGGCTGGGCGGGAACCCATCATACTGCTGCGATGATCGAGTATGGTACCAAGGTCGTGGCCGGCGTCACGCCCGCCAAGGGCGGGCAATCCCATCTCGGCGCGCCGGTGTTCGATAGCGTCGCCGAAGCCGCGAGGGAGACCGGCGCCAATGCCAGCATGGTCTTCGTGCCGCCGGCCCGGGTAAGTGCCGCCATCATCGAGGCTGTCGAGGCCGAGATCGCGCTGGTCGTGGCCATCACCGAACGGGTGCCTGTACTCGACATGATCAGGGTGCGCCATGCGCTCGCCGGATCGAAGACTAGGCTGATCGGCCCCAATTCGCAGGGGATCCTGTCACCGGGCCTGTGCAAGATGGGCGTGATGGCAACCGGCAGCGAGCGCCCCGGCAGCGTCGGCATCATCTCGCGCTCGGCCTCCCTGACCAGCGAGGTGATCGCCCAGATCTCCGCCGCGGGTCTCGGGCAGTCGACCACCGTCGGGGTCGGCGGCGACCCCGTGCATGGCCTGTCGATGCGCGATTGCCTCGAACTGTTCCTTGCCGATGCCAAGACCGAGGGCGTCGTGCTGATCGGCGAGATCGGCGGCGAGGAAGAACAGGAAGCGGCCGATTATGTCGCCTCTGTCAGGCCGGCCATACCGATTGTCGGCCTGGTCGTCGGGCTGCATGCCCCGGCCGAGCGACGCATGGGCCATGCCGGTGCCCTGACCATGCATGGCCGTGACCGGGCCGACGCCAAGATCGCCGCCTTCGAGAAGGCCGGTATTACCGTTGCGTCAAGCCCGCATCTGGTCGGCGCTACGATTGGCCGGGCGCTCGCCGCGAAGGCGAAAGCGGCTTGAAAGCAATTTCGCCGCGTGCGCGGGCAGGATGCCCAAAGGCGACAACTTAAACCGAGAAGGCGCTAGTTCTTTACCCCCCCCTGGAGGGGGAGGGTCGGGCGAAGCCCGGGGTGGGGTGACGCCTTTGTAAGAAATTGCGGTTATCCTCTTCACGACCTATGCAATTTCACCCCACCCCGACGCTTCGCGTCGACCCTCCCCCTCCAGGGGAGGGTAAAGAACTGGCGCTCTTCCAGCTTAGGTTCGCGTCTACGGGTATCTTTCTCGCTCTTTCTTTCTGTCGGTATTTGCTTGGATTGGGCAAGATGCCCGCACACCCGGCTTCTTCGTTGCTTACTGCTCGAAGCGGTTCTCTAGGCAGCCAATGCCTTCGATGCTGACGCGGACATCGTTCTGCGCTTCCTTCATGGCGCCGACGCCGAGCGAGGTGCCGCAGCAGATCAGGTCGCCCGGCAAGAGGGTCATGTCCCTGGAAATCAGGCTGACCAGCCTGGCCGGCGGGAAGACCATGTCGGCGATCGGGTAGTTCTGGCGCTCATCGCCGTTGAGCAGCGTCCGCACCACCAGGGTGGCGGGATCGATGTCGGTGGCGATCACCGGACCGAACGGCCCGAAGCCGTCGAAGCTCTTGGCGCGAACCCATTGGGCGAAGGTCGAGTCCCGCGTGATGATGTCGCCGGCGGTGATGTCGTTGACGCAGGTATAGCCGAAGATGGCGTCCGCGGCTTCCTCCTCGGAAGCGTTGCTGCAAGGCTTGCCGATGACGATGCCGAGCTCGCCCTCATAGACGACCCGGCCATCATAGGAAGAAGGCCTTGCCACGGTCGCGCCCGGGGCGGTGACGCTGGTGGGCGCCTTGAGCAGATAGAGCGGCTCCGGCGGCACGGCGACATTCAGCTTGGCGGCGAGCTGGTGGAAATTGTTCCAGAGCGCGATGATCTTGCTAGGCACCGTCGGTGCAAGGATCCTGGCCTTCGCCAAAGGCAGCGTACGGCCGGTGGCGGCGGCGATGCCGAACATGTCGCCGCGATGGACATGGATGGCATCGCCTTCGAGCGTACCGAACTGGGCCTGCCCGTCTTCCTCGAAACGGATCCATTGCGACATGGCGGTCTTGCCTCTCTGTGATGGCATGAGGGATTTTCGAAAGACGGCGAGATCGTCGCCGCCTTTCGACAATGTTCGTCGTGCCCGGTCAGGCTTGGCCGACGGCGCGCAGCGGAGCCGGCGCCACCTCTTGCGGGAAGGTGGGGTAGAGGCCCCTGACCCGAGCCATCTGCTGCACCAGAGCGAGCACGGCATCGATATGCGGCGTCGCGATCTCGGCGATGCGCCCCATTTCCTGCACCGAAGTGAGCAGGGCGTCGATCTCCAGCGCCCGGCCCTTGTCGAGATCTTGCAGCATCGAGGTGCGGTGGGCGCCGACCCCTGCCGCCCCGTCGATGCGCCGGTCGACGCCGACCCGGAAGCGTGCACCGAATTTGAGCCCTATCTGCTCGGCCTCCACCATCATGGCGCGCGCCAGCGCCCGCGTGCCCGGCTCGGTCGCGATCACGTCGAGCGTGGCATGGGTGAGGGCGGAGATCGGGTTGAAGCACAGATTGCCCCAGAGCTTCAGCCAGATGTCGTCGCGGATATCCTCGTAGAGCCGGGGCTTCAGGCCGCCGGCCGTCATCGCTTCGGCGAGCCTGGCCACGCGCAGGCTCTCCGTGCGGTTGGGCTCGCCAAGGCCGAACTGGTTGCCGTAGATGTGCTTGACCACGCCGGGCTCGGTGATCTCGGTGGCCGGATAGACCGTGCAGCCGATCACCCGCTCGGGGCCGATGGCCTGCCACTGCCGGTTACCCGGATCGACGCTGGCGAGGCGGGTGTCGCCATGAGGCGCGGGCAGGCCGTAGAAATACCACCAGGGCACGCCGTTCTGGGCGGTGACGACGGCGGTGTCGCGGCCGAGCAGCGGCTTGAGCGCTTCCGCCGATTCCCAGGCCTGGTGCGCCTTGAGGGTGACGATCACATAATCCTGCGGCCCGAGATCGGCCGGGTTCTGCGTGGCCGTGGGCGAAGCCGTCAGTTCCTGCCCGTCGACGAGCAGTTTGAGGCCGCGGGCCTGCATGGCCTTGAGATGGTCTCCGCGTGCGATGACCGAGACTTCGGCACCCGCCTGCTGCAGCATCACTGCCATGTAGCCGCCGATCGCGCCGGCGCCGTAGATGCAGATCTTCATGATGTCGCTCCCCTAGAGCATTTTTCAGAAAAGGTGATAGACTTTTCGATTAAAAAAATGCGCAAAAACAAAGAGTTGACGCCCGCCTTGCGGGTCTTCAGTTTCAGTTGGTCGTGGTGGTGACGGCGTGGTTGGCCATGAGTTCGAGGGCCCGCACCATGGCGGAATGGTCCCAATCCTTGCCGCCATGCGAGACGCAGGCATTGAACARTTCCTGGGCGGTGGCGGTGTTGGGCAGGGARAGRCCGAGCTGGCGGGCCGTGGTCAAGGCGAGATTGAGATCCTTCTGGTGCAGGGCGATGCGGAAGCCCGGATCGAAGGTGCGCTTGACCATGCGCTCGCCATGCACTTCCAGGATACGCGAGGCGGCAAAACCGCCCATCAGGGCCTGGCG
>NZ_JBFREW010000040.1:0-14588 GCF_052114505.1 Labrys sp. KB_33_2 | reverse complement strand
ATCTTCGCAGGGCTCGCCGGCGAAGGGCCGAAGCCCGAGCGGATCATGATCGACGCGACGCACCTGAAAGCCCATCGCACGGCGGCGAGCCTGCTCAAAAAGGGGCTGTTCCCCGCCGTATCGGGCGCACCAAAGGCGGGTTGAACTCCGAGCTCCACACCGTCTGCGACGGCGAGGGCCGTCCGATCGTCATGCTGCTCTCGGAAGGCCTGATGAGCGATCACAAGGGCGCACGCCTCGTGCTCGGCGCCCTCCCGCCCGCCAAAGACCTCATCGCCGATCGCGGCTACGACAGCGCCGCATTCCGCCAGGCGCTGGTCGCCAAAGGCATCGAACCGTGCATCCCGTCGAGCCGAAGCCGGAAAATCCCTTACCCTTACGACAAGGCGCTCTATTGCCAGCGACACAAGGTCGAGAACCTCTTCGCTAAACTCAAGGAATGGCGGCGCATCGCAACCCGCTACGACCGATGCGCTCACACCTTCTTCTCGGCCATTTGCATCGCCGCCGCCGTCATCTTCTGGCTCTGATCAACGAGATGCCGTAACGGGGCCTGCGTCGCGCACCGCTCGTTGCCGCTTGCAAGATCAGGGCAGGCTGTCGCTGTTCCCGTATCGGATCCAGAAGGAGGACTGCGGGATGAGACTGTTTGTCGGTTTGGATGTGTCGTTGGCGAAGACCGCGATCTGCGTGATCAGCGAACATGGGAAGATCGTGAAGGAGGCACAGGTCGCCAGTGAGCCCGAGGCGCTCGCGAGTTGGATCGCAGAACAGCATGGCAGCATCGCCGCCATCGGCCTCGAGGCCGGCCCCTTGTCGCAATGGTTGCATCGTGGATTGGCCGAGGCGGGCCTGGACGTCGTTTTGATGGAAACTCGGCAGGTCAAGGGCGCCTTGAAGGCCATGCCGATCAAAACTGACCGGCGCGACGCGGAAGGAATTGCCCGCCTGCTGCATCTGGGCTGGTTCCGGCCGGTTCACTGTAAATCCGTTTCGGCGCAGGAGGTCCGTACCGTGCTCGGAGCTCGCAAAGCAGTCCAGCAGGGTATGATCGCACTGGAGATGTCCCTGCGTGGGCTTCTGCGGAACTTCGGGCTGAAGGTAGGTGCCATCTCGCGCGGCCAGTTCGAGCATCGCATCCGCGAACTGACAGTCGGCAATCGAATGCTCGAAGCCGCGACGGAGCCGATGCTGCGAGCGCGGGCCTCTCTGCGGCGCGAACTAGCGGAACTGGAACGATGCGTCCGCCAACTCGCCCAGGATGACTCGGCATGCCATCGGTTAATGTCCATGCCCGGGATCGGCGCAGTCGTGGCTTTGACCTTCCGCTCTGCAATAGATGATCCCGCCCGTTTCACGTCATCGAAAAAGGTTGGCCCTTGGGTCGGCCTGACACCTTCACGCAATCAGTCTGGCGAACGTGATGTATCGGGCGGCATCACAAAGGCCGGAGACGTCAGTCTGCGCCGCGCTCTCTGTCAGGCCGCGACCGTCATGATGAATCGGGGGTGCTCGACATGGCTCGGAACTTGGGCAGCACAGATAGCGCGCCGTCGCGGTCGGAAGCGCGCCATGGTGGCGCTTGCTCGCCGCATCGGAGTGATCCTTCACCGGATTTGGGTCGACGGTACCACCTTCCAGATAGAGGCACCGGTCATCCCGCAAGAGGTTTAACGAGCTGAACCTCGCACAGTTGCCTGCTTGACCGCAGGCCTTCGAGGTCCCCCAGGGACGCGGTTCCGATGATGCCGAGGTCAGGACTGTTGCCGATCTTCGTCGAGCACGCCAATGAGATGGGCACATCGGAAACTGCATCGAACCAGCATCATGTTGGCAGCTCGCGCGCTGACCACGGACCGAAGCATGCACCCGGGGGATCTCACAGGAAGGCTGCGGCTTTAAGCATACACTGCGCCGCTCAGCATCAAGCCGTCGACACGTCCGCCTGCAAGCGGACGATCATGCCCGCCCAAAATCGCTTGACTGGGACGGCCCCGTTACCGAAGTCCTGAACCTAGATATTATTATATATAAATCAAATTTATTGTCAGAATTTATTATTTAAGTGCATAATTTTTCTAAAACAATTTATGATATACATTGGTTGGTTGGTTGTTATATTGTGAGTTTTTGTATCGGTTCATCAGAGATCTCTTAAGCAGGTTTGTCGAAGGTAAATATTTATTATTTATACCTGACTCGACCTCCATAACGGTTTGCGACATCATTGACATACCTGTTTCCCGCGGAAGCTCTCTAGCGACACATACTTTCCGCCAGCACGAACCAGCTGCAACGCAGCCAACACCAGGTCAAGGCTGGAAACAGTCCCAACAAAGGCATGCGCGCCCAGGGCGATTGTAGAGGCGATCAGTTCGGGCGTCTCATGATCAGATATCACTACTATTCTTGCCTGTGATGTTCTTCTAAGAATTTTAGGAATATCTTTCGTGATGTTCTCCGCTGCTTCGCCTCTGTAGTATAGCAACATCACAATCAAAATACTTTCGAAGCCCGGACGCCAGTCATCTATCGTGCCGTAGCCCTCAACAGAGGCCGCAACTCTGGCCTTGACGAGGCAATGGGCGAGACAGTCGCGAAGCAGCACGAGCTCGCAGATAGAGACAAAACAAGCTGGTGCCTCTTGTAACATGAGTTTTCTGACTTCCGTGTCGACATGAGGGAACGAGGCACTATCCGTGCTGCGGAAAAGGCACTTTCAAAAACGTAGCCGGTTTGCAGGTGATGGAGCAAGGGGGTGCATTACAGGGCTGGCTCCAGGTTTAATCGGGGTCACTTCAGTGTGAGATTCTATCTCATTTATCCTCTGAAGAAATAATCCAGTATAAAATGATTAGATGGAGTAAATTAACCCAAATATTGCAGTTCAACCGAATAATTCTTAGGAATTAATCTCTCTCTAGACAGTTCCTTTTTTATTACATGTGTTGTGAGTGCACGCATTCACTTGCGTGCACTCTACCTGCGTCCTATAGCTTATCTGCAATTCGACCAGGTTATCAAACCCACCGTGTCTGTGATTGTTCCAATCACCAAGTATATCGCAGGCCGGCTGTTCCCTTGACGGCGTAGTTGTCGCCGCCCCCGCCGGAGAGGGCCATGGCATAGTTGGCCTCGCCATAAGCGCTCCAGTTCTTGTTCCAGGCATAGGTGGCGCCCACGCCAACCTCGCCCCACAGGCGACGATTGCTCTGGACCAGCGAGGCGCCGGACACCTTCACGCTCCTGCCCTTCAAGAATTCGTAGGTCAGGTTGGCTATGCCATAGAACTGCAGGCGCGCCGCCTGGCCGTTCGCATCCTGCCAGCTTGACAGGTTCTCCAATCGTATCCCCGCGCGGCCCTGCAGGCTGTCGCCTCTGCCCAGCGCGATGCGGTTGCCCAGATTGTCGGTGAAGCTGGAGAAGTCGACATGCGTCCAGGCCAGTTGCGCCTGCGGCACCACCGCCCAGCCCGAGCCGAGCTCATAGCGCTTGCCAACCTCCAGGCTCGCCGCGCTCGACCAGCCTTGGTTGTGGCCGGTCTTGTTCGACAGGGTCGAATCATACCAGGTGAACTGGCCGATGGCGTCGGCATACAAGCCGTCATGGCCGAGCCAGGTCAGGTTGGCGCCGATGCCGTAGCCTTGCGTGGTGATTTTGCCCTTGGCCCGCGCCGCGCCCGTCACGGGGTCATTGCTGACGTCGATCCGTGCCGTTGACGTGCCCATGATCGCATAGGCGCCGATGGTGAGGTCGCCCGAGGTGGTCTCCCGCGCCACGCCTTCATAGCCGGCCTGCAGGAAACCGATGCTCTGTGTGTAGGCCGAACCCGTCCTGGGGTCGAAGGAAGAATATTGCCCCCCCATCCGGCCCCAGGCGCCCTGGCCGATCAATGTGGGGCCGCCCTTGGCGTAGGCCATGGCTCCTGCGGGCGGCAAATTGGCCGCCACGCGTGAGGTACCATCAGGCCAGATACGATTGCCCGTGCGTTGCTGCAGGGTGCCGAGCGTTGCCTGCGCGAAGTTCGACAATACGTCCGCATAGGGAAGTGCGGTCTGGCTGTTGGGGGACAGCTTGCCCGTCGAGCGCAGATACCAGTTCTGGTTGCCGGTATTGGCGCCTACGCCGCCGAGATAGAGGTTGTAGTCATAGGCACCCGCCGCGACGGCGGCGCCGAGCGTGAATGTGCCGGCCTGCGAGGTGCCGCCGACATGGATAACCTCGATGCCGTCAGCCGCGGTCGCTGCGCCGGGACCGCCGGTGTTGTGGATCGTGAGCGTCGTCGCTCCCGAGACGTTGCCGTTGACGATCAGCTTGTCGCTCGGCGCATTGTCCGAGGCGAGGTAAGTGTTCAGCTCAATCGCGCTGCCAGAAACACCGACATAGTCCCCTCTCACCGTGAGCGTTGTGCCGGCAGGGCCACCCTTGAGATTGGTCGCAATCGTGCCGGCATTGGTCAGCGCCTTCACGGTCTGGTTGAAGCCGTTGGCATCCAGAGTGCCGGCCGTGACGTTGACGTCCGAATTGGGGCTGAAGGCGTTGGTGGCCCCCGCCTGCAGCATACCCGCCGAGACGGTGGTCAGGCCATGATAGGTGCTCTGCCCCATCAGCGTAGTGGTGCCGCTGTTCATCTGGTTGACGGCAAGATTGTAGTTCGGCGATGTGCTCGTCATCGCCGGCGTGAAGGTGATATCGTCGGTGTGGTTGAAATTGATCGTTGCCCCGGTCTGGGAGTAGCTGGCGATCTTGTCGGCGGTCAGGTTCCCGGCGAGGCCGCCGGTGCCGATATTGATGGTGCCGGTGCCGTTGGGCGAGAAGCCTCCGCCGACGCCAACCGTGCCCGAGACCGAGGCAAGGCCGCCATCGGCGAGGTTGACGACGCCGGTGGCACCGCCATTGCCGACCGACATGTCGCCGGTCACGGCCAAGGACGAGCCCGTGCCGGTAACCGTGACGATGCCGTCGGAACCGTCGAAGCGTGCGATCGTGGTGGTGCCGCTGGTGACCTTGGCGCCGTCCTCGACCGTCAGGCTGGCCTTGCCATTGTCGCCGACGACGAGGGTTCCGGTATTCTCCCAGCTGGAGCCCTGGCCGGAGACCAGAACCGTGCCGTTCGAGGCGGCTCCTCCCGGGTTGGTGCTGACCAGTTGCGCAATCGTCGCGGAGGCGGTCTTTAACTTGCCGCCATCCTTGACCGTGAGGCTGGCCGTGCCCAGTCGTCCAACGATCAATTCGTCGGCCGTCGTCCAGCTTGAGCCCGCACCATTGATCGTGGCGGTGGTGTTTGAGCCCTCATAGTAGCTCAGATGCGTGATGCCACTTTCGATCGCACCGCCTTGCGTCACATCGATGGTGGTGGCGCCATACAAGACCGAGAACTGGCTCGACGCTACAAGTTTGGAATCCTCGCCCGCGACGTTGATGGCGCTGGGACCATAGCCGTTATAACAATTGACGCAGAGAAAACCTGTCTGCAGCTGGCCGCCATCCTCGACGTTCAGTGTGCTTGATTCGACCGTCAAGCCGCTAGTCGCGGTCCATTTGGAGCCCTCGCCCGTAACCGTCACGACCGAGGGCGTGCCGTTGTAGCCAATCGAGCCGGAGGTGGTGTTGATCTGGCCGCCGTCTTCAATGAGGAGTGAGCCTTGGCCGCCATCGGTGAGGCCGCTGCCATTATAGGATTGTCCGCCGACGTTCACGCTGTAGGAGCTCCAGGCCGAGCCGGGGCCGGTCACGACCATCGACGAGCCGTTGGCACCGGCGCTGTTGGCGATCGTGACGAAGGAGGAGCTGGAGGCAGTGGCACCGTCCTCAATTCGCAAAGAGCCTTTGCCGGCATCGCCGACGAACAAATAGGCGCCGGCATCGAACGTCGAGCCGGCGCCCGTCACGGTCACAGAGCCGTCCGAACCTGCCCGCTGTCCGATCGTTGTCTGGGCCGGGGTGTTGGGCGGATTGGCATTGGTGACGCTACCACCATTTTCGATCCTCAACGAGCCTTTGCCGGCGGCGCCGACCACAAGCGTGCCATTCGATGTCAGGTTGGACCCGGGCCCCGCCACGGTGGCGGTTCCTGTCGAGCCGGCTGCATTGCCGATAATAACCGTATTGCCCACGGCCTTGCCGCCGGCACTGATATCGAGGGCGCCGGTTCCGGAGTCCCCGACACGAAGGATACTGGTCGACGTCAAAGTAGAGCCCGCTCCCGTCACGACGGCGTTTCCGGTCGAGCCTGCGAGCAGACCTATGGCCGTCGTGCTGGCTTTGGTCTGGCCACCGCCGCTGAGGTTGAGATTGCCGGTGCCAGTGCGGCCCACCGCCAAGAGACTGTTGACGTTGACACTGCCACCAGCGAGAACGTTGACTGTGCCCGTGTTCGGGCTGCCAATGAGGAGATTGCCCGCATTCCAGGGGCTTGGCTGCGTGCCGGGAACATCCACGGTCTGGTTGTTCACGATCACGTTCTGCGCATGCGCACCGTTCCACGGAACAAGTGCGAGAAGGCAGCTCGCGGCGCCTGCGGCTATTTTAATCGACTCATGCTTTTTTGCAGCGCGAGATCTGTTCGGAGAGCCGATAGGCTTCTTGCGTCGAGTTGTCATTTTATTTTGATTTGACCGGTTGGTGCGAAGGCGCACATATCGAGAAAAGCCATTCACCTGTATGTGCGCTTTCGCACACGCATAGGCTGTATTTCGTTGTCTCAGCCGCTACCTGGCTTACGCTTGCCGCTGCGACTTCGCCGTGGGTGTTCCGCGATGGCGCTTCATTTGGCGGCGCTAGCACGTCATTCGTCCACTTCAGGTCGGTTGGGTTGACCTCTCCAGGTTCCTCAAGCCTGAACAGAGGACCTTGAGCCGGCAATTCCAGGTCAAATCGTTTGCCGATTGCCGCTTTGATGTTGATCGCCTGGGGCAGCTCTTCGCAATTGACGATCAAAGTCAGTACATTGCCTCCCCTATTCAATTGAGAACCGGTATATAATTCTGTTGCGCTTTTTGCCCGGTGGAGTGGCCTCGATGACGGTCAGCGCGACGACTCGGCTGACCTGATATCCGAGGGCAATCTTGCCGACCGTTGCGCCCTTCCGGTGTGCGTGCCAGACCCGCCGGCGCAGGCCGCCCGTTAGGTCGACGAGCGGTGCTTTGTGCAGCGCCGGCCTAGACCTCCCGGAGGGAGCAGGATCCGCGTGGCGCGACCTCAGCGCCTCAACAGTGCTGAAGATCTGGGCGCCCAGTGTATTCAGGGCGCTAACCCGCCCTTTAAGGCCGACAACACGATCGACAGTTCCGACGTGAGTAAAATCAGGTTCGCACTGCGGATCACCCTGCCCGGTCAGCAACCAAAGACGATCCAGGCCGAGACGTTCAACCAGACGGACCATCGCCTGCGCGGTTAATTCTTTCCGATCCTGTCCTAAACAATGCCGATGTCAGTGGTTGGTGAATTACTAAAAGGACTGAAGCAAGCCTGCACTTTTGGTTATCTGGAAGTACCGAGAAAGACCTGATATATATCCGAATAATAACCTTCTCTGTGCCCAGATCAGCTTCCATTGTAGCTATCTGTATGTGTCACCTGCCGCTGCTGTTTCAGGATAATGGCCGAAAAATTTAATCTACTCCGTTGCGATATAACGTAAGGGAACATATCAATTTAGTGTAGGTTGCGACCGGCCATTTTTTCGGTGAATTTCGGCCAAAATAATATTTAGGGATATGTATTATAATTTATATATTATAATTTATATGAAATTTTTTTAAATATTTTCTTGGAAATTATCAAATTTACTGCAGAATAGATGTGCAACGAAAGCAAAATAACAGGCGAATAATGGTCAAAAATTCGAACTTGAATCTTATAGAGAGGACAAACATTCTTTCCTCTTTGCTAAAAATGCTTTCGGATGAAGGGGTGTCAACTGATTCAATTTTGCGAGGGGTCGAGATCAAGCTGTACGACCCCTCCGATCCTCGCACTTGCGTCTCGACCCGACAGCTTCTTGATGTCATTCGACGAGCCATCAAGCTGTCACGGCGCCCGCATTTGGGTCTGCGTTTTGGCCTGTCCGTAACGCTGAACAATTATGGCCTCTATGGGCTGACAATGCAGAGCGCGCCTCGTTTGCGAAATCTCCTCGATTTCATGACCCGCTATGATAAGGCTTCCGATCCGATTGTGAGGTTTGTTTTCTCGGAGGAACCAGCTATGGCGATGGTTTCCTTCCATCCTCCCTGTGACAGACACTGGGAGAAGGACCTTTATGTCTTTCTGATCGAATATGCCCTCGGGGTCAGTCTTAGATGCGGTTACGAGCTTTTGGGAACAGATTGGAAGATATCTGCCATCGATCTGAGTTCGGCCGAGCCGGCGGATTCCCGTGTGTATGTCGATACATTCAACTGTCCGATCAACTATGGTCGGCCGAATGATCGTATCCTGTTTCATTTGGACCTTCTCGATCGCAAGCCGAAACAGGGCTTCGCGCCGACTTTTGCCCTGATGAAAGGGCTCTATGAGGGGCAATTCGATCAATGTCTCCCGTCTCAGGCCATCGAAGCCCGGATTCATGCGATGATGGTAGAAAGAGGGACGAGTTCGGCTTCGTTCGAAAAAGTTTCTGACTGGCTGGGCATGAGCTCGCGCACACTTCGACGCCGACTCGCGGTGGAAGGCACTAGCTTTCGGCTCATCATAAATAGGATGCGCATGGAGCAGGCCGCCAAACTCCTCTTGGAAACGGATTTGACCATTGGCGCGATCGCCGAGCGCCTGGGCTACAGCGACACGTCCAATTTCGGACATGCCTTCCGCGCGGGTATGAAGACATCTCCGTCAGACTATCGTGCGAAAGCTCGTCAATGAGCGTTAAGCCGACGCGGCGCTGGACGAGTTTTGCCCAATACCGCCTGAACGATGAGCCGCTCCCCTGTCTGGTCAGATAGGGCGTACTCCAGTAGCTTTTTGACCATTCTATGTGCGCGCCCTTCTCGACCGATCATGCCCGCATTGTGGGTCTCAGTCGCAGCGCCGTGAGCCCGTCGCAGATAATCTGAGCCCTGTATCATACATTGTGAGCCGAGATAGATTTAGAGTCGCAGACAATTCGAGCCAGAAAACGCGATGATCTCGATCCACTACACATACGCCCGCTTTCCGTCATCGCACGGAGCGATTGTAGTAGGCTGCCTGGGTGCCCGTGAACAGACCTCGGCGACGCCGAACGGAAGCGCCGAGTTGATGCGATGGCTTGTGCTTTCGATCCGTGCGCGCAAAGCCTCTACGCCGCTTTGGGCCGCATGAACTCTTGAAGACGGCGCTTACTCCCTCCGGAATTCTTATAGAGCCTTGCCACTTTTGGCTTAGATGTTTGTACAAAAATAGTAAATCGTTGCCCAGTAGATATCAATTCCTATTAATGCATGTGTACAAAATTTCGAAAAACAGAGGTCATTTCGGAATCAAATCGCGTTTGATTGCCCCAAAATGGCCAAATTTAAATTACATATACCAATAACAGTAGAAATTATATCTTATGTTCCCTTACGTAATTTACTGTTAATCATTGTAGAGATCGCTTGGATTTGGAATGGAGGGAAAATGAACCAAAAAACGCAACTTCGGCCTATGCGTATTGAAGACATACCGCAGATTGGTACACTTTATTTCAGGATATTCCGCAATAAGATGATCTTTTCGTCCTCGGACTTTAACAGCTATTTCGAGAATCTCTTTTTTGGGAGCCCATTCTATGACCCGGCGCATGGAGGCTTTGTCCATGAGGCCGCAGACGGGCGCATAGACAGCGTCATGTCTGCCGTTCCTATGCAATATTATGTGAATGGGCGCATCATGGTTGCCCGCCTCCTGGGCACATTCATGACCGATCCTGATATCCCGACCGCAGGCGCGGCCCAACTCACCCTGCACATGCTGCGGGCACGAAATCAGGACCTGTGCTTCACCGACAGCGCTGCACCTGTCTCGGCAAGGCATTTCAGAGCTGTAGGCGGACTCATATTGCCGGCAGAGAGCCTTGAGTGGTGCTGCGTGTTCAAACGCGCGGGATATGCGATTTCCCGCCTGACGCCCCGCACTTCCGTTCTACGAGAGACGGTCTTGCTTCCCTTTTCCAGGATCGGTGACGCGCTGATTGATCGTATCCGTAAACCCCTTTCCCATGAAGCAAGCCCTGGCGTGCGCGACGAGGCGATGGATGTAGATGCCTTCCAGGAACAGGCCTGCGCGTTTCTGGAGAACTATTCGGTGCGCCCTATTTGGTCGAAGCCCGAATTAACCTGGATCCTGCATATGGCATCCATGTATCGATCCGACGGGCCCCTGCAGATGCGATGTGTCTACGACGCCTCTGGCCGACCGTGCGGTTGTTACGTCTTCTTTGGCAAGCCAGGTTCCACCGCGAAGGTCCTCAATATTCTGACGGCGTCACCAAAGGATGATGACCTGGTGGTCGGGCAGATGCTGCATCATCTGGACGCTGCGGGCCACATTGCCGCGCGAGGACCGGTTCAACCTCGATTCCTGGAAGCGTTTTCGAAGCACCAGGCATTGTTTTACAGGCACAAGGCTTATACCTGCGTCTCCTCGCGCCATCATGAAGTCAACGAGGCCGTTAGCCGTCACGACATTTTTCTCGGCGGCCTTGCTGGAGAGGCATGGAGCCGTATTGCTTTGGATTTCCATTAGAGCGTCATGCGGTCGCGCCCGAGTGCAATGCCGACGACCACACCGATCGCCGCGCTGGCCACGAAGCTGATGGCGGCTTCTTCCATGGTGACCCAGAGTTGATACTAACGATGTCAAAAGCTTATCGTTGGTTCAGGTTCCCTCATGAAGTGCACCTACTCCCAGATCAGTTTGGATGAACGACGCAAAATCGAGCGTTAGCGCCACGCAGACGTCATCGCGGAAAAACTCGGGCGGCACCGCTCAACGATCCTTCGTGAGCTGCGACGCAATCTGTTCAGCGACAGCGATCTGCCGGGTGTGAGCGGTTATTTTGGCATGGCGGCGCACACACGAACGCGAGATCGGCGCTATGGGCTTTGCAGGCTGTTGCGCTGGCCGGCCCTGTGTTCGGTGGTCGAGGAGCGACTACGTCATGGCTGGTTGGCCGATCAGATCGCCGGTCGCCTCAAGCTCAAGCGTAGCCGCACGCGTGTGTGCCATGAGACCATCTATCGCTTCGTGCATTCGCGCAGGGGCGCGCGAGCGCAAACTGTAGCACTACCTGCCCGAACGTCGTGCCCGGCGCCGACCTTGGCATGCCCGTCGGCGCCATGGCCGCCGGTTCAGCCCGAAACTGAGCATTCTCCATCGTCCCGACATCGTGCGCGAACGCCGCCAGTTCGGCCATTGGGAATGCGATCTCATCCAGTTCCAGCGCAAGTTCGGCAATCGCCGGGCGTGCCGCTGGCTGTCGAGGGAGATCGATCCTCTGTCGCTGGACGAACAACATCTGCGCCAACTATGCCATTACTTCAACTCGACACCCCGCAAATGCCTGGGCTTTCGAACCCCGGCCGAGGTCTTCCGCCGAAAGCTGATGGCAGCCCGGCGATGAAGCGGCTATCCTCCACCTGCCCCCAGTCGCATTTCGACGAGAACTCACACCGGGGTCAAGCTGGCAGCCACCATCTGCTCCCGAGCCTTCAGCAGGTTTTATTGGGTGCTCTTTGTGTGGGACAAGGCTGGCCCGCGGCGACCCAAAACGCCATGTCCCACAAGTGCTCGTCGAAATTGCCCAGGCGCGTTCCTCGACCTCCCCAGGAACCCATGCCCAGGGAATAAAACCGTTCACCTCGGCATCGTGGGTGATGGGCTCGATAAGCCCGTTGCCATCACGCCCGCCATTGCGAGCCGGATCCCTAAGCTGCGCGCAGATTTGGAATCCTGTCTCGCCGAATCATTCCATCGTCATGAGCGCGAGCTGCCATGGAAGTCCCACGTGCGGCGGCGCGTGCGCAGCAGTGTTGGCAGCCGTAGAATTCCTATTGGCAGGCGGCGCTGGCCGAGCACCACGATCATACGCCAGTGCTGGCGGCTTCGCCGATCAATTGTGACACCTCGGCCGGCCGGGACGCGAGCGAGGCGTGGCTGGCATCGAGGGTGATGATCTTGCGCGCATTCATGCGTGCCGACATGCGTTTTTCATTATCGGGGGCTATCATTCGATCCTGACTAGAAATCTGGTACCAGGTAGGTTTTTTTCTCCAGGCTGGAGCAGTGACATTGTCGGCGAAGGCACTGGCCAACGGCGCTTTTTGGGTAATGGCCATGATCCTGGCTTCGTCAGCGCTGAGATCTTGGCAAAAGCTCTCGCCGAATTTTTCGTATTTGATCCACAGATAGCCATCGCTGTCGGCCGTGATATTGGGGAATGCCTCGGGAGGATTCTGTTGGCTGATTGCGCCGGGGCTCTCGCCGGCATCCGGCGCGAAGGCGGCGATATAGACCAGGCCTGCCACATTCGGTAAGTCTCCGGCTTCGGTGATCACCGCACCGCCATAGGAATGGCCGACCAGCACCACCTTGCCTTCCTGCTGCTTGACCATCTTGCGGGTGCGCTCGGCATCATCAGCCAAGCCGGTGAGCGGCAGTTCGACGGCACGCACCTTAGCGTATCCCAGCCGCGTAAGTTCAGTGATCACGTTGGCCCAATGCGCAGCACCACCCCAGAAGCCATGAACCAACACGATCGTCGCTTCTTTACCCATCCGTATGCCTCGCTACCGTTCAGCCCCCTCTACGGAGACAACGCTAGCTTGCTTTGCATCCGGCCGCTATAACTCCTTCGGACGTGAAGCGGCATGTGGTTTCGATGCTGATCTGCGCTATAAACTACGGATATTTCAGTACTTGATGGAGTAAATTCGTCACACTAATTTGCATGTGGCGACGGCTCGCATGCGTTCACGAAGGACCAACGGCCGTTCAGAAATTGGCTGAGGCTACCAAGCAAAAATAGTCTACGAACGCCAAATGCTGCGACGCAACCTATTCGCTTATATCGAAGCTGACTATAATCGTCCGCGGATCCACTCCGCTCGCCGATATAAAACCCCGAACAGGCCGAACGACACATGGCCTAAATCTGTGTCCACCATTCCAGGGCAACATCACAAACGCCGGACACTGCAAGATATCAAACGTTCATGGAGGCCTACGGGCGAGGCCCATCCGTGAAACTTGTCCGGGTACTCTACTTCAGGCAAACACTTCATCTCGCCACGACCGACCGGCATTGGTGTCTGCAGTTGTTTCGTCGGAAACAAGCGCGCTGGGGAGCGCTTGACACCGCCAGCTTCTTTGGCACTGCTGCGTAGCTTCCTTTCATCATGCTCCGGGTCCAATCGATGAAATCCCGTACCGCCCCTTCCGCCCCTGCTATCCGCCACCGCCTGTCTGCTGTTGTCAGCGCCGGGTTGGGCCGCTTCCGCGCCCTCCTTCAATTGCGCCAAGGCGAAATCGCCGGCGGAGAAGGCGATCTGCGCCGACAGCGATCTGGCCAAGGTGGATGTCGCCATCGCAGCCCGCCTCATGGAGATTAGCCGGGCCGTCGATAGCCACACCGGCGAATTGCTCGGCAAGGACCAGAAATATTTCATTCGGATACGCGACCAGGTTGCCGAGCGAGCGGCTTCCCTGGCGGAGAGGGTGAGCGGTCTCAAGGACGTGATGGGGCAGCGGGTGAAGTTCCTGAACAGCCTGGAGATCGCGAGCGGTGAAGGTTATGGTCGGAGAGTGGCGCAGCCTGGACGGTGGCGTGACGGTCACGCAGGCGAGCGATGGCACCTTGAAGGCCTCGATCGGTACCGCCGATCCCATCCAGGGCAATTGGGTCTGCCAGGCCGAAGGCGGCGGCAAGCCAGGCCCAAACATTCTCGACTTCGCCGTCGAGGGCGGCGAGACGGGTGAGAGAATCACCCTGACCCGTGTCGGCGCGCAGCCCGTGCTGGGCGTCGACTTCGCCAGGTCTGGGCGGGGGGGCGCGGCGGCGAGCTTTTGTGGCCTGAACGGTTACGTCGACGGCGTCTACTTCAAGGTGCGGACCGGAAGTTAGTGCAAAGCTGTTCCGTTGGAAACCGGTGGTACCGATGAAGCCGGCGGCGCTCCTTGCGGCCGGCCAGCGGCATGACAGGTGTCGGAGCTGTCGATTCAATGACGGAAACACCGTTCATGAAATTCCTATTTGCTTGCGCTGCTGGCCTAGCTTCTCATGGATGACAATAGCGCCTGCCAGCGGCGCAGGCAGGAGAGCCGGTCAAACCCGCTCTCAATCAAGGCACGCGCATTGCGCCCCTTCTGTACCAAAAGCTCAGGCCGATGGCGCCATTCGCGGACGACTTTCGCAAAACCCGCGCTGTCGCCGGGCGTGATGACGGCACCCCAATCGCATCGGTGAATCAGGTCGGAAATTTCGCCGTCCGGCGCCATGACTGCAATCATGGGCTTTCCGGCTGCAGCGATGCCATAGAACTTGCTCGGCACGATCAGACCTTCCAGGCGTGGATTGAGCGATAGCCAGTGAATATCCGGCACCGTCAGGGAGTGTGGCAATGTGCCGG
>NZ_JBFREW010000039.1:0-15144 GCF_052114505.1 Labrys sp. KB_33_2 | reverse complement strand
TACAATCGAAAGAGGCTGCATTCCTCCATCGGCTACAGGCCTCCCGATGAGTTCGAGCAAACCTTGACCCGCTCATCCGATCTCGTAAAAATCCATCCACAAAACCCTGTCACTCAAATTTGAGTGTCTCACTTCAGGGGTGCACTCCACAATCGTCACCGTAATAATCATCATCGCCTTGATACGGTCGATAATAGCGGCGATAGTAGCGAGGCTGGTCGTTGTAATAGTAGCTGTCATACTGGCGTCGGTAGCCGTAATAGCCGGGCATCTGATCAGGATGGCGGCGAAGATAATGGCTTAGCTTGCAGCCGCCATAGCTCGTGATCTTGTACCCCGGGGGGCATCCGTAGCCGTAATATTGGATCTGCATTGCAACGGGAGAGGCGCCATTGGGCGCGAACTGGACTACAGGAGCTGCACTTGCTGTCGAAGCCAGAGCTGTTGCCGCTCCCAAAGCTAGGCCGAAAATCATCGAGCGAGACATCGTTGTTCTCCCACTGATATTCGCGCAATCCTAGTAAGCCCGCACTGAACGCAACCTGAATAATTTCGATGGCCCGGTTTCTGGGTGACAGCACGATGTTTCGAGCCCGCCTGGGAGACGGTGGCGGGTTTTTGTTTCAAGCAGGCAGACGGACGAGGCTTTGGCCCGTATGTCCGCGCCGGGATGTGGGAGCAAGGGGGCGACCTCGCCCCCTCGGCGCCAAACCACCGAAGGCGCAGGCAAGCCGGGATGGGTAGCGAGTGGTCTAATCCTGCTTGATATAGCGCTATTTCTTCCCCCGCCTACGATTGGCTAGGTTGGTCAGAATCGTAAGCGGAATGCTGCCGGCCAATCCAACAATCAGAGATCCATGCAGCGTATCGATCACGTTCGATACAAGATGATGCCAGGCGAAGACAGCGCGAGAGACCAAGCAGCTCGACACGAGCACCAAAGCGTAAAAGGCCAACTGTTTAAGCTTGGACATGAAGGTTCGCTCTCGGAATTCTTGATCATGCAAGCACGGCCGGCGAGGTCGAAGCTTCATAGCTCACGGATGAATGGCTGCGCTTGCCAGCCAAATATGCAAAAATATGCGGCTTGAAGTGACACATGATGCTTATTGTATTCGAGTCCAAGATTAGTCTTTCAATGGCGTATCGACCGAGAGCCCGATAGATGATGTCAGCACTCTTAGACATTAGATAAAATTTGAAATAATAATAAAATGCCTCTTCCGATTTTTCTCTCAACACAAGAAGAAGATACATTCGGCTTTCATTCATGACACTCTGTGAGAGGTCATTGACGCAGGAGCAGTCTTGGCCGCCGGCGTTGGCATTGAGGTATCCCGGCTGCATGAACACCATTCGCTCTGTGGTTCCGAGATTTGGGGTTGGCTGTTCAACGGATGATGTGACGTTGAAATCCAGGCGGAATGCCAGGCGGTCCGGTTCCTCGGTACATGCTGGTCATCGCCCTGCGATGGAGTGATCGATGTGCAGCAACATATCGAGTGAAGCATGCTCTATCGGCAACTGTATGTGGCCGCCGCCACGCTGAAAATGATCCGCGATACTGTCACGCGATGATTAGTGATCGCTACGAAGCACCGAGCAGTGGCGATACCACTGCCGCCTGGTCAACGGGCCACGATCTCAAGAGTTCATGGAATGCTTATTGACGCGCGGCGCATGGAAACATTGCCAATCAAGAGTCTGGGCGATCCTCGTGTGCCTTATGGGTACGTGCCGGCGTCTTCACGATCTTCCGCATCGACCTGCGCGCATTCCACCAGCACTTTGATCGTTTCTTGGAGCAGCGTTCCGAACCTGCGCCCCTTCTGCCAGAATACGACATAGTGATAGAGGGCGCTCGGCTCGAAGGGGCGAACTTCGACCGGGAAAGACGCAAACTGGCTGGCGGCGAAGGTGTTGCTACTCGATATGCCGAGACCCGCAGCAACGAAACTCACCTCCTGGCCGATGACGTCGACCTGGATGGCCAGATGCGGTTCCGCACCCATATATCTCATAGCGTTCTCATTCATGAGATGGGACTGCATCCCTGGTTCGACATCCGCGAGCGGCTCCCCCACGAGATCTTCAGGCCTGATGATATCTTTGTGGGTGAACCGGTGACCGCGAGGGCAAATGTAGACATTGGTCGCGGTTGTTGCCGGACACCAGTCGAAGACATTGCCGTCCAAGGGCAGCCGAGCAATTCCAAGGTCGGCCCGTCCCTCCAGGACATGCTCGGCCACCTCCGGGTAGGTGCCCGATTTGAGCACGATCCCTGCGATCGGTTGGTGTGAACGCAGCTTACGGAAAGCCTCGGGCAAAAGTCGGAGCGAGAAGATGTGCGGCGCGGCGATACTGATCGTGTCGCTATCGACCCCCTTCAAGGACGCAACCGTTTTGGCGACCCTTTCGATCTGGACGAAGGTGGCGTCGGTATCGCGAAAAAGGGTCATCGTGTGGGCCGTCGGAACAAGCCGCCCCTTGTCGCGCACGAATAATTGCACGCCGAGCAAGCCCTCTAATATCCGAATTTGCTGGCTGACGGCAGGCTGGGTGATTTCAAGTGCTTTGGCAGCACTGCGCTCCGAGCCCGATCTGACGACCTCGCGCAGGATCTGAAGCTGGCGAAGCGTGACGCCCGTCTTTGAGATTTCCACCATGATATGGCTTTCGCGCAGCTGCCGTTGTCGTCTTTCGATACAAAGATCAACTTATACAGTCCTGCCGATCGTGCCACTCCGATTGTCTACCACGGAGCAATAGATGGTTATTCGCGTTGGGGCGACGTTAGGCCCTATTAGCTGAACTTATCGAAAAATAATTTCGCTTATAAATTGATCTCGGGAAGCGCGCGGGCAATTCTGGGTCAAGACGCAGTTCCAAAAGCGCTCGCCGCCTCTGGAGCAGAGGGGCGTCCCACACATCGACAACAGAACTCAAAAAAGAGTGGTGCAGCTCCATGCGTGCAGCAAGCGCTTTGCCATGTCCAGCATTCCCCCGTACCGGCGGCACCCAGCCTCCAGCGCGGGGTGCCTGATGCAAAGTGAAGCGACGTTCCCCCGGGCCGTGACGCGCGGTATCCGAGCCCAGCGGATCGAAAAACGGCTCGGCGGCAACGAGGTCCTGCGCGGCGTCGATCTCGACGTAAGGCCTGGCGAAATTCTCTCTATCCTTGGCAGCAGCGGCTCGGGCAAGAGCACGCTTCTGCGGTGCCTCAATCTCCTGACAGTCCCCGACCGGGGCGACATTTGGATCCACGGCGAGAAGCTCGCGATCCAGGCTGCATCGCAGCGAGGCGGCGAGCCCAGCATCACCGATCATCGGCAGGTGCGGCGCGTCAGAGCGTCGATGGGCATGGTGTTCCAGAACTTCAATCTCTGGCCCCACAAGACGGTGCTTGAGAACGTCACGGAAGGTCCCATCCTCGTCAAAGGGCTCCAGCGCCATGCGGCAGCCGATCTCGGGCGCTGCTACCTCGCCAAGGTCGGAGTCTCCGACAAAGCGGACGCCTATCCCCGCCATCTTTCCGGCGGCCAGCAGCAGCGCGTGGCGATCGCTCGCGCGCTCGCCATGGAGCCCCGCGTTCTGCTCTTCGATGAACCGACCTCGGCCCTCGATCCAGAGCTGGTAGGCGAGGTGCTTCGTGTCATGGCGGCACTGGCGGAGGAAGGGCGAACGATGGTGATCGTCACCCACGAACTCGCCTTTGCGAGGCAGGTTTCGACACGGGCAGCCTTCATGCACCAAGGCTTGATCGAGGAAGAAGGTCCCCCATCGGAGTTCTTCTCCACGCCTGCTTCCAGCCGGCTTCGCAGTTTTCTTGCCTCACATCGATAGAGGGGTTTCCCGCATGGACGGCTTTGCCGTGCAATTCGTCAACGGCCTGAAGACGACGGTACTGCTGGCGCTTGTCAGCGGCATGCTCGGCATGGCGCTCGGTCTGCTCGCTGCCGCCGGGCGGCTATCGCGGTGGAAAGCAATCAGCCTCGCCGTCGGCTTCTACACCACGATCATTCGCGGCGTGCCCGAACTCATCATCATCCTGCTGATCTATTTCGGAGGCACGGTCGCCATCAGCGCCTTCTTCGGCCGCTATGTCGAGGTCAATGCGTTCTTGGCGGGAGTGGTTTCCCTCACCGTGGTCATCGGCGCCTACACCGCGGAAATCTTCCGAGGCGCGGTGCGCAGTATACCCGCGGGACAGATCGAGGCGGCCCGCTCGCTTGGGCTGCATCCCTGGCAAACCTGGCTGCTCGTCACTTTTCCGCAAATGCTGCGCATCGCGCTGCCGGCGCTTGCGAACCAGTGGATCTCCCTCGTGAAAGAGACCTCGCTGATCTCGATCGTCGGACTGACCGATATCATGCGCGTCGCCACCATTGGCGCGGGCTCGATGCGCGCGCCGCTGAGCTTCTATCTGGCCGCTTCGGCCCTCTACCTCACGCTAACCAGCCTGGCGCTGGTGATCTTCAATCTGCTCGAACGGCGTTTTGCCGTTCCCGGGCGGTGAGGCGTTCAACGATGGATATCCCCCTCCTCCTCACCAGCACCGTCACGCTTGCCGGCGGCATTCCGCTGACACTTCTCCTGACCTTCGTATCGCTCCTTGCAGGCTTCGTCCTCTCGGTGCCGCTAGCCTTCATGCGTGCATCGTCTCGGCGCTGGTTGTCCTTGCCTGTCCTCGCCTACACCTATGTTTTGCGTGGCACGCCGCTGCTCGTTCAGCTCTTTATCGTTTATTATGGCCTCGGCCAGATTGGCCTCATCCGCTCGAGCATCCTGTGGGTTCTGCTGCGCGATCCGTTCTGGTGCTGTCTGCTCGCCTTTTCGCTGAACGGCGCCGCCTACACGACGGAGATCTTTCGCGGCGGCATCCAGGCCGTCGCCCCTGGCATGGTCGAGGCGGCACAGGCGATCGGCATGTCGCCCTTGCAGATCAAGCGCCGGATTATCTTCCCGATCGCCTTCCGAAGCGTGCTTCCCTCCTATGCCAATGAAGTCATCAGCCTGGTGAAGGCAACGTCGCTGGCCAGCACCGTGACCCTGCTCGAGATCACTGGGCTATCGCGAAAACTGGTTTCAGAAACGTTCGCACCCTACGAGATCTTCATTGCCGCCGGCTTGCTCTATCTCGGCCTGACATTCCTGCTGACCGCCGCATTTCACATGCTGGAGACGCACTTGAATGGCGCGCCGCGGGCCAAATCCCGACCGGGACGGGTCGCCCTCGCGCAGGTGGCCCATGAACAATAGTCACCACCAAAATCCGCTCCACGAAACCGCCTGGCGCGAGATCGATCTGTCGGCGATCGCCTCCAACTACCGCGCCATTCGAACAGCGATCGGTCCGAACACGAAAATCATCGCCTGCCTCAAGCAGGATGCCTGTGGATGCGGAGCGGAGAAGGTCGCTTCCGTCTTGTCCGCAGCAGGCGCCGATGCCTTTGGCGTCGTGTCGATTGCCGACGCTCTGGCGGTACGCAAGGCGGCGCCGGGAAAGCCTATCCTGATGTACCCGGGCATCGGCCCGAAGGCCGTCGATTTTGTCCGGGAGCTTGATCTGACGATTTCGATTTCCGGTGAGGAGGATCTGCGTGGCTGGCTATCGACCGGCGTGCCCCTCAAGATCTTCGTGAAGGTGGATCTAGGTTTTTGGCGCGCAGGCGTGGCTCCCTCGGGCCTTCGACGTCTGCTCGAACTATGTACGTCGCGGACCAATGTCGTGGTGGAGGGCCTCTACGCCCATCTCAACGAATTCGGCCAGGCCGGTTCCTCGGCGCAGGAACAGGTTGCGCGCCTGATACCGCTTCTTGAGGGGCTCAAGGCAACAGGCCACTGCGCTGCAACGGTCATGGTGTCGAGCAGCGAAAGCCTGCTTCGCCATCCGGAGTTCGACATGGATGCGGTCGATCCGGGTGCGCTCCTTTTCGGACTAACCGGTGCCCATGCGGGTCGCCGAGGGCTGCTTATCCGCCCTGCCCTATCAGCGATTAAGGCACGGGTCGTTGCACTCAAAGCGTGCGACGACAGCATGGGCGCACCGCCGGACCTGCCAGGCTACCATCGCGCCATGCGCTTGGCGGTGCTGGGGATCGGCTGGGGGCATGGGGTGCCACGACGTCTCGGGCCGAAGGCCACTGTACTCCTCCGAGGGCAGCGCGCTCCGATCGTGCCGCCTGTCCATCTCGAGCACCTTCGCATCGACGTCACCGATATCCCCAGCGCAGAGCTCGGGGATGAAGCGATCCTGCTCGGCGCCGTGGGCACTGAGCGCATCACGTTGCAGGACCTCGCAGACGCCTGGGACACGGACGAAACGGGCGCCGCCTGTGGCCTCAGGGAGAGCCTGCGGCGGATATACATCGCCGAAAAATAAAAACTGAACCAAGAAGAAGGGAAACGATATGAAACGACATCTGGCTTTGGCTCTTCTAGCAACCCTGCTGGCCGGCGGGCCTGCCCTCGCCGAGGAGCGGAAGGTGATTACCATCGCCTCGGAAGGAGCTTCACCGCCCTGGGACTATATCGACGCGAACGGAGCACTCGTCGGGTTCGACATCGACGTGGGCAACGAACTCTGCGCCCGGATGAAGCTGCAATGCACGTTCGTCGCCCAGGACTGGGACGGGATCATCCCCGGCCTTCTGGTCAAGAAGTACGATGCGATCATCGCCGGCATGTCGATCACGGAAAAGCGCAAGAAGTCGATTGCCTTCTCCGTTCCCTATGCGGTGGGGCCAAACCAGATCGTCATGCGCCGCAACCTCGGCTTGCCGCCCGGCGATACCAAGGCCAAGCTGAATCTGACGGACATCAATGCGGAGAAGAAGGCGCTCATCGGCAAGCTGAGGGAAAGCCTGACGGGCAAGACGCTCGGCGTCCTCCGATCCTCGAATTCGGAGGCTGTCGTCCAAGAACTGTTCGGCGATATCGCGCAGGTGCGCAGCTATGACAGCCAGGAAAACCTGAAGCTCGACCTTACATCTGAACGCATCGACGGCGGATTGGGAGACTATCTCGTCTGGAAGCAGTTCCTCGAAACGCCGGAAGGAAAGGTTGTCGACTTCTTTGGTCCCCAGCTCTCCGGGGGCAGCTGGGGACCCGGTGTCGGGATCGGACTTCGCAAGGAAGACACCGATCTCGCCGATGCCTTCAACAAGGCCATTGAGGCAAGCGCCGGGGACGGGTCGCTCGGCCGGATGAGCCTCAAATGGTTCGGCATCGATATTTCTCCACAAACCGGAAAGTGACCGCTCCCTGCCTCTTTCCGCGGCCTGAGGGGCGCGTCTTTCTGAATTCATTTACAAGGTAAGCAGTTATGCCTTCGCCGTTCACGCTCGTCCTGACCGGGCAATCCCTGATTCATCATGATGTTCGACAGGTTTCCGACGAGGGATTTGCCGCGATAAAGTCGTTGATCCGGCAGGCTGATATCGCCTTCACCAACTTCGAGACCACTATATTCGGTCAACACGGCGGGTGGCCGATGAAGGGGAGCTATTTCGGATGTTCGGCGCCGGTGGTCCTGGATGCGTTGAAGGACGTCGGCTTCAACGCCCTGGCGCTCTCCAACAATCATGCCTTCGACCTTGGCCCACCCGGTATCCTGTCCACCCTCGAAGAGGTTGCGGCCAGGGACTTCCTTCATGCCGGTATCGGCGCCGATTTATCGCAAGCGCGGCAGCCTGGTATCAAGACCTTCGGCAAGAGGTCGGTGGCGCTCGTGGCAATGGACGCCGGGCCCGGGCCGGCGACGATGTATGCCGCCGACGCAACGGACCAACGACCAGCACGACCAGGTGTCAACGGACTTGAGGTTTCAAGGATATTTGAGCTGGACTCGTCACGCTTTGATGTCCTGAGCGGCATTCAGGAGACGTTCCAGAGCAGCCCGATGGAACGGGGCAACTACGCTCAGCCTGACGATCCGCCTGAGTTGCAATCCGCTGACGACATCGATTTCTATGGCACGATCTTTCGCAGGGCGAATGAAAACAAGCGCAGGATCCTGGTGGACGAGGCCAGCCTGGCGATACACCTGTCGGCAATCCGCAAGGCGGCCGCAGAGGGTGCCTTCGTGATAGCTTACCTCCATCATCATCACTGGGAGCCGAGCTGGCGCGAGGTCCCCATATGGGTCCAGACATTTGCACGTGCCTGCGTTGATGCAGGTGCCGGCGTGTTCGTCAGTCATGGCGCTCCGGTCCTGCAGCCCGTAGAAATCTATCGCGGCGCGCCGATCTTCTATGGGCTCGGAAATTTTCTCTTCCACCTCAATGAGGGCGAGGTGGTCTGGAGCGCGCCGGAGGTGTGGAAGAGCGTCGTCGCGACCTGCCGCTTCGACGCCAACGCTCAGCTCCAATCAATCGACCTCCATCCCATCGTGATCGGCGGCGAGAGGCTGGAGGCCCAGAACTATCATGAGCGCATCGTGGCTCTTCCGGCACCTACGGCTCTGGCAACCGAGATGATCGAGGATCTGGCTGCCCGCTCGCGCGCATACGGTGTGTCGATTTGTTTCGAAGCCAATTACGGAATGATAAGTCAGTATTGAACCTGCTGAGACGTGGGGAACGCCCGCCAATCAGAAATCCGGCAACTGACTGAGAACAGTTGCAGCCGTCCGCTTCGGGGCCGAGGAACGAACCCGCTACGCGGGAGAGCGCCTGCGGTTGAGGTAGAGCTAGTGATCCGGTCGTCGCGCTGGCATTGAGCGTCGTCCGGCAGCGGCAGACCATGACGGGCTTCTTCCACAAGGAGCCCGACCATGCCCCATCCCACTATCGACGCACCCATCAGCCCGCTGCGCCAGCGGCTGATCGACGATATGAATATGCGGCGTTTCTCACGGGAGACGCAGCGCAACTATCTCCGCGACATCGGACGTCTGGCGACATTTCTTGGACGTTCACCAGACACGGCTACCGTCGACGACTTGCGCCGGTTGCACCTCGCATAAGCGCAGGGCTCTACCCAAATCTGGAAGAAGATCAGGATCTCAGATCAGTAAGCGACTGCCGCCGGGAAGGACGAGCTTTTCTAGTAGCAGCGACGAGCTGTCGACGGTCGGCCTGATCGAGGAGCCGAACTTCGTCCCCTTCCGTCGCTAGCGACGCGCCATCGCTATCCCGCAGCAAAGTTAGAACCCTTCGCGCATTGGCTGCGCAGTCGACGTCGCCGGGACGCGCATCGATCTCCTCGATCAACCTGACGATATTGGACTTGCTAAGAGCCAGACGACGTTCGAGCGCTTCGATATCGTTGACCTTCTGCCGTAGCGCCTCGATCAACGCGTCATGTTCCCAGTGATCGAGATCCGTCGGAAGCAGTGTGCGGATTTCGTCGAGGCTGAAGCCCCCCTTCTGCGCCATCGTGATCAACTCGAGGATAAAATAAGCGTCCTGCGGATAGGTGCGGTAGCCGTTCGACCGGCGATCGACGGTCTTAAGCAGGCCGATTCTCTCATAGAAGCGGATGCGCGAAGGTGCCAATCCTGTCTTCTTGGCCAGTTCGCCGATCTTCATGGCACCTCCAAATAAGCCCTTGACCTTAAACCTAACTAAAAGGTTATGCGTGGGTCAAGCCAATATCTGGAGTGCAGTAATGTCCCTGTTTTCGCCGCTCAGGCTTCCCAGCGGAGCGATTATTCCGAATCGTATCGGCAAGGCGGCCATGGAAGAAAATATGGCGGATGCCGGTCATGCCCCGTCGGATGAACTGATCCGCCTCTATCGGGCGTGGGGTGAAGGCGGCGCTGGCCTCATCATCACCGGCAATGTGATGATTGACGCCCGCGCGATGACCGGCCCTGCCGGCGTCGTACTGGAAAATGATTCACAGATCGACCGCTTCCGGGCCTGGGCGGATGCGGCACGCGTGCGTGGCGCACAGGTCTGGATGCAGATCAACCATCCCGGCCGTCAGATGCCCGCCGACCTAGCACAAGTAACGCTTGCGCCGTCGGCGATTGCGCTCGAACTCGGTGCACAATCGAAGATGTTTCCGGTGCCCTGCGCGATGTCGGCCATCGACATCGCCGACGTTGAGCGTCGCTTCGTGACCGCAGCGACCCTGGCCGAGCAAGCCGGATTCACGGGCGTGCAGATTCATGCAGCCCACGGCTATCTTTTGAGCCAGTTCCTCTCCCCGCTCACCAACAAGCGTACCGATCAATGGGGCGGCAGCCTGGAGAACAGGGCACGTTTGCTGGTTGATATCGTACGCAAGGTGGGAAAAGCGGTATCGTCCAGCTTCGTCGTTTCTGTAAAACTCAACTCAGCCGACTTCCAGCGGGGCGGTTTCTCGCAGGAGGATGCACGCATGGTGGTCAAGATGCTGGCGCCGCTTGGCGTCGACCTCGTGGAATTGTCCGGCGGCAGCTACGAGGCTCCGGCGATGATGGGAACGTCGAGGGACCAGCGCACGCTCGCGCGCGAAGCCTATTTCCTGGAGTTCGCCCGCGACATCGCCGCAGTGGCAAGCATGCCGCTGATGGTCACAGGTGGCATCCGCCGACGTGAGGTTGCCGAACAGGTGGTGAACAGCGGTGTTGCGATGGCAGGAATTGCCACTGCCATTGCAATCAGCCCAGATTTGCCGAACCGGTGGCAGCAGGGCAACGACGATCGACCCAGCCTCAAGCCCATCACCTGGAAGAACAAGCCCTTGGCGTCGTTGGCGCACATGTCCGCAGTGCGCTACCAGCTCGCACGCCTCGGCCTCGGCCGACGGACTGTACCGAACGTTGCACCGTTATGGGCACTGGTCACGGCGCAGCTGAAGGCCAAGCGACAGGCACGTCAATACCGGCGGTGGATCGCCAACCGGGTTGCCGCAGCACGTCCAACTTGAACTCTTCACCCTAAACATAATTTGGAATTCAAGATTCAGGAGAATCAAAATCTGAATATTTCGCCTGCGTCCACTCATCGAATGAATTCCGATAATCAATATGAACAAAGGAAGCAGAAAATAATAACCGAAACATAGGTCATTTCGATTTGTTAAAGAAATTCGTTTTTTTCTTGATGATGTTTGCGGTTGCCGGAAGCGCGGCGGCCAGCACATCTCGCCCTAGGGAAGTGTTCATGTCTAATCGAGGCGAAATTCTCGTCGTCTTGACGAACCATTCAGCTTATCCAAGTCGACCGGACAAGACTGGGCTATGGCTCACCGAACTGACGCATTTCGTCGATGCTGTCGAAGCGGCTGGATACACGACTGACTTTGTTAGTCCGGCCGGCGGAGCGGTCCCTCTGGATGAACGCAGCCTCGGCTGGCTCTACACTGACCGCGCCGCGCGTGCACATCTGAACAATCCGCATTTCATGACCCGCCTCAAGAATACCATGGCAGCGGCCGATGCTGACCCAAGAGGCTATGCCGCCATCTATTTCACCGGTGGGCACGGTACGATGTGGGATTTTCGCGGGAACAACGCCCTGAAGAACCTCGGCGAGCGCATTTATCGACAAGGCGGTGTCGTATCGGCTGTCTGTCACGGAGCTGCCGGCTTGCTCGATCTTCAAGGTGCGGATGGTCAGCCGCTGATCGCGGGCCGAAGGCTCACAGGCTTTTCCAACACCGAAGAGCAACTATCGGGAATAAAGGACCAAGTGCCATTTTTTCTCGAGAACGAACTGAAAGCAAAGGGCGCTCGCTATAGCAAGGCATGGCTACCTTTTTCATCCTTCGTCGTGCTCGATGGGCGGCTAGCGACTGGGCAAAACCCTGGATCAAGCAAGGCGATAGCGAAAGCTGTTATCAAAATTCTTACCGAACCCGACAAGCATAAATAATACTAACGGGCCGAGCGAGTGACTCGTGTAAGGGTTCCGGCGCGGGAGATTGTCTGATTCAATCTGGCGGGAGGTATCTCGCCATGGCAGCAGTTGCGGACGGACTATTCGGCAGCGCAGCTTCGCATTTTGGCGTCTCGCACGAAGCACGCCAAGCAGAGCCGTCGGCTTTTATCGCTTGCGGCGGTCTTGGACGGGATGAGCCGGGCGGATGCGGCTCGGATTGGCGGAATGGATCGCCAGACCTTGCGTGACCGGGTTCATCGCTTCAATACGCTCGGCCCGGAGGGGCTTAAGGATATCGGCTGGCAAGGCAAGCCGCCCCGACTGACACCGGCCCAATTGACCCTTCTTGCCCAGATCGTCGAAAAGGGGCCAGACCCTGCCAAGGATGGGGTTGTGCGCTGGCGGCGGGTCGATTTGAAGCGGGTGATCCAGGAGCAGTTCGGCGTGGACTTCCACGAGCGCTCGGTCGGCAAGATCCTCAAGATGTTGGGTTTCTCGCACATCAGCCCACGCCCGCGCCATCCCGCCCAGAAAGCCGACATCATCGATGCTTATAAAAGAACTTCCAGGCGACGCTGAAGGCGCATTTGGGTCATCTGCCCAAGCGCAAACCGATGGAGATCTGGTTCGAAGACGAGGCCCGGATCGGGCAGAAGAACGGCATCGTCCGCCAGTGGGCCAGGCGCGGCACACGTCCCCGCCAACCGGCTGACCAGCGTTATGAAAGCGCCTGTCTGTTCGGCGCGATCTGTCCGGCCCGTAGTGTCGGCGCGGGGCTAGCCATGCCCTATGCCGATACCCAGGCCATGCAACTCCATCTGGAAGACCCGGAGGGCAGTTCGGAGCAGCAAAATCAGCCCGGCATGTCGCCCGCGGTGTTCATGCCGCCCTGGTCCTCGATCGCGCCGGCTGGCACACAACCGACAGGCTCAAGGTGCCGAAAAACATCTCCTTGCTCCTGCTGCCCTCAAAAGCGCCCGAACTGAACCCTGTGGAGAATATCTGGCAATATCTACGCGCCAATTGGCTCTCAAATCGCGTCTTCGACACCTATGACGACATTGTCGATGCTGCTTGCAGCGCTTGGAACAAGCTTGTCGCTCTGCCCGACGTCATCGCCTCCATCGGCATGCGAAAATGGGCTCACACAGGTCATTCATAAAGACCGTTAGTATAAGTCGGCGTGAGGATGATAGGGCGTCGCCCGCCAATTTTCCATTCGCTATGGCACGCTGTTGCAAGCTCCGATGGTCGGGAGCACGCCAGGAGGCATCAAGGAGAGCCTTTTATTATCGTTTGATTTCAGTTGCTTATGCCTCCTTCTCCGCTGATCTTATTCCTGTCAGCTTGCAATCGACTTGGAACAGCGCAACCATGGCCCCCGATATTTGTCCGCAGACCGGAAGTGTGCTTCGGCTCGTCAAGTCCGAGCCGGGACATGGGCATCAAAGCGCCGGTCCGGATCGGCGCCTGGTGGAACTGATCCGCCTGCTCGCTCGTCACGCCGCGCGGCAAGTCTACGAAGCACAGTTGAGAAAGGGGCGCCGCAAAACCCGCTCCTGATCCTGAGGGAGATTGATCCTTGAAGGTCGCGATCTACGCCCGCTACTCATCCGACAATCAGCGCGACGCTTCCATTGCCGACCAGCTTCGCATCTGCCGCCTCCATGCCGAGCGGCAAGGCTGGCAAATCGAGGAGGAATATACCGACCATGCGATATCCGGTGCCTCCCTCCTTCGTCCCGGCATCCAGGCCCTGATCTCAGACGCAACCCACGGTCGCTTCCAGTTGGTGCTTGCCGAGGCGATGGATCGCCTTTCGCGCGATCAGGAGGACATCGCCGGCTTCTTCAAGCGCATGGCCTATTCGGAGGTAAAGCTTCATACCCTCTCCGAGGGCGAGGTCTCGCACCTGCATGTCGGCCTCAAAGGCACGATGAACGCCTTGTTCCTGAAGGATCTCGCCGACAAGACGAGGCGCGGGCAGCGCGGCCGGATCGAGCAGGGCAAGGTCGGCGGCGGCAACGCCTATGGCTATGACGTAGTCAGGAAGGTCGACGGCGGCGAACTCGCCCGCGGCGAGCGCACCATTAATGAACAGCAGGCACAGGTAATCCGGCGCATCTTTCGCGACTACGCCGGCGGTAAGTCGGCTAAGCGCATTGCCCACGAGTTGAACAGGGACGGCATTGTTGGCCCTGGTGGCGGCGATTGGGGGGCCAGCACCATCAACGGCAATCCCAAGCGCGGCAATGGCATCCTCAACAATGAACTCTATGTCGGCAAGCTCGTCTGGAATCGGCAGCGCTTCATCAAGGATCCCGATACGGGAAAGCGTCAGGCGCGAGGCAATCCCCAGTCGGAATGGGTCACGCAAGACGTACCGGAACTGCGCATCCTGGATGACGACCTCTGGCAAGCCGCAAAGAAGCGCCAGAGCACCATAAAGGACCTCCGCGTCGTCGATGCCCAGCCAGGGAACCATTTCCGCGATCGGCGCAGGCCCAAATATCTCCTTTCCGGGCTGATCAAATGTGGCTGTTGTGGAGGCGGCTATTCGATAATCTCGGCCGACCTGCTCGGCTGTTCGACCGCCCGCAACAAGGGCACCTGCGACAATCGCTACAATATTCGGCGCGACCGGCTCGAGAGCCGCGTCCTTGATGGCCTGCGCCATCATCTAATGGAGCCAGCCCTCTTCAAAGAGTTTTGTGAAGAGTTCACCCGGGAGATGAACCGGCTACGCACGCAAGGACGGGCATCAATCGACGCGGCAGAAGACGAGGTTCGCAAGATCGACCGCGAGCTCGATACGCTCGTCAATCTGATCCTGAAGGGCGGAGCTGCTGACCGGCTCAACGCAAAAATGCTGGCACTCGAGAGCCGGCAAAAGGAATTGCAGCAGTTTCTCGAAGACGCCGCTGAACCACCTCCTTTGCTACATCCCAACATGACGAAGCATTACCGGATCCAGGTCGAGCATCTCTATGCGGCGCTCAACGACGATTCCCAGGGACATCGCATAATGGCGGCCGAGCAGATCCGCTCGTTGATAAAGGAGATCGTGCTGACGCCAGAGAACGGCGAACTTCAGATCGACGTTCGCGGTGATCTGGCTGGAATCCTTGCCATATCCCTGGAACGCAAAAAGCCCGCCGGAGAGGCGGGCAAATCGCAATTTGAGATGGTTGCGGGGGCAGGATTTGAACCTGCGGCCTTCAGGTTATGAGCCTGACGAGCTACCGGGCTGCTCCACCCCGCGGCAGGTAATTTACATGGTATTCGAGATTTTTGCTTTGCAGGCCTGGCAACGACCTACTCTCCCAGGTCTTGA
>NZ_JBFREW010000038.1:0-15641 GCF_052114505.1 Labrys sp. KB_33_2 | reverse complement strand
CCCGCATTCCCGATCATTCCCAGCCCCTGACGATTCCAGCGCGCAGCCCCCTGCACGCAGCGCCAAGCTAGGAAATCACCTCACGAGTCTCAATATGGCAAATTTGAGGGAGTGACACATTCATGTCGTAATTCACGCCGACGTCACGCTGAGAAAGCGCTCGTTTCATCATGCTATTCGCTTCGGCAGCTAAGAAGTACCAACGCTGCTTCCCAGCTGCATCTTACCAGCTACGCTCTAGACACTTAACCATTCAGGAATCTTTTCTAGAAAATTCTTTAGCACGCCCCCTGAGTGCAATCTCTGGGCTGCGCGGGCGGAAAGCCGATGGCCCATTGCGCTCCGCTTTGCTCGACCAGGATTTCATTCTTGCGGATCTCGACCACGACCCATCCGGCAACCTTCGAGCCTGCAGTGACCTTCTCCCGCTCCCCCGTCGAAACGGAGCGTAGAATAGCAAAGCTCGGCGGACCAATGCCGGTTCCTACCAGCGATAGAGCGGGCGCCAATTTCGGCGGCGGCGGGGACTGAACAGGCGCGGGAGGTGGCGCCGCGCTGACAAACAAGTCGCGCCCCGCGGACGGTTCGGACGGAGAAGCTGTGGGTGTAGCGCTGCCGATGGTCAGCTCAGGTACGGAGGCCTGCCGAAACGTCGTCTGAGCCCGCTCCTCAGACGGCATTATCTGGCGCCAAAGCAGCACCGCAAATCCAGCGACCGCCAATAAGACCAGGGAACGTCGGAGGATCGGCCACATGCTCATTTGGCACCGGCCCAATAAGCCTCGACCTGCATGCCCACCAGAAGGCTTCCGTCCTGGCGGCGTTCCGCACTGAACTGACGCAGGAACAGCATGGGCCGCGCTTGTGCGAGCGCCGTCAAAAACGAGGGCAGACTACGAGAATTTGCGATCAGTTGAGCTTCGAAACGCAGACCACGAATGGATCCATAGGATATCGGAGATTGCCGTCGAAACGAGAGGATTTGCATCTGTCCTGTCGACAAGAGAGCTGAGACCGATTGTTCCAGACCAATACGAGCCTCTTCTTCCGTCGTACCTTCAACATACCCAAGGCTCGCCAGCGGAACCTGCTTGATTCTGGCGAGTGCCGCGGTCAAAGGCGTTGGATCCTCCCGACGCGTCTCGAGTGTTGCAATTTTTTCGGTGAGAATTTCGATTTGCGAAGTAGTCTCCCGCCAGTTGAGCAGGCCCGACACCAGTACGAAGAGAAAAAGAGAGACCAATGCTATGAGAAGCAGCCAAGCCAGGACCTGCTGGAGATGATCGGGTCCGGTCGATGGCGAGGCCTGAGAGACCGTCATGTCCCACCTCCGCCATGCCCTTTGACGGTTCCTGCCAAAACGACCGCCGTCCCTTCCCCCGCAGGCGATAAGCGGTAGCCCGGAGCCAGCAGATCATCGGCTAGTTGCCGCAGTGTATCCTGTGGGGAAGAACCACCGAATTCAGCTTCGAAATTGCCGTCCCGGATAGCGAGCTTTGAAAGATACGCGTCAGCTGGCAGATGTGCCGCAATAGCAGCGATTATCCGCGCAATGTCAGAGCCCTGGTTTTGTCTTCCGGGTAGAAATTCCATTCTCTGCCGGCCAAGGTCGATATCCTTACGCAGTTGGGCGGTTTCCTCGATGGCGGCAAGTGTTCGTGTCAGTCGAATTCGTTCTTCGCTGAGCACCTGATTTTGTCGCATCGAGCCCGCCCAATACGCGAGCACTCCAAGGGTCAAAGCCAGCAACAGCAACAGGCCATCCAGGCGAAGGGCCGCAGTTCGCCTTGCAGCCTTTTGCGAGTTCACCTCTACGACGATGTCCTCGCCCAAGTCGACCCAACCTGGTTTGGCATGAAGTTCCACCTGGGCTTGCGCCTGTAGGTCTTCGACAACGGTTTTGGGAATGATGGCCGTCGCAACTTTCACCTTGCCTTGCGGGGCAGAGAAAAGAATTCTGTGTCCAAACAGAACGTCTTCTGCCTCGAATGGAGTCGAAATCGGCACATCAAGTCTGAGCACGGAATCCAGATCCGCAAGCGCAGCCAAAGGAAGTTCAATCGTGCGCCTCAGGACACGCTCGGACGGGACCAACAAAGTCGCGGATGCAATCTTCCGGCGTGAAAGCCGGGCCTTGCTGACGGCTTGTCGTGTCGAACCCTTGACCATCTGCGCCGCGAATGGCGGGCTTGCCGCGATCTCAAGTCGACCAGAGGACAGGAATCGGTGGCGCCAGCGTGTCGGAATACTGGCGAGCAGAGCCCTCTGCCAAGCCATGAGCCCAAAGCGGATGCGGCTTTCAATGAGTGCTCTCATCGCGACCTCACACAGGCGGCAAGTTGAGGATCGCGGATACACGCCGTTTCTGTCATCTGGCGCCGAACATAGGCAATATGGGTGCGGCTCGCCCCACCAATCCGCTGCCATGAAAATCGCACCGCATCAGGCAGCGGGCCGCGGCCTTGCCAACCGTCGAGCCAGGTTTCACCTGAGCGAATGCTGATCGCAAGGTTCGTCAATTGAGACAGTAGGTGTTGACGCCGGTCATCACCCTGTACCTCGACCGATACATCTGCATTCGTGTCCATCGTCAAGCTTCGCAGGCCTCCGCTCGCTATGACGGGGAATTTGATTGGTATCGCTCGATCGCGCGCGAGCGATAGCGGCACACCTGTCGTCGTCAACGAAATGGCCCCAACCTCCAATCGAATGCTGGATGGATCGGCCTCTTCGACAATCCGATCTATGGTCTGCGCGAACCACGCCGCCTGACGAATGTCGGCTTCCGACAGAGCTAGCCGTCGCTCCTGGCCGACGACGAACCAGACCAGGTTGCCCAGCGCCACGATGACAAAACTGCTGATCGCAAGCGCCACAAGGGCTTCCACGAGAGTGAGGCCACTATCTCCGTTAATGGCGGGAGGCACAAAAGCATCGTTCATGGGCGCTGACGCCGGATCAACGCTGACAGAATGGAAGCATCTTGCCTCGGCGGAATGACATCCGCGCGAAACAGGAGAGCGGAGTCGGTGTCGGCCCGTATTCTGACCGTCCAGATCTGCCCTGAAGACACTGTCACCTTTTCTTCCATTGCAGCCGACGGAGGCCGAGCCTTGAAATGGGCCAACAGGTCACGAGCGGTCATGAGGTTTTCAAGCTGAACGACATCGGCGGCTCTTCGCAGACCAGGGCCGATCAATAAATCGAAAATGGCAGTCGAGATGAGCCCGATCACGCCAATGGCCACGATCGTCTCCAACAGTGAAAAGCCTCGATCATCGATCCGCACGGCGAACCTCACCATTGATCCACGACACCGTAAGCTTGATGCCGCGCTGACCGGCAAGGGCAAGGCTGATATCTCCTCCCGTAGACGAGCCATCCGGCAGCATGGCGATGGCCGATCCGGCACCAAGCTGAGCGACACCGGCTTGGACATCGACGTCTTCGGACAGGGCAACGCTTCGCCGCGAATCGGACGTTTGAAACAGACGACGCTGCGGATCGAACATGACGGAAATCACCGATCCGCTGGCACGTGCCTGTATTCGCGCCTCGTTGACAAGTAATGTGAGTTTGTCCGCATAGTCAGAAAGACGTCGCGCCTCGCGCCAATGCACCCAACTGGTCGCGCCCAGCACCAGCGTCATTCCAACGATGGCCAAGAGCACGAGGGTCTCGATCAGCGAGAGACCCGCATCCGGCTCAAGTCCGGTCCCGCGAGGAAATATCGCGATCATCATTATCTCCGCCGGGCTTGCCATCGGCTCCAAGACTAAGAATCTCGGCAGGTTTGCTGTCGACAGACTCTCGAAAAACCCACGGTCTGCCCCAAGGATCGGTCAAGGTTGAGCGCTTGCGCAAATAGGGCCCTCGCCAGGAGGGCAGGTTGACCGGCGCATCGAACAAGGCGGACAATCCCTCAGCCTGGCTGGGCGCCCGGCCGACATCGATCCGAAACAAGTCCATCGCCGATTGAATGTCTTCGAGCTGCAACCTTGCGGTATCGGTTCGTGCTCTTTGAAGATAGTTGACGACCTGGATACCGCCGATGGTCGCAATCAGGCCGAGGATGACCAGAACCACCAGGAGTTCGACCAGCGTCAATCCAGCATCGGCTGGTCGGAAGCGTGCATCAAGCGAGCGATTTTGATTCATTGGAAAGCAACCTCATTCAGGCTGACGACGGCTGAAAGCACGAGATAGGCAAGTGCACCGACGATCAGGCCCGCAAAAACGGTAATGGCAGGTGTGAGCAATGCGCTGAAACGCTGGATTCTGGCAGTTGCGCGGGCAGCATGCAGGGTTGCCCCGTGATGAAGCACCTCTGCCAACCGCCCTGTTTGTACGCCTGCATCGATGAGCGCCAGTACATCGGCCGGCAAGGCGCGCGCACTTGCCAGTGCTTCGCGCAAGGGCGCCCCTTGCGCTGCCTGCCCCAATGCGTTCGTCAGCGCCGTTCTCATCCAGCGATTGTTCATCGCTGTTGCCGCCAATGGGAGGGCCCGTGTTGGAACGACGCCACATTCAATCATCAGGGCACCGGCAGCAGCAAACCGGGCGCTGTCGCGCGAACGCAATATTCCTCCCAAAAAGGGCAGCCGGAGAATGAAGATGTCGAATCTTGTCCTCCACGTCTCGAAGCGGCTCAAAACAGCAAAACTCACCGCCATGATGACGGCCGCAAGACCGAACCAGGGGAAGGCCTGGCGAACAAAGGCACAAAAGGCAAGAAGGGCCGCAACCCGCGCCGGCGGATGACCGCTCGAATTTTCGAACAGCTCTGCAAGGTTTGGGGCAACGACAACCACGATCATGACGACCGCAACCATTGCGGTGACCAACAAGACAGCCGGGTAAAGCAAAGCTGTGACGATGCCTTCCTGGGCTGAGCGTCTTTGAGAAAAGTCCGTCGCAAGCCTGTCCAGGACACGCGGCAGAGCGCCCGCGGCTTCACCGGCCTCGATAAGGACGATGGCTTCGCGCGGCAAGAACGCCAGCTCACGCAAGGCCGCATGCAGCCGCTGCCCGTCACGGACAAGACGCCGAAGGGCCGCAACTGCCGCAACCACCTTGGGAGATTTGCCGCCTGCGCCACAGATAGCTAACGTCTCATCGATCGTTAGCCCAGCCGACAGAAGTGTGGCCCATTCTCGCAGCAACATGACGACGTCATCCGGCCGAACGGAAAACGAAGCCTTCTTTTTCGTTTCTCCACGGTCCTTGGCGGCCTGCAAGAAGGTGACGGTGAGGCCCTTGGCAACAAGTGTTTGTAGGGCCAGGGCGTAATCGGCAGCGACAATGGAGCCACCTTCCGTCTTGCCGAACTGCGTCACGGCTCGATAGCGAAAACTAGGCATGGGATGCCCCGTTCCGCTTGAGCCGCAGACCTGTCGAGATCAATTGTCTCCTCAGGCGATGGGACCCAACTAACTGGTGGAGTGGGATGGGCATCACTGTGTGCCCTCCGTCATTCCGACAGCGAGCAACTCTTCGCCCAGAACGCGCTGCAACTCCGACAGACTCGTCTCGCCGCGCCATAAACGCACTAAGCCATCGTCCAGGAGCGAGGCAAAGGAAGGCGCGGCGGTTCGCAACGCCTCCCCACTCGCCCCCGTCGCAATGGCTTGTCGCAGAGACGGTGTTGATGAGATGAACTCGCCTACAGCCACGCGTCCCTGATAACCCGTGCCGGAGCATTGCGGGCATCCTCTGGCTTCGAAGATCTGCGGGCCTGTACCATCGACATGGTTCGCGATTCTGGGCATGTAACCGCTCCAGTCAAAGTGGCCCAGTGCTGGCTGGCGGCATGCGTGGCACAGACGGCGAACCAGACGTTGCGCCATGCAGCCGCGCAACGTGGAGGCGAGCAGCCAGGGTTCGATGCCCATATCAATAAGGCGTGGAACGGCATCCAGAGCGGAGTTCGTATGAACGGTGGCTAGCACAAGATGGCCGGTCAAAGCGGCCCGCACCGCGATCGACGCGGTTTCGGCATCGCGGATCTCGCCGACCATGACGACGTCCGGATCATGTCGCAGGATCGAGCGAAGGGCTTGCGCAAAATCGAATCCGATCTTGCGTTCGACCTGAACTTGGGCGGTTCCCTCAAGAGCATGTTCGACGGGATCCTCGACAGTGACGATGTTTCTGTCGGGACGCGCAAGGCGCTGCAGGGTTGCATAAAGCGTGGTGGTCTTTCCCGAGCCTGTCGGGCCCGTGACGAGCAGCAATCCATTGGGAGAGGCAACAAGGCTTTCGAGACCGTCCAAAACTTCACGCGGAAGTCCCAAGGTCCCGAGATCCGGGGTGGCGCGCACACGGTGAAGGACACGAAGGACGATACCCTCCCCATGGATGTGGGGAATCGTCGCCATGCGAAAGTCGATCTCGACCCCGCGGTGGGGCGCTCGAAGCCGGCCGTCCTGAGGAAGGCGGGATTCGGCGATGTCGAGGCCGGCCATGACCTTAAGGCGCGAGGTGACGGCAAGGGTCAGCTCACGTGACCAATTCGAAAGATCGCGTAACACGCCGTCAACACGTACCCTTACCCGGCCGCCTACGGCGGTCGGTAGGATATGAATATCGGAAGCACCGCCATCGACCGCACGGTCGATCATCGTCTCGATGGCGCGAATTGCTGGTGCGTCACTGGCCAGGTCGCGCAGGCGATCGACATCGCTTGCCAGGCCGTCGCTCGTATTTTCCGCCTGGGCGCTCTCGCCTTGGAATTCCGCGAGCTTGTCGGTTGCGCGCATGAGGTCTGCTGGGCGCGCGACTTCCGCAACGACGGGTATGCCGATCTTGGCGGCAGTAGCTGCCAGCGAAAACCGATCGAGAGGATCTCCGACGGCAACGACGAGAGTGTTGCCCTCGTGACGAAGCGGTATAATCGAGGTTCGAACCAGAAAGCCGATCGGCAATTGCGAGACAAGGTAGGGCGGATCGGGAAAATCGCCCGCCACGTCCAGATCGAGAATCTGGGCCCACCCTTGCGCGTAGTCCTGGTCGGCGATCAGGCCGAGCTTGCTCAAGACACGGTCGATCCGCTCGCCGCTCGCCCGGGCAGCGCTTCGTCCACGTTCCAGATTGTCGGGCTGAAGTGCTCCTTTGCTCAGCCAAAAATCGACCAGTTTGTCCAGTTCGGGCATGGACGGGGGAATCGTCTCCGAGAGTGCCATTATGCCAGCACTCCCTCTTGTTGCGCGAATGTAATCAGGAAGGTCGCCAGGACCAGGAATGGACCGAAGGCGATCGAGGAAGTCCCGGCCGTCAATTTGAATGGTCTTGGGCCGCGGACGAAGCCTATGAGCATCAACGAGATCAAGGCGAGCATGGAAGACAACAAGAGCAGTCCGCCAACACCGCCCAGACCGACGATACTGCCGCAACCGGCCGCCAGTTTCACATCACCAAAACCAAGTCCGGGATATCCGCGCACCTTGCGAAACACAGTGCCGACGAGCAAGATCAGTCCGGAAGCGCCTATCGCGCCGAGTAAACGAATATCTGCAGCCTCGGGTGCTCCATAGAGCGCGAGCACAAATGTAGGCAATGTAAGACAATCAGGCAGGCGGTAGGTTTGCCAGTCGATAATTGCTGCGCAGATCATGAGGAGAAGCGCGAGACCGAAACAAAGCGTTGCCGGCAAAACCAATACGGCCGCGCCACTTAAAATAGCAGCGTAAGGAAGACTGGATGGATTAAAGAAATAGCGCAGCCACAGCGCCTGGCAGGAACCAGTGTTTTGTTCGAGCTCGTGCACGGATGTTGCCCCAATTCCCCGTCAGCAATCCACGTCCGCACAATGATAGCTTGGCAATGACACGAGTGCCGTCGCCCGTGACAATAGCCACAGAAATATTGCATCTCTACGTATTGCCGGCCGGCATGTTGGTCTATGTTTGGGCTATGCTCCCTCGGAGATAGCGTCAAACGGGCCTGAAAGCGTGCCTCATGCACGACAATAGTTCCAATCATACCTCTGCGACACAATCCCAGAGTAGAGAATCAGGCTTCGTGCTCTTCGTGGTTCTGGTTGCCGTCTTGGCAGTGGCAAGCATGGCCGTTCTCGTTTCACGCCGAGCGACGACCGACATTCGCGCGATGAGTGTCGAAGCCGCCATTATTCGCGCGCAGACGGCAAGCGAAGCGGGGCTTGCACGTGCCGTCGCTTCGCTTGACGATCGCAACGATCGATTCGGACTGACGCCCTATACTGGCGATGTGACCTGGGAGTTCGATGGTGCTCAGATACGCCTGAGAATGGAAGCCGAAAGCGGCAAACTCGATGTTCTGCGGGCAGACCTTGCTTTGCTTCGATATGTCGTGGGCCGGCTTGTTGTAGATCCGTCCGATCAGGCGCTTGTCCTCGATCAAATCCAAAAACTTCGCTCGCGTAATCTCACCCCCTACGACCTAAGGGCGATTCTCCCCGCAAAGCTGCGCGTTTCGAACCTCGCCTCTGCATTCGAGCCCCATCTGACCGCCCTGGTATCTCAGTCAGGTGTCGACCCCATTGGCGCTTCGTCTTTAGTACGAGAAGCCCTTTTGGCAGAACATCCGCAATTGCGTGATGCCATGAATCAAAGCCTGAAGTGGCGCCAGGTAACGCCCGAACTGGCGGCAGGACTCGGAGCGCAATATTCCCTGCCGTCAAACCTGTTCACCATTGACGCACAAGCCTCCCTACCTAACGGCATCCGGGCCAGACGTCGCGCGCTCGTGTCCTTGGATTTTTCGAGCCATCGGGCGTATCTCCTCAGGGATACGCAAGTCTCTCCCGAACAAGCAGAGTAGTTTGCAATCGCTGGGACCGGCCCTACTTTTTGTTTGGATTTGGGATCGGTACCTATTTCTTGATGACATAGCGACGGCCAATGGCCCTGTCGGCGCCGGCCATACTGGCGCGCACGGCTTGAGTGACGGCCTCGACATCGGCGCGGCTGCCCATGACAGTGGGGCGCAGGATGATCAGGAGTTCCGTTCGCCCTGACAGATCCGTAACTCCTGTCTTAAAGGCATTGCCCAGGATAGGGATGTCCTTCAGGATCGGAATACCCCCATTGCCCTTCTCATGCTTTGTCTTGATCAGCCCTCCAAGCACGATTTCGGCGCCAGAGCCAACTGCCACGGACGTATCGATTTTTCTTTGCTGGATGGTCGGCGAATTCAACTTCGAGGTCGTCGTCGGGACGACGTCGCTGACTTCCTGAGAAATGTCGAGTTGGACCAAGCCGCTGGCGTTCACGCGTGGCGTCACGGACAGGATGATGCCTGTATCCTTGAGCTGAATATCGTTGAGAATTGGCGCATTCGGGTCGTTAACCCCCTGAGCAGCGCGCGTTGCGATCGGCACTTGGTCGCCGACCTTGAGCGAGGCGGTCTGGTTGTCGAGCACGGTCAAAGCTGGCGATGAAATGACCTCGACATTGGTGACCGACTCCAACGCATGCAGGACGACGCGTGCATTGGGGACACTGAACGAGTAATTGCCACCTGGGTAGGAGGGCGCAACCGTGCCATCGTCGATATCAGATAGGCCAAAACTGTGGTTTCCTGTCTGAAAATACCACCGCACGCCATACCGCAAATCGTTGTTCAGCGTCACCTCAGCGATAGTTGCTTCGATGAGAACCTGCGTCGGTTGGACGTCCAGTCGCGATATCGCGGAAGATACCGTTCGCCATTCCACAGGTGAGGCCGTCACAACCAGTGAGTTCGTTGCCATATCCGCCTGGATCGAGATCCTGGAAGAATGCCCATCCATTTCGGCCGGTGCGGCACCCGTTTCTTGCCCATTGCCAGGACCGCCGGTCGTCAAACTTGCAGGTGTGGCGAGGGATTTGGTCTGAAAGGCGGGAGATACAGACCCACCTGCCCCCTCCTGTCCACCACCCGCGGTCCCAAACATCTGGCGCAACACAATCGCAAGATCCGCCGCTCTTCTATTTTGTACGGGGTAAACGAAGATCTTGCCTTCATCCTGATTGGCTCGATCCAATCGTCCCGCCCATTGGCGAGCTCTCTGGATTTGGGCAGTACTTGAAGCAATGACCAAAACTGCATTCATGCGCGGCACGGCGATCGCCTGAAAATTCTTTCCGACCGCGGCGAAAACCTGCTGCATGTCTTTGGAGACAGCCGCTGCTCCAGCCTCGCGCAGCGGAATGAGGGCAAAGGATTGACCCTTCATCTGGTCAACGTCGAGGCTTGCCACAAATTGGGCAAGTGGCTCGGTTTGCTGGGGATCGCCCGACAATACCAGGCCACCATTACCCGGCAGTGCAGCTACGCTAGCATTCCCGCCGGCGAAAGCTTGAACTGCCGCTCTTGCTTGTTCGGCATCGACATTGCGCAAGGGCACGATGCGCGCGGCTCCCGCCGATCTGGGCGCTCCCATCCCACGGGAGGTAATTCGCCAGACCTTGCCTTCCTTGCTCAGTTGAGCACCGTTCATTTCGAGCATCTGGCGCACGATGTCGATCGCCGATGCCTTATCGACCGGCTCGCCGCTACGGACAGTGATCTTGCCTTGAAGATTGGGATCGATGATCACAGGCTCATGCAGAACATCGTCGAAAACCGACTTGGCAAAATCCTGAATATCGGCGTTGACGAATTGCAACGTCATGGTCTTGCCGCCGGGGTCGACGGAGACGCCGCCCGATCCAGTTGGTGACAACGCCCCTTGAGTCTGGCCGTATTCGGTATAGGGCGCTATGGCTTGCTGAGGTCCGCCACCCAAAGCGGCCATCTTGACTGACGCGGGACGACCACTCCCAATGGATACCCCCCAATTACCCAACGCACGCGTCGCTGGTGAACTGGCATCTGTCGAATCCGAAGTCTGGGCGCAACCTGCCACACAGATGCAGATACCCAAGATGACAGTAAATTGACGCATGAAGAATCGCCCTCCAAGAATCTCACCATGGAGGGCAGCGGATGAAGAAGCACGGCACTTCAATTACTATCCACAGGAATGACGGCCCGACTCTATTCAAAGCCACAATGCAAAGCCAAAATAGGTACAAGGATACTTATTCTCATAGCAACCCGGGCAAGATTGGAACTTTTTATGAATATAGAGCCGGAACACGATATACGCTTTTATTCTTCCCAGATTTGAGCAGAACCCATCGTTCGAGCAGGCGGAAGATATACCCTCTTCACGGAAGAACAAAATATCTGGATTCTGAACCGGCCGTGGCCCAAAATCTTATGGTACCAATAGAATGCATTTCTATCGCAATTCCAAGGAGAACAATCCTCTCAAATTTACTTGCTGATCACTAATAAATTAATTCGATATTTGTTTAAATTGCAGTAATTATTAATTTAAAAATTAAAACAATAATATTTTAATAAACTAGGATGGTGAGTATATGCTGACCTCGCTTGCTCCATATATTCTTTGAATAAACATAATCTCTCCCTCACATCGCTGTAAGAAAGAAAGCCTACGCCCGATTTAAGATCGCCCAAGGTCCAAAAATTATCAGGTTCCGCTTTTACATTAAATATACTCGCTATTTCATTCTCGTCTAATTCCTGTATCGAACGCCATCCCCTAAGACGGCATCCCTCGAAGACACCGATATAACGTACAGTACAGAATCTTTATACGGGGGCTGGTATCTAAAATTACCTCAATCTTCTTTCTCCTTTTCGAAAAGACCGATACAAGCTACAAGATATCTTTGTCATATGTACATTTCTTAACACTCCAGCCTTGGGAAGCAATTAGAACTTCTAATATCGTCATATCAACACAAAAAGGACCAATAGATTTATTTGGTCTGATCAAAAAATCTAATAAAGCCTCCCTGCTATCTCGTTTCATAATTGAAATCTCCTGAGTCTTGGATTTAATCTATTGATCTGCGTAAATTTTTATTCCACTCTGAATTTCGATTCAAGGGGACCCCAGACAATCATGGTGGGATGCCGATCTGCATACAAAAACGGCTCTGACGCAGTTTTGATGGTGATCGATTTCAGTGTGCACCGATCACGCGGGCCTGAAGCAGATCGATTTTTCCGCGGCCATACATTTGGCGTTTCACGAGCTTGAGCTTTGTGATCTGCTCCTCAGTCTGTCCATTGGACCAGGGCAAAGCGATTGCTGCGCTGACCGCCTGGCGGTCTTTGAGAATGCCATTGCCGAACGAGGCGACCAAGCTCGATCGCGCTCGCACGATCCAGGGCTCAAGATCGGTCAAAGCCTTCTTTCGGATCATGGCTTGGAAAGCGCCAACGATCTCTCGTGCTTCGACCAGGAGCGGAACGCCGGCTTCGATTGCGGCGACGATGACGGTCTCGGATTTGGAGAGGTTGTCGTGGCTAAGCGTCATCAATCGAGCAATAGTCCGAGCCGATGGAGTACGGCGCAGTGTATCACCATTGACCTGATCAGAACGTCGCCGACGGCTTGCCCACTCGCTCACAACCCTCAGGCAGCCCCTGAAGCCTTGTTCCTTGAGGCGTCGCCAGAGTGCGGCCCCATTCCGCTCTCCTGCTGTCCATTGGACATCGAGCCAGGGCAGGTGGAGCTCAAGCGAGCTTTCTCGGACGCGGAAGATGTCCGCGCGTTGACCACGTAGCACCTTGCGGACGACGCCGCGACTATGACCGGTGCGCCGGGCGATCTCTCGGATTGCAATGCCCTCCTTCGCCAGTTCGAAGATGGTGGCGTTGGTCTCTTCGCGGCGCAGATATCCCTCGTATTGCAAGCGCTCGGCGGCGGTCAGCAAATCGGGATTGATCGTGGCGGCGCCGAGCACAGCCCGGATCGGGCGCATGGATTTGCGCACGGCCTCAAGGAAGGCACGGCTGGCATTTTCCATCAGATGCCAGCGGTCGGCGACCTGGGTCGCGGCCGGCAGACCCTTGGCGACGGCAACGCCGTAGCCTCCGCCTCGATCACGAGCGACGATACCGATCTGCGGCTGCTCGATGAGCCAGGCCTGCGCCGTAGCGGGCTCGCGATCGGGCAGAAGGGCGATCGTCTTGCGCCTCTCCAGATCGCAGATCAGAGTCCCGTAGCGCTGATTGCGTCGCCACGCCCAATCATCGATGCCGATAATGGTTGGTGGGATCATCCGTGGGCTGCCCTTGCGCCTGATGACGCGCAGCATGGTGTCGTTGCTGACGGGAACCTGCAATCGGCGCGCAAAACTCGCCGCTGGTCGGCCACCCAATGCAAGTCCCAAATGGTGGACAAGCAGATCGAGGCGCCCTGTTCGCCTGGCCCAAGGTGCGAGCGCTTCACTGGCAAATCGCTCGGCGAAAATCCTACGGCCACAGAGAACCGCGTCACAACAGAACCGCCGAGCGATGACAAGAAGCCGGACGGGCCTACCTGACAGCGGAAGATCCATCAGCCGCCGACAATAGCGGCTGTGGATGCGGCTCGATCTCGTTCCGCAGGCCGGGCAAGGGCTGTTATCGGACTCGGAATGGACCGTGATGAGGACGTCCGCATCGCCTCTGTCGATCCGGTCGAGGATAAACCCCGGCGGTACGAACGTCGAGGCGTGCAAGGTTGAAGCCATCACGTTGATTCCTTTCTCGAAACCAACGCCAGTCACTGCCTCAACTTCATCAAAAGTGAGTCAGAGCCAAAATTCAACGCCGATCCGGGGTCACTTTTGGAGGCCGATAGACAGGCCGTCGCCATAGAGCCGGACATCGGGCGGCATGTCCGATAATTTGGGGTACCTCGCAATCACTTTGTCCTGCAGGAGCCCACGATAAGCCGTTCCCTTCTTCACGAGGGCATAGACATCCTCCGGCCACGCCTCCAGCAGCAGATCCGCAACGGCGATCGTTGCGATTCAAACAGACGATCCGGGACAGTCCTTGGAAGAATACTCCCCCTGCAAGCGGCCAAGGACAACGCGGCCCACCGATCGTCCACACGTGGCACCCTGTACGATAGAGGAAAATACGGCGAGATCCCCGCCCTAACAAATACTCATCATGAGCTGCTCAGTAGAGACCAAGGACACAGCCTCGCGTCGCGTCATAGGCCGACGCGCCGGTCACACCGTTGGGTATAAGCGTCGCCAGCGGCTGACCGGCCCGAGAATGGAAGTCAGCTAGCCCGCCCCGTTATCCTCGAACGCGTTGCGCATTTCAACTTGAACCCGGCTCCAAATCTCTACGAGCGAAGTAGTCATCGCAAGCAATTAGCCAGACAAAAGCACAATTTTTTATGAATTCGAAAAAATCACAACATTCAAAAATTAAGAATATTACCTGCAGTTACCACCATATACATGCCTCTTCTATTTCCCACTTCCCGGCCTTCTCGCCATCATATATTAAATTCCTTAATTCATTCGCGTCCTTAGCGTCTGGGATGTCCACGGCAATTAAAGAGGAAATGTGAGATTGTTCTGAGAAACCACCTAAGGATCCAATCTGTTGCATCACATTACCAACAAGATGCTCATCCACGAAGAGAAGACGCAAGGTCGCATGTCCTGATCTCGAATGATGTTTTACATATTTTAAGTCGCCATCATCATTTATTCTTGCTTCGACGACATCATCAACAGCCACCCCAACCGCAAAGAACGGCACGTTATCAATCTGAAAATATATTTCATTTTGTCTGCACGACCACAACCATTCCGTGGATATTGGTGGATATCCATCGTCTTGTATTAAATCAAATCCAACTTTAACCAACTTTTTATCACTCATCATTGGGCCCATCGGTTTTTGTTGGCTTGGTATCTGAAGTTTCGTCTGGCGTTTTGTCTGCTTTTTCTCGATTGCACGCACGGCACAACACACGTCCGTTTTCGGGTATACCACGTCCGCCTTTCGATCTGGGAGTGATATGATCTACCTGTGCCTCAGTTGAAGGTGGTTTCACTCCTTTTTGAGATTTACTCCCGGGGGTTGTTTCTACACCACAGCCTTCACATTTAATAATGCCATCGTTTGCTTTTTTATTTGCGTCTTTGACTTGTTGTCGTCCCTTGGGAGTAAAAGATTTCCCAATCCGCTGATCGCCCGCAGTCGGCGCAGTGGTACCTTCTTCTGTCGCCGTAGGTTGTTCGGTCTCCTCCTTGGGGAGAGATGCTGTCCCATAAAGCTCCCGATCAGAAAATGCCGTCGACCAATCGACCTGTGGCTTTGCAGGGGGATTGGTGACCGAAGGATCCGGTGGAGGAGCGTTCGAAAGGTTTGGCTTGAATGCTCCATTCATTCTCTGTTGCTGGAGATCAGCTAATCCTGCCACTCCGTACGCAAACGTGCCGAAAGCAAGAACCCCCGCCCCTTCCGCGACACACCCATCAATGCAGTGCCCACTTGGATCCTTGGCGTTGATGGGGTTGTTGCCGGCGTAGGAGTACCGGTTGGTGCCGACGCCTTCCTGTGTGGGGTCCCACCAGTCTGGCGAGACGAAGCGCGCGATGTGGGGATCGTAGTAGCGGGCATTGAGGTAGAGCAGGCCCGTCTCGTCCTGCCGCTCSCCGATATAGCCGTGATCCTCCTTGGTCGTGGTCGAGGTCGTCACCGGCTTGTGCAGCCCGAAGGGCTGGTAGCGCGTGGCGATGCTCGTCGTGCCAGCCTGGTCCGCCACCACACGCACCGAGCCCAGATGGTCCTTGAGCAGCGTGTAA
>NZ_JBFREW010000037.1:0-17292 GCF_052114505.1 Labrys sp. KB_33_2 | reverse complement strand
CCAGAGCTCTCAGGCTCTCTTCACTATGTTGTATCGCTCGACGGATTGCCTCTGTCGTCGTGGCGCTGCCATGAAGAACCTGGCCCATAGTGCCTCCTTCCATCCGGTGGAAAAGATTGCACCATCAAAACACGGGATCAAACACCTAGCGACGGCAATCAATAATTATCGCAATCACGACGGTGGCTCCGAAATCTTCAATGTGAATGACACAAACAGCAATCTTGACAAGAACAAAACAAGAACATTAAATAACCCAGACTTTCAACCTCCGCCATCTTCTACGGACGAGCCTTATGATCGCCGCGACTATGATCGCCTCACCAGGGAAGGCCATTCAGGCGAAGTTGCATATGAGGCCTCAAAGGAGCTTTTCCAACAAAGAAAGCGGGGCATCTTTCCCAGTATTTCGCCTGGAAACGAGGAAGGCACATCAAATTTCTCAGCTGACCAGGATAGGCCAACCAAGCGGGGCAAAGGTGTCACAAGCCCCCAGATTCCAAAACTGAAGGACCGCCCGCACCCACCAGGAATGAGCAGAACTGATTTCGGGGATAAAGTGCTGAAATGGAGAGGCTCCCCTGATGAAATACTTAGGCGAAGGTCTGAAATCAACGCTTCCGAGATCGAACGCATGAAAGCAGCAGGTACAACAAAGTCCATGATTGAATCTTGGTTTAATATATATCAGAATGATTTCTCGAGAAACAACAACTACGTCGCCCTCACAAGAATGAAATTGATGCAGAAGATCTTAAATTACTGGGAGGATTAATGAAATGGAATACAAAACAGATCTTCACATCGTTAATAGCGCAAAACACAATCTTCTCGTCATACTAGAACCATTTGCTGAATTTTTTACATTGGAGCCAGATGAACACTTAACAATTACGGGTGTCGGCGGTGAACCTGGTGACAACTTTGAAATTCAATACGCAGGAAAATACGTAATGGTACATGCATGGCCGAATAGCATCGCCACTGTTTATCGTGACGGTGTGGAATTAGACCCGGAAGATCAGGTTTTTCCTAAAGATGATCCATAGGGTGGCAAAGCAACGATCACGTCTCCACAATCCGACTTTATCTATTATCGGCCTATGAACTCCCCACGGATCACTTCATGTCAACGGAGGTGATATGAAACCTTCCTTCAAGAAAACAAAATTTTGCTTCTTTTCGTTTTTTGTTTTTGGAGAGATCTTCGAGAATTTTGTCGAGGCTTTTTCTGAAAAATTCGAGGCATTCACGGAAAGCCGAAGCTGGGCCATCGATCCTCCAATCCTGTTCCAGAGAGAAGACAGCGACGAAGACGAGGAAGAAGGTCCTTTTATTATTGGTGGGGAGCTAAAGATATTCGATGCCTTGAAAGGAAACGTCGACATCAGGAGCTACCATGATGTCAAGAGCATCATCGACTTCCTGACCGATGAGTCTTTCCGATATTCCGCCGAAATTGAGTTCACACTCGATGGCGAGGATATCGGCGATATTTCCAGCGGAGTCGTCTCGGAGCTCTTGTCCGACGTGCTACTGGGCGAATGGCGCAAGCAATTGAAACTGCCTGAGAGTTGACAGGATTGCGCAATTGCAATGGAATTTTTTGTAATCGAGCGCACGACTTGGTCATGCCGATGGCAGATTAATCAGAACCCAGTATGAACCGCCCAGCCTGATAAGCTCGCGGAGCACTCGGGCATCGCGAGGGTTGGCTGGACTGGGGGTTGGACAAGGAACCATTGCAACTTCAAGTTCAACGACCCGCACCGCCGATCGAATATCTTTTGCCGGCTATACGACTGACAGAAATCGTCCTTCCTGGCGTATTGTGAACCTGAGAAATTGCGTCCGGTCTAAAAGACCGAATATTTTTCCTCGTGGCCCTTTCCGGGAGCCATCTGCTCCGCGCCGGCCTTTCTTTCTCCCCAAAGGCGTCGTTTCCAAGAACGGACGAAACGTCCGTGCAGCCGGGGAAATCGTCGATAGCCAAGGCCGGAATCTGCCACACCTGGACTCATAGAGCAAACGCCCCATCCATTCCCACCCAGCCCGCCCGGCTTCGCCGCGGCGGGTTTTTCATTGGAGGTATACCGATGCCCGAGAACCATGAACTCGCCCTTGCCAAGGCCTGGCTGGAACGCGAGCGGGCCGAGGATCCCGCCCTTGCCGATCTCCTCGCCGGGGTGCCCGCCGCCCTGTTCGGGGCGGAACCCCAGCGCGTGAGCTATGAGCATTGGCAGCTCATCGCGAAGACGGCCGAACCGGCCCGGGATCGCAGCGATGACGGGCGCTGATGGCAGCCCGCCCGGAAGGCCGCGCAGTCCCCGGCGCAAGCCGGGCACTGCGCCCAAACCCGCCAGCACGGGCCTGGGCGAAGCCTTTCTCGCCGCCCTCCATGCCGACTTCCTCGCCCACGGCGCCGGGGCGATCGAGCGCGTGCGGCTCGACAACCCCACCGCCTACATCAAGCTATGCGACGCCCTGCTGCCCAAGGACGTCGCCTCCCCCCTCGACGAGCGCGGATTGAGCGATGAAGAACTCGACAGGCGCATCGGCGAAATCCTCCGCCAATGCCAGCGCGCCGGCCTTGAAATCGGAACTGCTCAGGCTGCTCGCTGAGAAGAAGCGGCGCTTCGACACGGACTGGCTACCGCGCTACCGGCCCTATCCGCGCCAGGCCGATTTCCACCAGGCCGGCGCCGGGCATCGCGAACGCCTGTTCATGGCGGGCAACCAGCTCGGCAAGACCTATTCGGGCGGCGCCGAGGCGGCGATGCATGCCACCGGAAAATATCCGCCCTGGTGGCGGGGGCGGCGCTTCGACAAGCCGACCATCGCCTGGGCCGCCGGCGTCACCGGCCTCGCCACGCGCGACACCGTGCAGCGCATGCTGGTGGGGCGCGCCGAGGCCGTGGGCACCGGCACCATCCCCGGCGCCGACATCGTCGGCCTCGTTTCGGCGCGCTCGACGCCCGGGCTGATCGATTCCATCCGCATCCGCCATGTCAGCGGCGGCACCTCCACCATCGGGCTCAAATCCTACGAGCAGGGCCGCGAGAAATGGCAGGGCGAGACGCTCGACTGGCTCTGGTTCGACGAGGAGCCGCCGCAGGACATCTATACCGAGGGCCTGACCCGCACCAACGCCACCGGAGGCATCGCCTGGATGACCTTCACGCCGCTGCTCGGCATGTCCGAGGTGGTGCGCCGCTTCCTCTCCGAGCGCAGCCAGGACCGCAGCGTCACCACCATGACGATCGACGATGCCGGGCATTATTCCCCCGAAATGCGGGCGCGCATCGTCGCCGCCTATCCCGCCCATGAGCGCGAGGCCCGGGCCAAGGGCATTCCCATTCTCGGCTCGGGCCGCATCTTCCCGGTGGAGGAGGCGATGATCGCCGTCGACCAGATCCGGCCCGAGCCGTTCTGGCCGGCGCTCGGCGCCATGGATTTCGGCTGGGACCACCCCTTCGCCGCGGTGATGGGCTATCACGACCGCGACGCCGACGTGGTCTATCTCACCAGGGCCTTCCGGGCGCGCGAGCAGACGCCGCTGCTGCATGCCGGCGCGCTCAGGGCCTGGGGCGACTGGCTGCCCTGGGCCTGGCCGCATGACGGGTTGCAGCACGACAAGGGCTCGGGCGAGCAGCTCGCCGAGCAATATCGCCGCCAGGGCCTCGCCATGCTGCCCGAGCACGCCCGCTTCGAGGACGGCTCCAACGGCGTCGAGGCCGGGCTGATGCTGCTGCTCGACCGCATGCGCACCGGCCGCCTGAAGGTCTCGCGCCACCTCCACGACTGGTGGGAGGAGTTCCGCCTCTATCACCGCAAGGACGGCAAGGTGGTGAAGGAGCGCGACGACCTGATGAGCGCCACGCGCTATCTGATCATGATGCTGCGCCACGCCACGCTGGACCCGGCCGCCCTGGACCTGATGCGCCCGGAACCGCAGCCCTACGACCCGCTGAGTTATTGAGCGCAGGCTCCCGGGAGCGCGGACGTCCTCGTCCGCTCTACCTTTCCACAAATGCAGTGCTTCCAAGAGCGGACGAGGACGTCCGCGCTCCCAAAAACATCCCATCCCCATCCCCAGCCCCGCCCCTCCAGGCGGGGCTTTTCTTTTGCCCCGATGGATCCCCCATGCCCCGTTTTCCCGACTACCGCGCCGAGATCGGCCTCAACCCAGGCTCCACGCCGCAGGTGCGCACCGGCGCCGAGGCGATCGGCCAGGGCCTGCAGGCGCTCGGCAGCGGCCTCACCGCCGCTGGCGAGGGTCTTGCGGCCTACCAGGCCAAAGCCGCGCGCGAGAACGCCTTCGACGACGAAGCCCGCTTCAACCAGCGCAACCGGGAACGCCAGGCCGAATTCGAGGCGGCGACCCGGAACATGCCTCCGGGCGGCAGCGGCTTTGCCGCTCGCTATCTGCAGGCCACCCAGAAAGGCGACAGCGCGCTGATCGCGAAAATTTCGCCGGGCAATCGCCCCGCCTTCGCCGCCCGGCTCTCCGCCCAGCGCGACCTCGACGCCGAGAAGGCCGCCATCTACGAGCAGCAATACCGCGCCGGCTACGAAGCCCAGGAAATCGAGGGCTCGCGTGCCGAGGCCGAGCAGGCCATCATCCGCAATCCTGCCGCGCACCCCGATGAGCAGCGCCGCTATTTCGAGCAGATCGATCGCTCCGGACTGCCCCTGGCGCAAAAGAGCGCGCTCAAGCAAACGGGCCGGCAGGGCTTCGCCGCCACGGCCTGGAATGCCCGCTATGGGGAGGATCCCGAAGCCGGCGCCGCCGCCTTCGGCCGCGGCCCGGTGCCGACGGGACGATTCCAGACCCGGCTGGTCAGCGGCGCCGGGACGGATATCGAGAGACTCAGCCCCGCCACGAAAGCCCTGCTCGACGGCATGGTGGCGGCCGGCGTCGTGCCCGAGCTCAAGGTCAAGTCGGGCCGGCGCGATGAGGCCGCCAATGCCGCCGCGGGCGGTGCCAGGGGCTCGCAGCATCTTGCCGGCAATGCGCTCGACATCGACATCGCCGGCAAATCGGACGCTGAGAAGGCTACCATCCTGGCGGCCGCCGTCGCCAGCGGCGCCCGCGGCATCGGCCTCTATGCCGGCGGCAGGTCGCTGCATGTCGATACCCGCCAGGCGCCCACCGTGTGGGGGCTCGATGCGGCCGACGCCTATCGCGGCCTGAAGAAGCCGGACGGCACGCCCGAGATCGAAGCCACGCTCGCCAAGGCCCCGGCCTGGGCCAGGCCGACGCTGGAGAGGCTCTATGGCGAACCGGCAGGCACCCTGCCGCTTCCCGCCTTCGGCGAGCCCCCCGTCACGCCCTCGCCCGGCGCCCTCGATTATTTCGCTCTGGTGCGCCAGCACGAAAGCGGCGGCAATGACCAGGCGGCAAGCCGGGGCCCGGACGGGCAGACCGTCGCCGTGGGCCGCTATCAGTTCACCGCCGGAACCTGGGCAGCGCTGGCGCAAAAACATCCCGGCCTCGAGCTCTCCGCCGATGGCCGCAGCGATCCCGACCAGCAGGAAAGGGCGATGCGGGCCCTGACGGCCGACAACCAGGCCGCTCTCGCCAAGGCCGAGCTGCCGATCACCGGCGCCAACACCTATATGGCGCATTTCCTCGGCGCTGCCGGCGCGGTGAAATTCCTGCAGGCCTTGCAGGAAAATCCGGAGCAATCGGCCGCCGAGCTATTCCCGGCGGCGGCGGCCAGCAACAAGGGCGTGTTCTACGACCACAACAGCGGCGGCGCCCGCTCGCTCGCCGAGGTCTATCGGCGCCAGACCGCGATGTTCGGCGCCGATGCCGGCCAGCCCATCTATTCCGCCGGCCCCGGCTATGCCGACGCCCCGGCCGATCCCGCCTTTGCCGACATCCCGCCACGGGACCAGGACCGGCTGCTCAACCAGGCTTCCGCCCGCAGGAGGGAGGGCGAATCCCTATCGCGCGGCGCCCTCGAATCCGGGGTACGGGATGCCACGCGAGGCTTGACCACCATCGGCCGCCATGACGGCCCGCTGCCCGGCATCGCCGATTTCACCAAGGCCTATGGCCCGCAGGCGGGCGCGCGACGCTATGCCGATTTCCAGCGTGTCGTCAGCCTCGGCGCCGATATCGATGCCATCAAGGCAATGACGCCGGCCGAGCAGAGTGCCTGGCTCGCCCGCTTCACCCCGCAGGGCGATGGCCCCGATCCGGATGGCGCACGGGATCGCTACGCCAGGGCCCGGCAGGCCATCGCCCTCAATCTCGCCTTCCGGTCGAAGGACCCCAATGCCTATGTGCGGGCGCTCAATCCTCGGATCGACCGGCTGTGGCAAGAGGCAGGCAATTCGCCCGAACGGTTGAAGGCGGCCCTGTCGGCCACCAATGCCGCCATGGACAGGCTGGGCATGCCGGTGGAAGAGCGCCGCCTCATACCCAAGGCGATGGTCGACCAGGCGCTCGCCGCCTTCGGCGATCGCAGCAAGCCGATGGCGCAGCGGGCGATCTTCGGCCAGATGGTATCGGCGGGCCTGCCGCCGGTGCTGGAATATGCCGCCATCGCCTATGCCAAGGGCGACGCGCCTTTGGCCGAACGCTTTGCTGCCGCCGCGCTCGGCGGCCCCGACGCCGGCGGCAAGGCGACGGGCGACCGGGCGGATGCCTCCTTCGCCAGCCCGGCCGCCGCAGCCAACACCCCCGCCGGTCCGGCCCCGATGCGCTCCCTCTCCGGCCCCGCCATCGATCTCGGCCCCGCCGCCGCCCAGACCCTCGGCTCCAGCCTTGCCGGCGACGAGCGCACCAGCCGCGCCGAAACCGTTCGAGCCCGCATGATCGAGGACGCCATGCGCATCAATGGCGGCGACCGCCCCGCCGCCATCGCGCAGACCGACCGGGATCTTGCCAGCCTGCAAGGGGATGGCTGGGCGCCGGGGATGTTCATGCGGGAGCGGGGTGGTCCGGTAGCAGTTCAGGTTGCGCAAGCGGCCTCGATCGATACGAGTGAAAGCGGCACACAAACTCCCGTATCAGATCTACCGCCCGTCGCAGGTCAATGGAATCAACAGGGAGGCCTTCCAGCAAAAGCTTCTGCCGACTATGGTGCGTTGAGTCCAGAGCAGGTGGATCAACTTCCCGATTCGAAGCTCTACGACGCTTATCTGCAAGCGAAATCACGTGGCGCGCCCCAATTAAGCGGCTCGCTCGCAAGAGAAATACACAAAAACCAAGAAGAATTCATCGCAAAAAACTATCCTCGTTTGCAGGAATACACCGAGGACGAGCCATATGCCGAAGCAGTATACGATACGAATCAATTGGATGACAAAGACTCGGCACCGCAACCAAAAGGTAACATAGAAAGGCTTCCTCTCGATGCTAGCGACCTGACTGAGCGCCTCGGCATTCCAAAAGAAGCTCTAACCAGCAAAATGCTCAGAGATGACGATACGGGGTTTAGAGCCGTATTATATCTGAACAAGAAAACTCAGCGTTATATTCTGGTAGGAAGAGACACCCAACCGCACTCCATTGTCGACTGGCTTACCAATTTCGAAAATAAAGATAAATTGACTTCCCAATATCATGCCATACTCAACCTCGCAAAAACGCTCGACGCCAATGGTATAAAATTCGACTTGGCGGGCTATTCGAAGGGAGGTGGCATGGCGCAATATGCTGGCGCCTACATCAAGGGGGCTCGGATTCGCGTCTTCAATTCCGCCGGAGTTCCCGACGTCGCCAAGGATTGGATCGGGGGCGTTGGGTCAATGGATGACATCAAGCCACGGACTAGAGCTTATAGCGCCGAAAAGGACTTCATTACGGAACTCAATCAGAGAAGCGCCGATGCTGAGAGTAAATCACAGATCTACCTTACTGCGAAGGCTCAATATGACAACGCTTTCTCAGGCGCCGGCGGAGGCGGACTCTTGGGAGGAAATATTTCTGACTTCGCCGATCAATACTCCAAACAGTTAGGGCTCGATGACAAACTGGCAGCCGCCACGGAGGCCCAACAAGCGTTGATAACCAAGGCGCAGTTTTTGCGGGACCGCCTTGCAGGAGGCAGAGCTTGGGGCATAGCCCTAGATAGCAGCATTAAAATACAATATGAAAATCCAAATAAGAAAAATATACCACAAGACGATGTAGAATATCTAAAGAAACGAAGAAAAGCTTTGAATATTCTTGACAACATGATCGCGGAATACAAGAAAAATCCTTGGGGCTCTGGACCATTTCCGCCGGTTCGCGCAAACAACATAGAGGTTGTTTCTGATTCTGAAGGCATGGTATCGCAAATATTTTCAAGCCCTCCCCTGAAATACCTGAGAAACTCTGAGAATGTTGCGGGATTGAGCCAACACACACCTGGAAATTTTCTGCATCCGATGCAGTCCTATATATCCAAGAGTAGAACAATAATGAAAACCTACGTAAATAATTCAAACAAATACAAATAACATAGCTACCTTGAGACAGAAACATTAAATTTTTGGATTGGAGGTTTTCAGGTGACAGCGAAATCAAAAATTAAAATCATTCCGCTTTTCTTCGTTTTGATTTTTATATCTGTGGTGTTTTTTACAAATTACTTAATTTATTCCCTGTTTGATTACTACGAAAAACTGGGAACATATGATATTTTATTTTTATATGTTTTATATATTCCACTTTTAATATTTACTTCCGCAATATCAATTGTTTCATTATACTTATATCGTATATATAGTAGAAAAAAGCTATTTATTATCTCCATTTCTACAGGCATACTATCGATATGTTTGGGGACATACAAGGCATTTGAAATTTGCCAATACATAATCGTGGAGTTTATTTTTGGAGAATACACAATATTGGAATTTATAAACGATTCAATAGCTTTGTTTATAGCTTATATTTTATTTATTGTTCTAATTTTTACTTGCTTTGTGCTGTTAATCAAATCTATCCCTCGCGTTATTGGTACATTGGAAGGAGTTATTCTAGAATACTGGGCGAAACCCCGTCGAAACCCAGATCGTTGAAAGGCGGCGTAACCGGAACACCTCCCTTTGATGAGACAGCAGGCTTGGCCTCTACAAGTAGCAGCGGCAAGCCGCGCTTGCCGAGGCCGCCAAGACGATGCCGGCGGAAGCGACCTGTTTTATCGCCGGCTTCGCCAGGGACGGCACCAAGGCCGACGCCGCTCTTCTCGGCACCATTTCAGCCAGCCATCGCAAGCGTGTCGCCGCCGACCCGTTGTCACCGCCTATTTCCAACGACAGCCGCCGACAGGGGCTTCTTCTATCAGCGCAGAAGCGGCGGCACCCGTTAGACCCCAATGCCGCCACTATCACAGGGCGGCAGTGGCAGTTGAGGCAGCGATACGGCTTGCTGCCCGCCTTCGAAGGCCAGCCATAAAATTGCCAAAACTTTGCCGACTACGAGATTGACGAGCGCCGGCATTCTTGGCATACTCTGATCATAAGAAGTTGCGCCCGGCTCACAAGGCTGGGCGCTTTGCGTTTGGGGGGCCTGGGCTCCCGTGCCAGGCCGGTCGCAGCATTCGTCCTCCCCGTGAGCGCGGAGGTCCCAAGCAAGGCTTCCGATAGCATGCCCGTCGCCATTCGCCCCGCCACGCTGCGGGACATGACCTTTATCGCCGCCACCATGCGTGACCAGGACAGGCGGGAGATCCGCGCCGTGATCGAGGAAAGCGACACGGCCATCGGCACCATGCTGTTCCATTCCTCCACCGATCTCGCCTGGACGGCCTGGATCGACGGCGATCCCGTCGCCGCCTTCGGCGTCACGCGCCTGTTTCCCGGCCTCGGCTCGGGCTGGGCCTATGGCACGCGCCGGATGCGCAGGGCCGTTCCCGCCGTCACCCGCTTCGCCAGAAGCAGCGTGCGGCCGTTGCTGATTGCGGAGGGCTTCCGCCGCATCGAGGTGCGCACCGCCATCGACCATGATCTCTCGCATCGCTGGCTGGAAGGCCTGGGCTTTCGGCGGGAAGGAATTGCCCTCGACTACGGCCGCGGCGGCCTCGATTTCGTGACTTACGCGGCGACGGGAAGTCGCTCCTGAAGTCGGGTGCGCGGGCGTCCCGCCCGTTCTTGGAAACACCCCGCGTGCGGGATTGGAAGAACGGGCAAGATGCCCGTGCACCCAGAAAACCGCACCACGCATTCTGCCTTCCCGGCCATCGCGACGTTTCCAAGAGCTGGACGTCTCGTCCGCCTCTTCCCGTCATACACCTCACCTCCAAGAACGGGCGAGACGCCCGTGCACCCGCCCCCAACGAAAGGCCAGACCATGTGCTTCAGCGCGCCCAAGCCCCCGCCTCTGCCCCCGCCGCCGCCGGTGCCGAACCGCCAGGACGACGCCAACCAGGCCGCCGTGCAGACGGCCCTGCGCCGCGTGCGCAACCAGAACGGCGCCGCCCAGACCCAGCTCACCGGCGGGCTCGGCGATCCCAATTACGGCCAGAACGTCAATGTCCAGCAGCTCGGCCGCACGCAATAGAGCCGTATCCGATCAAGATGATTCGACACGGCTCTATCGAGTTCTTCTTTCAACGCATAATCTTGTCCAAAAAGTCGGATGACTTTTTGAGATTATGCTCCAAGTGAGCACCACACCATGAGCATCGAGAACGACCTCGTGCAGCGCCTGGATGCGCTCGCCAACCAGCGCACGCAATGGGAGGCGGTCTGGCAGGAGATCGCCACGTATTGCCTGCCCGATACCCATCGCTTCCTGCCCGGCTCCTCCTCCCTCAATCCCAGCGCCTATGACAATTTTGCCCAGGCGCCGGTAGCGGTGGAGCGCGGGCGCCAGCGCTTCGACGACACCGCCATGCGCGCCGTCGACCGGCTGGCCTCGGGCATGGAAAGCCTGGTGACGCCCCAGTCCGAGAAATGGCACGGGCTGGCGGCCACCGATCCGCTCGCGCCCGAGGAGAGCGACGAGGAGAAGGAGTATTTCGAGCGCTATCGCGACTATATGTTCGCCGTGCGCTACAATCCGCGCTCCGGCTTCATCGGCGCCCACCAGAAGGCGCTGCGCTCGGCCATCGCGCTCGGCACCGGCATTTCCTTCGCCGAGGAGAATCTCGGCGCGAGCAGCGCCGCCGCACCGGTGCTCTACCGCCATTTGCCGCTCAGCCAGTGCTATCTCGCCGTCGACGCCCAGGGCGAGCCCGACACGCTCTATCGCAAGTTCACCATGACGGCCCGCCAGATGGTGCAGCAATTCGGGCCGGACAAGCTTGCCGATCAGGTCGTCAGGGCGGCCGAGAACCAGGCGGAGAAGGATCGCGCCTTCACCGTCATCCATGCCGTGCAGCCGCGCCAGGAAACCGGAATGGGCGCCGGCTCCGGTGGCGGCACCAACCGCAAGGCGCCCTTCGCCTCCTTCTATCTCGACCGCGACCACATGAAGCTGATCGGCGAGAGCGGTTTCTACGAGTTTCCCTTCATCGTCTATTACTGGGCACCTGTCGATGTCGACGGCCCCTATGCCCAGTCGCCGGTGATGCTGGCCATGGCCGACATCAAGGGCCTCAACGCCATCCGCAAGCTCTCGCTGCGCGGGCTGCAGGGCTATATGGACCCGCCCTGGGGCGTCGCCCATGACGGGGTGATGAACCGGCCGAACCTCAATCCGGGCAAGATCAACTACCGCGCCGTCAGCCAGGACGGCCGGCAGCTGATCGTGCCGCTGCAGCCCGGCGCCCGGCCCGATTTCGTCAACGAGATCCTGGCGGCCGAGCGCCAGACCATCAATGACAGCCTCTATGTCTCGCTGTTCCAGATCCTGATCCAGAACCCGAACATGACGGCGACGGAGGCGATGATCCGGGCCAATGAGAAGGGCGAATTGCTGGGCCCCGCCGGCGGGCGCATCCAGATCGCCATGGGCCGCGACGTCGACCGCCTGGCCGGCATCATGGAACGCAAGGGCGCGATGCAGGCCGGCTCGCCGCTGGAGCCGCCCGACAGCCTCAAGGGCCGCGAGTTCGGCGCGCGCTTCACCTCGCCGCTCGATCGCCTGCGCCGCAGCCAGGAGGGCATCGGCATCCAGCGCACGCTCTCCACCGTGCTGCCGCTGGCGCAGGTCGATCCCAGCGTGGTCGACAATTTCGACCTCGACGCCATCGCACGGACGGTCACCGAGATCGAGGGCGCCCCCCACAGGATCCTCAAGACCACCGAGGAGCGCGACGCTGCCCGGCAGGCGAAGCAGCAGATGCAGCAGGCCCAGGCCGCCCTCGAAATGGCCAAGACCGGCGGCGAGGCGGCCAAGAACCTGATGCCGGCCGTGGGCCAGGCCGCCGCGATCCTCGGCAACGGCATGGCCGGCGCGCCGGAATAAGGCGGCTCGGCGAAGATTAGGAGGTCATCCCGGACGCACTGCAGCACACAGTGATGCGGTGCTGATCCGGGACCGCGAACCAATCGTGTTTCATTCTTGAAATGGTCCCGTGTCTGCGACGCAGCATTTCATGCTGCATCGCGCACGGGATGACATCGCTTTTCTTGAACCCGCTTGCTCTGCCTAGCCAGTCCCCAGCCCCGCCCCTCCCGGCGGGGTTTTCTTTTGCCCCGATGGATCGACCATGCCCCGTTTTCCCGACTATCGCGCCGAAATCGGCCTCACGCCCGGCGCCACGCCGCAGGTGCGCACCGGCGCCGAGGCAATCGGCCAGGGCCTGCAGGCGCTCGGCGGCGGCCTGAGCGAGGCGGCTATCGGCCTCGCGCATTATCAAAAGCGCGCCCGGCAGGAAGCCGCCTTCGACGACGACAACAAGCTCGGCCTCTACAAGCAGCAGCGGCAGGCCGCGCTTGCCGAGGCCGCCAAGACGATGCCGGCGGAAGCGACCGGCTTTACCGTCGGTTTCGCCAAGACGGGCGCCAAGGTCGACGCCGCCTTTCTCGGCAGCATTTCAGCCGCCAATCGCGAGCGTGTCGCCGCCGACCTCCAGATCTTCAATGACGGCCTGATGAACGAGGCCAGCCAGTTCGAATATAAGGGGCGCGGCACCTACGAAACCAATGCAATCACCGCTGCCTATCAGACCTCTCTCGCCGCCATCCGAAGCAATCCGTCCCAGCGCGAGCCGGCGCTCGTCGCACTCAATGCCAAGATCGACAGTGCCACCTCGATCCCCGTCGCCGACAGGGCGCGGCTGAAGCGGGACATCGCCGCCGGTTCCTCGATCGAATGGGCGAAGGGCATGGCCGGCAGCGATCCGGACAGGATGCGCGAGCTCGTCTGGGGCGCCAAGACCACGATTCCCAAAGGCGCGATCGGCCCGGCCCAGGCAGACCGTGAAGCCGCCGCGATGTCCTATTTCATCGGGCGCGGCTACAGCCGGGAGCAGGCGGCCGGCATCGTCGGCAATCTCGTGCATGAGAGCGCCGGCCTGGCCCCCTCGAGCCGCAACCCCGGCGACGGTTCGGACGGCTCCGACAGTGTCGGCATCGCCCAGTGGAACGGCACCCGCGCCAAGAGCCTCAAGGCCTTCGCGGCCGACAGGGGCAAGGATTGGCGCGATCTTTCCGTGCAGCTCGCTTTCGTCGATCACGAGCTGAACACGGACTATGCAGGCGTGAAGGCCAGGCTGCGGGCCGCCAATACGGCCGACGAGGCCGCCGGCGTGTTCGTGACCGACTATGAGCGCCCGGCCGGATCACAGGGCGGCGCCGCCGCCTCGCATGGCTGGGACAACCGGCGCAACCAGGCGCGCCGCCTGGCGGCAGGCGACTACAAGCCGGGCGAGGTCGAGGAGAAGGCGCCCGATTCGGTCGTCACCTCCCTGGCCCCGGATCAGCGCGACGGGCTGGTCGCTTACGCCCGGAGCCAGCGCAGCCAAGGCCAGGCCGTGACCCAAGGCGACCTGGAACCGCGCATCCAGGACGCCACGCGGGCCTTGACCACCATCGGCCGCTATGACGGCCGGCTGCCGACCCAGGCCGAGTTCACCGCCAGCTATGGCCCGCAGGACGGCGCGCGCCGCTACAGCGACTTCCAGCGCACGGTGAGCCTCGGCACCGACATCACCGCCATCCGGGCGATGACGCCGGCCGAGCAGACCGCCTGGCTCGCCGCCCGCGACCCGAAAGGCGAAGGCCCCGCCTTCGAGACGGAGCGCCAGCTCCATGACCGGGGCAGCGAGGCCATCGCCCTCGACCAGGCATTCCGCCGCAAGGATCCGAATGGCTATGTCCGCAGCCTGCATCCTCAGATCGACCGGCTATGGACCGACGCGGGTACTTCGCCCGAGCGGTTGAGGGCGGCGCTTGCAGCCACCAATGCCGCCATGGACAGGCTGGGCATGCCGGTGAAAGGCCGCACGGTCCTGCCCAAGGCAATGGTGAGCCGGGCGCTTGCCAGCTTCGGCGATGGCGCCAAGCCGCTCTCCGAGCGCATCGCACCCATCCGCACCCTCGTCACCGCACCCAGCAATCCTGCCGAGCAGGCCACCTTGTTCGAGCAGCTCGCGCGCGCCGGCCTGCCGCGCCTCCTGGCGCCGGCGCTCGCCGCCTATGGCCGGGGAGAGAACGACAGCGCCAGCCGCCTGCTCGCCGCTGCCCTCGGTGCCCCTGCCTCGCAGCCGGAGGCAGGGGCAAGGCACGGCCCGACGACCGGCTCGGCCGTATCTGCCGCGCCGGCGAGCCCTCTCGCCTTGCGCGGCGGAGCGGATGCCGCCAGCACCAATCCTGCCAGGCGACCGGTTCGCACCGACACCGCCATCAATCTCGGCCCCGCCATGACCGGCGAACTCGCCCGGTTGCAGGCAGCCGGCCCAAGCGGTCTCGATCCCCTCACTGCCACGCTCTACGACCGGCTGTTCCAGAACAATGTCGCCAGCAATGGCGGCGACCCCGTTCACGCCCACACCGTCGCCAGCCAGGACATCCGTCAGCCCGGCCCAACGCTCTATGCCCAACTCGGCAACAGCGCCGTCACCACCGACGTACCGCCGGACCTCGGCACGGGCCAGGATAATGGTGGCGCTCGCATAACGGAGCCGGTCCCGAACACACCTGCCAAACCACCCTTCGAGATCCCGGAGGGGCCGGGCAAGCCAACCAATGTCAATACCGATCTCACGAGGCCTTCCTCGCCGGGGGCCACGGTCGATAATACTGGCAAGACGGTCGTCGAGGGGGCGGAGACGGAAACAGGCAGGCCGGGGAGTATTAATGCGCCGGAGACGCCTTCTTCCAAGCCTGACCCGGCCATTCCGGATAAGCCGCCTGCCTCGCAGCCCATGGGTCTGCCTTCGCAAATTAGCAGGGTTCTGCGGTCGGGCCTCGGGCGTGGTTCCTACGATCCGGAACTGGCGGCCTCCAATGGTTTCAATACCCCTCAAGACCCTTCGGAAACCTATCCCCACTCGCCCGTGCCGGTGACCTATTGGCTCTTCCCCGATGGAGGAACCCGGGTGACGCCGGCCGTCTCGGAGTTCATCCGGCAACAGACCGATGCTTTGCCGCAACGCGACGATGTCCAGCGGGATTCACAGAATCGAAGAATCGAGTTCGGAACGTTCAATACGGCACTCCTCAACGCAAGAAGAGATCTCTGGACCGATCAGGCAAACGGCGTCTATCGCCAGTACTACTCCGATGGGGGCTATGACTTCTCCTTCGCCCGCGGGCCCGATGCCAACAGCGAGGCAACCGTCGTCGCCGTGCGGAAGTCCGCACGCGAACCTGATTGGCTCTCCGGATGGTTCGTTCACGATGAAGGCGATCCGCCCGGTCCCTGGCATGGCGCGCCGGAGACCGAGCCCGCTCCGGCCACCGAGCCGAAACCTGGGACGGTGCCGCTCGGCACGCCAGGGCTACCCGGCACCTCGCAGCCGCAACCCGGCATAGCGCCACTTGGAGCACCGAGTGGGCCGGTCGCTCCCCAAACGCCTGACACGCCCCCTGCCCCGAAACCCGGGCAAGAGCAGACTTCGCCTCTCACCGCCAGCGGCCAGGACAAACCGCCAGGTTCCGACGAAACACCACCCGCAGAAGGTGCTCCTACCGAACAAGGGACGCCAGGCCAAGATTCGAACATTGATCCGGCAGAGCCAAACCCGGATACGGCAAACGACAATCTTGACAAGAACAAACAGGGAACCAATTTATCTCCAACAAAACCCGAGCCTGTATCACACAACACAGATTGGGTCCGGAAACTCTACGAAGGCTTGGCGCTTGCCAGGACAAAATGGCAGGCTAAAGCACGTGAATACCAATTGAATAACCCCGGCAAGAGTTTACGCCAGCCAAAAGTTTTTTCGATTGGTGTAACGGATGGCCCAGAAGTTTCCTCGACAAATCCCGGGTCTAGATCGGAACATGGCGATGCCGATGCTGATACACTGGCAGCTAATTCCATTCGCGAAAGCGGAAGAGAGCCCGACCCAAATGGGCGAACTGCCAACGAAGCCATGCAAGATGCTCATGCAGAGCTTTTTGTATTGCAAGAATTGCATCGCCAAGGGCGCACCGAGGGACGTAGCCTCAACATGGTTGTCACCGGCAAGAAGGTATGTCCAATGTGCCGCAAGGATCTTCCGAAGGCGGCCGAGGCTGCTGGATTGAATGAATGGACTATATTTGAAGAGGCAACAGGCCACACCCTCTATTGGAAAAAGGGTGATCGTTCTTTTAACAAAATCTCGGGAGAATGATAGTGAGAATTTCCGAAGATTATCGTATTATATTAACATGGACCCTGGATGATGAACACTATGGGCGCAGATCAATTTGGAATCCAACATGGGAAAACGTAACAGAAAAACTAAATATGCTTCGTGACCAAAAAACCGGTGATGTAACGATTGAAGCTAACCCAAAAAATCACGAAAACATGGATAAGATTATTACCGTAGAAGGGCAGGAGGGATATTTTCGCATTATTTTCATTGATGTCATAAATGGAAAATCCGTGGAACGACAGACTTTCGACAGGACCCTACCGGCCCGCATGAAGGAACTACCCGACGAGGATTGGGATGAACGTCGCCTCTTTCGCGACTTTGATTTTGCCTATCAGGTCTTCAAGGAGTTCTTCGAAACCCAGAGCGTCTCCTCGCCACGAATCGTCTAGGCGGCTGCCGGTAGAACGCCCAAGCCCAAACGCAGAATTACAGTGACAGTGCTGGAGTGCACCCCATATCTGAGACAATGGAATTTGGGTAACAGGGCTCCAGGAGCCCATTATGTCGACGCCATTTGGCAGAAGCCCCCGGCAGTATTCGACTGCCTTCAAGCAAGAAGTCCTGCGCCGGTTGGAGAGCGGCGAGGCGG
>NZ_JBFREW010000036.1:0-17616 GCF_052114505.1 Labrys sp. KB_33_2 | reverse complement strand
GGTACGGAGATGGTGATGCCTGGCGACAACATCGCCATGGAAGTGAACCTGATCGTGCCGATCGCCATGGAAGAGAAGCTGCGCTTCGCCATCCGTGAAGGCGGTCGTACCGTCGGCGCCGGCGTCGTCGCCGCAATCATCGAATAAGAACGGGCGAAAGCTTGAGTTCGGAACGGCGCAGCCTTGGCTGCGCCGTTTTTGTTTGTATTGGTGGCTTTTGCGTAAAGTGTTTTTGACGCGTTTTTTTAATCGAAAAGTCTATCAACCTTTCTGAAAAACGCTCTATCCGCATTCGAGGAACAGGTCATGATCGTCGTCACTACCAATGATCTCCCAGGTTACCGCGTCGTGAAGCATTTCGGCGTGGTGCGGGGCATCACCGTGCGTTCGCGCAGCGTGATCGGCAATATTGGTGGCGCCATCCAGTCGGTGTTCGGCGGCAAGCTGTCGGTCTATACCAATCTGGCGGAAACCGCCCGGCAGGAAGCCTATGAGCTTCTCGTGCGTCATGCCGAGGAACTGGGCGCCAATGCCATCATCGCCATGCGCTACGATGCCAATGAGATCATGGATGGAATCACCGAGGTGCTGGCCTATGGCACCGCGGTGGCCGTCGAGCCGGTCTAAGCGAGGCCGGGGCAGCCCGGGTATGAAAACTGCCATGAAATGCGGAGCGCCTGCAGGTCCGTCGCACTTCTGCCCTGGCGGCGATGAAAATTTACACAGCGATCCCCATCTGTGGGATTGCGCCAAATCATTTGCGCGGCTATGTAGGCGCCGCGCGAGCAACGCGTAGGGGTATAGCTCAGCTGGTAGAGCGACGGTCTCCAAAACCGTAGGTCGCAGGTTCGATCCCTGCTGCCCCTGCCAATTTACGCGGATGAGGCGTTTAGCTTTTTTCGCTCTGTCATGAAAGCCGGGGGATGGGGCTTGGCCGCACCCTCGGTTTTGTGTTGGCAAAAACGGCCGGACAGGATTTGCAAGCCCGCTGGGCGGGATCGCAGACCCTGCGAGGTTCACAGTCGTCGCAGAGCCTGGCTGGCCGGATCATTTCCGCTTCATCCACGCTCCGCTCAGGCCCGGCCTTGCATTTGCAAGGTAGGATTTCGAAATGAGTGCCGGAACAATCCTGTTTCGGTCAAGGCGGTAGAACGATGGCAAAGACGACTCCGATGGAGTTCTTGCGACAGGTTCGCAACGAAACGAACAAGGTCACCTGGCCCACCCGCCGGGAAACCATGATCACGGCCCTCATGGTCGTCATCTTCACCATCGCCATGGCCATCTTCTTCTCCATCACGGATGCCGTGTTGATCCGTGCCGTCTCCTTCATCGTGAATCTGGGCCGCTAGGGAAAATCCATAATGGCCAAGCGCTGGTACATCGTTCACGCCTATTCCAACTTCGAGAACAAGGTCGCGCAGTCGATTCGCGAGCAGATCGCCCAGCGTGGGCTCTCCGATCTGTTCGAAGAGATCCTGGTGCCGACCGAAAAGGTCGTCGAGGTTCGCCGCGGCCGCAAGGTCGACACCGAACGCAAGTTCTTCCCCGGCTATGTGCTGGTGAAGTGCGACCTGACGGACGAGGTGCATCACCTCATCAAGAACACGCCGAAGGTCACCGGCTTCCTGGGTGCCGACAAGTCCAAGCCCGTGCCGATTCCCGACCGTGAGGCGGAGCGCATCAAGGGGCAGGTCGCCGATGGCGTCGAGCGTCCCAAGCCCTCCGTCAGCTTCGAGGTCGGCGAGCAGGTCAAGGTCGCGGACGGCCCGTTCGCTTCCTTCAACGGCATCGTCGAGGAAGTCGACGAGGGTCGTGCCCGCCTCAAGGTGGCGGTTTCCATTTTCGGCCGGGCCACCCCGGTCGAACTCGAATATGGGCAGGTCGAGAAGGTTTGACCTGATTCCATACGCGGGAGGAGACATCGGGCCGATCGCCGCCCGATGAAACCGAACCGCGAAACTCCGGCCATCTCGATGGTCACCTGCCATCCTCTCGATGGCCTGCCATCCTCTTGATGGCTGATAACCGCGGGGCAACCCGCACAGGAGCAACAAATGGCGAAGAAAATTACGGGCTACGTCAAGCTTCAGGTTCCGGCCGGCGCCGCGAACCCGTCGCCGCCCATCGGCCCCGCGCTCGGTCAGCGCGGCCTGAACATCATGGAATTCTGCAAGGCCTTCAATGCGAAGACCGCGCAGATGACCAAGGGCATGCCGATCCCGGTCATCATCACGGCCTATCAGGACCGTTCCTTCACCTTCGAACTGAAGCTTCCCCCGGTGTCCTACTGGGTCAAGGAAGCTGCCGGCATCAAGTCGGGTTCACAGACCCCCGGCAAGGGCGCCAAGGCTGGCAAGATCACGATCGCTCAGATCCGTGAGATCGCCGAGAAGAAGCTGCCCGACCTCAACTGCGATACGGTCGAGGCCGCTATGGCCATGGTGAAGGGTTCCGCCCAGTCGATGGGCCTCGAGATCGTCGGGTGATATGATGGCACATCAAGGAAAGCGTATTCGCGCGGCCAAGGAAGGCATTGACCGCATCAAGCTCTACGGCCTGGATGAGGCTGTGGCCCTGATCAAGGACCGCGCCAAGGCCAAGTTCGACGAAACCGTCGAGATCGCCATGAATCTGGGCGTCGATCCCCGCCATGCCGACCAGATGGTCCGCGGTGTTTGCAACCTGCCCAACGGTTCGGGCCGGACGCTGCGCGTGGCCGTGTTCGCCCGCGGCGCCAAGGCTGACGAAGCCCGCGCTGCCGGTGCCGATGTGGTGGGCGCCGAGGATCTCGTCGAGATCGTCAATGGCGGCAAGATCGATTTCGATCGCTGCATCGCCACCCCGGACATGATGCCGCTGGTCGGCCGTCTGGGTAAGGTGCTCGGCCCGCGCGGCATGATGCCGAACCCGAAGGTCGGTACCGTGACCATGGACGTCACCTCGGCCGTGCAGGCTTCGAAGGGTGGTTCGGTCGAGTTCCGTGTCGAGAAGGCCGGCATCGTGCATGGCGCTATCGGCAAGGCCTCGTTCTCGGCCGACAAGCTCGCCGAGAACATCAAGGCTTTCGCCGACGCCGTGGTCAAGGCCAAGCCGACTGGCGCGAAGGGCACCTATGTCCAGCGCGTCGCCCTGTCCTCGACGATGGGCCCCGGCGTGAAGATCGATCCGGCCAGCGTGCTCAGCGCCTGATCCGGTTTGCATCGAACGATTTGAAAACCCCGCCGAAGCTGCTTCGGCGGGGTTTTCTATGACATAGCTAGCTTCAACTGCTCCTTGCCATTTTCGAAAATCATCATGTTTCGACGCCGATTTCTTTTCTCTCTTGGGAGGTGTCGCCATGACAGCAGGTGGCCTGCCACATCAGTGGTCAGAGGTATGTAGTCTACTCGCCAAGCGTGGCGTCGCAGGAATATCAGCCATGGGGCAATGCAGCCTACGCCTTCTTCAAGATCGTCAACGGCCAACTCGCGGCAAGCCGACTCCGAGGCGCACTTCTACGCCATCAACGATGGCAATGATTTAGGGGGCCTCTTCCTGACGCCGAACGATGCGCTCGCTGCCAGAACTTCGCCGTCCCAACCGCGTGATTGGCCCTATATCCCGAACTATCGTGCGCCATGGTACGGGAAGTTTCATTGAGAGGTCGCCAAAACGGGGGGGGCGGGGCGGGAATGCTGGCGAGCCGCCTTAGTTGTTCAATCACCGATAGGGGAGTCTGGGGTGTCGGTAAGCCAAAGCGCTTCGATGCGTTTTGGAAAAAGCGCCTTCCCAATGCAAATTCCCCCTTGGCAATTCGGCCAAGAGGGACTATATCGCGCTTCTCACTGAACTGATCAAAGGTTCATGACCCTGGGATGTGTAAACAGCCCGGGATTTTTGCTGTCCAAAGCAATTTGGACGGTAGGCTGGTCGGAAAGGTTTTCGAGCCTTGACGGCCATGTCCTGTCCGAGACTGCAGGCGCAGGGAAACCTGCTTAATCGCCGGGAGAGGCCCTGAAAAGCGCTCCTTTTGGCCTGCATAGACGGGGAAGACCGGTTTTCGGTATCCGCCTCGCGGCTGCCTCGTGAATTGGTTCGATCCGGCTCGCTCGTTGTGATGGCATGTGTCATTTTGACGCATATCCGATAACGAGGGACAGGCAATCGAGCGTCGCCTTTCAAGGTTCCGGTTCGCCGGTATCCCTAAGGCGGCAAATGCAACGGTCGGCTTTCCTTTGAATTTGGGAAAGCTGCAACCGGAGAGAGCAACGTGGAAAGAGCGGAAAAGCAGGAGTTCATCGGCGTTCTCCAGGAAGTCTTCAAGGCTTCTGGCGTCGTCGTCGTAGCTCACTATTCCGGCCTGACCGTCGCCCAGATGCAGAACCTGCGCAAGCAGGCCAAGGCAGCTGGTGCGACCGTGAAGGTCGCTAAGAACCGCCTCGCCAAGATCGCTCTCGATGGCACGGATGTGGCCTCCATCGCGCCCCTCATGAAGGGCCCGACCTTGATCGCTTATTCCAGCGATCCTGTGGCTGCTCCGAAGGTCGCCGTCGACTTCGCCAAGGCCAACGACAAGTTCGTTATCCTCGGCGGCGCGATGGGCAAGACCTCTCTGAACCAGGATGGTGTCAAGGCGCTTGCGTCTCTGCCGTCTCTGGACGAACTGCGCGCCAAGCTTATCGGCCTTATCCAGGCCCCGGCTACCAAGGTCGCTCAGGTCGTCAACGCACCGGCTGCCAAGCTGGCTCGCGTGTTCGGAGCCTATGCCAAGCGAGACGAAGCGGCGTAAGGCCGTTCGCAACCCGATAAACCGGTACGAACCTAAACTAAGGATTACGGACAATGTCCAAGATTGAAAAGATCGTTGAAGACCTCTCGAGCCTGACGGTTCTGGAAGCCGCTGACCTCGCCAAGGCCCTGGAAGAGAAGTGGGGCGTTTCGGCTGCTGCTGCTGTTGCAGTGTCGGCTGGCCCGGCTGCTGCGGCCGCTCCGGCTGCTGAAGCTCAGACCGAGTTCACCGTTGTTCTGGCTGCTGCTGGCGACAAGAAGATCGAGGTCATCAAGGAAGTCCGCGCGATCACCGGCCTCGGCCTCAAGGAAGCCAAGGACCTGGTCGAAGCTGCTCCGAAGCCCGTCAAGGAAGCCGTGGCCAAGGAAGAAGCCGACAAGATCAAGGCTGCCCTCGAGAAGGTCGGCGCCAAGGTCGAGCTCAAGTAAGCGAGCTTGCTTCAGGCGATTTGGCCCCGGGGTTTCCCCCGGGGCCTTTTCGGCGTTTTGGGGCCTTGCGCACCAGATGCCGGAACGGCGGACCAGAGAATCTTCGAGATTTCGATCCAATTGGATGAGATCGTTCGGGATTTTCCGGTCTGCCGTGACGAGAATGGCGAGGGCCGGTGATCCGGCCGACAGTTTCAGCACCGGGCCGCACCAGCGGCGCTGTGCCGGGCGGGGAGGGCAATCTTCCCTGCGATTCAAATGCCTGCAGGATCGGTGCAATGGTGCCGGGCCTGCTTGAAAGGACGAGGACCACATGGCTCAGACGACCAATGCCCGCAAGCGCGTCCGCCGGTTTTTCGGAAAGATCCGCGAAGTCGCGACGATGCCGAACCTGATCGAGGTTCAGAAGGCTTCCTACGACCAGTTTCTCCAGGTCTTGGAGCCCGAGAGCGGGCGGACGGATGAGGGATTGCAGACCGTATTCAAGTCGGTCTTCCCGATCTCGGACTTCTCCAACAAGGCGATGCTCGAATTCGTCCGCTACGAATTCGAAGCGCCGAAATATGACGTCGACGAGTGCCGCCAGCGCGGCATGACCTTTGCTGCGCCTCTCAAGGTGACACTGCGTCTGATCGTGTTCGATGTCGACGAGGAAACCGGCGCCCGCTCCGTGAAGGACATCAAGGAGCAGGACGTCTACATGGGCGACATGCCGCTCATGACCTCGAACGGCACCTTCATCGTCAACGGCACCGAGCGCGTCATCGTCTCCCAGATGCACCGTTCGCCGGGCGTGTTCTTCGATCACGACAAGGGCAAGACCCACTCGTCGGGCAAGCTCCTGTTCGCCGCACGCATCATTCCCTATCGCGGCTCCTGGCTCGACATCGAGTTCGATGCCAAGGACATCGTGCATGCGCGCATCGATCGCCGCCGCAAGATCCCGGTCTCCTCGCTGCTCTTTGCCCTCGGCATGGATGGCGAAGAAATTCTGCGTACCTTCTACAACTCCATCACCTATGTCCGCGACAAGGATGGCTGGCGCGTTCCCTATGACTGGAACCGTCTGAAGGGCGTCAAGCCGACCATCGATCTCATCGACGCCGATACCGGCGAAGTCGTGGTTGAAGCCGGCAAGAAACTGACGGCGCGTTCTGCCCGCGCGCTGGCCGACAAGGGCCTCAAGGCCCTGCGCGTCACGGATGAGGATCTGATCGGCCGTTACGTCGCCGAGGACATCGTCAATCTCAACACGGGCGAGGTCTATCTGGAAGCTGGCGACGAGCTCAGCGAGAAGAACCTGAAGCTGCTCGGCGACGAGGGTTTCGACGAGATTCCCGTGCTCGACATCGATCACGTCACGGTTGGTGGCTACATCCGCAACACGCTGGCGGTCGACAAGAACAACTCGCGCGAAGAGGCCTTGTTCGACATCTATCGCGTGATGCGTCCGGGTGAGCCGCCGACGATCGACTCCGCCGAGGCGATGTTCCAGTCGCTGTTCTTCGATTCCGAGCGTTACGACCTCTCGTCGGTCGGCCGCGTCAAGATGAACATGCGCCTCGACCTCGATGCCGAGGATACCGTCCGCGTGCTGCGCAAGGACGACATCCTGGCCGTGGTCAAGACGCTGGTGGACCTGCGCGACGGCAAGGGCGAGATCGACGACATCGATCATCTCGGCAACCGCCGCGTGCGCTCGGTCGGCGAGCTGATGGAAAATCAGTATCGCGTCGGCCTTCTGCGCATGGAGCGCGCCATCAAGGAGCGCATGTCCTCGGTCGACGTCGACACCGTGATGCCGCAGGATCTGATCAACGCCAAGCCGGCGGCTGCCGCCGTGCGCGAGTTCTTCGGCTCTTCGCAGCTCTCGCAGTTCATGGACCAGACCAACCCGCTGTCGGAAATCACCCACAAGCGCCGCTTGTCGGCGCTTGGCCCGGGTGGTCTGACCCGCGAGCGTGCCGGCTTCGAAGTGCGCGACGTGCATCCGACCCACTACGGCCGCATCTGCCCGATCGAGACGCCGGAAGGCCCGAATATCGGTCTGATCAACTCGCTGGCGACCTTTGCTCGCGTCAACAAATACGGCTTCATCGAGGCGCCCTACCGTCGCGTCCGCGACAGCAAGGTCACGCCCGAGGTCGTCTATCTGTCGGCGATGGAAGAGGGCAAATACTACGTCGCCCAGGCCAACATCCCGCTCGACCAGGAAGGTCGGCTGACCGAGGACTTCGTGGTCTGCCGTCATGCCGGTGAAAACGTCATGGTGACGCCTGACCGCGTCGACTACATGGACGTGTCGCCCAAGCAGCTGGTTTCGGTTGCCGCCGCGCTCATTCCCTTCATCGAGAATGACGACGCCAACCGGGCGCTGATGGGAGCGAACATGCAGCGTCAGGCCGTGCCGTTGGTGCGCGCCGATGCGCCGTTCGTCGGCACCGGCATGGAAAGCGTGGTGGCCCGTGACTCCGGCGCTGCCATCGGCGCCCGCCGCACCGGCATCGTCGACCAGATCGACGCGACGCGTATCGTTATCCGCGCCACCGCCGATCTCGATCCGACCCAGTCGGGCGTCGACATCTACCGCCTGATGAAGTTCCAGCGCTCCAACCAGTCGACCTGCATCACGCAGAAGCCGCTGGTCCGCGTCGGCGACGTCGTGAAGAAGGGTGACATCATCGCCGACGGTCCCTCGACCGAACTCGGCGAGCTGGCGCTCGGCCGTAACGTGCTCGTCGCGTTCATGCCCTGGAACGGCTACAACTTCGAGGACTCCATCCTGCTCAGCGAGAACATCGCCAAGGAGGACGTGTTCACCTCGATCCACATCGACGAATTCGAAGTGATGGCCCGCGATACCAAGCTGGGTCCGGAAGAAATCACGCGCGACATTCCGAACGTCTCGGAAGAAGCGCTGAAGAACCTGGACGAGGCTGGCATCGTCTATATCGGCGCCGAGGTGCAGGCCGGCGACATCCTGGTCGGCAAGATCACGCCGAAGGGCGAGAGCCCGATGACGCCGGAAGAAAAGCTCCTGCGCGCCATCTTCGGCGAAAAGGCTTCCGACGTGCGCGATACCTCGTTGCGCGTTCCCCCGGGCGTCACCGGCACCATCGTCGAAGTGCGCGTGTTCAACCGCCACGGCGTCGACAAGGACGAGCGTGCCCAGGCGATCGAGCGCGAAGAGATCGAGCGCCTGGCCAAGGACCGTGACGACGAGCAGGCGATCCTCGACCGCAACGTCTATCAGCGTCTCGTCGAATTGCTCGAGGGCAAGGCGGCGATCGGCGGGCCTAAGGGCTTCAAGAAGGAGACGGTGCTTACTGCCGACGTGATGCAGGAGTATCCGCGCTCGCAGTGGTGGAACTTCGCCGTGGCCGACGACGCTCTGATGAGCGAGGTCGAGGCCATGCGCAAGCAGTACGACGAATCCAAGAAGCGCCTTGAACAGCGCTTCCTGGACAAGGTCGAGAAGCTGCAGCGTGGCGACGAACTGCCGCCCGGCGTGATGAAGATGGTTAAGGTCTTCGTCGCCGTGAAGCGCAAGATCCAGCCGGGTGACAAGATGGCAGGCCGTCACGGCAACAAGGGCGTGGTTTCGCGCATCATGCCGATCGAAGACATGCCTTTCCTCGAGGATGGCACGCCGGTCGACATCGTGCTCAACCCGCTCGGTGTTCCCAGCCGCATGAATGTCGGTCAGATTCTCGAAACCCATATGGGTTGGGCAGCTGCCGGTCTCGGCAAACTCGTTGGCGATGCCATCGACGCCTATAAGAGGGGCAAGGGGGCCAAGCAGCTCAAGGATACGCTCGACCGCATCTACGGCAAAAATGAAGAGATCGAGTCCATGGACGAGCGTGAGCTCGTCGACATGTCCTCGACGCTTCGCCGCGGCGTGCCGATCGCGACCCCGGTCTTCGACGGCGCCAAGGAAAGCGACATCGTCGACTTCCTCAGGATGGCGGGGCATGACGCCTCGGGTCAGGTGCAGCTCTACGACGGGCGCACGGGCAATCCCTTCGACCGCAAGGTGACAGTCGGCTACATCTACATGCTGAAGCTGCACCATCTGGTCGACGACAAGATCCATGCCCGTTCGATCGGCCCGTACTCGCTGGTCACGCAGCAGCCGCTGGGTGGCAAGGCGCAGTTCGGCGGTCAGCGCTTCGGCGAAATGGAGGTGTGGGCCCTGGAAGCCTACGGCGCCGCCTACACGCTGCAGGAGATGCTCACCGTCAAGTCGGACGACGTGGCGGGCCGCACCAAGGTCTACGAGGCCATCGTGCGCGGCGACGACACCTTCGAGGCGGGCATTCCGGAATCGTTCAACGTGCTGGTCAAGGAAATGCGTTCGCTGGGCCTCAATGTCGAGCTCACCGGCCTGCGCAACGCCGACCAGATGCTGCCGCCGGCCGAAGCTGCCGAGTGACATTGCCCGGGAGGCGGGTCTTCGGACCCGCCGTGACCGTGCCGCGAATGAGGCGGGTCTGAAGACCCGCCCCCCATTTTTATCCGCGCGGGCAGGGGCGTTGGCCCCGCCTTAGCGCAAACCTGGAGACGGCCATGAACCAAGAGGTCATGAATCTCTTCAATCCGGTAGCGCAGCCGCAGACCTTCGATCAGATCAAGATCTCGATCGCTTCGCCGGAAAAGATTCTTTCCTGGTCCTACGGCGAGATCAAGAAGCCGGAGACCATTAACTACCGTACGTTCAAGCCCGAACGTGACGGCTTGTTCTGCGCGCGCATCTTCGGACCCATCAAGGATTACGAGTGCTTGTGCGGCAAGTACAAGCGCATGAAGTACAAGGGCGTCATCTGCGAGAAGTGCGGCGTCGAAGTCACGCTGTCGCGCGTCCGCCGCGAGCGCATGGGCCATATCGAACTCGCTGCGCCCGTCGCCCATATCTGGTTCCTGAAGTCGCTGCCGAGCCGCATCGGCCTCTTGATGGATATGACGCTCAAGGATCTCGAGCGCATCCTGTACTTCGAATATTACGTTGTGATCGAGCCCGGCCTTACCCCCTTGAAGGAGCGTCAACTCCTCTCTGAGGATGAGTATGCGCGCGCTCAGGACGAGTATGGCGAGGACAGCTTCACCGCGATGATCGGCGCCGAGGCCATCCGCGAGATGCTGCGCTCCATGGATCTGGAGAAGATCGCGGCGGATCTGCGCGTCGAGATCGCCGAGTCCACCTCGGAGCTCAAGCCCAAGAAGCTGGCCAAGCGCCTGAAGATCATCGAGGCCTTCGTCCAGTCGGGCAACAAGCCTGAATGGATGATCCTGACGGCCGTGCCGGTGATCCCGCCGGATCTGCGCCCGCTCGTCCCGCTCGACGGTGGCCGCTTCGCGACCTCGGACCTCAACGATCTCTATCGCCGTGTCATCAACCGCAACAATCGTCTGAAGCGGCTGATCGAACTGCGTGCGCCTGACATCATCATCCGTAACGAAAAGCGCATGCTGCAGGAAGCTGTGGACGCGCTGTTCGACAACGGCCGCCGTGGCCGCGTCATCACCGGCGCCAACAAGCGCCCGCTGAAGTCGCTGTCCGACATGCTCAAGGGCAAGCAGGGCCGGTTCCGCCAGAACCTGCTCGGCAAGCGCGTCGACTATTCCGGCCGTTCGGTCATCGTCGTCGGTCCTGAGCTGAAGCTGCATCAGTGCGGTCTGCCCAAGAAGATGGCGCTGGAGCTGTTCAAGCCCTTTATTTATTCGCGTCTCGACGCCAAGGGGCTTTCCGCGACCGTCAAGCAGGCCAAGAAGTTGGTCGAGAAGGAAAAGCCGGAAGTCTGGGATATCCTCGACGAGGTCATCCGCGAGCATCCGGTGCTGCTCAACCGTGCTCCGACGCTGCATCGCCTCGGCATCCAGGCCTTCGAGCCGGTGCTGATCGAAGGCAAGGCCATCCAGCTGCATCCGCTTGTCTGCACCGCCTTCAATGCGGACTTCGACGGTGACCAGATGGCCGTGCACGTCCCGCTGTCGCTCGAAGCGCAGCTGGAAGCGCGCGTGCTGATGATGTCGACCAACAACATCCTGCATCCGGCCAATGGTCAGCCGATCATCGTGCCGTCGCAGGACGTCGTGCTCGGCCTGTATTATGTGACGCTGATGTCGGACGGCGAGCCCGGGCAGGGCATGGTGTTCGGCAACGTCGGCGAACTCGATCATGCGATCGACAACAGAGTCGTCACGCTGCACTCGAAGATCAAGTGGCGCTGGAGGGGCATCGATGCCGAAGGCAACGAGGTCACCAAGATCTACGACACCACGCCCGGCCGCGTGAAGCTGGCCGAGCTGCTGCCGAAGAATCCCAAGATCTCCTTCGAGGCCGCCAACAATCTGATGACGAAGAAGGCAATCTCCGCCCTCATCGACGTCGTCTATCGCAACGTGGGTCAGAAGGAGGCGGTCATCTTCTGCGACCGCATCATGACGCTCGGCTTCTCCAACGCCTTTAAGGCGGGCATCTCCTTCGGCAAGGACGACATCGTCGTGCCGGAGAACAAGTGGAAGATCGTGGCCGAGACCGACGCTCTCGCGAAGGATTACGAGCAGCAGTACAATGACGGCCTGATCACCCAGGGTGAGAAGTACAACAAGGTCGTCGATGCTTGGGCCAAGTGTGCCGATCGTCTCGCCAAGGAGATGATGGACCGCATTTCGGCCGTGAAGAAGGACGAGAGCGGCCGCGACAAGCCGATCAACTCCATCTACATGATGGCGCACTCCTCGGCCCGCGGTTCGCCGGCCCAGATGCGTCAGCTCGGCGCCATGCGCGGCCTGATGGCCAAGCCGTCGGGTGAAATCATCGAGACGCCGATCATCTCGAACTTCAAGGAAGGCCTCACCGTGCTCGAGTACTTCAACTCGACCCACGGCGCCCGCAAGGGTCTGGCCGACACCGCCTTGAAGACGGCGAACTCGGGTTATCTGACGCGTCGTCTCGTCGACGTCGCCCAGGACTCGATCATCACCGAGACCGATTGCGGCTCGGAAGGCGGCATCGGTGTTCGTGCGATCGTCGATGCGGGCCAGGTCGTGGCTTCGCTCGGCATTCGCGTCCTCGGTCGTACTGCGGCTCAGAACATCACCGACCCCTCGACCGGCACCGTCATCGTGCCGAAGGGCGAGATGATCGACGAGAAGGCGGTCGACCTGATCAGTGCCTCGGGCCTGCAGGAGATCAAGATCCGTTCGGTGCTCACCTGCGAGACCAAGAACGGCGTCTGCGCCACCTGCTATGGTCGCGACCTGGCACGCGGCACGCGCGTCAATATGGGCGAGGCTGTCGGTGTCATTGCGGCACAGTCGATCGGTGAGCCGGGTACACAGCTCACCATGCGTACCTTCCACATCGGTGGCGCGGCGCAGATCAACGAGCAGTCGAACATCGAGTCCACCTTCGAGGGCACGGTCAAGATCCGTAACCGCAACGTGGTGCGGAACACGGACGGCGAGCTGATTGCCATGGCCCGCAACCTGGCTGTCGTGGTCCTCGACCATGACGGCACGGAGCGCTCGGTCAACCGCGTCCCCTATGGTGCCCGCATCAAGGTCGATGACGGTGACAAGATCAAGCGCGGCCAGCGTATCGCCGAGTGGGATCCCTACACCCGCCCGGTGATCACCGAACTCGATGGTGTGATCGGCTATGAGGATCTGGTCGACGGCATCTCGGTTAACGAGAGTGCCGACGAGTCGACCGGCATCACCAAGCGCGTGGTCTCCGACTGGCGGACGTCGAGCCGCTCGGCGGATCTGCGTCCGGCCCTGGTGATCAAGGGCGGCGACGGCAAGATCGCCAAGCTGTCGCGCGGCGGCGACGCCCGCTACTTCCTGGCGGCCGAATCCGTCATCTCGGTCGATCCAGGCTCGAAGGTGAATGCCGGCGACGTCATCGCCCGCGTGCCGCTGGAGAGCGCCAAGACCCGCGACATCACGGGCGGTCTGCCGCGCGTGGCCGAGTTGTTCGAGGCTCGTCGTCCGAAGGATGCGGCGATCATCGCCGAAATCACCGGCACGATCCAGTTCGGTCGCGACTACAAGAACAAGCGTCGTCTCGTGATCCAGCCGCATGAGGCTGATCAGGAGCCGGTCGAATATCTGATCCCGAAGGGCAAGCACATCCATCTCCAGGACGGCGACGTCGTCGAGAAGGGTGACTTCATCGTCGATGGTAACCCGGCTCCGCACGATATTCTGGCGGTCAAGGGCGTCGAGGAACTGGCGGCCTACCTGGTCAACGAAATCCAGGAAGTCTACCGCCTGCAGGGCGTGCAGATTAACGACAAGCACATCGAAGTGATCGTCCGGCAGATGCTGCAGAAGATCGAGGTCACCGACGCCGGTGAGACCGAGTTCCTGCCCAGCGAGCAGGTCGACCGCATCGAGTTCGAAGAGGCCAACCTCAAGGCGGTCGAGGAGGGCAGGAAGCCTGCGGTGGGCCATCCGGTGCTGCTCGGCATCACCAAGGCTTCGCTGCAGACGCGTTCGTTCATCTCGGCGGCCTCCTTCCAGGAAACCACCCGCGTGCTCACCGAAGCTGCCGTCAACGGCAAGTCGGATACGCTGGAGGGCCTCAAGGAGAACGTCATCGTCGGCCGCCTCATCCCGGCCGGTACTGGCGCCCAGGTTGCTCGGGTCCGCGAGATCGCCAAGCGCCGCGACGATCTCATCCTGCAGCAGAAGCAGGCCGAGGCCGGTGTTCCGGCTACGCCGGCGGCCGAAGCCGAAGTCGTGGCATTGCCCGCGGCGGAGTAAGAAAATTCAACCGATCGGTTGAATGGGAGGGCGGCTTGCAAGAGCCGCCCTTTCGTCTTTGAGGGAGCCGTGATCATGACGAGGGAGGGGCAGACCCGAAGCCTGAAGTCATGCAAAACGGCAAAGGGGCTATGCGAAAGGCCCTATCGGCTCAAAAACCTCATTTATTGGTAAATTTGACACGCTTCGCGCTTGACGAGAGGCGAGTCGGCAGTTAAAGACCACATCACTTTCAGGGCGGGCCGTAAGCCGTATTGTTCCTGCAGTCGACAAGACGCGGAACTGATCGCTTAAACGCTGCCTCCGGGCTACCAGACACAGTTCCGGTCATGATCGTACGCTCTGCGTTGCGATCCTCTGTGGGTGTCGCGCTTGCATCCCCTAATAGGGAAGCTGGCGCGGTTTCGTTTTGCGTGATTGCTCACGCAGGGCAAAGCAGTGCGTTCGTAGGGGCGTACTAATCGATGTTGAAGGGCGAACGATGCCAACCATTAGCCAGCTGATCCGCAAGCCGCGCGAACCGAAAGTGTATCGCGAGAAGGCGCGCCACCTGGAAGCATGCCCGCAGAAGCGCGGTGTGTGCACTCGTGTGTATACGACGACTCCGAAGAAGCCGAACTCGGCTTTGCGTAAGGTTGCCAAGGTGCGTCTCACCAATGGCTTCGAGGTCATCGGCTACATCCCCGGCGAAGGCCATAACCTTCAGGAGCATTCCGTGGTCATGATCCGCGGCGGCCGCGTGAAGGATTTGCCCGGCGTCCGCTATCACATTCTCCGCGGCGTTCTCGATACCCAGGGTGTCAAGAACCGTAAGCAGCGCCGTTCGAAGTACGGCGCGAAGCGTCCGAAGTAAGGGAAGATTTCACCATGTCCCGTCGCCATCGTGCAGAAAAGCGTGAGATCATTCCGGATCCGAAGTTCGGTGATCTCGTCGTGACCAAGTTCATGAATGCCATCATGTATGATGGCAAGAAGTCGGTTGCCGAGAAGATCGTCTACGACGCTTTCGACACCATCGAAGCCAAGGCCAAGCAGAGCCCGATCACGGTGTTCCAGACTGCCTTGTCGAATGTCGCCCCGGCGATCGAGGTTCGCTCCCGCCGCGTTGGTGGTGCGACCTATCAGGTCCCGGTCGAAGTTCGTCCGGAGCGCCGCCAGGCTCTCGCCATCCGTTGGATCCTCAGCGCGGCCCGTAACCGCAACGAGAAGACCATGGAAGAGAAGCTGTCGGGCGAGCTGCTCGACGCCTCCAACAATCGCGGCAACGCCGTGAAGAAACGCGAAGACACGCACCGGATGGCGGAAGCCAACCGCGCCTTCTCGCATTACCGCTGGTAAGCCGGAAGACAGGACTGAGGATCACACGATGGCCCGCACCCACGCGATCGAGGACTACCGCAACTTTGGTATTATGGCGCATATCGACGCCGGTAAGACCACGACGACCGAGCGGATCCTTTACTACACCGGCAAGTCCCACAAGATCGGCGAAGTCCATGACGGCGCCGCCACCATGGACTTCATGACCCAGGAGCAGGAGCGCGGCATCACGATCACGTCCGCCGCGACGACCGCTCTGTGGGCCGGCAAGCGCCTGAACATCATCGACACCCCCGGTCACGTCGACTTCACCATCGAAGTCGAGCGTTCGCTGCGCGTGCTCGACGGTGCCGTCTGCGTGCTCGACTCCAACCAAGGCGTCGAGCCTCAGACCGAGACCGTCTGGCGCCAGGGTGACAAGTACAAGGTTCCGCGTATCGTCTTCGCCAACAAGATGGATAAGACGGGCGCCGACTTCTACAAGTGCCTCGACGACATCGTGAAGCGCCTTGGCGCCAAGCCGATCGCCATTCAGCTGCCGATCGGTTCGGAGTCGAACTTCAAGGGCATCATCGATCTCGTTCGCATGAAGGCCGTGATCTGGTCGGGTGAATCGCTGGGCGCCGAGTTCGACGCCGATCTGCCGATCCCGGAAGACATGGTCGAGAAGGCCGTCGAGTACCGCAACATGCTCATCGAAGCTGCTGTGGAACTCGATGACGAGGTTCTCGCTGCCTTCTTCGATGGCCAGGAGCCGGATGAAGCGACGCTGAAGCGTCTGATCCGCAAGGCCGTCCTCACGGGCGCCTTCTATCCGGTTCTCGCTGGTTCCGCCTTCAAGAACAAGGGCGTACAGACCCTTCTTGATGCCGTGGTCGACTATCTGCCGTCGCCTGTCGACGTGCCGGCCATCAAGGGCATCGACCCGGAGACCGAAGAAGAAATCGAGCGCAAGTCTTCGGACTCCGAGCCTCTTTCTCTTCTCGGCTTCAAGATCATGGACGACCAGTATGGTGTCCTGACCTTCTGCCGCATCTACTCGGGCAAGCTCGAGAAGGGCGTCTCGCTGCTCAACTCCTCCCGCGAGAAGACCGAGCGTGTCGGCCGCATGGTACTCATGCATGCCAACAACCGCGAGGAAATCGCTGAAGCCTATGCTGGCGACATCGTCGCCTTGGTTGGCCTCAAGGACACCCGCACCGGCGACACCCTGTGCGATCCCAACAAGCCCGTCATCCTGGAACGCATGGAATTCCCCGAGCCCGTCATCGAGATGGCCGTGGAACCCAAGACCAAGGCGGACCAGGAAAAGATGGCTTTGGCCCTGATCAAGCTCGCTTCGGAGGATCCGTCCTTCCGTGTGTCGACCGATCAGGAATCCGGCCAGACCATCATCAAGGGCATGGGTGAACTCCATCTCGACATCAAGGTCGACATTCTGCGTCGTACCCACAAGGTCGAGGTCAATGTCGGCGCGCCGCAGGTGGCCTTCCGCGAGAAGATCACCAAGAAGGCCGAGATCGACTACACCCACAAGAAGCAGACCGGCGGTACCGGCCAGTTCGCTCGCGTCAAGTTCGTCGTCGAGCCGAACGAACCCGGCAAGGGCTTCGAATTCGAATCGAAGATCATCGGCGGTTCGGTGCCCAAGGAATATATTCCCGGCGTCGAAAAGGGCCTCAACTCGGTTCTGGGTGCGGGCATCGTCGCCGGCTTCCCGGTTGTCGACGTCAAGGTCACGCTGATCGACGGTGCCTTCCACGAAGTCGACTCGTCGGCTCTGGCCTTCGAAATCGCCTCGCGCGCCGCTCTTCGTGAAGGTTTGCAGAAGGGCCATTCGGTCCTGCTCGAGCCGATCATGAAGGTCGAAGTCGTTACCCCGGAAGAATATACCGGCTCGGTCATCGGCGATCTCAACTCCCGGCGTGGACAGATCCAGGGCCAGGACATGCGCGGCAACGCGAATGTCGTGAACGCCATGGTTCCGCTCATGAACATGTTCGGCTACGTCAACCAGCTGCGTTCCTTTACCCAGGGCCGCGCCAGCTACACGATGCAGTTCGATCATTACGAACAGGCGCCGTCCAACGTCGCTGCTGAAATCCAGGCGAAGTACGCCTGATCCCCTTGATTTGAGTTTCATCCGCCGTTTCGGCGACAGGTGAAGGAGGCCCCGATGGCCAAAGAGAAATTTGAACGCAACAAGCCGCACTGCAACATCGGCACGATTGGTCACGTTGACCATGGCAAGACGTCGCTGACAGCGGCGATCACGAAGGTGCTTGCCGAGACGGGCGGTGCGACGTTCACGGCGTATGACCAGAT
>NZ_JBFREW010000035.1:0-19016 GCF_052114505.1 Labrys sp. KB_33_2 | reverse complement strand
CAAAGCCCATCTGAGGGCGGCTGCCGCTCGAACTTTCGAACAACTCTGGAACGCAATCGGCGATATCTGCGATCTCTTCAGCCCAAAAGAATGCTGGAACTATCTTAACGCCGCTGGATATGCGTACGATTAAATGTCCGATGCGCTAGGCTTGGGCTGACACTCCTCATCCCCCTGCCGGGACCTTCTCCCGCAAGGGGAGAAGGCGATGTTTCTCACTTGGGCGGCATGCCGATATCGTATTTGAAGTACTTCCCGGCGATCTGCTTGAACTCGCCGCTGGCATAGACCGCCTTGATGCCGGCATCGAGCTTGGTCTTCAGCTCGGTGTCCTCCTTGCGGAGGCCGCCGCCGATACCGCCTTCGAACAGGGGATCCTTGGGGAAGCCCTTGGAATCGCAGCAGGCGCCGTCCTTGCCTTCCAGGAACGGGCCAACGGAATCGGCATCGCCCAGTACCAGCTCGATGCGCCCGGCCGCCAAATCCGCCATGGCGGCATCGAGCGTGGCGTAGTTGCGAATCTCGGCGTCCGGATAGGCCTTCTGCACATATTGGGCGTGGATGGTGCTGGTCTGCACGCCGACCGCCTTGCCCTTGAGGCCACCAGGCACAAATTCGAACTTGTCGTCCTTGTTGCCGATGAACTCCACCGGCGTGTTGTAGATCGGGATGGTGAAGGCGATCTGCTTCTGCCGCTCGGGCGTGATCGACATGCCGGCCCAGATCACGTCGATCTTCTTGGCGAGGAGCGCCGGCATGATACCGTCCCAGGCGGTGGCCACCACCACGCAATCGAGCTTGGCTTGCTTGCACACAGCCTTGGCATAGTCGGGCAGAAAGCCCTGCCAGTTGCCCTGGCCGTCCAGCGAGAAGAAGGGCGGGATCGGCTCGGCCGAGACGCTGATCTTGACGGGGTCGGCCTGCGCTGTCGCCAGACCCGCCAGAATGGCGGCGCCCGCCAGCAAGCTCAAATTGACAATTTTCATGGACCCAATGTCCTCCCTCGGTTCCCGCTCTGTCGGCGTTTGTTACGGTTTGGCCGAGAGATCAGGCCCCGGCACGCGGGCAACAGAGCTTATTCGTCCGACCAGGTCAATCGGCGGGAGGACGGTGCAACCCGGCAGTTTGCCGGCGGTCGAGCGCTTCGTGCGTTATGAAGGTGGACGTTTGGCCCAGTGCCTCATCCCTTCCCCTCCGGCTTGCGCCACACTCGCTCGAAAGGCAGGCGCCAGGCATTGGGGGCGATGAGCTGATGGATGGATTTCGGGCCCCAGCTCCCCTGGTCGTAGAGACGCACGGGCGGCGGGTTCTCCAGCAAAGGCTGGGAGACTTCCCAGAGGCGCTCGATGCCCTCGGCCGTGGTGAACAGCGTGTGGTCGCCGCGCATGGCGTCGAGGATCAGGCGCTCATAGGCCTCCAGCACGTCACCGATCAGGCCTGTTTCGCTGAGGGCGAATTGCAGGGAGAGCTTGTCGAGCCGAAAGCCCGGGCCGGGGCGCTTGCCGTAGAAGGAGAGCGAAACCTTGGAGGCGTCGGCGAGGTCGAAGGTGAGGTGGTCAGGGCCTTGCGCGCCTACGCCCGAGCCCGCCGGGAACATGCTCTTGGGCGGTTCGCGGAAGGCGATCGAGATGATGCGCTGGCCCTCGGCCAAGCGCTTGCCGGTGCGTAAATAGAAGGGCACGCCGGCCCAGCGCCAATTGTCGATGGCGCATTTGAGGGCGATGAAGGTCTCGGTGTCGCTTTCGGGGTCGACGCCCGGTTCCTCGCGATAGCCGAGATATTGCCCGCGCACCACGTCACGCGGGTCGATCGGCACCATGGAGCGGAACACCTTGTTCTTCTCTTCCGAGATCGGCTGCGGCTCCAGCGCGGTCGGCGGCTCCATCGCCATGAAGGCGAGGATCTGGAACAGATGCGTCACCACCATGTCACGATAGGCGCCGGTGGATTCGTAGAAGGCGGCGCGGGTTGAAAGTCCCAATGTCTCAGGCACGTCGATCTGGACGTGATCGATGAAATTGCGGTTCCAGATCGGCTCGAACAGGCCGTTGGCGAAGCGGAAGGCCAGGATGTTCTGGGCCGGCTCCTTGCCGAGGAAGTGGTCGATGCGGAAGATCTGGCTCTCGTGGAAGACCTCGTGCAGACGGGCGTTGAGGGCGACGGCGCTGGCGAGATCGGTGCCGAACGGCTTTTCCATGATGATGCGGCAGCGATCGACCAGACCGGCCTCCGAGAGCATCTGCACGGCCGAGAGCGCGGCGTTGGGCGGCACGGAAAGATAATGCACGCGCCGGGCCTCGGGGCCGAGTTCCGCCTCGGCCCGTGCCACCGCTTCCTTCACCGGCCCCGCGCCGGCGCTGATCGGCACATAATCGAGACTGGCGGCGAAGGCTTCCCAATCAGCTTGGCTGACCTTGCGGGTGGAGAATTTGTCCAGGGAGTCGCGCGCGATGGCGCGAAAGCCGTCGGCATCGATCTCGTCGAGCGAGACGCCGATGATGCGGCAGCCGGGAATGAAGCCGGCGCTGGCGAGATGGAACAGGCCCGGCAGCAGCTTGCGGCGAGAGAGGTCGCCCGTGGCGCCCACCAGCACCACCACCTGCGGCTTTCCCGGGCCGACACGCGAGGAATTCTTGATCAAGGTTCTCGTTCCCATTGATTTTGCACTGCGCCGGCGCGCTACGCCGCGGGCCGCTCCAGGCCCGTCCTTGCCTGAAGCCGCCATCGCCGTGCCCCATACCGGTTCGAGACGGGAATAGGGGCATAGACCGATGGGATGATCAAGGGCCGACAGAAAAACTGCGCGACGCAAAATTAATCGGCGGAAACCACCAGCGCCATATCGCCGCCGCACTCTTGTACAGATTAGAATTTATCTAATCTGGAGCCCAGCCATGCCTTCTTCATCATATCGTCCCATCCAGAAGGCCCTGCATTGGGCGATCTTTCTACTGGTGCTGGCCTGCTATGGCCTTACCTATAACGGCTTGTTCTTCGCGAAGGGCGATCCGGGCCGGGCCCTGGCCTGGTGGAGCCACATTTCGCTGGGCCTCCTGCTCACGGCTCTGATTGCCGCCAGGCTCGTCGCCCGCCTGGCGCTCGGAACTCCCCCGCTGCCTTCGACGATGTCCGGTGCCGAGATGGCAATGGCCAAGGGTGCCCATCTCCTTCTTTATCTCCTGATGGTCGGTATCGTCGGCCTCGGCATCACTCTCACCTGGTTGCGTGGAGATGCTCTTACTTTTTTTGGCCTGTTCACCATACCCGCGCCCATGGTCCCCGATCGCGGTCCGGCATTTCTGGTCAAGGACGCGCACGAGCTATGCGCCGATGCGATCCTGGTCTTGGCCGGCCTCCACGCCGTTGCAGCGCTCTGGCATCATTATGTCCGGGGCGACGATGTCCTGACGCGCATGCTTCCCGGTCGTTCGGCGCGGTAGTGCGAGCGGGTGAGACGCCCCGCTTGGCTTCTTTCTTGATCTGGCTCAGACTCTTGTTTCCATACCTCTTGTAGCTTCGACCCGGCTCCCCACATCATTCTCAGCGAATGCCTGCGGGGTTCGCAAATCTGTATGGCGCCTGGACGATGCTACGGGTCTTCGGGCGTGCTGGAAGGGATAGAGAATGAATTTTGAACGCTATACCGAACGTGCCAGAGGCTTTGTTCAGTCGGCGCAATCGTTGGCGCTGCGCGAGGGGCATCAGCAATTTGCTCCCGAACATCTCCTGAAAGTCCTGCTCGATGATCCCGAGGGACTGGCGGCGGGCCTGATCGACCGCTCAGGCGGCAATTCGCGCCAGGCACTGAACGCCGTCGAGGCTGCCTTGAAGAAGCTGCCCAAGGTGCAGGGGACCGGCGCTGGCCAGGTCTATCTGACGCCGGGGCTTGCCCGCGTGTTCGAGGCTGCTGAGAAGGCGGCCGACAAGGCCTCCGACAGCTTCGTCACGGTCGAGCGGCTGTTGCTGGCGCTCGCCGTCGAAAAGGATACAGAGGCCGGCAAGGCACTGGCGGCTGCCGGCGCGACGCCGCAAAACCTCAACAAGGCGATCGAGGCCCTGCGCAAGGGCCGCACCGCCGATAGCGCCACGGCCGAGAACGCCTATGACGCCCTGAAGAAATATGCCCGCGACCTCACCATCGACGCTCGCGAGGGCAAGCTCGATCCGGTGATCGGCCGCGACGAGGAGATCCGCCGCACCATCCAGGTGCTGTCGCGGCGCACCAAGAACAACCCGGTGCTGATCGGCGAGCCCGGCGTCGGCAAGACGGCGATCGTCGAGGGCCTGGCGCTGCGCATCGTCAATGGCGACGTGCCCGAAAGCCTGAAGGACAAGGCTCTCCTGGCGCTCGACATGGGTGCGCTGATCGCCGGCGCCAAATATCGCGGTGAGTTCGAGGAGCGCTTGAAGGCTGTCCTGAACGAGGTGACCTCCGCCGATGGCGAGATCATCCTGTTCATCGACGAGATGCATACGCTGGTCGGCGCAGGCAAGGGCGAGGGGGCGATGGACGCCTCCAATCTGCTCAAGCCCGCTCTGGCGCGCGGTGAGCTGCACTGCGTCGGCGCCACCACGCTCGACGAATATCGCAAGCATGTCGAGAAGGACCCGGCCTTGGCGCGGCGTTTCCAGCCCGTCTTCGTCGAGGAGCCCACGGTGGAGGACACCATCTCCATCCTGCGCGGCCTGAAGGAGAAGTATGAGCAGCACCACAAGGTGCGCATCACCGACAGCGCCATCGTGGCGGCGGCAACGCTCTCCAACCGCTACATCACCGACCGCTTCCTGCCCGACAAGGCCATTGACCTTGTCGACGAGGCCGGCTCGCGGCTGCGCATGCAGGTGGATTCCAAGCCCGAGGAGCTCGACGAGCTCGACCGGCGCATCGTCCAGCTCAAGATCGAGCAGGAAGCCCTCAAGCGCGAGAATGACGACGCCTCCAAGGACCGTCTCACCAAGCTCGAAAAGGAGCTGGCCGATCTGGAAGAGCGTTCGTCCGAGCTCACCCAGCGCTGGAAGTCCGAGAAGGACAAGCTCGGCCTTGCCGCCGATCTCAAGGGCCAGCTCGACAAGGCCAAGAACGAACTGGCCGAGGCCCAGCGCCGCGGCGAGTACCAGCGCGCGGGCGAATTGACCTATGGCATCATCCCCAAGCTCGAAAAGGAGCTGACGGAGGTCGAGGCGTCCGAAGGCAAGGTCAGCATGGTCGAGGAGGCCGTGACGGCGGATCATGTCGCGCAGGTGGTCTCGCGCTGGACGGGCGTGCCCGTCGACCGGATGCTGGAGGGCGAGAAGGACAAGCTCCTGCGCATGGAGGACGTGCTGGGAGCCAGGGTGATCGGTCAGGGCGAAGCCGTGCAGGCGGTCGCGACCGCGGTCCGGCGCGCCCGCGCCGGCCTGCAGGATCCCAACCGGCCGATCGGCTCCCTCATCTTCCTGGGCCCGACAGGCGTCGGCAAGACCGAACTGACCAAGGCTTTGGCAAGCTTCCTGTTCGACGACGATACGGCGATGATCCGCCTCGACATGTCCGAATATATGGAGAAGCACTCGGTGAGCAGGCTCATCGGCGCGCCTCCGGGCTATGTCGGCTATGACGAGGGCGGCGCCCTCACCGAAGCCGTGCGGCGCCGGCCCTATCAGGTCGTGCTGTTCGACGAGATCGAGAAGGCCCATCCCGATGTCTTCAATGTCCTCCTGCAGGTGCTTGATGACGGGCGACTGACGGACGGGCAGGGCCGTACGGTCGACTTCCGCAACACCTTGATCATCATGACCTCCAATCTCGGCGCCGAATATCTGGTCAGCCAGAAGGAGGGCGAGGATTCGGACAAGGTGCGCGAGGAGGTGATGAGCGTGGTGCGCAGCCACTTCCGGCCGGAGTTCCTCAACCGTGTCGACGAGATCATTCTGTTCCACCGCCTGAAGAAGGCGCAGATGGGCGCGATCGTCGATATCCAGATGGCCCGGCTGCAGAAGCTGCTCGACGAACGCAAGATCACGCTGCATCTCGACGATGCCGCCAGGACCTATCTTGCCGACAAGGGCTACGACCCGGCCTATGGTGCCCGTCCGCTCAAGCGCACGATCCAGCGCCTGGTGCAGGATCCGCTGGCCGAGATGATCCTCTCCGGCAAGGTGAAGGACGGCGTGACCATCGAGATCGGCGCTACAGGCTCGGGCTTGGTCATCGGCGGTCAGGCGGTAAATGCCAGGGCGGCGTAAGGAATTACAGCAAGCCGAAACGAGAAAGTGGGCCTTCGGGCCCGCTTTTGCATTGGGGCCGCACGCTGGAACGGAACTGCAGCAACTCGGCCCTCGATAGCCAATGGCACCACGGCCGTAGCCGCACGACTGGAATAACCCACCAGGCCCACCAATGCGTGGCTGGCTTTAAAAATGGAACCGGGTTGTCGGGTCTGCGCGTTGAGAAACGTCCTTGGAGCGTAGCGTCATCGACGGCAATCGAGGAGGATCGCATGACTGCGGATGTTGGCAGACTGAAGCCCGCCACCGAACTGGCCGCTCTCAACCAGGCCCGGATCCCGAATGAAAGCGAGGCGTATCGCCGTGCCCGAACTGCTCTGCTTGCAGAGGAAATCGAACTTCGCCGCCGCATTGAACGCGTGGCCGAGATGCGCCGTGCATTGCCACCGGGCGCCCCCGTCGAAAAAAACTATGTGTTCGAAGGAGAGAATGGCCCCGTCCGCTTCGCCGATCTGTTCGGCAAGCATGAAAGCTTGATCGTCTACAACTACATGTTCGGTCCCGAGCGCAAACGCCCGTGCCCGATGTGCACGGCGCTTCTCGGCGCGCTGGCGGGTAATGCGCAGGATATCCAGCAGCGGGCTGCGCTCGCGGTCGTCGCCCGCGCCCCGATCGAGCGGTTGCTCGATTTCAAGCGTGAGCGCGGCTGGCGGCATTTGCCGCTCTACAGCGACACAACGGCCGAGTTCGGTCGCGATTTTGGGACCTGGCGCTCGGATGGCGACTATCCGGGCTACAATGTCTTTACCCGGCGAGACGGCTCCATTCGCCATTTCTGGGGCGGCGAGATGGGTGGCGTGACGGCCGATCCGGGCCAGGACCCGCGTGGCGCGCCCGACCTGACGCCGCTTTGGAATGTGTTGGACACCACGCCGGAGGGACGAGATGCCCATTGGTATCCGAAGGTGGATTACGATTGACCGATAGAGATCACGCTGCGCGGCATTTGGGCGGGGAGAACCCCGCTTACAGAGCCAATCTTGTCTTTGACATGCCTTTGAGAAGGCCGGGCTAGTCGATTCGAACCGAACCAGGCACGGCCATCTCAGCTAGGCCGGGATCAGAACTCAATCCTTCGGATCCTGCGTGCCCTGGCGGATGCTTTCGAGGTTGATCCATAGCGCCATCAGCGTGCAGACCGCACCCGAGAGCAGGTAGACGCCGGCGGAGGCGAGGCCGAACCATGTCGCCAGCGCCAGTGCGACGAAGGGTGCGAAGCCGGCGCCGAACAACCAGGCGAGATCCGAGGTCAGGGCCGCACCGGTGTAGCGATACTGGATCGGGAAGTTCATGTTCACCGCGCCCGAGACCTGGCCGAAGGTGAGGCCGAGCAGGATGAAGCCGCCGATCATGTAGATGAGCTCGCCCGTCTGGCCGCCGTTCAGCAATTGCGGCGCATAGCCCGAATAGATGGCGATCGCCATGGCGCAGACGGCGATGAGGTTGCGCCGGCCGAAGCGGTCGGCGATCGGGCCGGAGGCGACGATGGCGGCGAGGCCGAACAGGGCGCTGAAAATCTCGATCACCAGGAACTGGACCGGGCTTTCGTTGGTTTCCAGCACCACCCAGGCGAGCGGGAACACCGTCACCATGTGGAACAGGGCAAAACTCGCCAGTGGCGCGAAGGAGCCGATGATGATGGTGCGCCCCTGCGCGCCCACCGTCTCCAGGATCGGCTTGGGCTGTAGTTCCTGGCTCTGGAACATCTCGTCGTATTCGGGTGTGGCGACGATGCGCAGCCGCGAGAACAACGCCACCACATTGATGGCGAAGGCCACGAAGAAGGGATAGCGCCAGCCCCAGTCGATGAAATCCGCCGCATCGAGCGTGGTGTAGAAAAAGGCGAACAGGCCGCTGGCGACGATCAGGCCGAGCGGGGCGCCGAGCTGCGGGATCATGGCCCACCAGCCACGCTGGCCTTCGGGGGCGTTCAAACTGAGCAAGGCGGGCAGGCCGTCCCAGCTGCCGCCGAGCGCAATGCCCTGGCCGATGCGCAGCAGCGCCAGCAGCACGCCGGCCCAGGCGCCGACAGTGCCGTGATTGGGCAGGAAGGCGATCGCCGCGGTGGAGCCGCCCAGCAGGAAGAGCGCGATGGTCAGCTTGACCTCGCGGCCATAATGCCGGTCGAACAGGGTGAACAGCGCCGACCCGAAGGGGCGCGCGATGAAGGCGAGAGCGAAGATCGCGAAGGAATAGAGCATGCCCGTCAGCGCATCGTGATGCGGGAAGGCAAGCTTGGGGAACACCAGCACGGAGGCGATGGCATAGACGAAGAAGTCGAAATATTCCGACGTCCGGCCGATGATCACGCCGATGGCGATCTCGCTCGGCGTGATGGTGTGGCGCCTGGCGCCGTGCTGGCCCGCTGCCCCGGCCGGATGCATGGAAGTCGTGGTGCTCATCGTCCCTCGGCTTTCTCCAAAGACCCCTGGGGTCCTTGGACAGATATGGTTTGGAGCAGGATGAGGTCAAAAGAACCATAGGGGAGGAGCAGCGCGGCGCCAAGACATCTGTCTCCAAGACATCTGCCTCCAAGACATCTGCCTTTGGCGCATGTTGCGACACTGCAGATGGTCCTTGTTCACCTCACCGCCTCCGGGGCACTTTTGACCGACGAGGGGCGCGCGCATCGCAGCAAGCCACCGAGCTTGCGTCTCCGCGCTCCCACGCACTTGCTAGGCAAGTGCGGACATCATCTGCCAGGATCGCTCGCACCCTGTCCGAACCCATACCTGTCCAAAGACCCTAGCCCGCTCGACGGAAGCCGTGCAGTATGGGGGTCCCTTGCGTACCTATTGCCGTCTTCACGATGATATTGTCATTGGACAAAATGTCCAATGGGCAGCCTGGAACCGGAGGCGTATCGGCACGACATGCGAATGCTATCCCGAATGCCGTTCCTTAGCTCCGTCCGCTTGCGCAAGCTTGCGCGCCTCGCCCTGGCCCTGCCTCTTATGGGCCTGCTCGCGGGCTGCAATGCCGTGGTGCTCAGCCCGTCAGGCGACATCGCCGCCCAGCAGCGCGATCTCCTGGTGTTCTCTACTGTGCTGATGCTGGTGATCATCATACCGGTGATGGCGCTGACGGTGCTGTTCGCCTGGCGCTATCGCCAGTCCAACAAGGCGGCGCGCTATGAGCCCGATTGGGACCATTCCACCCAGCTTGAGCTGGTGATCTGGGCGGCGCCGCTGCTGATCGTCATCATTCTGGGGGCGATCACCTGGACCGGAACGCATCTGCTCGACCCCTATAGGCCGCTCGAACGCGTGGCCGCGGGCAGGCCGGTGACCAAGGAGGTCAAGCCTCTGGAGGTCCAGGTCGTCGCGCTCGACTGGAAATGGCTGTTCATCTACCCCGAATATGGCGTGGCCAGCGTCAACGAGATGGCGGCGCCGGTCGACCGGCCGATCAATTTCAAGATCACCGCCTCGGCCGTGATGAACTCCTTCTATGTGCCGGCCCTGGCAGGCATGATCTATGCCATGCCGGGCATGGAGACCAAGCTGCACGCGGTGATCAACGCACCCGGAGAATATGAAGGCATCTCGTCCAATTACAGCGGCGCGGGCTTCTCGGGCATGCGCTTCCGCTTCCATGGGCTCGACCAGGCCGGCTTCGACCAGTGGGTCGCCAAGGTCCGTGCCGGCGATGCCGGCGCCCTCGACCGCCCGGCCTATCTCGCTCTGGAGAAGCCGAGCCAGAACGTGCCCGTGCGCCATTACAGTTCCGTCGCCGATGACCTCTATCACGCCATCCTGAACATGTGCGTCGACGCCAACAAGATGTGCATGGACAAGATGATGTCGGTCGATGCTCAGGGGGGCCTCGGCAAGGAAGGCATCAACAATGTCCGCCCGCTGCTCTACGACAAATATGCCCGCCGTGGCGCGGTGTTCGGCCCCGAACCCTATTTCGTTTCCTCCTATTGCGAGGTGCCGCGGTCCGGTGCGCTCGATACTTGGAAGCGCGGCGTTCCGGCGTTGAGTCCCAAGCCCGCCGGCCTCACCGGCGCCAGCCTTTCCATCCCGTCTGCCTCCAGCCAGCCGTCGCAGCTCTCCGCTGCCCAGCCCGGTTAAGTGCAACCTCATTCAAGAGCGGATACCCATGTCTTCTGAAACGGTTGCAGTCAGCCCGATCTTCGGTCGGTTTACACTGGAAGCCATCCCCTATCACGAGCCGATACTGGTCGTAACCTTCATTGGTGTCGCCATCGGCGGCCTCGGCCTTCTCGGGGTCCTGACCTATTTCCGCGCCTGGGGCTATCTATGGCGCGAATGGTTCACCAGCGTCGATCACAAGCGCATCGGCGTTATGTATATCGTGCTGGCGCTGGTCATGCTGCTGCGCGGTTTTTCCGACGCGATCATGATGCGCCTGCAGCAGGCGCTCGCCTTCGGCGGATCCCAGGGCTATCTGCCGCCGCATCACTACGACCAGGTCTTCACGGCGCATGGCGTCATCATGATCTTCTTCGTGGCGATGCCCTTCGTCACCGGCTTCATGAACTTCGTGGTGCCGCTGCAGATCGGCGCGCGCGACGTCTCCTTCCCCTTCCTCAACAATTTCTCGTTCTGGATGACCGCGGCGGGCGCAGCCATCATCATGATGTCGCTGTTCGTCGGTGAATTCGCCAAGACGGGCTGGCTCGCCTATCCGCCGCTGTCGGGTATCGCCTATAGTCCGGATGTCGGGGTCGACTATTACATCTGGGGCCTGCAGGTGGCGGGCGTGGGGACGCTGTTATCGGGCGTCAACCTGATCGCCACCATCGTCAAGCTGCGTGCGCCCGGCATGACGATGATGCGCATGCCCGTCTTCACCTGGACTGCGCTGTGCACCAACGTCCTCATCGTCGCCGCCTTCCCGGTGCTGACGGCCGTGCTCGCCTTGTTGTCGCTCGACCGCTATGTCGGCACCAACTTCTTCACCAATGACCTCGGCGGCAATCCGATGATGTATGTGAACCTCATCTGGATCTGGGGTCATCCGGAGGTCTATATCCTCATCCTGCCGGCCTTCGGCATCTTCTCGGAAGTGACGGCGGCCTTCTGCGGCAAGCGTCTGTTCGGTTACACCTCGATGGTCTACGCCACGGTGGTGATCACCATCCTGTCCTATCTGGTCTGGCTGCATCACTTCTTCACCATGGGCTCGGGCGCCAGCGTGAACTCCTTCTTCGGCATCACCACCATGGTGATCTCGATCCCGACCGGCGCGAAGATCTTCAACTGGCTGTTCACCATGTATCGCGGCCGCATCCGCTTCGAGTTGCCGATGATGTGGACGCTGGCCTTCATGCTCACCTTCGTGATCGGCGGCATGACGGGCGTGCTGCTGGCGGTGCCGCCAGCCGACTTCGTACTGCACAATTCGCTGTTCCTGATCGCGCATTTCCACAATGTGATCATCGGCGGCGTGCTGTTCGGCATGTTCGCCGGCATCAACTACTGGTTCCCCAAGGTCTTCGGCTTCCGGCTCGATCCATTCTGGGGCAAGGTCTCGTTCTGGTGCTGGGTCATCGGCTTCTGGGTCGCCTTCATGCCGCTCTACATCCTCGGCCTGATGGGTGTGACCCGGCGCGTCAGTCATTTCGAGGATCCGTCCCTGCAGATCTGGTTCGTGATCGCCGCTTGCGGCGCCGGTCTGATCGCCATCGGCATCGCCGCTTCGCTGATGCAGTTCTATGTCAGCTTCAAGAAGCGGGAGTCCCTCAAGGATACCACCGGCGACCCCTGGAACGCGCGCACGCTGGAATGGTCGACCTCTTCGCCGCCGCCGGCCTACAATTTCGCCTTCACGCCGGTGGTGCATGATCTCGATGCCTGGGAGGACATGAAGCGCCGCGGCTACAAGCGGCCACTGGAAGGCTACAAGCCCATCCACATGCCCAAGAACACCGGCGCGGGCATCGTCCTGGCCGGGTTGAGCGCGGTCTGCGCCGTCGCCATGATCTGGTATGTCTGGTGGCTCGCGATCGCCAGCTTCGTTGCCCTGCTGGCTGCGGTCATCATTCACACCTTCAACTACAACCGCGACTTCCACATTCCCGCCGAGGAGGTGGCCACCGCCGAGAATGCCCGCACAAATCTGCTGGCGGCAGGAGAACGCTGATGTCGCAGACCATCCTGATGCCGCAGACAGGGGCCGAGGAAAGCCGAGCGCCGGTCTTCCATCTGCCGGAAGAACCGCATCATCCGGAAGGGTCGAGCACCATGCTCGGCTTCTGGATCTATCTGATGAGCGACTGCCTGATCTTTGCGATCCTGTTCGCCACCTATGGCGTGCTGGGCGGCAATTACGCTGCCGGTCCTTCGCCCAAGGACCTGTTCGACCTGAAACTGGTGGCGTTGAACACCACCATGCTGCTGCTCTCCTCCATCACCTATGGCTTTGCCATGATCTCGATGCAGGAAAGCAAGGTCGGCTCGACCCAGGCCTGGCTCTTGGTCACCGCGTTGTTCGGTATGGCTTTCGTCGGCATCGAGCTCTACGAATTCTCGCATATGATCCATGAGGGGGCGACGCCACAGCGCAGTGGCTTCCTTTCCGCCTTCTACACGCTGGTCTCTACGCACGGCCTGCACGTTTCCACCGGCATTCTCTGGCTGTTCACTTTGATGGTGCAGGTCGCCCGCTACGGCCTGACCACGGCGAACCGCCGCCGCCTCATGTGCCTGAGCCTGTTCTGGCACTTCCTGGACGTCATCTGGATCGGCGTCTTCACCTATGTCTATCTGATGGGGATGCTGCGATGAGCGCCCACACCCACCAAGACTCGCACCAAGACGCCCATCATGACGGGCATGGCTCCTCGCATGGCTCGCGCAAGAGCTACCTGATCGGCTTCGGCCTCTCGGTGGTGCTGACCTTCATCCCGTTCTGGCTGGTGATGACGGGCGCGCTCGAATCGAAGGTCGCGACCTCGCTGATCGTGATCTCCCTGGCGGTGATCCAGATCGTCGTGCACATGATCTATTTCCTGCACATGGATGCCAAGTCCGAGGGTGGCTGGAACCTGATGGCTCTGATCTTCACCATCGTGCTGGTGGTGATCACGCTGACGGGCTCGCTGTGGGTCATGTATCACCTCGTCAACAACATGATGCCGATCTCGGCGCATGACATGCGCAACATGCCGTGAGCCTGCTGCGATGACCGCTGAGCGTTTTCCAGAAAAGTTGGCAGACTTTTCGATTAAGAAAACGCGTCAAAGCGAAGAGTCGGAGAGAAAGTGTGATTCAGAGACATCGCACTTTGCTCCAGAGGGTGGCCGGCCGGCTCGGCCACCACGTTCGCGACGTGGTTTCACCGTCATGGTGGCGGCGCTCATCGTCGCCTTTGCGGGCTTTTGCGCGCTGGGCGTCTGGCAGGTCCAGCGCCTGGGCTGGAAGCAGGGCCTGATCGCCCGCATCGATGCCCGTATCCATGCCGAGCCTGCGCCGCCGCCCGGACCCGAAGCGTGGCCCGCCATCGCGGCGGACAAGGATGCCTATCGCCGTATCCGCCTCGCGGGCGAATTTCTGGACCGTCCACCCGTCTTCGTGCAGGCCACCACCGCGCGGGGAGGCGGCTTCTGGACGTTGTCGCCCCTGAAGACCGAGCAGGGCTTCCTGGTGCTCGTCAATCGCGGCTTCGTGCTGCCGGAGGAGCGCGCCAAGGCCGGCAATGCTGCTCGGCCGGCCGAGGTAACCGGGCTGCTGCGGCTCAGCGAGCCCAGGGGCGCCTTCCTGCGCAGCAATGATCCGGGCGCCGATCGCTGGTATTCGCGCGACGTGGCTGAAATCGCCGTCGCCCGTGGGCTCGGCACGGTGGCGCCCTATTTCATCGACGCCGAGCGGCGGCAGGCCGGCGAAATTCCGACCGGCGGCATGACGGTGGTCGACCTGCCCAACAACCATCTGGTCTACGCATTGACCTGGTTCGCTCTCGCCCTCATGGCACTCGGCGGGCTGGCCTATACCGTGCGTGAGAGGAGAGCAGGATAATCCCTCACTTCAGCCGCCGTTTCTCCAGCTTGCGCGCCAGGGTGCGTCGATGCATGCCGAGGCGGCGCGCGGTTTCGGAAATGTTGAACTCCGTCTCCACCAGCGTCTCATGGATGCGTTCCCATTCAAGATTCTTGATGGAGGTCGGGGTCTGTGTCATCGGCACGCTGGCGTCGCCGTCGCTGCGCTGGAAGGCTGCTTCGATATCGTCGGTGTTGGAGGGCTTGGCCAGATAGTGGCAGGCTCCGAGCTTGATTGCCTCGACGGCGGTGGCGATGGAGGCAAACCCCGTCAGCACCACGATCTTCATGGCGGGGTTATGACCATGCAGCGCCTTCACGCATTCCAGGCCCGAGCCGCCGGCCAGCTTGAGGTCGACCACGGCAAAATCCGGCGCGTGGTGTTGGAGCAAGGCTTGCATCGGCTCGAGGCCGGCGGCGACTTCGACGACATAGTCTCGCCGCTCGAAGGATTTGCGCAAGGTTCGGGCGAAGGTCGCATCGTCCTCGACGATGATGAGGCGGCGTTCAGCCGGGGAGGATGCCATCGGTTACTCCTTCGGGCGACAGTGTCGCCATCGGCAGGGTCAGCTCGACCAGTGCGCCGCCATTCAGCAGATTCTTGGCCGTGAGGGTGCCGCCGAGTTTGCGGGCGACGTTGACGACCAGGAACAGGCCGAGCCCGCCGCCCGGCCGATTCTTGCTGGAATTATAGGGTTTGCCGAGTTGATCCAGTATGTCCTTGCCGAAACCCGGCCCTGCGTCGGTGACAGAGAGCGTGAGCCGGTCGCCGCGCCGCTCCAGGGCGATGCCCACCCAATTGGGCGAGGCTTCGAGCGCATTGTCGAAGATGTTGAACACCACCTGCTTGAGGGCGTCGTCCGAGACGATGGAGACATCGGTGCCGAAGGTGTTGTTGTAGTCAAGGCGGGCAGGGGAACGGCTGGTGCGCCATTCCTCCACGAGTTCGTCGAAGAAGCTGAGCACGCTGGTGCGCCGCGTGCCTTCGCCGCGCACTTCGCCCGATGACATCAGGATACCGGTGACGATCGTCTTGCAGCGGTCGAGCTGGCCGCGCATTTCGGCAAGCTCGGCCGCGACCTCCTCGTCCTGCCTGAACATCTCCATGCGCTGCCAGTCGCTCAGGATCACCGAGAGGGTTGCCAGTGGTGTGCCGAGTTCATGGGCGGCGCCCGAGGCGAGCAGGCCCATGCGGACGATATGATCCTCCTCGGCCGATTGCTGACGCAGGCTCGCCAGATGGGCGTCGCGGGCGCGCAGGTTGCGGTTGATGCGGGTGACGAAGAATACCAGCAGGACTGCCGCCAGCACGAAGCAGATGAAGGTGCCCTGGACATGCAGGTCGGCCAGATCGGTGCCCTTTGGCGCCGCCGGCATTGGCAAAGGTCGGTTGAAGGTCGCCAAGCCGACGAAACAGGCGCTGGTGGCCGCGAGCAGCGTCCAGGTCGACCAGGCTTCCAGCAGGACACCGCCGATGATGACCTGCAGGAGATAGAGATAGATGAAGGGGTTGGAGGCGCCGCCGCTGAGATAGAGCTGCACGGTGAGTGCGGCGACATCGAGCATCAGCTCGAGGAAGAGCTCGGTATTGCCCACCAGGCCCTGGCTGCGCAGCCTGAGGACACCAACGACGTTGAGCGCCACCAGAAAACCGATCACGACCGCCATCTCGAATAGCGGCAGGGGAATGTTGAGCACGAGATCGACGAACAGGATGGTGATCACCTGCCCGATAACGGCTAGCCAGCGCAGCTGGATCAGCAAGGCGAGGTTTTTCTGGTCGGTGGTGTCGCGGATGGCGGTCATGATGCCTTACTATAGCGTCTCGCCGTCCTGCGGCAGCTCTGTCGGCGAAAATGCCGCAAGACAGAGATCCGCCGCCGCCAGATGCCGGCGGCGGGCCCCAGTTCCCATAACGATGGCGGCGGGCCGGGCCTCAGCTCTTGTTGATGCCGGTCGCGATCTCGGCGACGGGCGCCTTGCTCATCAGGGCGTTGATGCGGTCGCGCTCGGCCCTGAAGGTGGCGAGCAGGTCGCCATTGAGCTCACGTCCCTGCGGCAGCTTGATGCGCATTGGGTCGACGAAGCTGCCGTTGATCTTCACTTCGTAGTGGATGTGCGGGCCGGTCGCCAGGCCCGACTGGCCGAGATAGCCGATGACCTGGCCCATCTTGACCTTGGCTCCGACTCCTGTGCCTGAGGCGAAGCTGTTCATGTGCGAATAGGTCGAGAGATAGCCGTTGGCGTGCTGGATCTCGATGTGCCGGCCGTAGCCATTGGTCCAGCCGGATTTGACGATGGTGCCGTTGCCGGTGGCCAGGATCGGCGTGCCGACGCGGTCGGCCCAGTCGACACCGGTATGCATCTTGTAATAGCCGAGGATCGGGTGGCGCCGCATGCCGAAGGTGGAACGCATCTCGCCGCCATTGATCGGCTTGCGCGTCAGGAACTTGCGCGCCGACTTGCCGTCCTCGTCGTAATAGTCGACCTGGCCATCGTCGGGACTGGCAAAATGATAGTAGCGCTTGAGCTCGCCATTGACGGTCAGCGCCGTATAGAGGATGTCGCCGACTGGGTTGCCGGCCTCGTCCTGCTCGTAGAACAGCTCGAAATTGTCGCCCGGTCGGGTATGGCGGGTGAGATCGACGTCATAGGCATAGACGCGCAGCAGCCTTTCGATCATCTCCTTGGGCACCTGCTGCTTCAGGGCCGTCTCATAGATGGAGTAATAGAGGCGGATACCCGTGCCGCTGTCGCCTTCATCCTCGTCGCCGCCACCCTGATTGTCCTGGGCGTTGGCGGCGATGTCGGTCGAACTCGGATCCTGCACTGAGACATAGCCGCCGGTATCGGCGAGCACCACGGTGCCAAGATGCTTGTCGGCGTTATAGACCGACAGGCGTACGGGCCGGGAGTGGGCGTCCTCATCCCCGCCTGGCGCCACCAGAACCCGCAGGCGCAGCCCGCCATGCAGCTTGCCGGCATCGCCGAGCGCCTTGGCGATTTCCTGGACCTCCTGCGGCGTTGCACCCAGGCGCCCCAGAATGGCGGCGAGCGTGTCCTTATCTTCAACCGTGATGGTCTGTTCGCGGGAGGAGACCTCGGGCGTCGTCTTGGCGATATTGGTGAAGTTCTCGGGCACGATGGTGATCTTGAGCGCCGAGTCGGGGTCGGTCTGCACGTCGGTCTCGCGCAGTGCCGTGAGGTCCGCGCTTTCGGCGCGGTCGTCGTCGGCGGCGAGTGCTACGAATTGTGGCGGGATGATCGCGGCCGAGGGATCGCTGCCCTGGGTCTTTGCCCGCACCAGAGCGAGCACCTGCTCGTCCGGCAGCAGGGGACCGGAGGTCGGTTGGAAGTTCACGCCGACCAGGTCGCGGCTGGCCACGGTGACCTCGCCGTCATCGGGCGCTTGCTCGACATGGGGCGCGGCGGGCGCCAGGGCTGCGTCCGGATCGGCGGACAGAGCCTGGGGATTATAAGGCGGCACTTGGGAAGAGAACGGCCCGGAGGCAATCTGCAGGCTCGAGAGTACGCGCGCGAAGGGCTTGACCTTGATGACGTCCTTGTCACCCACTTTCGTGGTGGTGGAGACGCGAATGACCTGATGGGCTTCCATCGTATCGGTCTGGATCAGGATGCGATCGGTCTTTTGGGTGGAGGTTTGGGCCTCGCTGTCGCGCACGACGCTGGGGGCGATCTGCGGTGCATGGCCCACGCTGTATTCGCCGTCCAGAGCGGCATAGACCGCCCCACCCATCAAGCCGGCGCCGCACAGGCCGGTGAGGACCGTACCCGTCAGCCAGCGGATCGAGACCTTGCGCCGGTCGGGCGCGCGCCCGCCATCCGCCGAAAGCGGCGCCTGCGTTCCGGGATCCACGATCCCGTACCGATCCTGCCGCCTGTCTCTATACGTCGTCCGTGGTGACAAATTCGATAGTTCCGCCAGAAATACGCTGAACCCAAAACGCCAAAGCGTGAGGCGGCGCGCATGGTTGGTAGGAAGTTTGCCCCCTTCCTTGGGGGCGGACCGTGCCCTAGCCGGGCGCGCCGGTCAATTCCAGATCCATCTTAACCCCTGATCAATTGGGCCGATTTGGGGCGGTGTATGACAATTCCACGAATCCAGGGGCAGAATTCCTGATCGGGCTGCGTCTGGAGGGGAGGGCTGGGGACGGGTTCATGGGCCAGATTTCATGGGCTGAATCATAGATCACGCGCGGGGGGCGATACCTCTGCTGAAAGCAGGGCAGAGGTGGCTGCGTTAGGGAGGTAAGCAGCCTCCGATCAGGGCGCGCGGCGGCGGGGTTGAAATGGCCATCCCGAATACCCATGTTTGGACAATGGGTTAGTTGAAGACGCCGAGAATCCCTCCACAGGCTTTCAAAAAAAGCGTCACGCAACCGTCAAAAAAATGAAATCGGCTGTTGACGGGCGGAAAGAGCCCCTCTATACAGCACCCATCGACGGACGGCGCTGCCGCGAATGAGCGGCGGGGCTGATTTGTTGCCTCTTCTGCTTAAGATCGCAAGGTTCTGAACCTGGTGAAAACTGGGGCGGCGAGGCGTCTGGAAGATTGAACGGGTTCAGCTCGTTCCTGCTATTTGACAATTGCATCGGAAGAAAGAGAAGCGTAGGCGACGATGTCCTTGCGGATGCTGGGAGACTGGCATCGAAAGAGACAACGGCGTACTATGTATTCAAGAGCCATCGATGGTTTATCAGCTGTGAAGTTGGTGGATTATTG
>NZ_JBFREW010000034.1:0-19447 GCF_052114505.1 Labrys sp. KB_33_2 | reverse complement strand
TCAAAGCCCATCTGAGGGCGGCTGCCGCTCGAACTTTCGAACAACTCTGGAACGCAATCGGCGATATCTGCGATCTCTTCAGCCCAAAAGAATGCTGGAACTATCTTAACGCCGCTGGATATGCGTACGATTAAATGTCCGATGCGCTAAGATATTTCCCGAAAAAGCGGGCTGGCCAGAGCCGCCGAAGCAGATACCGGCTTCGGCGGTTTGTGGTCGTCAGGCCCGGCGAGGCTTGTTAGCCTCGTCGAGCAGAGGCCGCTCGTGGCGGCAGCAGATTCGGGTCAGGTGGCCGGACCGCCCTTGTGCTTGCAGCTTTCGCGGAATTTCTTGCGGGGTTTGCCTTTCAGTCCCTGCTTGTCGGCGGCATCGGAGCACGCCTTGGAAATCGCCGCCTTCTTGCTGGCATCGAGCGTGGGTTTCTTGGCCTTCGGGGTCGTCGGCGCAGTGGCGGGCGCCATCTGCTCGGTCGGAGCGGTTGTTGCCGGTGGTGAAGCTTGAGGAGTGGTCTGCGCCGAGGCTGCGCCAACGCCTAAGGAAAGTGCCAATGCAATTGCCGGAAGCAGGCCAAAACGACGTAGGTTCATGGTATTTCCTCCAGTATATTCGATCTTGATAGCGATTTCGATATCCAGACCGACTCAGACATGGAACCGCGAGATGGCCGAATTTTGACCTTCGTTTGAGAATTCGGCGGCGCTACCTGATCGAATCCTAATTCGATCCCGAATAATGCCTTGTCTATTCTGATCGATCGGAGCCGCGGCAAGCCAAAGCTGGGCAGACGTTTAGCGCTGGGCGAGCGGCCGAAATTGAGTTTTGGTACGAATGCTGTAGAAGGCGCCCATCACCCGTTCCCTGCGAGTTCTCATGTCCTTCAACAGCTTCGGCCATCTCTTCCGCGTCACCACCTATGGCGAGAGTCACGGCGTGGCGCTGGGCTGTGTGATCGATGGCTGTCCGCCGCGCCTGCCGATCAGCGAGGCAATGATCCAGGGCTTCCTGGATCGCCGCAAGCCGGGGCAGAGCCGCTTCACCACCCAGCGCCGCGAGCCGGATAGCGTGCGTATCCTTTCGGGCGTGATGGCCGACGAAGCGAGCGGGCTGTTGCTGACCACGGGAACCCCGATCCACCTGATGATCGAGAATGTCGATCAGCGCTCCAAGGATTATGGGGAGATCAAGGACAAGTATCGCCCCGGCCATGCGGATTATGCCTATGACGTCAAATATGGCATCCGTGACTATCGCGGCGGCGGGCGGTCCTCGGCACGCGAGACGGCGGCCCGCGTGGCGGCCGGGGCGGTGGCCCGACAGGTCCTGCCGGGCGTGAGTGTTCGGGGGGCGCTCGTGCAGATGGGGCCGCACAAGATTGATCGCAGCCGCTGGGACTGGGAGGCGGTGAATGCCAATCCGTTCTTCTGCCCGGATCCGGTCGCGGCCGCCTTCTTCGAGGACTATCTCGATGGCGTGCGCAAGGCGGGCTCCTCGATCGGCGCCGTGATCGAGGTGGTGGCCGAAGGGGTGCAGCCCGGCCTCGGCGCCCCGATCTACGGCAAGCTCGATTCGGATCTTGCCGCGGCCATGATGAGCATCAATGCAGTCAAGGGCGTGGAGATCGGGGACGGTTTCGCCGCAGCCGAACTCGGAGGCGAGGCGAATGCCGACGAGATGCGCATGGGCAATGACGGAAGGCCGCTATTCCTGTCCAATCATGCCGGCGGCATTCTCGGCGGCATCTCCACCGGCCAGCCCGTGGTGGTGCGCTTCGCGGTGAAGCCGACCTCCTCCATCCTGCAGGAGCGCCGTACGGTGGATCGCTATGGCCGCGACACCGATATCATCACCAAGGGGCGTCACGACCCCTGTGTCGGTATCCGGGCCGTACCGGTGGGAGAGGCGATGATGGCCTGCGTGCTCGCTGACCATGTCCTGCGTCATCGGGGGCAGGTCGGCACGCCGCTGGCCTGGCCGTTCGAGAAATAAGGGGCGGGCCTTCAGACCCGCCTATAGCAAAACGCGTTCAGGCGTGAACGCTTATTGCTCTAACTCTTTGTTCTGGCGTGCCTTTGCGCTTCGAGGTGATTCCGTCTAATCGCAAAACGCTATGGACACGTACCGCCCGATGGCGGGTCTGAAGACCCGCTCCTTGATTCACCGCCCGATATCGTAACCCTTGTCGCGCAGCTTCACGAGAGCGGCCTCGAGTTCGGGATCGATCTTGCCGGGCATGATGATCCTGGGCTGCACGATGAGGTCGCCGGGGCCGTCCTTGGCCTGCACGCCCTTGCCCTTGAGGCGGAAGGAGCGCAGCCCCGTGGTGCCGGCGGGCAAAGTAAGATCGACGGAGCCGTCCAGCGTCGGTACACGCACCTTGGCGCCGAGCGCTGCCTCATAGACGGTCACGTTGACGTCGACACGCACGTTCCTGCCATCGGCGCGGAACGTATCGTGTGGCGCCACGGCCACCGTGATCAGCGCATCGCCGGGTTCGCCGCCGAACGGACTGGGCTCGCCCTGGCCCCTGAGGCGGATGGTCTTGCCAGGAGCGATGCCGGCCGGAATGGAGGCGTCCACCATGCGGCCTGGCCCGAGCTCGACCCGTGTCTTGCCGCCCAGCGCCCAGACCGTGAAGGGAATCTGGCCGGTGACCTGGATGTCGTCGCCGCGGGGCGCCGAACCACGCGAACTGCCGCCGCGCTGGGCGCGTCCGCCGAACATCTCGCTGAGAATATCGTCGAAACCGCCGGCAAAACCTCCGCCGGTGCTGCTACTACTACCGCCCCGACCGCCACCAAAATTGAACTCGAAGCCGCCGGTATCGCGCCCAAATCCACCACCGGAGCCGCCCGCGGCCTCGAAGCCCTGGAAGCGCGGCTTGCCCTCGGCGTCGATCTCGCCACGGTCGAACTGGGCCCGCTTCTTCTCGTCACCGACGATTTCATAAGCGCTGTTGACCTCGGCGAACTTCGCCGCGGCCTTGGCATCCTTGTTCTGATCGGGGTGGTACTGCTTGGCGAGCTTCCGGAAGGCCTTCTTGATTTCAGCCAAGCTTGCCGTCTTGGAAACGCCAAGGACGCTATAGGGGTCACGCATGTTTCAAAATCTCTCCCGCCGGCCCCCTCATGGGCAGCCTGCCACCGTGGCACGAAGCCCACGTGTGCGTGGAACATGGGATTTGGCGCGAGATTCCGCAATATGTTCGCGCTGCGAAATCTCTGGAAGGCGGCGATTTCGGCCCATGCGTCGAGCATGCGACGTTCGGGTACTGGTTTGATGCATCATAGCCGATTTCTGGCTCCTGCGTGAATTCGGTATGCCACGCCGACCAAATTCCTTATGGAGGGCGAGAAAGGGCTGTAGACTGGGATTCGACATGCCGATACGCGCGATACTCTTCGACAAGGACGGGACCCTGGTCGACTTCCACCTCACCTGGAGCGCCGCCGCCTATGCTGCCATGCAGCGCCTGAGTGGTGGCGACCCCGAGAAGATGGCGAAGCTGGTCGAGATCAACGATTACGACCTGGAGAGCCACCGCATTCTGCCGCATTCGGTGCTGGTGGCTGAATCTTCGGCCGATTATGGCGTCGCCTGGGCCGAGGTGCTCGGGGAGGTCGCCGATACGGCCTTCTTTGAGCAGATGGACCGTATCTTCATCGAAGAAGGCCTGAAACACGTCACGCCGATCGGTGATCCGCCCTGGCTGTTGTCCACCCTGAAGAGCCGGGGCTACCTCCTGGGCATCTGCACCAATGACTCCGAAGCAGGCGCCCGTGCCCACTGCGAGAAGCTCGGCCTGATGCCCTGGCTCGACGCCGTACTTGGCTATGATTCAGGCCATGGCCGCAAGCCGGAGCCGGGCCCGGTGCTCGGCTTTGCCGGGGCTTTCGGGGTCGCGCCTCGGGAAATCGCCCTGGTCGGCGATTCCACCCATGACCTGCATGCCGTCAAGGCAGCCGGAGGCACAGCCATCGCCGTACTCAGCGGCTTCGCGCAGCGGGAGGAATTGGCGCCGCATGCCGATCATGTCATCGAGAGCGTGATGGACCTGCCCGATCTCCTGCAGTCGCTGGCGAGTGCGCCCTGATGCTGCGGCGTCCGGCGCCTCCGCCGATCGGCTGGGCCCGTGTCGCGCAGAGTTTGGCGGTCTTTGCCTTCGAGGTCGTGCTGATTTCGCTGGTTCTGATGCGCTTTCATCTCGCCCCACTCAAGGCTGGTTTTGCCGCCTTGTGCGCGGGACTGCTGGCGGCCTGCGCCGCCTTGCTCTGCGCCGTGATCGCCTTCCAGGTGATCTGGCGCAAGGGCGAGCGGGGCTTCGGCCGGGCCTTCAGCGCTTTCCTGCTCGCCATCCTGCTGCTGGGCCCTGCGGCGATTGCCGCCAGTCTCGCTCTCAGCGTGCCTGACATCGTCGATGTCAGCACCGATCCCGACGATCCGCCGCCTTTGGCCCATGCCGCCCGCACGCGCGCTGGCGATGCCAATTCGACCACCTACGCGGTGGGGCTTGCAGCCTATCAGCGCAAAGCCTTGCCGCAGATCCAATCGATTCTCCTCGATGTCCCGCCGGATGATATCCGCAAAATTGCGCTTCGCCTGATGCGGGACAGGCGCTGGCAGATCGTGGGCGATCTGCGCTTTGGCGAGATGGCTGCGCGCATTCGCTTGCCGGACGGCATCCGCGAGGATGGCGATTCCGCGGACTCCGACACGGCCGGAGGCGCGCCCACAGGATCGGCCGCCATGCAAAGGCGCTTTAGCGATCGCATCGAGGCGATCGCCTCATCCACGCTTCTGGGTACCACCGATGACATCGCCCTGCGCATCCGGGGCGAGGGCGGCAAGACGCGCATCGACATGCGCTCGGCGGCTCGCTACGGCTCCTACGATTTCGGTGCCAACGCCAAGCATGTGCAGAGTTTCATGGCCGAATTGCGCGATCGAGCTCTGACGCCGGATCAGGCCAGCCAGTAATGGCCCGCCATGGAAGGAGCCCCTTCGGTGACGACCTTGCCGCGCTGGACCAGGTCTTCGAGATGGGCGAACAGGTTGAGGGCCGCCGCTCCCTGTAGCCCGGCCGGCAGTCCCGCATAGACCCTGGCGGTCAATGGCGTGATCGGCGTGGGGCCGTCTCCCAGGGCCTGGAGGATCGAGGCCTCACGCATGCGGCGGTGCTGGATCATGGCGCGCACGAAACGCTGGGGCTGCTCGACCGGCCCGCCATGACCGGGAAAGTAGCGTGCCTCCGGCCTGCCGATGAGCTTCTCCAGCGAGGCCATGTAGTCGCCCATCGAGCCATCGGGCGGGGCGACGATGCTGGTGGACCAGGCCATGACATGGTCGCCCGACAACAGCACCTTGTCCGCCTCCAGCGAAAATGCGAGATGGTTGGCGCAGTGACCGGGGGTCGCCACCGCCGTCAACGGCCAGTCCGGCGGCCCGAACCGATCGCCCTCGGCCAGAACCACGTCGGGATGGAAGGCGAGGTCGCCGGCGGCGTCGAGCAGATTGACCTCGCCTTCATGCAGGGGCCGGGCGCTGCGATGCGGGCCGGCGCCATGAGTGGGTGCGCCGGTGGCCGATACCAGTGCCGGCACGGCCGGCGAGTGGTCGCGGTGGGTGTGCGTGACGGCAATCGCCACCACTTCCTCGCCGCGCACCGCCGACAGCAGGGCAGCGACATGGCCGGGATCGTCCGGGCCGGGATCGATGATGGCAACCTTGCCGCGTCCGACGATATAGGAACAGGTGCCGGTGAAGGTGAAGGCTCCGCCATTGGGAGCCACGATACGGCGGACACCCGGCGACAATTCCTCGAGGACACCCGGCAATGGCGCGGCGCGATTATAGGGGATGTCTTCGCTCATATGGATTTCCAGTATCGATAAATTTTGTGCGGCGCGGCAAGGGTCGATCGCCCGTGGGGTTCATATCGCCTCTTGCGTACAAACGTCCTTTGGATGAAACTCATTTCGCACTGGTGTGGAATGGATCTGGTCATCCGGCCAGATCGGGACTGGGAGCGTAAGATGGCGCAGAGCGGCACCGTCAAGTTCTTCAACACCCAAAAAGGCTATGGCTTCATAACGCCTGACGATGGTGGACGCGACATCTTTGTTCACATCACCGCAGTCGAAAGTTCCGGTCTGGGTACATTGTCGGAAGGCCAGAAGATCTCCTTCGATGTCGAACCCGACAAGAAGGGCAAGGGACCGAAGGCCGTTAATCTGGTGAAGGCCTGACTGCTATTTCCGCACTAGCGGCTGAAATGCGGTAATGGATGGACGAGCGCTCGCAGGAGCGCTCATGATTCCAGCACTGGATCTCGGCTCCGCCATGCAATTGCGCTCCTCGCCCCCGTCGCCCTTTGGGCGGAAAGTCAAGATTGCCGCGCACTATCTCGGCTTGCTCGACAGCATCACCGTGGTTCCTGCGGATACCAATGACCCGCAGGACAGCCTGCGCGGGCAGAATCCGCTCGGCAAGATCCCGGTACTGATCCTGGAAGACGGGACCATTCTCTACGACAGCCGGGTCATTCTCGATTATCTCGACCACCTCGCAGGGGGTGGGCGCATCGTGCCGCATGGGGCGGGGCGCTATGAGGTGCTGACGCGTCAGGCCTTGGCGGACGGCATCATGGATGCCTCATTGCTCCAGGTCTATGAGGCGAGGATCCGTCCCGAAGACCAGCGCAGCGCCAAATGGCTCGACATCCAGGCCGGCAAGGTTGCGCGCGGCCTGGCTGCGTTCGAGGCGCGGGCAGGGGCCTTCGATCCGGCGCTGGATGCGGGAAGCATCGCGCTGGCCTGCGCGCTCGGCTATCTCGATTTGCGCTTCGCCGGAACCTGGCGGCAGCATTTTCCCAAGCTGCAGGCCTGGCTGGCCGCCTTCGAGGCGGAAATCCCGGCCTTCGGTCTGACACGCCCGGAATAATATCAGGCCTCGAAGATGCTGATGCATCCGAGATTTGAGCACCTCGCGATTTTCGACACCAAATCAAAGATTTGGCGAAAATCGCGAGGCGGAACCATGAGTCATTGTCAATGCCTCATGGCATAAGGCCGTTGGCCTTGAGCGGTGGTTGTCGCCTCCGCCCGGTCATGTCGTTGCGGTTCGTCTGAAAGCTTGGGGCGCTAGCGCTGCGGCGCCTCTTCACGCTGGCGTGCTTCCCAGGCCGCGCGCAAGGCCGCGCTTTCGCCTTCGAAGCGTTCCTGCGTGACCTCGCAACGGCGGATGCGGTCGGCCCGGAAGCTGCGGAAGTCCCGACGTAATTCGCACCAGGCGACGACATGCATCACCTCGACATAATAGACCATGGCGATCGGGCGAATGATGCGTCGGCTTTCCCGCCCCTGGGCGTCGGCATAATGCAGCAACAATTTGCGTTCGTCGCGAATGGCCAGGCGAATGGCGGAAAGATCGACGCTGACCGGCTCGGGATGGATCCATTGCGGCACGAAGAGACGAGTCTTGTCGATGGGCTCGCGATTGGCAATCGGCAGGACGCTGGCGATTTTGGCTCGGATCGAGCCCGCCGCCGTCTTGAGCGCGCGGTCGTCGGTGCGTTCCAGCAGGCCAAGGGCAACCACCAGGGCTTCGACTTCCTCGATCGATAGCATCAGCGGCGGCAGGTCATAGCCCGAGCGCATGACATAGCCGATGCCGGCTTCGCCATAGATGGGCACCGACAGGGCCTGAAGCGACGCGATATCGCGATAGATGGTGCGCTTTGCGACTTCGAGCTGCGCGGCGATCGCCTCGGCCGTCACCGGCTTCTTGGCAACGCGCAGGAGCTGGATGATCTCGAACAGGCGTGTGGTGCGGCGCATGGGAGACAAGCCGTTAATCGCGGTCTCCGCAGAGACTGCTGACAGATTCATGTCAGCAAGGTTCTGCTTCATTGTGCATCTGTCAATCGGTATCCAGCCATATCGGAGATTGCGATGTCCATCGAGGAAAGCATGCCGGCCGCATTCTCCCCGCGCCATTTCGGCGTGGTGCTGGTGACGGCCTCCGCCATCCTGTGGAGTACGGCCGGCTATTTCACTCGGGCGGTGCCGCTCGACATCGCTGCCTTGCTGTTCTGGCGGGGCCTGTTCGGCGCAGCCACCAGCCTGGCCTTCATCCTGGCTCTCGAGGGGCGTAATACCTGGCGCAGCTTCAGGGCGATGGGATGGATCGGGCTGGGCTTCTGCCTGCTGTCGAGCCTGGGCATGGCCTGCTTCGTCGCGTCGCTGCGGCTTACCAGCGTGGCTCATGTTTCGATCATCTATGCCACGGTGCCATTTGCGGCGGCCGGGTTGGCCTGGCTGGTGATGCGCGAGCGGGTTTCCGCCGCCGTGCTGGTCGCCAGCCTGTTGGCCGTTGCCGGCGTGGCGATGACCGTGGTTGGCGGTGGCGGGCAGGGGAGCCTGATCGGCGATGCCCTGGCGCTTGCGATGACGGTGCTGGTTGCCGCTTTCGTGGTGATGCGGCGGCGCTTTCCCGACGTACCATTGGTGCCGGCCGCCTGCCTGTCGGCGCTGGTGCCGTCGCTGATCAGCGCGCCCCTGATGTCGAGCTGGCCTGCCGATGGCCAGCAGGTTGCCATGCTGGTGGCCTTTGGCGTGAGCAATATGGGGCTCGCCCTGGTCTGCTTCACCATAGGTGCGAAATTCATTCCAGCTGCACAGACGGCGCTGATCGGCGCGCTGGAAACGCCGCTTGCTCCCCTCTGGGTCTGGCTTGCTTTCGGAGAAGCGCCGGGAATGGCGGCCTTGGCTGGCGGTGGCGTGGTTCTCCTGGCTGTGGTGGGCAGCATGATCTGGGAAGGCCGGACATCCCTGGCCAAAGCTGGATAGCGGCGCCCGAACGAAAAAGGCCCGGCGCTGTGCCGGGCCTCTTCGGAGCGCTGTCTTCCGAACGGATCAGAAGTGATAGTTCACGCCCAGCTTGATGTCGCTGCCGCCATAACCGGCCTTGACGATACCGCTGCGGATGTCGAAGTCATCCTTGCCATAACTGGTATAGTTGTACTCAGCCCGGACCGAAACCTCCGGGGTTACGCGATATTCAGCACCGAAGCCGGCGGTCCAGCCGACCTGCCACTGCGAATCCTTGGCACCAAAGCGGTTGATCTCGACATCGCCGAAGGCGAGACCGGCCTTGATGTAAGGCAGGAAGTCGCCCATGGCATAGCCGAGGCGGGGCGTGATCGAGCCGTTGAAGCCGTAGGTACCCTTATGGCCATCATATTTGTCGGTGATGTCCGCATAGTTCAGCGAACCTTCGAGACCGACCACGATCGGATCGTACTGCATGTTGTAGCCGGCCTGGACACCGCCGGTGAAGCCGCTGGCCTCGTTCAGGCGGACGCCGCGATTGGCGTCGAAGTCACCGGAAAAGCCGTAGCCGAGATTGATACCGGCATAGAAGCCCGTCCAAGTCACGTTGGAAGCCGGAGCCTGATAGGCCGGCGCGGGCTCCTGATACTGCGGAATGTCGGCCGCAAAGGCGGACCCGGTGATCAGCGTCGCTGCTGTGGCGAGAAGAAGCTTTTTCATCGTGAACTCCTGGAACTCATACACGCGATGACGCCGGTATCCCCAACCCATCGAACAATCATGCGACCGTGTTACGTGAAGACTATTAAGAGAAGGTTGCCTGATGGGTTTATTAAGTAGATTTAACAAGGCAATATTATGGCAACGATTTCAATTATATTTGAAATAATTTGTTAACCATGATGTATGTTCTGTAAATTGCCTTAACGTAATTCTATGATTATTATGGTTAACAAGAAATTGATATTGTGAATTCTAGCGCGGCTCGGATGGTTTGTCATTTCCAGCCAGCGGCATAAGGCGCGGGTGCATTGGCAAAATCGGAGTGAACCGAACCCAAATCATAGTTGAACGCCGTTGCCCGGGCTGACCAACGATTATATTGCACGCCGCCGCAGGCCAGATCATCGCCTCGGCCCGAGGTGAGGCCGGGCAGGAGGCACAGGCTCGTCGGGCGCGCATTGCTGCGCAGGGGCGGACGGTTCTTGCTGTTCTCGCCCAGGGAATCGATCGGGATGGAGCCGACGATGTCGATGTCGTCTTGTCCAGCCGTCGGGCGCGCTGGCTTGACGGCAGCCTGCGGGATGACACCCGCCAGCACCGGTGCCTTGGTCACGGCAATGAAGCGACCGGTCCACACCAGCGAAAGTGCGGAGGGCGCCCCGGGCACGGTTTCGCCGGCCTGCGCCACTCCGGTGAGGGGCTGCCAGGCCAGGATCGCGCAAGTGAGGAAAGTGACCTTCAGCATCGTGTCCCAGAGTTGCCTGTTCCGGTGCCAAAGCGTTTTGCGACTTGATGGAGACACCACGAATCGCAAACACGCGTCAAACTAAAGAGCCAGAGCAAAAAAGCGTTCCGCCGTGAACGCATTTTGCTCCGGTGCCAGCACGGGCCAGCCCGTCACTTGAACAATGCCCAGAGGTTGTTCGACGTTAACGCTGGGCAGCAATCTGCCCGCATCGTAAACGCAGTATGAAGACAGGCCGACCGACGGAATGGAGAAAATGGTGGAAAAAGTACAAGCGTTTTTCGATTTGCCGGGATCGGCAAGAATCGCAAAGACGCGTCGAACCAATGAGCTAGACCAAACGAGCGTTCAGTCATGAACGCGCTTTGCCCTAGGGCGCAATGCGCTTTGGTGACGGGCGCTGCCAAGCGTATCGGTCGGAGCATCGCGCTTGGTCTGGCGCAGGGCGGATATCATGTCGCGCTCCATTGCAATCGCTCGCGCGCGGAAGCGGAGGGGGTGGCGGCCCAAATAGCGGCCATGGGCCGCAGGACCTGCATCGTCGTCGGTGATCTGACCGCGGGAGACAAGGTGAGCGCGATCGTCGAGCAGGCGCGCGCTGGCATCGGCACCCTCGACCTGTTGGTGAATTCGGCCTCGATGTTCGAACCGGACAGCGTCGGCAGCCTCCAGGCACAGATCTGGAACCGGCAATTCGCCGTCAACGCCCAGGCCCCGATCTTTCTCGCCCAGGCTTTTGCGGCTCAGGTCGATCCGCACGCTTATGACCCGTCCATCGTCAACCTGATCGACCAGCGCGTGCTGCATCCCCGGCCTGATTATGTTTCCTATTATCTCAGCAAATCCGTGCTGCATGTCGCCACGCAGACCCTGGCCCAGGCCTTGGCACCGCATATCCGCGTCAATGGCATCGGTCCCGGCCCGACCATGCAGGCCGCCTCTCAGACACCCGAGGAATTCGCCGCCGAGGCGGCCGGCACGCCACTCGGCCACGGCAGTGCCGTGGAGGATATCGTGGAGGCCGTGCTCTACCTCGCCCGGGCCCGCAGCGTCAGCGGCCAGATGATCGCCGTCGACGGCGGCCAGCATCTGGCATGGGCTGAGTAATCCGGGCGGGACGGCCCGAGCACGCCAGGGATTGGGGGCAATTTCATCAGTGATCTGCGTGCCCTCTCGTCAGCGTGCCTCCCGCGTCCTATTTATCAGCCATGACCGACTCGCCCGATCTTGCCGAAACCGAGGAAGCCTCCTCCTCCGTCGACTTTGCCTTCGACGAAAAAGCCGTGCCGTCCTCGCTGCGGGCGGGGACCGCGGTCATCCATGCCTTCTGGAAGACGCTGCCCAATGCCCCGGGCGTCTATCGCATGATCGATGCGGAGGGCACGGTGCTCTATGTCGGCAAGGCGCATTCGCTCAAGAAGCGGGTGGCGAGCTACGCCCGCGGCATCGCGCCGACCGCTCGCATCGCCCGCATGATCGCCGAGACGGCGGCGATGGAATTCGTCACGACCCAGACGGAAACCGAAGCCCTGCTGCTCGAGATCAATCTGATCAAGAGCCTGAAGCCGCGCTTCAACGTGCTGCTGCGCGACGACAAGTCCTTTCCCTATATCCTGCTGACGGGCGACCATCCGGCGCCGCAACTGACCAAGCATCGCGGCGCGCGCACGCGCAAGGGCGATTATTTCGGCCCCTTCGCCAGCGTTCTGGCCGTCAACCGCACCATGAATGCGCTGGAGCGCGCCTTTCTCATTCGCTCCTGCACGGATTCGGTGTTCTCGACCCGTACGCGCCCTTGCCTGCTGCACCAGATCAAGCGCTGCTCCGCGCCTTGCACCGGCGAGGTCTCGATCGAGGACTATGCCGGCCTGGTGGGCGAGGCGCGCGCCTTCCTGACCGGCAAGTCCAAGGCCATCAAGGAGGCGATGGCCCATGAGATGGAACAGGCCGCCGAGACCTTGGAGTTCGAGCGAGCCGCCCGCTATCGCGACAGGCTCGCGGCGCTTTCGGCCATTCAGTCGACCCAGGGCATCAATCCGCGCTCGATCGAGGAGGCGGACGTCTTTGCCGTGCACGAGCAGGCCGGCCAGTTCTGCATCGAGGTGTTCTTCTTCCGCACCGGCCAGAACTGGGGCAATCGCGCCTATTTCCCCAAGGCCGACCGCACGTTGAGCGAGGCCGAAGTGCTCGATGCCTTCCTCGGCCAGTTCTATGACGATAAGCCCGCCCCCAGGCTCGTCTTGCTCTCGCATGAGGTCGAGGGCGGCGAGATCCTCCAGCAGGCGCTTTCCCTGCGTGCCGGCCATCGCATCGAGATCGCGACGCCCAAGAGGGGTGAGAAACGCGACCTCGTCGAGCACGCCCTTACAAATGCCCGGGAGGCCCTCGGGCGGCGTCTGGCCGAATCCTCCTCGCAGCTCAAGCTGCTGGAAGGCGTTGCCGAAGCCTTTAGCCTCGAGGAGGCGCCACGCCGCATCGAGGTCTATGACAACTCTCACATCATGGGTACCAACGCCGTCGGCGGCATGGTCGTGGCGGGGCGCGAGGGCTTTGCCAAGACGCATTATCGCAAGTTCAATATCAAATCGACGGAGATCACACCGGGCGACGACTACGGCATGATGCGCGAAGTGCTGCAACGGCGCTTTTCCCGCCTGATCAAGGAGGCGCCTAAAGACGACATTGCGGAGCCGAAAGAGGGGACGGAACCGGACGATGTAGCGATGCCATCCTGGCCGGATCTCGTCCTGATCGACGGCGGTGCCGGACAGATGCAGGTCGCCCGCGAGGTCTTCGCCGATCTTGGCGTCGAGGATGTCGCGCTGGTCGGTGTCGCCAAGGGGGTCGATCGCGATGCCGGCCGTGAGACCTTCATCGTTGAAGGCAAGTCGCCCTTCAAGCTCGCCCCACGCGATCCCGTGCTCTATTTCGTGCAGCGTCTGCGTGACGAAGCCCACCGCTTCGCCATCGGCGCCCATCGCCAGAAACGCTCCAAATCCATGAAGGAGGGGGGCCTGCAGGAAATCGGTGGCATCGGCCCACAGCGCAAACGCGCATTGCTGCGGCATTTCGGCACTCTCAAGGCGATCGAACGCGCCTCGATGGCCGATCTCGAAGGCTGTCCAGGCATCGATCAGGCGACCGCCCGCAAAGTCTATGACTTCTTTCACGAGAAGGCCTCCTGAACTTTCGCCTCATCCCTTAATCCCGGTTGACGGCGCGGCCCGCGCCATGTTCCTTCAAGCCATGACAGCACCTGTGCCCACCAAGCGAACATCACCGCTCTCCCTGCCGAATATCCTCACCTATGGCCGGATTGCGGCGGTGCCGGTGGTGGTGGCCTGCCTGTTCTGGCCGGAGGTGATCTGGGTGCGCTGGGTTGCCTTCGGAGCCTTCGCCCTGGCGGCGGTGACGGACTATTTCGATGGCTATCTCGCCAGGGCCTGGGGGCAGCAATCCTCGCTTGGGCGCATGCTCGATCCGATCGCCGACAAACTCTTGGTGTCCGCCTGCCTGCTCATGCTGGCGGCGACGGGGACCGTGAGCACCGGCAACCTGTCCGTATGGGCTGCAATCGTCATTCTGTGCCGTGAGATTCTGGTTTCGGGCCTCAGGGAATTCCTAGCCGAATTGCGCGTTTCCGTGCCCGTGACGCGGCTCGCCAAATGGAAGACCACGGTCCAGCTCCTGGCGATCGGCTTCCTGCTGGCTGGTCCTGCCGGCGATGCGGTTCTGCCCGGCTGCACGATCATCGGCCTGGTGCTGCTTTGGGTTTCGGCTGTGGTCACGCTCTATACGGGGTATGATTATTTCCGCAGCGGCGTGCAGCATCTCCTCGAAGATGCGTAATGAGGCTGGAGGACGCGCGATGAAGCTGATCTATTTCGCCTGGCTGCGCGAACGCATCGGCGTGCCGGAAGAGGAAGTCGACTTGCCGGCCGAGGTCAAGACGGTCGAGGATCTGATGCAGTTTCTGTCCGAGCGCAGCGAGGCCCATGCCCATGCCTTCGAGAACCGCAAGATCGTGCGGGCGGCAATCGACCGGCGCCATGTCAAGCCGGCGGCTCCGCTCGCCGGGGCGGGGGAAGTCGCCTTCTTTCCGCCCATGACGGGTGGTTAGACCAAAATGACTTTTCTTCGAATCGCTATTTTAGTCTAACTCTTTGTTTTAACGCGTTTTCTTAATCGAAAAGTCTATCAACTTTTCTGGAAAACGCTTTGGGCCGTCGGGAGCGGGAAGAGTGAGCGTTCGTCTGCAGCGTGAGGATTTCGACGTCGCGGCCGAGGTCGCCGCGCTCACGCGGGGACGCACGGATATCGGCGCCGTGGTCAATTTCATCGGAATCTGCCGGGCCGGACCGGAAGACGATCGCATCAGCGCCATGACGCTGGACCATTATCCCGAGATGGCCCAGGCCGAGCTCGAGCGCATCGAGACAGAGGCCCGCGAACGCTGGCCGTTGCAGGGCGTCACCATCATCCATCGTCATGGCCGGCTGGTGCCTGGCGACAACATCGTCCTGGTGGTGACGGCCTCGATGCACCGCCAGGCCGCCTTCGAGGCCGCTTCCTTCCTGATGGACTATCTCAAGACGCGGGCGCCCTTCTGGAAGAAGGAAGAACGAGCCTCCGGTACCGGCTGGGTCGCCGCCAAGAATGAAGACGATGCTGCCGCCGCACGCTGGGCGACGAAGAAGTCCTGATGCAGTTCCCCTGGCGACAGACTTAGCCCGCCCGGCGTGCCATTGCCGCCGTTGCGATGGACAGGAGAGATTTTCATGCCGAACGGATTGAGAAAGCTCGCGGGCGCCATAACGGCGGCGACCTTGCTATGCGGTGTCGCGGGAGCGGCCTCGGCCGATTCGGAGCTGCGGCGCGCGCTGTCTCGTGTTCCTGCCAAGGTTGCAATGGATCGCAACGGCATTGCCGCCAGCTTTGTCGGCTTGTCGGAATTGCGCGCGCTGTATGCGGGGGATGTCTCCGCGATGAGGCGACGGGTGGGCTTAGGCGACAGCGATACGGCGAAGGCCTTCTTTTCCAGCGACGAGGCATCCTGGAAAGACAATACGGGCTTGAAGCGCGACGAGATTGCTAGCTTCACCGAATATGGCACGCCGCCGAGGGCGGTCGTCCTCTGGAGCTTTACCGATGCCGGCGTGCTCGATCCTTTCGTGGAAGGGCTCGGCAAGCGCGGTTTCAGACAGGCCAATGGGGTATGGCGCAATGGCGAGCCGATGAAGCTCGATTTCACCAAACGCAGCGCCACCAATCCCTTCCTCGGCCCGCTGGGCCGGGCCTCGATGCTGGTGCCCTTCGCCGATGGCGTAGCGCAGTCTCCCGACCCCGGGGCGGTGGCCGATGCTGGTGCTGTTTCGGCCAAGACCAGCCTCGCCGGCCTGGCGCCGATCGAGTCGGCCCTTGACGGTATCGAGAAGGTGGCTGCCCAGGGCTCGATCCTGCAAGCAATCGTTCTCACCCCGGCGATTTGGATGCAAGGGGACGATGTGATGGACCTGATGGCAACGTCACCCACCGCGGACAAGAAAGTACTGGCGGACAAGATGGCAGAGCGGGCGAAAAAGGCCCCCACGCCTGCGTCCCTCGGGGGGATCATCGCCGATGTCGAGACAAAGGAGCCGGCGAGCAATGGCGTGGTGATCGCACTGCCCTATGGCGATTGCGGTACCGCCACGGAGGGGGCAAGGGCCTTCGCCGACAAGTGGAAGAATGCCGCCGACAGGGACGGACAGACGGGCGCTCAACGGACCAGCATGGAACCCTCGGTGACGATCCACCAGGGAAAGGAAGCCTGCGTGGCCCTGATATCGCTGTTGGCTACGCCCGATGCCAAAGAGGGCAATCCTGTTCTGCGCTATATCACCGGCGCGATTTGGCGGCGTGACTTCAAGCCACTTCAGGGTGGATAGAACCCCGCGGATCAATGCAGCGAGCCTTCCATTGAGACCGGGTGACGTTGCAAACACGAAATACACAGATTTTACTTTGTGTAAGGCGCTCCGAAGCGCAGTTCGATTCACGGATTAATTGAAACGAAACCAGAATCTGTACAAATTGTCGCAGGCGGTCATCTTTTCAGCAACCAACCGCCACTGAAAGCGGAAGTCGACAATGGAACAGATTCTTATCAACCTGGTAGCGGGCGCGCTTGGCGGCGCCGGTTCCGGCAAGGCTCTGCCGCAATTCGACATGGGCAATATCGGCAACATCATTGCTGGTCTGGTCGGCGGCGGTGTGCTGGGTCAAATCATCACCGCTGTCTGGCCGTCTGTCGCCGCCTCCATGCAGTCGGGGAATTTTGACATCGGCTCGATCGTCACCAATGTCATCGGCGGCGGCGCCGGCGGCGCGATCCTGCAGGTCATCGTCGGCATGATCAAGAATTCGATGAGCAAATAGTCTTCGCTGCCGAGACAGGCGGCCGCTCAAATCGACACGTGCACCGTGAAGCGTCCAGATCTGTTGTGAGACAAGTCTGGATTGCTTTATTTCGTTCGGCACGCCGTTCGATTGGTGATGGTCCTGCAGGGGCCGTCACCATCGTGCGATGCCAAAAGCGGTGGTTCGGCGTTGTCGTCCTCAGCGCGCCAGCGCCGAAGCGACGTGAGCGGCATCGGCGTTCAACGCGCTGCCGAGCAGCCAGACACCGATGATGAGGGCGAGACCGGCAAGCAGACCGGTGACGACGTCGATCGTCACACCGGCTATGTCGCCTTCTTCAAATCCATCCTTGGCTGCAAACAATCCCGCCAAACGCATCGTACCAACTCCAACACCACTTTCATCGTAAATCGGCGCGGTTAACGCACCGTCTCTACTTGTAAGACCTTTACGACTTTTCGGTGTTGAAGCAGTGTCAAAATGCACGGAATGGTATGCCTTTCTGCAACCCTGATATGGGAGAAAAGCATACCCCTCGATAGCCGGCTGTGAACGCCTTAACTTCCTGTTATTGCTTTATTTTTTCTTAAGGTTGTCGACAGTCTCCGAGTGCCGTTTTCAGCCGTGCAGGAAGAGGCGGTAGGCGTCGTTGGCGCTCTCGTCTTCATAGGGGTAGCCGAGCTCTCCCAGACGCTCGAAAAGGCGTGGCCGATCGGCCTCTGGAACCTGGATTCCAACCAACACCCGGCCGTAATCCGCACCGTGGTTGCGGTAGTGGAACAGGGTGATGTTCCAGTCGAAGCCGACACCGTCGAGAAACCGGAGCAGAGCACCCGGCCGCTCGGGGAATTCGAAGCGCAGCACCAATTCATCCGTCAGGCCCGGTGCGCGTCCGCCGACCATATAGCGCACATGCAGCTTGGCGGTCTCGTCGGCGCTGATGTCGACGACACCATAGCCGAGCCGCTCGAGCTGGCCGATGATCTCGCTCTTCTGGCGCTTGGCATCCGCCAGCTTCAGGCCGACGAAGACATGGGCCTGGCTGCCGCCGGCGTAGCGATAGTTGAATTCGGTGACGATGCGGCTGCCCAGCACCTCGATGAAGCGGCGATAGCTGCCGGTCTCCTCGGGGATGGTCACCGCGAGCAGGATCTCGCGGGCCTCGCCCACCTCCGCCCGTTCGGCGACATGGCGCAGGCGGTCAAAATTGAGGTTGGCGCCGCTGTTGACGGCGATGAGCGCGCCGGACCTCTCCGGATTAGCCTGCGCATAGGCCTTCAGGCCTGCCAGCGACAGGGCGCCGGCCGGTTCGGACAGCACCCGCATATCCTCGAAGATGTCCTTGATCGCGGCGCACATGGCATCGGTGTCGGCGACCAGGACATCGTCCAGCAGCTCGCGGCAGATCCGGAAGGTTTCTTCGCCTGCCTGGCGCACGGCGACACCGTCGGCGAACAGACCGACCCGGTCCAGCACCACCCGTTCGCCGGCCGCGATAGCCGCCTGCATCGAGGCGGCGTCGACCGGCTCGACGCCGATAACCTTCGTTTCCGGACGAAGGAACTTGACATAGGAAGCGATGCCGGCCGCCAGCCCGCCGCCCCCGATCGGCACGAAGATCGCTTCGATCGGGGCGGGATGCTGGTGAAGGATCTCGACGGCCACGGTGCCCTGGCCGGCGATGACGTCGCCATCGTCATAGGGATGGACGAAAGTGAGGCCCTGTTCGCGCTCGAGTTCGCGGGCATGGGCATAGGCCTCGTCGAAGACGTCGCCCTTGAGCACGACCTTGCCGCCCCAATAGCGCACGGCGTCGACCTTGATGCGCGGCGTGGTGATCGGCATGACGATGGTAGAGGCGATGCCGAGCTTGGTTGCCGAGAGCGCGACGCCCTGGGCGTGGTTGCCGGCCGAAGCGCAGATGACGCCGGCCGCCTTGGCTTCGGGCGAGAGCCGGGCGATGCGGTTATAGGCGCCTCGGATCTTGAAGGAGAAGATCGGCTGCAGATCCTCGCGCTTGAGCAGGACTTCGGCGTTCAGGCGCTGGCTGAGCCGCACCATGGGGTCCAGCGGCGTTCTCTGGGCGACGTCATAGACGCGGGCATCGAGGATTCGGCGGACATATTCGATCACAACGCACCTGACTGTCGAAAAAGGGGAGCAGCTTGGTGCTTCCCTATAGAAAAACCTGTCGGCTTCCATCTTTGAGACGTTCGGATGGCGCTGTCACGTTTGATTTGCGCCCGCTGGCGGAGATAATGTCGCGCCCGTCGATCCTGACCCCCAGAGACCTCATCATGGCCCTGATACGCCTGTTCTTTCTTGCTGCACTCGTTCTGGCAGGCACGCTGCCGGCCGGTGCGGCCCAGAAGGCGGCCTTGGTGATCGGCAACAGTGCCTATCGCTCGGTGACGCCGCTGGTGAACCCGGCCAATGACGCCAATGACATGGCGGCGGCGCTGGGGCGGATCGGCTATGCGGTGACCCTGGTCAAGGACGGCGACCTGGCTGCGATGAATGACGGGCTCAGGGCGTTCCTGCGCGATGCTGACCATGCCGACAGCGTGGTGGTGTTCTATTCGGGCCATGGCGTGCAGGTGAAGGGTCGCAATTACCTCGTCCCGGTCTCGGCCAAGATCTCGGACGAGCTCGATCTGGATACCCAGACCCTGTCCTTGGACAAGCTTCTGGAACTGGTCGACAGCGCGGCCCCGAAGGTGAAGATCGTGATCCTGGATTCGTGCCGCGACAATCC
>NZ_JBFREW010000033.1:0-24487 GCF_052114505.1 Labrys sp. KB_33_2 | reverse complement strand
CGACTACGTCAAGCAGCACGCCACCACCATCGAGCTGCAACAAGCCGTCCTGGCTGCCCTCGCCTTCAAATGCGATGTGCTGTGGGCGCAGCTCGATGCGCTGCAGCATGCCTATGTGACGCCCGGCCTGCCGCCGCCCGGCGCCTGGATTCCGGGCATGGAGCTGGCGTCATGAGTGCCCTCTCGCCCCAGGACGTGCCGCGCCTGCCGCGCGGCGTCAGGCTTCGCTTCGACACGGTCCGCGACAAGCACATGCTGCTGGCACCCGAACGCGCTTTCGGCCTCGATGCGGTGGCGGCCAGTGTGGTGGAACTGGTGGACGGGCAGCGCAGCGTCGGTGAAATCTGCGATCTGCTCGCCGAGCGCTATGGCGAGGCGCGCGAGGTGATCGAGGGCGACGTCATCGCCATGCTCGACGACCTCCTCACCAAGCGGGTGATCGAGCGATGACGAGCGGCGCCCGCATTCCCAATCCCATCGGCCTGCTGGCGGAGCTCACCCATCGCTGCCCGCTGCGCTGCCCCTACTGTTCGAACCCGCTCGAACTCGATCACCGCGCGCAGGAATTGGACACGGCGACATGGAAGCGCGTGTTCGGCGAGGCGGCAGCACTGGGCGTGCTGCATGTGCACCTGTCCGGCGGCGAGCCGACCACCCGGCCCGACATCGTGGAACTGACGGCGCATTGCGCCGAGCTCGGTCTCTACACCAACCTGATCACGGCCGGCGTCGGGGCGGCGGATAGCCGGCTCGACGCCTTGGCCGAGGCCGGCCTCGACCATGTGCAGCTCTCCATCCAGGCGGCAACGGCCGAGACGGCCGAGCGTATTGGCGGCCTTGCCGGAGCGCATGCCAGGAAACGGGAATTCGCCCGGCACGTGGTGGCGCTGGATCTGCCGCTGACGGTGAATGCGGTCGTTCACCGCGCCAACATTGGCGAGGTCGGCGACATCATCGATCTCGCCGTCGAGATGCAGGCCAAGCGCGTCGAAATCGCTCACACCCAATATTACGGCTGGGCCCAGCGCAATCGTGCCGCCCTGATGCCGACACGCGCGCAGGCGGACGCCTCGATCGCCCTGGTGGAGGAGGCGCGCGAACGGCTGAAGGGCCGCATCGTCATCGACCTCGTCATACCCGACTATTACTCGGCCTATCCCAAGCCGTGCAGCGGCGGCTGGGCGCGGCGCACCTTCAATGTGACGCCCTCCGGCAAGGTTCTGCCCTGCCATGCCGCCGAAACCATCCCCCATCTCGAGTTCTGGTCGGTTCGGGAGCACACGCTGGCGGAAACCTGGCAGTCCTCGCCGGCCTTCAATGCCTATCGCGGCACCGACTGGATGCCCGATCCCTGCCGCAGCTGCGAACGGCGGGAGCGCGACTGGGGCGGCTGCCGCTGCCAGGCCCTCGCACTGACCGGCGATGCCGGCGCAACCGATCCGGCCTGCCACAAATCGCCCTGGCACGACCGCATGCAGGCCCTGGCCGCATCCGAGTCGGCCGTTTCCTCGCCACCGGCCTATGACTACCGCGTCATGACGGCTGCGCCGAGCCTCGCGGAGGGACAACCGGCATGAACAGCTATTTCCGTCGCAGCCCGAGGGGATCGTGTTTGGCCGGCCCGGCACTTCAAGCCCTGTCATTCTCTGCGTTGGCTAAAAGGGAATTGGCAAGCATACCTAACCGCGCAATTTTGTGCGTTGATATTCTTGAGGCGGTTCTTTCCTTTGGCCGTGCAATTTGCCGAATATAGGCCGTTCCACACGACAGGGGAATTTGTGATAATATTGCTCGGAAAAGTTTCGGCGCGCCCGAATGGCGGCCTTCCACTACGGTGGGAAGAGAGCTCGATGAGGGCTTACGGGCGCGCCGATCAACGAAAGATCCGGAGTCGCCTTTGCTGAGATCTGAGCCCACAAACGGGCCTAATTTTGCGGAAGCAGCTCACTTCTCAAATCGCGATCAACCACATTGCCATGCTGATCGATCGAGACCTCCCACAGCCGCCCCTCCCGTAGTTCCATGATGCGGGTGGCAGCCTGCATCATGGCGACGTTATGAGCAACGACGACGCGGGTGATCGACAATCCTTTCAGCATGGCGTGAATCTGCTCAGCGCGTTCGGGATCGAGATGGGCCGTCCCTTCATCCATCACCAGGATCTGAGGATTGCGATAGAGCGCTCGTGCAATCAGCACCCGCTGCTTCTGCCCGCTTGACAGGATGCTGCCCATATCACCCACATAGCTGTTGTATTGCATCGGCAGGTTCATGATTTCCGCGTCGATCGCCGCAGATTGCGCACAAAGGCGTACGCGATCCATGTCGATCTTCTCGTCGAACAGAGCGATGTTTTCGGCAAGCGTGCCGGCAAGGAGCTGCTCTTCTTGCATGACGACGCCGAGCTGGCGGCGGAAAGTCGATGTCCCTAGGGCGGGAATGGCGCGGCCATTGACCAGCACCTCGCCACCTGTCGGCTCGTAGAGGCCGAGAATAAGTTTCAAAAGGGTGGATTTTCCAGCGCCGGACGCGCCGACAATTGCCGTGAAGGAACCGGCGGGTAATTGGAGGCTGAGATCGTTCAGTAGGGGCGGCTCCACCGGGGAATAGCCAAAATGGATATTCTTGAGCACGATATCGCCGATGCTCGCATCCATGAGGATGGTGTCGCCACTATTGGCCTCACGCTCGGCAAGCGCGATCTCGCTGACGCGATCGAGCGGCACATCCAGCATGCGATAGGCGACGGCCTGGTCGATCAACGAAGTCAGCTTGCCGGTAAATTGTCCCTTATAGGCCATGAACGCGGTGATGATGCCGACAGTGATGTCGCCATCGATGACCATACGGGCGGCAAGATATAGCAGCAGCACATCTGACAGGCCTCCGAGCAAGCTGCTGAGGCCGGAATAGGCGATGTTGAGATTACCCGAGCGAATGCCGGCATTGACGTTGTCGGCATATAGATTACGCCATACCGCCTCCTGACTGCTTTCGCCCCCGAAGATCTTGATAGTCTGGATGGCGCGAATGGTCTCCAGGAATTTGCTCTGTTCGGTCGCACTGGTTATCATAGCATCGGTCTGAAGCCGCCTTGCATAGGGCATGACACCGAACTTCAAGGCGACATAGACCAAAAACACCGCCATCGCGATCAGTCCCAGCTTGACGCTGTAGACCATCATCAGGATACCGGTGAAAATCGCGAGCGTTCCATCGATGATCGCTGTTATGCCGCCGCTGAGGATGAAGGATTTGATCGGTTCCAGCGCATGGAAGCGCTGCAGCAGATCGCCAAGACTGCGCTTTTGAAAAAATTCAAGCTTTAGATGGACAAGATGGTGAAAGAGTCTTGCCCCCATATCGAAAGACAGCACATTGGCAAGGTATTGAAACACAAAACTGCGCAGAACTCCCGTAATGGCATTGAAGGCAGCCAGTAAGCCGAACGCAACAGCCAGGCCGACCAGAAGGTCGACATCGCGTTTTTGAATGGCCTCGTCGATGACCAATTGCATGTAAAATGGCGTAAGAAGAACGAAGAGTTCGAGCAACACCGACAGTGCCAAGCCTTGGGCGGCGGTCGACAGTGTGCTGGGGCCCCATTTCCACAGGCTCGACAGTTTCAGGGGATTGCGGTCCCTCTTGCGATCGAAGCCGGTGGTGGGGCTGAACTCTATAGCCACGCCAGTGAAGAGGGGAGAGATCTCCTTCAGGCTCATCACCCGGACGCCATTGGCCGGATCGTACAGCCAGGCCCGGTCACCCTTCACCTTACGCAGCACGACAAAATGCTTGAATTCCCAATGCAGGATGCAAGGGACCCGCAGCTTGGACAGTTCGTTCAGTTCGCAGCGCAAGGCTCGCCCACCAAGACCGATACGGGAAGCTACTTGCAGAAGATCCTTGAGCGTCATCCCTTTGAGCGATGTCGGGAAACGTTGTCGCAGGGCCATCAGATCGGTATCATAACCGTGCCATCCTGCGATCATGGCCAAGCAGGCAAGACCGCATTCCGATGCCTCGGCCTGGCGTACCAGACGAAGGCGCCGCAGGCCGGATATATTGAGAAACGTATGGGTGACGGACACGGGCGAAACCAAATTTGGATCAGGTGGGGGCGATGTATTCAGTTGACGAGAATGCGGTTGCTGGAGGCGAGCAAGGGGTCAAGGAGCAAGCTGAGGAAACTGCGCTTGTCCAGGACGATGTCCGCAGTCAATGCCATGCCGGAGCGTAGGGGGTAGCGGCGGCCATAGGCCATGATGGTATCGTTATCGGGAGTGACGATCACCCGATAGGCCGGCTCCTTCAGCGAAATTGCGGCCGTAGCCTCCTCCGGCTTGAGCACGGTGGTCGCGATGTCCGAAATACGTCCGGTTGCAAAGCCGAAACGCTCATGGGGGAAAGCGTCGTAGAGCAGGTGGACAGGCTGTCCGACTTGCGTGAAGCCGATGGCACGCGAGGAAACATAGATTTCCGCCTGCAGGGCGCTGCCGTTCGGCACCACGGCCATCAGGGGTTTGTTCGGATCGACGCGCTCGCCTGTCCTGGCTTGCAGAGCCGTGACAGTGCCGGCCGCCGGAGCCCGCAGAAGGTATCCGCTTTGTGCTTGCGTATTGGCGCGCCGTTCGTCCAGCGTTGCGAGATCACGCTCAATGTCGGCACGTGTGCGCTCGGTCGTCGAGGGCAGCATCGCCAGGGCCGATTCCTCCTCGGCCACCTGAGATTGAAGCTGGGCAATCTGTGACTTCAGCTCGTTGACGGATTGTTCCTGATTGAGATGGTCATAGATGCGCTGACGCAAATTGTCGCCACTCATGTAGCCCCGGTCAGCGGCGAGGCGGCCCTGTTCTGCCGCCCCCCTCGATAGTTCGAGGCGTTGTGCCCTGATCGGAAGCACTTCGTTGAGAGCCGCGATCTGATTGCGCAGTCCCTTGATGCGCTCGGTCTTGGCCCGGATGTCGAGGGGCGCGGCAATGTCGAGCACCCTGAGCTTTGCCTCCAGTGCCTGCTGCTCACGGCCGATTGCCTGCATGATATTTTCATCAGCCACGCCACCGCCTGTCAATTGCTGCTCGGTGGAGATCCAGGCGAGACGGTCACCTGCGTTTACGGTTTTTCCTTCTGTCACAAAAAGCTCGCGAACGGTGCCGGCCCGCGGCGCCAGCACGCGCAATTCTCCTCGGGAGAAGTTCAAGATGCCGGTTGCCGTCTCCTTACGGGCAAATTTGGCAAAGCACAGGAACAACGCAACCGTCACGCCAAAGAGCAGCAGGAACCACACGAGGATCGTCCAGGCGACGGGTTTGGAGGCGACCGGTGCACCGAAATCGAGTTGGCGCGCGTGCGCGAATGCTTCTTGCCTGAACAGGCTCATCTGGCCCACCAAAGACGTGCGGCTGCCAAGGGATGCATTTTCTGCCTGGTCATTCTCAAGTTACCCTTGGGACAATCACGGATTGCGACTGCCTTGCTGAACACGGCTTTGAAACAGGGCCTGCAGTTCTCGACCGCATTGCAATATCCCATCGGGCGGTGACGTCGTGCTCTGTCAGTGCCACGTTCAAAAAACAGCGCCTTTCAATTACCGGTGTAATCTTACAGACATAACGTAATGTACGATGATAAAATTGGCAACGACCGTGAAGCATTATGTCAATTTTACATAATCTTCATTAAACAATCAGACTCACTACCACCTTTCTAGGACTGCAAATTAATGACAATAAAATGGGATTACTGGATTATAATACTAAAGTAGGTCGCCATTTCATTTTGTTGTATCTTGCAAGGCGTTCTTCTATCCGGCATAGGTGCCCGAGCCAGACAAGGTGTCTGGCGGCTGAAATGGAGATTTAATATGCGGGACCTCAACCATCAGGAAATTTCCCAGGTTTCTGGGGGATATTATGACGGTAACAGCATCGGCGATGCGCTGGGAAATACCTTTGCACAACTCGGTAAGCTTGCCGAGAACGTTGCAAACGCCGGCACTTTCGGCCTGTTCGCTCCTGTGCTGAGCGCTGCCTATAATGTCGGTGAGGCAATTACGACTCCTGTCGTGAATATTTTCAATGCCATTTTTGGTGGCAAGCAGTATCGCTAAATTATTCGGCATTGACGTAAAAGCTTGCGCAAAATACTGACATCTTACAGCTCGAGGGCTGTATTTGTCAGACGTGTCGTTTGTCGATGGATTAGATCGAGGACGCATTTGCGTCAGTGCCTGGTACGAGCAACGGATGGGCGTCGCGAATGACGCCCATCTATAGGGGAATACAGAAAAACGTTCCCATGCTCGATGATTTTATTCGATAACAATCGCTATTGTAATCTCACAATATAAAACAATACCACTTTGATATCGTGGAGCTTTACGAAATATAAATCTCCAATTTGTGTATTTATAAAGCACCATCTATAGTTAAGCGTAGATATTGTGGAGAGCATCTGCGTACCCCGCTGTTCATGAGGCCTTATATGAGAAGGGCGTTTCTCTTCCCCGGGCAGGGGGCGTTCTACAGCAATGCCCACCAGATGATCCGCTCAGCTTATTTGGAGGTTGAGGTCGCGCTTGTGCCTTGCGAGCGGGTCGCGCTGGAACGGTTTGGGCGTTCGCTTGTCGATGCCATGAGCCAGCCTGGGGATGCCAGCGCCTTCGTCAAGCAAGATCCCGATCTCCTGCAACTGGCGATCTATGCGATTTCCGTGGCCGCGCACGCAGCATTAAGGGCCGAGAGCGTTGAAGCGGATGTAATGGTTGGCCATAGCTTCGGCGAGATCGCAGCGCTGACGTGCGCCGGAGCCTATACGATCGAGCAGGGCGCCAATATCGTCTGTGACCGTGTCGAAGCCTTGGCGCAGAGCGCGCCGGCCGATGGCTGCATGGCGGCCGTCATGGCCAAATCCGACGTGGTGTCTGGGCTGCTGAACGAATGGGCGCAGGCTCGCAATCGTTTTTCGATGCTCCCCGTGATCGCCGTGGAAAATCATGATCGCCAAACGGTGGTCTCGGGTCTTGAGGCCGACCTGCTCGATTTTGTTGGTTTTTGCATTGCTCGCAAGACCTCAGCTCAGCGCTTGCATTCGCCCTACAGCTTTCATCATCCCTCGCTTGCCGATGCGCAGAGGAATTTCGCCAAGCGCCTGGAGGCCTACACCGCCGGCAGCCTTGGCATGCCAGTCTACTCGCCGATCCTGGGACGCCCTTACACCAAAGGGGACGACCTCGGGGAGTGCCTGGCGCAGCATCTCGTCATGCCCGTGCGTTTCAGTGCGGCAATCCACACTCTGCATCGGGCCGGAGCGTCCGTTTTCATCGAATGTGGCGCCCTGGACGCGCTCAGCAAGATCGTCACCCGCAATCTGGGGAAGGGGAGCGCCACAATATTCGCCTCCCTTCCTTCTCTCGACAGGGAATTGAGCGCGATCGCGGACATATCTCGTCTTCAATATGAAGGAAAAACTATGCCAACGTCTTCTTACCAAGACAAGATCTCATCGTTCGATACTTTCCTGCAGCATAATAGCCAATCGATCATGTCGTACCTTCGAAGCGAGTACGAGAAGTTCCTGGCCCAGCAGTCCTTCCCCGCGCCTCAGCGCGTGGCCGGTTCGCCACTTGTCGTCGAGGCGGCGCTTTTGGCAGCGCCGCCCTCAACCCCAACCCTTATGGCCGTCGCCATGCCCCAGGCGGCCGGGGGGGCGATTTCGCGCGCGAAACTGTTTGACGAACTGGCGGAGATCTACGCCACCGCAATGGAGTATCCACGCGAGGTGTTTAACGAGACAGTAGAACTCGAAGCAGAATTGGGCATCGACTCTGTCAAGCAAACCGAGATCATGGGGCGCATCGCCTTGACCTATGGTTTGAGCCCACTGCCCACCAATATTCGCATGAGCGACTACAAGACGATGGGGCAGATCGTCGACTTCGTACATTCGCGTCAAAGCAAGGCGGCCTGAACTTTCGGTGGGCATTCCCGCCGCTTCCGTTTGAAAAAAGGCACTGGCCCGGATCGGAACGCTCAGGGAGCCGATGATCCGATCTGGAGGCCATGAAGGCGCGCAATCCCAGGGGATAGCCATGCGTGTCGCCTGGCGCAGTTTCGAGCCGTACGTCCGTAAACATCGAGGGTCCTATGAACGAATTTGCCGGAAAAGTCGTGCTTGTCACAGGCGGGGCGAAGGGTGTTGGCAAGATACTGGCAAAGCGCTTTGCGGCCCTCGGCGCCCACGTCGTGGTGAATTATTTTCATTCTCTCGACGAAGCCAAGAAAACGGCCGCCGAAATTGAAACATCCGGCGGCAAGGTTCGCCTGATCCGCGCTTCGGTAGCGCGGCAGGACCAGGTCGATCGTTTGTTCGACGAGGTCGAGCGCGAGTTCGGAAAGCTCGATATTCTTATCAACAATGCCGCCTCAGGCGTCCTGCTACCCATGGAGCAGATTACCGACGATCATTTCGACAAGGCGCTCAACACCAATCTCAAGGGAGCGTTTTGGTGCGCGCGCCGCGCCGCGCCGCTGATGGAACGGGCTGGCGGCGGTTCCATCGTCAATCTGTCCTCGATCGGAGCCGGCAAGGTACCCGCCCATTATCTTGTCGTCGGCACCTCCAAGGCTGCGCTCGAATCCTTGACGCGCTACCTGGCGGTGGAACTTGGGCCCCGCAATATTCGCGTCAACACGGCATCGACTACCTTGATCGATGGGGCTACCGCCGATCTGTTTCCAGATGCCGCAGGCATGAAGACATCCCATATCCAGGCCTCCGTACTGAAACGCCTCGCCACGGCCGAGGACATGGCCGCAATTGTGGAGTTTCTGGCGTCCGAGCGCTCGGGCCTGATAACGGGGCAGATGATTCTGGCCGATGGCGGCGTGTCCTTGTGCAGCGAGGGACTGTCGTCTCGCCCGCAACCCGCGAGCGAAGGCGAGCCATGGGGTGCTCCTGCGCTCGATGTTTCGGCCAGCATTGCCGTGACCGTGGAGCAGCCTGCCGCGGCAATGGAGGAGGACGAGATCGCGATCGTCGGCATGGGCCTGGCGCTGCCGGGGGCAAATGATGCCGATGACTTCTGGCGCATCCTCAACGAGGGAACGGAACTTTTCAGTATCGTGCCGTCGGATCGCTGGGACTATCGTTCTTTCTACAATCCTGATCCCGGCACTCGCGATAAGAGCTATCAGGCGAACTCCGTCTTTATCACCGATTTCAAGGCACATCCGCGGTTGCAAGCCGAGATCGATGCGGGCCAAGCGCCTGCCGAGTACACGACATTGTGGTTGCGGCACGCCCTGATGCAAGCGTTGGACGAGGTTACGCTTCGCCCTGATGCACGCACCTCCTTTTTTGTCGGCTATACGGCGGATGGGTCCCAGCATCTCGAGGAAGCCATGGTGCTGGCCGGTCTGCGGAACCGTCTTGGCGAGGTAGTAGCGGACCAAGCCAATGATCTCGAGGCAGCCGCTGTCTCGCAAGATATCGATACCGTTCTGAGCAAGCGCTACCATCGGGGGGCGGCGGGCTTTGCTGAGTTCTATCCGCATAAGGTCGGCACCGAAGCCATGCGCGGCGTCCTGCCGGTCCAGACCGACTATATGATGGTCGATACGGCCTGCTCCTCTTCGCTCTATGCGGTAGATATCGGCATGAAAGCCCTGCTTCTTGGCGAGAAGGACGTCGCCATTTGTGGGGGTGCCTTCGCTCTCGCGCCGCGCGGCAAGGTACTTTTTTCCAAACTCCATGGTCTTTCAAAATCGGGACAGGTCAGGCCTCTCGACAAGAACTCCGATGGGGTCCTGTTTGCGGACGGGGCTGGCGTGGTGGTGCTCAAGCGCCTGAAGCAGGCTCTCAGCGACGGCGACAAGATTCTCGGCCTCGTCAAAGCCTTCGGCTCGTCCTCGGATGGCAAGGGTAAAGCGATCTACGCTCCCAGCGCCGAAGGACAGAACATCGCCATTCGGCGTGCCTACGATGAAAAAGGTCCCGCGATTGGGGCCGTCGACTGGGTGGTGGCGCATGCCACCGGGACCCCGGCTGGCGATCTGGCCGAATTCCAAAGCCTACGTTCGATGTTCTCGGGCGACAGGCCCGTACAGGTCACGTCCAACAAATCCTTGGTGGGACATACCGGTTGGGCCGCAGGCGTGACTTCCCTGATCCAGGTTCTTCTTTCGCTGCGGCATGGCGTCATCACGCCACAGCATCGTTTCAGCGCGCCGCCCGAGCAGTTCGAAAGTGAAACCTCCAATCTGCGTATTCCCGAGCAGGCCGTGCCCTGGCCCGCGGACGCGCAGCGCCAGCGCTTGGCCGCCATTTCGGGCTTTGGCTTCGGCGGCACGAACGGCCATCTGGTGGTCGCCGACTATATTCCGGGCAAGACCGGATCGCTGCGGCTTGCCGCTCCCAGCCTTGCCGATGAGCCCCTGGTGATCGTGGGATGGTCCGCGAAATTGCCGGGGCTGGAAAAGGAGGACGATGTTCGCCGCTGGCTTCTGGGTCATGGTTCCGGCCCACAGGCAAGTTTCGGCAATGCCTATCCTTTGCCCCCCTTCGGCCGCGTGAAAATGCCGCCGGCCGTCCTCAAGATTCTGGATCGCTGCCAGTTGATGGCGCTGGACGCCGCTCATGAACTGCGAAGCGGGTTGACCGATTTCTGGGACAAGGAAGCCGGCCGCATCGGCGTCATCGTCGGGCATATGGGCGCCACGCGCAATGCCGCGCTTTATGCCAGCCGCTGCTACCTCGACGATATGGCGCTGGCGATCTCACAAGCTATTCCGGGCGCAAAGGCACAGGCGTTCATGGGCGAGCTGCGCCGCAAGGTGGAAGGCTTGATTCCGCCCACCAGCGAGAACGCCTTCCCCGGAATGATGCCGAATGTGATTCCAGCGCGCGTGGCGAACTATTTCGACCTGCATGGCCTCAACATGACGATCGATGCGGGCTACTCCTCGACGCTGGCGGCCTTCAAGGTTGCCGCTAGTTATTTGTGTAGCGGCGAATTGAGCATGGCGATCGTCGGCGGCGTCAATGGCAACAGCGCCGCCGAAATCGTCCCTTCCCTCAAAGCCAGGCCCGCCGAAGCCATCGTGCTCTTTGCAGTCACCACGCTCGCCCAGGCAAAAACCGCGGGGCTGGAGATATTGGCGCGCATCGGTACGGGAACACAGGCCATGTCAGCGGCAAGTGGCTTGCCGTTCAAGGACGAGACCGACAACGACCTGACCTATCTGGGTGCTGATGGAGCACTGGCAATTCTGCGCAGCATCGTGGAGGGACGCAACATCGTGATAGGGGCCCGGGACGCTGGTGATCAGGCCCCCTTCTCGGTCCATATCCAGCCAGCAGGCGCAGCCGCCCGCCCGTCTGAATCTGTTAGCGCCGAGCGTCCGGCCTTGCCTGCCGGCTTGTCCCGGACGGAAAGATCCGTCGAAGACAACGAACCTCTCGAACTTACCCGATATCGCATCGATTTCGTGCCGACGCCCTGGCAGCGTAGCGGCGAAGCCATCCCCTTCCTGCTGCCCCGGACCGCGGTGGTGACCGACATGCCGGAACTCCTGGACGACCTGGTTCCGCTGCCCGCGGATCTCACCGTTCTGTCGCTGGCGCCTCTGCCCGAGGCGCGAGCGGGCTGGCACCATATTTCAGTCGTGGCCGACGGTTGCCTCGACGGGCTGCTGAACCCAGCCGTCTCGCATATCAGGATCCTGTCCAATCTCCAAGCTTCGGCACCGGCACCCGAACTCGCCAGCGAGGTCATTCTCAAGCTTCATAGCCTGAGCTTCCTGGCATTGAAGCGCTTCTACGACCAACTCGGCAAACATGGTTCGTTCTTGGCCCTGCTGCTCGACGGTGTGGTCGCCGGAGGGCTGCATCCGAATGCGGGTGTGCTGACCGGACTTGTCAAGTCGATGGCGATTGAGGTGCCGACATGCCGCTCGCTGGCCATCTTCACCAATTCGCCACGAGCCCGCGAGGGCGTGTGGCAAGCGGAGCGCGAAACGAGTGCCTCGCATGTTCTGCCTGTCGTCGTGCTGGAAGGCGAAAGCAGATTGCTCGAACGCGTCTGCCCGGCGGCGGGACGGATGCCCTTGGATGGCAGGATGCCGCTTGGCCCGGAATCCGTCGTCGTCGCCATAGGCGGCGCACGTGGTATCACGGCGGAGACCCTGAAAGGCTTGGCCAAGCTGAGCCGCCCCAGGATCTATGTCATCGCCAGTTCCGATATTGGTGACGGTTCTCCCCTGATGACCGCCTCGGACGATGATTTCAAGGGCATGAGGCCGGATTTCGTGCGCCGCAGAAAGGCGGAAGACCCCGGCTTGGCGGTTGCTGCCATCAATAGGGAGTATGAGCGGATCGCTGCTCAACGCGAGGCCCGCGGCAATCTGGAGGCCTTGAAGCAAGCCTGCGGGGCCGATCGGGTTCACTATCTGCGCGCCAGCGTGCTCAATGCCGAGCGTCTGCAGAGTGTCGTTGCCGACATCTACGCCCGTGAAGCACGCGTCGATCTCGTCATCAGCGCGGCAGGCATGGGACGGGGGGCAGCCATTCCCGCCAAGGCGCTGAGCGAGTTCGAGGCGATCCGCGATCTCAAGGTCAGAGGGTTTTGGAACCTGCGCAAGGCCTTCGATGCCCGGCGCGTGGGGGCTTGGTGCAATTTCGGCTCGCTGATGGGGCTGACCGGACAGGCCGGTGAAACGGATTATTCGTCGGGCAACGACATGCTCAACACGCAGGCTGCCTATCTGCGTCGCCGGAACGATCTGGACATGTTCTCCATCGGCTGGACCTTGTGGGCGGCCACCGGGATGGGGAAGAATTCGGTGACCGCTGCCTTCTTCGAACGGGTCCAGACCTATACCTCAACGCGGATCGGCGAAGGGGTTCACCATTTCCTGCGCGAGATCTGCAGCACGGACAGAGGGTCAGCTTCGGTCCTGCTCGGCGACAAGGAACGGCGCGCCATCACCGACATCATACCCGGCTTCTTCGCGCCTGTCGCGGTAACGACTTCATCTACGGTCCCGATGCAAGAAGCTGTTCCATTGGCACCGCTGGAGCCGCAGCTCGCCTTCTATCTCGATAAATGCCTGGAGAAGAGCGTGGATGAGGTAGTCTTCGAGCGAACCTTCGACCTGACCCGCGATCCCTACCTCGACCATCATCTCGTCAACGGCTTTGCCACCTTGCCCGGCACCTTCGTGACCGAGATCGGCGCCGAGGCCGCCTTGCAGCTTAGCCCTGGAGCCGTGGTTGTAGGCTTCGAGGATATCGTCTTTCACAACTTCCTGCGAGCCTATGGCGAAAATCGCCCGAGCACCAAGCGCATTCGGGCCAAAGTGATCAGCCGGGACGGCGACAAAGCGGCCATCCAGGTCCACATCACCGGTGATATCATCGCTCCCAACGGTCAGATCCTTCAAAAGGACAAGCTTCATTTCGAACTGAAGGTCCTGACGGCCGCCAACTATCCTCCGATGCTCTACTGGCCCAAATGGCCAGAGCAGCCTTTTACGCCCGTCGCCGACCCCTATCATATGGAAGGGGCACCGGTCCGGCTCACCGAGATGTTCGTTTCGACCACCGATACCCGCGCGACCCCGCTGGGCAAATATGGCCGTTTCAAGCTCGCCCTGGGACGCAGCGATGCGGTTTTCTCCCACTTTGCCATCCCGACCATCCTGCTGGACGGCCTTGCTCGCATCGGTGTCCTCAACCACGTCGCGCGTGACTATATTCCCCTTGCTGCTCCGACCTCGATACGTCGCATCGACATTTATGAAGGCGGAAACGATATCGAGCTTGCGGCCCGCCACGATGAAATCGAACTCTATGTCAGCCCGAGAGAATATACGCTGGGCGGCGGCAGTACCAATCGCTTCGTGGCGACCCGGCGCGACCGCGGCATGCTCCTGCAGATGCGTGACGTGGGTGGTGTGGTCACCGGTTATGTTCATCGCAGCACTGGCGTCTTTGCCACCGTCAATGACGTCGAGGCGATCCTCGCCTCCCTGGTCAAGGAGGGAGCGGCTGCATGAACACGATCGTGATGTCTTCCAAGGCGCGCAAGGAAGGACGGTCCAGAGCACCCGGCCCGCGTGGCAATGTTGTGATGGGCAATCTAGCCGAATATGTCGACGATCCCATCAGCATGCTGATGAAGCTGCGCAATGGCTATGGAGACATCGCACGTAACCGGTTGGGTCCGTTCATGACTCATCTGCTCTCCCACCCCGAGCATGTCGAATATGTCCTGCAGGAGAATCATCGCAATTATTGTCGAGGACGCTTCTACGACAATTTCAAGCTGTTCTTCGGCGATGGCATTCTGACCACGGAAGGCGATTTCTGGCGCAAACACAGACGCATCGTGCAGCCGGTCTTCAACAAGGGCGCCATCGATGACGGCACCGCCGGCGCTGCCGAAGCAACGGCGGGCTTGATCGAACGCTGGAATCGCCTGCCTGCCGGTAAAGCCATCGACGTCATTCCCGAGATGATGCACTACAGCCTCGCGGCTCTCGGCTTGATGATGTTCAATACGGATATCTCGCGCCAGTCCCAGGCATCAGGCCCCCTGGTGCGCTATGCCATCGAAGCCATCATGCCACAGGGCAATCTCAACGATCTCCTGCCTCGCTGGCTGCCGACGCCGTTCAATTTGCGTACCAAGAAGATGAGCAGGGAACTCGGCAAGCTCATCCAGGAGGTCATCGACCAGCACCGGCGTAGCGACAACAACCAGGCAGCCGACATCATCACCCTGCTTCTGGATGCCAAGGACGCGGACACCGGCCAATCTCTGACGGCGAAGGAAGTGCATGACGAGGTCATGACGATTTTCCTCGCCGGTCATGAGACGACAGGCAGCGGATTGGGGTGGGCGTTGCTGGCCCTCGCGCAGCATCCGGCGGTTTTGCGCCGGTTGCGCGAGGAACTCGACGCCAAGCTGGGCGGCCGCATGCCCACCACCGAGGATCTCAAGGATCTTCCCTATCTGGATCAGGTGGTAAACGAGACGCTGCGTGTGTATCCACCGATATGGGCCTTCACGCGCGACCTGATCGAGGATGATGAAATCGGCGGCTATCGCATTCCGGCCAAATCCTCGATCTTCCTGTCGCCCTATGTCACGCACCGGCATCCGGAATTCTGGTCGAACCCTGAAGCGTTTGATCCGGAGAACTTCGCTTCCCATGCTCCCGAACGGCATAAATATGCCTATTTCCCGTTCGGCGGTGGCATGCGCAAATGCATCGGCTACCAAGTTGCCTTGCTAATGACCCGTGTTCTGGTCGCCGGTGTCGCGCAGCATTTCGATCTGGCATTGTCACCGGGCCATCCGCTTCAGCGGGGGGCTTTTGTTTCCCTTCGCCCGGTGAACGGCCTCGACATCGTCGTAACGCCGCGGAAGGGAACGCCGCCCCGTCCGGGAAGCGGTTCCGGCCGGGACGATGGGGCCGGCGTGCCATCCGAAAGACCTGTTCCGCATGGCGAAGCGGCGGCAGGATGCCCGTTTCGCAGTGCGTCGCCGACGCCGGTAGAGCAGCTACCCGCATCTGCGACCACTGAGCCCGAGAAGCCAACCGAAGTTGGGCCCGCTTTCGTCGATCTTGCGAGGATCGATCCGCCCGCGGCAAGCGGGGAGGAAGATACGCCCCGCACCCGCCGCTTTGTCTGGCAACCCATGGAAATCGCGCCGCTGCCTGTGGACCCGGCCCCCGATCTGGCGGGCAAACGCATCCTCATCGTCAACGGCAGGACCTGCATGGCGGAGGATATCGCTCTGGCCCTGTCGCGGGCCTGCTGCAAAGCTTATGTCTTCGCACCGGGGGAGGGCGACGATATCGAGTTGGCGATGCAGGCCTGCCATCAGGACCATGGCCCCTTTGACGGCATCATCGATTTGACCTTGCCGCCGCCATTCGACATCACGAAGGAAGCCACCTGGGAAGCACCGATCGCCCGCAGCCTGGCAGCGTTGCGCTGTTGTTACGAGCAATGGTGCCAGGAAACCGACGCCAATCGGGCATTCTATTTACCTGTTACCTGGATGGACGGGCGGATGGGCTATGGCCCGAGCGGTCTGGCGCAACCACTCGGAGGGCTCTGGGCCGGCCTCGCCAAGACGCTGCCTCAGGAAATTCCCAACTGCAATATCCGCATTCTCGATCTTTCAGCTGATGAGACCGATGGTGCAAGCCGGCGGATCGTGCAGGAACTTTATCGTTGGGGTCTTTTCGAGATCGGCTATTGCGGCGGCAAGCGTTTTACCCTGCAGGCAATCTGCGATCGGGGAGCTGAGCCGGCGCGACCTGTGTTGAGCCGGGAAGATACCGTCTTGTTTTCCGGCGGCGGCCGCGGCATCGGCTTGCTTTGCGCCGAGGCGCTCGCCGTTCGTACCGGCGCGACGGTGGTCGTGACCGGCCGCATGGAACCAGCCACCGGTGACGAGCCTTGGGCGCGGCTGAACGAAGCCGAGTTCAAAGCCTATGCTCAAGCCGAGTTGGCCAAGGCTTCGCGCGAACGTCCTGTGGTGGCGATAAGGCGCAAGATCGACCTCAAACGCCAAAGGTTGGAATTGCGACGCACCCTCGATCGCCTCCGGTTGGCGAACAGTGCGGTGCGATACGTCACATGCGACGTAACCGACAAGGCCGGTGTCACGCGGCTCTGCGAGGAGATCGGGCCAAGACTCCGGATGGTGATCCACAATGCCGGCGTCGATCGTCCACTTCGGCTCGCGCACAAAGAAGCGAGCGGTTTCATCGCAACGATACGGACCAAGATCGCTGGCTTTGTCACACTCTATCAGGTCGCGAGCAATCAGTCCGGCCTCGTCACCTTTTGCAATGTCGGATCGCTCACCGGTCGCATGGGCGGCATGACTGGGGAAACCGACTATGCCGCCGCAAATGAGGGCCTGGCAAGGCTGGGCCTGTGGGCTGGGCAGATCCGGCCCGACCTCAGCATCAAGACCTTGGTGTGGCCGACTTGGGAACAAGTCGGAATGATCACGAATTTCGATGTGACCAAGCGCTATGTCTCGCCCATGCCCGTCGAAGAGGGGCTGGGGTTCTGGCTTAGCGAGCTCGCCGAGCCCCGCGGTGGCGAGATCATGTTCATGGGCTCGATCGGGCAGGCCGTGACACCGGTCCAGATCAACGGTTTCCCGATGATCTACGACGTTTCAGGCCTGCCCTATCTGATTTATCGACGTCATCATGTTGGCGCGGTACGTCGTTTTATCCCGTTCCGGCATATCAGTACGGTCGCCACGCTCGACCCACGCTTTGCGGCCTTCATGCATGAACGCGATTGGGCGGGACGATCCGCTTTGGCGCCCACCATGGCGATCGAGCTTGCCCTGGGGGCCGGCAGTTGGGTGATGGCGCAGGATTTCAAGCCGACAGTGCTGGCCGCGATCCGCGACGTGCGTCTCGATTTGAGGGCATGCCGTCTTTTCGATGGGGCGGCTGTAATCGAGCTCCTGCACGATGCCGAAGGCAGATGGGAGGGCGATGACTGGGTCGTGGATGTCAAGGCCAACCGCTGCGACATCGCCGATCCGCTGCTGACGATGACGGTTGTCTTTCGGCCATTTGAGGCGGCGGCTGCACAAAACTGGTCTTCCGACGATAGTTGGCTCGGTCCCTCGGTCACCATGCGCTCGGCCGATGGGGCGGATTTGTGGGCACTGCCTTATCCGCCATCCCCGGCTCTTCCTGTGGCTCAGCTTGATCACATCATTCGCCAAGCGTGCAAAGGATTGGACAGCCAGGCCAGCAAGCTGTGGGCCGCCGACGAAATCGTCCTCGGGCCTGCCGATCCGGCAACCGAGACGCGGATTGTCGCAGGCGGGCAGGGCCGGTACGCCGTCCTTTCCGGGGATGATCAATTGGTTGCGAGCATTGATGGTGCCCGCCTTCTCGACCCCCTCCAAGCAGGCATCCGGCCGATCGCAGCTGAATAGACAAATGTCGGGGCTGCACCCGTCCTACTCATCAAGGAATTCTGCCATGCAGGTGAATAATTATGAAGAAAAATACTGTATTATAGGCGGTGGAGCGGCAGGAATTACGACCGCCAAGAACTTAAGAGAACAATCAATTCCATTCGATCTCATCGAGAAGGAAGATGAGTTCGGGGGAAACTGGTATTTTGGCAAGCCTTCTAGTAGCATTTATAAGTCCGTTCATATGATCAGTTCGAGAGAATTCTCGGAATATACGGACTTTCCTGCTGACAAAACGCTGCCGACCTATCTGCGGGCCGATCAGGCGCTCGACTATCTACGCCTATATGCGCGTACATTCGATGTGTATCGGCATGCCGAATTCAACCGCACGGTCGTCGAGATCGTCCCGGTGCCTTCACAGGAATGCTGGGATGTCTGCCTCGACGGTGGCGAAACGCGCCGATACAAGGGCGTGCTTGTCGCCAATGGCCATCTCGTCAGGCCAAACTTGCCTGATTATCCAGGCACCTTTACTGGCCTTCAGCTTCATTCGGCCCAGTACAAGACACCCGATATCCTGCGGGGCAAGCGGGTTCTGGTCGTGGGAGCCGGCAATTCGGGCTGCGACATTGCAGTGGAAGCCGTGCATCACGGCGAGAAGGTCTTCCATAGTACCAGGCGCGGCTATTACTATTGGCCGAAATTCGTATCGGGCAAACCGGTGGACGCCTGGGCCGAACGCTTTCTCGAATGGCGGACGCCCCTGTGGTTACGGCGCCTTTATGGAGGTTATATCCTCCGCCGGCAAACCGCCGGGCAGCCCGAACAATATGGTTTGCCCAAGCCCGATCATAAGATGTTCGAGGCGCATTTCATCATCAATTCCACTTTGCTCTACCATCTTGGCCATGGCGATATCGTTTCGAAGGGCGATGTGAAGGCGTTCGACGGCACGAAGGTCCTTTTCAAGGATGGCTCACAAGAGGAAATTGACGTTATCGTCCATGCCACGGGCTTCGAGCTCAGCTTTCCTTTCCTGGACCAGAAGCATCTGAGCTGGAAGAAGGAGAAGCCGGATCTTTTCCTCAATCTCTTTGATCCGAGTCATAAGAACCTGTTTTTCATCGGGCTTTTCCAGACTTCGACTGGAAACTGGCCTTTGATGGACTATCAAGCTCAACTCGTCGCCCGGTATCTAGGGGCTCGTGTGGATGCTCCTGCCCGAGCAGTGGAGCTCGAACGCCAGATTGCGCAGATTCGGGCCGATATGGACGGAGGCATCCGCTACATGACCGTGCAGCGCCATTCCATCGAGGTCGAGCATTTCGTCTATAGGCAGATGCTCAGGCGGCTCATTAAGAAGATCGGCTCGGGTCAACGAGCCATGACAGCACCTCCAAGAATATCCCCTCCAGCGATTGCACGCACTTCTTGAGGAAGCCGGATGATAACCAGACGCAACCTGCAGATTTCGATGGCGGTATTGGCCTGCGTACCTGTCCTGACGGGCCTGATCGGAATGCTCGGCATTTATGACCCGATCTACCACGATCTGCCCATCGACCCGACGCTCGACAGCAATCTGCGGTTCTACGCCGGCGTGTGGTGCGGCCTTGGGCTTGCGGGGTTCTGGCTGCTGCCGCGGATCGAGCACCAGACCACTTTATTCCGCGCCATATGGCTTGCCATCTTCATTGGTGGCCTGGGAAGGCTGCTTTCGCTGATCTCGGTTGGCATGCCGTTTCCGCCTTTCGTAGGCTTTATCGCCTTGGAACTTGTTGGCGCGCCCCTCATCGTCTGGTGGCAGGCCAAGATTGCCCGCGAAGCTGCGAACGGCCGCGGACAGAACTGACATGCATCAAGCGGCATCCTCCGAAGTCACGGGCCCGCGGATCGTTCGGGCGCCGCAAAGTCCCGTGCTCCCCAATGCGGGGAGGGGAGGTTTTGCGTCGAATGCGATGACCATGAAAGCCGGGATCGAGTCTGATATACATGCCGTGCCGCCGGTATTCCGGCGCTTCGGGCTGTACAAGGTGTTGTCTGCGCTGGTCGGCTTGGGGGCAGCCGTGGTCTTGTGCTCTTGCGACCAGAATAGCACCCGTGCCGAGGTCCCATCGCCACCGCGCCCGGTGCTGGTTACGTCGATTTCCTATTCGCCGGAATTCGAGAAGCGTCAGTTCCCGGCCACGATAACATCCCGCATCAATCAAAATCTCGGCTTTCGTGTCACTGGCAAAGTGCTGGAGCGCTTTGTCGACGTCGGCCAGGCCGTGAAGGCAGGCGATATCCTGGCGACCTTGGAGCCGACCGATTTCCGCTTGCAAATGGAGCAGGCGCAGGCGGAACTGGAGGCGGCAAAAGAGAACCTCGAAACCGCCAGCGCAGCCAAACAGCGCAATCTTGCCCTGCATCGTTCTGGGAATGCACCTCAGTCCCTCGTCGACACGACGACATCCGCTGCCCAGGAAGCGTCAAGCCGCCTTGCAAGAGCGCAGCTTGCCGTGAAGCTGGCGGAGAATGCCCTCAGCTACACCACCCTGAAGGCGGACGCCGACGGCGTGGTAACCGGTGTGGGCCTGGAACAGGGCAATGTCATCGCGGCAGGCCAATCCGTGCTGCAACTGGCGAGCATGGGGGAACTCGAAGCTTCCGTGAGCCTGCCGGAGAGTTTCCAGCCCGATTCACTGGTCGGTCATGCAACTCTAACCCTTTGGGCCTATCCGGCCCAACGATACAAGGTCAAGCTGCGCGAGTTCAGCCCATCGGCGGACGCGACGACGCGCACCTTTCAAGCGCGCTTTTCGATCTTGAATATCGATCGGAATCTTCGACTCGGCATGAGCGCTACCCTGACGATTTCGCCGGCGGACGCTACCCCGGTCGCGCGCGTGCCGCTTTCGTCTCTCTTCGATCAAGGCAGCGGAATCGGCCTGTGGCGCGTGGACTCCGATGGCCGCCTGACCCTCGTTCCCGCCAAGGTCCTGCGCTACGAAATCAGCACCGCCCTGATTGCCGCGGCATTGAAGGAAGGGGATTGGGTCGTTGCGCTCGGTGTGCAAAAGCTCGCCGCCGACACCCGCGTCCGCATCGTCGAAAAAACACAATGAGGCGGCTGGCGTGAAGTCTTTCAACCTTTCCGAATGGGCGGTTCGCCACGCGCCCTTCACGCTTTTTCTCATAGCCCTGCTGGCCGTGTCGGGAACCTTTGCCTATCTCAAGCTCGGCCGGGCGGAGGATCCCGATTTCACCATCAAGGTCAGCACCATAACCGTGGTGTGGCCTGGCGCCACTGCCCAGGAAATGCGGGATCAAGTCTCCGATGTCATCGAGACCAAGATGCAGGAACTGCCCAATCTCGACAAGATCGAGACCTTTTCCAAGCCTGGCGTTACCGCAATCGAGGTCGTCTTCAAAGACTCGACCCCGCCTTCCGAGATTCCGACGCTTTTCTATCAGTTGCGCAAAAAACTCCACGATTTGGCGCCGACCCTTCCGCCCGGCGTATTGGCCCCCACCGTGAACGACGAGTGGCAGGACGTGGATTCAATTCTGCTCGCCGTATCGAGTGAAACGGCGGATTACCGCATGCTCAAGGATGTCACCCAGATGTTGCGCAAACGCCTGGTTGCGACCCCGGGCGCCCAGCGTGTCAAACTTTACGGCGAACAGGCCCAGCGTATTTTCATCGATTTCGATCCCGCCCGGCTCGCGGTTCTTGGCATCGAGCCAGAACAGATATTCGCATCGATCACCAAACAAAATGCCATTGCCGGTACCGGTACCTTCGAAACGACTTCGAGCCGCGTGCGTATTCAAATCAGCGACGCCTTGCGCACCGCCCGTCAGATCGCAGCGATTCCTTACCAGGCGAATGGCAAGTCCTTTGTGATCGGCGACATAGCGAAGGTGATGCCTGGCTTTGAGGATCCTCCCTCCTTCAAAGTCCGATCCGACAACAAGAATGCCGTTCTCCTGGGCGTCGTGATGGCCAAGGGTAGCAACATCATCACCTTTGGCCGCGACATCGATACCGCGCTGAACGAAGTTCGGACCCAAATCCCTGTTGGCATTGACCTCAGCATCATCGCGGACCAACCTAAAGTCGTTTCGAGGGCGATCGGAGAGTTCACCACCTCGTTCGTCGAAGCCCTGGTGATCGTGCTTGGGGTAAGCTTTGTTTCTCTCGGCTTGCGGGCCGGCTTCGTGGTCGCGCTGTCGGTTCCGCTCGTCCTCACCATCACAATGCTGGCGATGTATGCCCTCGCCATCGATTTGCAGCGTATTTCGCTCGGTGCCCTGATTATTGCGCTGGGGCTTCTGGTGGACGACGCGATCATCGCCGTCGAGATGATGGTCGTGAAAATGGGGCAGGGATGGACGCGGATCGCTGCCGCTTCCTATGCGTGGAAATCGACGGCCTTTCCTATGCTGGCTGGTACGCTCGTCACCGCAGCGGGCTTCCTGCCCGTTGGTTTTGCGGCTTCTTCGACGGGCGAATACACGGGAACATTGTTCTGGGTGCTCATGATCAGCCTCCTGGCTTCCTGGCTGGTCGCCATCTATTTCGTGCCCTATCTCGGCACGAAATTTCTGCGTACCTCTGGGGTGGAGGAGCAGGAAAAAGCGCATCTTTATGATTCGCGTTTCTACCGTTGGCTGCGCCGTGTCGTGACCTGGAGCGTGAATCATCGCTACCTCGTGGTGGCATCGACAGCCAGCGCACTGATGCTTGGCGCCGTCGGTTTCCTCCATGTCCAAAAACAGTTCTTCCCCCTGTCGGATCGCACCGAACTGTTCGTTCAGATACGGTTGCCAGAAGGCTCCTCGTTTTCGGCGACCGCCGAAGCTACCCACCAAGCCGAAAAATTGCTGCACGGCGATGAGGATGTCGTGAGCTCCACATCCTATATCGGTGAGGGCGCATCACGCTTCTGGATGGCGATGAAACCGGAACTCCGCAATGAGGCTTTCGCGGAAATCGTCGTTGTCACTCACAGCTTGGACGCGCGTGAGCGTGTTAAGCAACGCCTCGAGCAACGCCTTGCAGATGGTGCCCTGCCGCAGGCTCGCATACGCGTTATGCGTTTCAATTTTGGTCCGCCAGTCGGCTTTCCCGTGCAGTTCCGCGTCTTGGGAGATGACCTCGCCACCGTGCGCGAGATTGCCTATCGAGTACGCGAGCAGATCGGGAGGGACAAGGAAGTTCTTGATCCCCATCTTGACTGGAATGAGAAGACGCCGCGGGTCAGGCTCGAACTGGATCAAGCGCGCATCAGATTGCTCAGCCTGACGCCGGCCGACATTTCGGCACGGATCCAGATGCTCCTCTTGGGTGCCAGCGTGACCTCGCTTCGCGATGGCACGGAGCAAATTCAGGTCGTCGCGCGTGCCGGTGCTCCAAGCCGACAGGACATCAGCCAGTTGCAGGACTTGCCTATTGCCTGGGCAAACGGCTCCGTCGTCACGGTTGGCCAGGTCAGCAGGCTCGTCTATGAGAGCGAAGAGCCGATCTATTGGCGACGCAACCGCGAAACCATGATCTCGGTACGCGCCGACGTTGCCGACGGCGTGCAGGCGCCGGATGTCTCGTCGCGTTTGTGGACAAGCCTGGAATCTGTTCGCAATTTGCTCCCGCCTGGCTATCGCATCGAGTTGGGCGGCGCCATCGAAGAATCGATCAAGGCCAATGTCTCGATCTTCGCGATATTTCCGGTGATGATCGCCATGATGATGTTAATCATCATGATCCAGTTGCAGAACATGTCGCGCCTGTGCCTGGTGATGATGAGCGCGCCGCTCGGTATCATCGGCGCCTCGCTATCCCTCAACCTCATGCATGCACCATTTGGTTTTGTGGCTCTGCTCGGGCTGATCGCACTCCTCGGCATGGAAATGCGCAATTCCATCATCCTCGTGGATCAGGTCCGCCAGGACATCGAAAGCGGTGCGAGCAATCGCGATGCCATCATTGGCGCGACCGTTCGCAGGGCGCGGCCTGTCGCACTGACCGCGCTCACGGCCATTCTCGCGATGGTCCCTCTGTCTCGCTCGATCTTCTGGGGCCCCATGGCAATCACCATTATGGGGGGGCTTTCCCTTGCTACCCTGTTCACGGTGCTGTTTCTGCCGGCACTCTACGCGATTTGGCTGAGAGTCCCGTCGACCCCGACACAACGCAAGTGAGGTTTGATTAACCTGCCGGTGTTGTTCCTATTCGTGCTTCAGAGGAGATATGCTGATAGCCGAAGACCGGTTCGGTTATTCCACTGAAGAATCATGCCGAAAAAATCCCAGCTTACGATTGGGACGTTCGTTGAGTTTATTGGTGGGCGATACTGTGTTCAGTCTGGTATGGAGCCTCGCTCTAAGAGCCCAACCCGAAAAGAGTTGAGCGGTTTCAGTCGGTTGTGATTCCGTCAGGTTGCGAGACGTGATGGAGAACACTATGGCCTGGACCGAAACCGCCCGGCGTGATCATGCACGCCGGGGGCTGCGCTATTCAAGCGATTTGAG
>NZ_JBFREW010000032.1:0-25930 GCF_052114505.1 Labrys sp. KB_33_2 | reverse complement strand
AGCGAAAGCAAGGAACGGCGCCAGATGTTGAACCGTCTCGACACGAGGTTGCGCGGATTGGACGACAGCGAAACCCAGGGCAGCGGATTCGATGTCCGCGATACCGTCAACTTCGTCTGGCGCCAATGGGCCTTCATCCTTGCCTGGACCATCCTGGCTGCACTGTTGGGGGCGATCTATGTCGCCAGGCAAACACCGCTCTACACCGCCACCACCCAATTGCTGCTGGACCCCCGCAAGGAAAAGGCCGCTGGTCCGGACTCCATCTACACCGACACCGCTCTCGATCTGTCCGTGGTCGAGAGCGAGATCGCCGTAATGCGCTCCACCATCCTGCTCAAGCGCGTGGTGCTCAAGGAAGGCCTGCTCGGCGGCGGCACTCCCGCCCAGCCGTCCCAGGACAATGCCGGTTCCTCCCCATCGGCAGCATCGGCTCCTGCAGGCGGGTCAGACGACGACATGTCTCCGGACATGGTCGCCGCGGTGGAAGGCCTCAAGAATGCGGTATTGATCTCCAGGGCCGGTCAGGCCTATGTGATCAACGTCTCCTACACCTCCGACAGCCCGGCCAAGGCCATGAAACTGGCCAATGCGATTGCCGATGCCTATGTCGTCGATAAGCTCGACGCCCGCTTCGAGGCGGCCAAGCGCGCCTCGAACTGGCTGAACGATCGGCTGGTGGAGCTACGCCAGCAATTGCGCCTCTCAGAGGAAGCGGTGGCGAGGTTYCGGGCCGACAACAATCTCGCGCAAGCCGTCCCCGGTGCGACGCTCAATCAGGAGCAGCTCACCCAATTGAACGGCCGGCTGGTATCGGCGCGCGCCGACACGGCCGAAAAGAAGTCGCATCTGGATCTGCTGACCAAGATCCAGGCCGAACGCGGCAAGCTCGACGCCTTGCCCGAGGCGGCCAATTCMGGCGTGCTGGCCGATCTTCGGCGGCAGGAAAACGACCTGTCCCGCCAGGAGGCGGATCTCCTGGCGCGCTATACRGGCGCCCATCCCCAGGTCGTCAACGTCCGYGCCCAATTGTCCGATGTGCGCCGCAGCATCGCCAATACACTGCGCCAGATCGCCAGCGATGTCAGGAACAACTACAATCTCGCTCTGGCCCGGCAGGACGCGGCCGAGCAAGCCTTGAAGGAGGCGTCCGGGCAATCCGACCTCGACGCATCCAAGACGATCACCCTGCGCGAGCTCGAGCGGACCGCCGCCGTCAACAAGAGCCTGTTCGAGGATTTCCTGCAACGCGCGCGCCTGACCCAGGAACAGTCGACCTTCGAAGCYCGCGACGCGCGGATCATCACGCCCGCCGTGGCGCCCGGYATCCCCTCTTCCCCGAAGCGCACCCAGATCATCCTGACCTCGCTCATCCTCGGGCTCATCGTTGGCATTGGGGCGGCCTATCTGAAAGAGGCGCTGAACGCCGGCTTCACCACGCCGCGCGAGATCGAAACCCTSCTCGAAATGCCGCTGCTGGCTTCGATATCCCGCTTCACGCCCCGTACCAAGGACGAGAGCGGCCGCATCCTCAGCCTGCCCGAATATCCCTTGCGAATGCCGTTGGCGCGCAGTTCGGAGGCCATACGCTCCCTGCGCAGCGCCGTGCAGATGAGCGATGTCGACCATCCTCCCAAGGTGGTGCAGGTGACGTCGACCCTGCCGGGCGAAGGCAAGACGACGATCGCCCTGATGATGGCGACCTCGGCGGCCCAGTCGGGCCAGAACGTGCTCTTCATCGATTGCGACCTGCGCCACCCCTCGGCTTCCTCGCAATTGAGGACAGACAAGGGCCCCGGCCTGATCGAGTGCCTGCTGGGCGAGATCGAGCTCGAGCAGGCGCTCTTCTACAGCGAAAAGCTTCGGATCTGGGCGCTTTCAGCGGGTGGCGAGAGCAAGAACCAGCCTGATCTTCTGGCCTCCGAACGCATGAAGGCGCTGATGGCAAAGGTGCGCAGCCGGTTCGATGTGGTGATCGTGGATACGCCACCGATGGGACCGGTGATCGACCCGGTGATCGTGTCCAATCTCGTCGACAAGGTGATCTATATCGTGCGCTGGGCCTCGACGGCCCGCGAAATGGTGCAGCAATCACTGCGCCAGATCGCCGGCCAGAAGAAAGTCGCCGGCATCGTGTTCAATCACATCATGGACGACAAGGCCAAGAAGTATGGCCGCTTTGCCTATGGCTACTATTATGGCAGCCGCTACTACCGGAAATATTACGAGAAATGAGCAGTCGGATAGCGCGGATAGGCACGGCGGTCCTTTGCATCGCTGTGGCCGGCCTTGCGGTCTGGCGCTCGGTCCCGGTCCTCGGTTTTGCGCTCGCCGAGCGCCTGGCCGAGGAAAGCAGCGACACAGCCGCCCTCCAAAGCTTTGCGACAACGCTGGAAACTGGGGCCCTGGCCGAGGCCGCCATGCAATCCGCCATCCCTCAGAGCCCGCCCGTCGACAGCATCAAGGCTGCCACCCGTCTGCTGACCCGCCAGCCTCTGTCGAGCAGCGCCTGGCTCGATCTGGCCACGGCCCGGCTCGCCGGCGGCGAAGGCATGGCAGAGGTCGCGCAGGCCCTGCGCTTGTCGGCGCTGATGGGGCCGAATGAATCGGTCTTGATGGCGAGCCGCGCTCTCTTCGCCCTGCCGCTATGGACCGCTCTTCCCGACGACCTCCGCCGCCGCGTGGCGCAGGATATCGCCGGCGGCTGGGACCGCTTCGAGACTTCCGACAAGCTCGTCATGCGCCTGACCCTTTCGGCAAGCCTCGCCACGCGCACCCAGCTCACCGCACTGCTGCGCCAGGCAGACGGCATGAACCAGGCAAGGCTCGACGATCTCGGCCTCGGCCCGTCCGCACCTGCCCAGCCAGAAGGTTCGGTTCCGTGATGCATGCTGTCCGGAACACCAGCGAATGGCTCCCTGCCTGATGTGCGGCGTCGCGGGCATCTTCGCCTATCACTATGCGGCCAACGCCATCAGCTGCACGGAACTGAGTGCGATGAGCCGTCACATGGCCCGGCGTGGCCCGGATGCCAGCGGCGAATGGTTCGATCCGGCAGAACGCCTCGGCCTGGTCCATCGCCGCCTGGCCATCATCGATCTCGCAGACCGCGCCTCGCAACCGATGACGAGCGCCGATGGCCGCCATGTCATCGTTTTCAACGGCGAAATCTACAATCACCTCGCCTTGCGCGAAGCTCTGCAGAAGGAAGGTGCAGAATTCAAAACCCAATCCGACACCGAGGTGCTGCTGCATCTCTACGCCCGCTGCGGCGAGGCGATGGTTGCGCGGCTGCGCGGCATGTTCGCTTTCGCCATCTACGATACGAGCGCCCGCTCGCTGTTTCTGGCGCGCGATCCCTATGGCATCAAGCCGCTCTATTACAGCGAAGACGGCTGGGTCTTCCGCTTCGCCAGCCAGGTCAAGACATTGATTGCCGGAGGCGGCGTCTCTCGCGACCGCGACCCCGCCGGAGATGTCGGCTTCTACCTGCTCGGTAGCGTGCCCGAACCCTATACCTGCTTTCGCGAGGTTCGGGCCCTGCCGGCAGGATCGACCATGCTGGTCGACCGCGCCGGCGCACAGGTGCCGCAAACCTACCACCGGGTGGCGTCCGTCTATGACGCCGCAGAGCAAAATCCGGGGCAAAGGCACGATAATCCCGCAGCCTTTGCCGATATTGCCCTGGATTCGGTAAGGCACCATCTGGCCGGGGATGTCGAGGTTGGCGCCTTTCTTTCGGCCGGTGTCGATTCCGCCGCCCTTGTCGGCCTCATGCGCGATGCCGGTGCCCGGCAAATCAAAACCATTACAATCGGATTTGAGGAATTCGCCAACACGTCGGCAGACGAAACCTCCCATGCCGCCGAGATCGCGCGCTTCTACGGCACCCACCATGTCACGCGGATGGTCTCCAGAAGCGAGTTCGAAGCCGATCTGCAGCCTTTCTTCGACGCCATGGACCAGCCGAGCATCGATGGCCTCAACACCTGGTTTGCCGCCAAGACGGCCCGCGAGCTCGGCCTCAAGGCGGTGCTGTCGGGCCTGGGCGGCGACGAGCTCCTGGGCGGCTACCCCTCCTTCCGGGACATCCCGCGATGGGTAAGCGCCTTGCGGGTGCCTTCATGCATCCCGCTTCTCGGCAAGGGCCTGCGCCGCCTCGGCAAACCGCTTGTCGAGCGGCTGCGCCTTCATCCCAAACTCGCCGGCCTGCCCGAATATGGGGGGTCCTATGCTGGTGCCTATCTGCTCAAGCGCGGGCTTTACCTGCCATGGGAGCTCGGCGAGGTCCTCGATCGCGACACCATCGAGGAAGGCCTGCGCCGCCTCGGCCCCTTGAAGCTGATCAAGGCCCAGTTGCAGGGACGATCAAAGCGCCCCTTCGCCCGCATCGCGACGCTGGAGTCGAGCCTTTATCTGCGCAACCAATTGCTCCGCGATGCCGATTGGGCCGGCATGGCGCACTCGGTCGAGATCAGAACACCCCTGGTCGACAGCGAAGTGCTCAAGCGTTCCGCCCAGCTCGATTTGCGGGGCATTGCCGGCAAGACGGCGCTTGCCCGGGCTCCGGCGCAGCCCTTGCCGCAAGCCGTGCTTGACCGCCCCAAGACCGGGTTTGCCCTGCCGATCGCTGAGTGGATGCAGGCTTCCCCCCTTGGTTCACTGCCCGCCCGGCGCAAGCCATCCCGGCACGGCTGGGCACGAGACTGGAGCCGCATTGTCCACCGCCAGTTCCCATGACGTGGCGTCGCGGCGATTGAAGGTGCTGGCTCTGTTGACCGATGGCTGGGGCATGGCGGGCGGCATTGCCCGCTACAACCGGGATTTTCTCACTGCTTTGGCCGCAAGCGCCACAGTCGGGGATGTCGTCGTCCTGCCCCGGTCGGCCGGTGCCTCGACGGACCTGCCCGCCCCTATCGTTCAGCTCGCATCACGGACGGGCCGAATGGACTATAGTCTGACGGCCTTCAAGCAAGCGCTTTCACAACGGTATGATCTGATCTTCTGCGGCCACCTCTTCATGGCGCCGCTGGCGGCGGCTCTCTCCAGGCTGGCACGCATACCGCTCTGGCTGCAGCTGCACGGCATCGAGAGCTGGGCCAGGCCGAACCTCGCCATCCGCCAGGCCACGCGACAGGCCCGATTGATCACGGCCGTCAGCCGGGCGACGCGCAGACGCGCCTTGGCATGGTGCGACATCGAACCCGAGCGCCTGCATGTTCTACCGAATACGGTCGAAGAGCGCTTCTCGCCTGGTATGCCGCCTGCCGATCTCATCGATCGGCTGGGCACGCGGGGGCGCAAGGTGATCCTCACCGTGGGCCGCCTGTCCTCGCAGGAGCGTTACAAAGGCCATGACCGTGTCATCGAGGCCTTGCCTCGGATCAGCCGCCGCTATCCGGACATACTCTACCTCATTGCCGGCGATGGGGACGATCACGACCGCCTCGCCGGGATCGGACGACGGCTGGGGGTATCAAACCTGATCCGCTTTACCGGGCCGGTCCCCCATGACCAACTGCCGGATATCTACCGCCTGGCAGACGTCTTTGCCATGCCGAGCACGGGAGAGGGGTTCGGCATCGTCTTCCTGGAGGCAGCCGCCACGGGACTGCCCATCATCGCGACCAACCAAGATGGCAGCTGCGATGCCCTGGCGGACGGAAAACTCGGCACCCTCATTGACCCTGACGCTCCCCAGGCTCTCGCCGAGGCGATCATTGCCTGTCTCGATAGAGACCGGCCCGACCCGGAGCGCCCCAGCCGCTTTGCCTTCTCCCAGTTCGCCGCACAGATCGACCATCTTGTTTCAAGCCGATTCTGATCCGATGCGGGCCGACCCGCTTCCACCGGAACTGCCGCAGGTGGTCACGATCATCGGTCCGGATCGGTTGTGGAGCCTCACCGACCTGCGCGAGCTTTGGCGCTACCGCGAACTCGTCTGGGTGTTGACGCAACGCGACGTCAAGGTTCGCTACAAGCAGACCGTGCTGGGCTTTGCCTGGGCAATCATCCAGCCCGTTTTGCTGATGGTGGTGTTTTCCGTGCTGTTCGGGCGTCTCGCCCAGATCCCCGCCGACGGTTCGCCCTACCCGATCTTCGTCTATGCAGGCCTGCTGCCCTGGATCTTCTTCTCCAACACCGTGTCGGCGGCGGCCGGCTCGCTGATTGGCTCCATCAATCTGGTCGGCAAGGTCTATTTCCCGCGGCTGATCATTCCATTGGCCTCCGCGGGCGTCGGCCTAGTCGATTTCGTGATCGCGACCGTGATATTGCTGGCGATGATGCTGATCTATGGGGTGGGCTGGAGTGCGAACCTGCTGGCGGCTCCCCTCCTGATCGCCGGCACCATCCTTTGCGCCCTGGGTGTCGGCATCGGGCTCTCGGCTCTGACGGTCACCTATCGTGACTTTCGCTTCGTCGTACCCTTCCTGCTCCAGTTCTGGATGTTCGTCACCCCGGTGGTCTATCCGGCAAGCCTGGTGCCCGAGCCCTGGCGATGGCTGTTGTTTCTCAACCCGATGGCGGGCCTGGTGGAGGGTTTCCGCTCGGTGTTTCTGGGACATCCCTTCGACTGGCCATCCATCGGCTTGTCCCTGATGCTGTCGCTGGGGCTGGTTGCCCTGGGTGTGTGGTATTTCGAACGCGTGGAGCGGCGTTTTGCGGACATCCTCTGACAACGGCCGGGCTCTTCCCTAGACCATGACCGCACCCAGCATCCGCGCCATGGGCGTGAGCAAGGAATATGCCCGTGGCGGCTACAATCCCTCGCTGCGCACCTTTCGCGAAGCGCTGGTCGGTGCGGTAACCAGGCCCTTTGGCAGCCCGGGAAGGCCCGCCGTCGAGCAGGACCGTTTCCTCGCCTTGTCCGACGTCACCTTCGACGTGCAGCCCGGAGAGGTCGTGGGGATCATCGGGCGAAACGGCGCCGGAAAATCGACGCTGTTGAAGATCCTGTCGCGCATCACCGCGCCGACGCGAGGACGCGTCGAAATTCGCGGGCGCATCGCCAGCCTTCTGGAGGTGGGAACCGGCTTTCATCCCGAGCTGACCGGCCGGGAGAACATTCGCCTGAATGGCGCCATCATCGGCATGACAGGGGTCGAGATCGCCCGAAAATTCGACACGATCGTTGCCTTTTCCGGGGTCGAGAAATTCATCGACACGCCGATCAAGCACTATTCGAGCGGCATGTATATGCGTCTCGCCTTTGCCGTCGCCGCCCATCTGGAACCGGAAATCCTGGTCGTGGACGAGGTTCTCGCGGTTGGTGATGCCGAGTTCCAGAAAAAGAGCCTGGGCAAGATGAACGAGATAGCCGGCCGGGGCCGAACCGTCCTGCTGGTCAGCCATAATCTCAGTGCGGTCGGCGCTCTGTGCCAGAATGCCATCCTTCTCGATGGAGGACGCATCCTGCATCAGGGACCGGCTGCCGAAACCATCGCTCATTACGCCTCCTTGTTCCGCAGCGATGACGGCACGGTCACCGAGGACAGGCCCCCGCCGGGGCCCCATATCGCCAGCGCCACGCTCGCCACCAGCCAGATCGCCTATGGAGACCGGCTCGTTCTCACCTGCGTCCTCCAATCTCCCGATCGGCGGCGCGCAGCGATCGAAATCGAGATTCACGACGAGTTGGGGCGCAAGCTCATCTATTCGTCGACGGCGCCGATGCATGGCCAGGAATTCGATCTCCAGCCTGGCGCCAATCGCATTTCCCTGGCGATCGGCCCGCTGCCGCTGGCACGGGGCAGCTATGAGATCCATCTGTGGCTGATCAAGCCGCGGGTCGAGGAATTCCATCGCCTGTCCCTGCCCGTGCGTTTCGACGTCGTGCAGTCCGACCCGGGAGGGGTGGGGTTCGATTTCCAGCAGTCCTATGACCGTGGCTGCCTGACCGTGCCGATCGCGATCGAAAGGCCGGAATGGTCGTGACATCATCCCTGCCCTGGCGGGCAAGGCTCTTGCGGTTTTACGCTCGTATGCCAGACCACCCGCTGAAGCTGCGGATCTACGACTGGCTGCGCTCCAGCCGTCCGTTCCGGTTTGTCACGGCGCGCTTTGCCTATGGCACCTTCAAGCTGGACCTGATCGACTACGTGCAGCACGCCATGTTCCAGGAGGGCAGCTACGAGCCGGCGAGTTTTGCACTGTTCCAGTCCCTCATCGAAACCGATGCGACGATCGTCGATGTCGGTGCCAATGTCGGCCAGTACAGCCTGGCTGCCGCCCGTCTGACCGGTCCAGGCGGGCGTGTCGTCGCCATCGAACCTCATCCCGGCCTTTGCGCCCGGCTTCTCGACAATATCCGCCTGAGCGGGGCCGAGGATCGTGTCCTGCCGGTGACGTCGCCGCTCTCGAGATCTTCCGACTTCATCGAATTCGGTCTTCCCGAAGCCGGCGCGCTCGGCACTACACGCCCGAGGAAGCCGGGTGAGGCGCGCGGCTTCCTGGCCATGGCCGTGACGATTGGTGACCTCGCCGGTCGGCTGGGGATCGAAAACATCGCCGTCATGAAAGTCGACATCGAAGGCCATGACCTTGCCGTCATCGACGACATGTTCCGTCACTCCACACTCAGGCCACGCCACATCCTGTTCGAACATCTGCCATCCCATTTCCGCTATGGGATCCCGGACGCAGACCTGCCCGCTTATTTCTCCGGCTTCGGCTATGAAGTGCTGACGGTCGACGGAAAGACCTATTCTCCGGGGCAGCCGCTGCCGGAAGACAATCTCTGGGCTCGGCGCATAGCCAAGGGAGACGGGCGCCCATGACTGCAGCCGTCTCGGTGATAGTGCCGACCTTCCGTCGCCTTGAAAGGCTGCCCGACCTGCTCACGAGGCTGGCGACCATCGACCACGCCGCCGATCTCGACATCGTGATCGTCGACCAGACCCCCGGCGCCGATCTTTCGGCCCTGGAGCGCTTTTCGGAGCATTTCGCCTCCTTGCGCTGCATGAGACTCGCTGAGGCCAATGTCGCCCTGGCCCGCAACACCGGTGCGGAAGCCGCGTCTTGCGACGTCCTTCTCTTCATGGACGACGACATGGCCCTCGACAGGCTCTTCATTCCCCATCTGCTCTCGCTGGTGGGGCGGATGCCACGGACCGTGTTGGGCGCGGTCTGGCCGCATCAGGCAGTGATAGACCGGGCAGATGGCTTGCCCTCGACCGGGCAGGATGACGAAGCCCTGACTTTCCTGCCCACCGGTGCCCTCGCCATCAGCCGGCGGGATTTCCTGGCTGCAGGCGGCTTCGATGCCAGGCTCGAGCGCTATTTCGAGGACGCCGAGTTCTCGCACCGCCTCAAGCAGCTCGGATTGCGCCTGATCCGCCATCCCGACCTCAAAGCGGAACATCATGATCACCAGGAGAACGGGACCTGGTATTCCCGCTCCATGATGGAGGCGGCCCCGCGCCTGATGCAGCAAACCGCCTATTTCCGCCGCAAGACCGGACGAAGCTGGGCAAAAGTGCTCTTCGCCCTCCTGCGTGTGATCGCCAGCGAGACGCGCCGGCCCGGCTATCTGCGTGGCGGCACGCAGCTGACGAGGGCCGCGGCTCTGGGCGTCTCGCTTCCGGCAGCGCTGATCTACGCGGCGCGCTCCCCCCTGCTTGCCCATGCGCCATCCTCCGGCGGAAAAGCGGGCTGACATGACAAGCGTCGCCATTATCATCCCCTGCTACAATGCCGGTCAAACCTTGGCGCAAACGCTCGAAAGCGCCATCGGCCAGCCCGGCCTCGCAGAACTCATCGTCGTCGACGATGGCTCGACCGACGGTTCGGCCGATATCGCGCGGCGCTATCTGCCCGCCGATCGCGTCATCGAAGGCCCAAATCGCGGCGTCTCGGCGGCGCGCAATCGCGGCATCGCCGAAACCCGCTCGGAATGGCTGCTGTTTCTCGACGCGGATGATCTGCTCACGCCCGGCACGATCGAACGGCGCCTTGCCGTTGCGGAGAACGCCGATGTGGTCGTCTGTGACTATCAGGAGTTCAGCACGGACGAGCAAGGCGCTCCCGTCCTCTCACAAATCCGCAGCATCGACTGGCCGGCGCTGCGGCAGGACGCGGAAAGAGCGATTGCCAGCCATGTCTGGCTCACCACGGGCGCCCTGCTCTATCGGCGAGAGCTGGTCGAGACGATCGGCGGTTTTCGCCCCGATCTGCCGGTGATCCAGGACGCCCGCTTTATGTTCGACGCGGCGTTCCATGGTGGGCGCCTCGTGCCCAGCGCCCATATTGGCGCCCACTACCGGATCGCGGCACAGAGCCTGTCGCGGCGCGATCCCGTACAGTTCTGGCGCGACGTACTCCGCAACGGCCGGCAGATCGAGGCGCTGTGGCGCGAACGCGGCGCCCTGACTTCCGATCGCATCGCCACCTTGCGCGACCTTTACGACAATGCCGGACGTGGTCTGCTGCGCTGCGAGGACAAAAGCTTTTTCGAAGCGAGCGCCGCAGGGCGCACACTCGGCCTGCGGCAATCGCGGCATGCGCGTATCGCAACGCCGCTCGCCCGTCTGCTGGGGCTGCGCGCTGTGCACGGCCTGCTGTCCATGATGGGGCGGCCATGAACGAGACGCCAGCTGATGTCGTCATGGCGACCGCCTGGTATCCGCCCTATGATCTCGGCGGCACCGAAATCTATCTGGAAGGGCTGGTGCAGGAACTCTCCCTCAAGGGCCTGAAATGCGCTGTGCTCGTGCCGCGAGTACCCGGCGCGCCGGATCGCTACGAGCACCGCGGTGCGACGGTGTGGACCTATCCGGTCGAACTGCCCAAGGCAAGACAGTCTGGTGGCGCAACGCGCCGGCATGGCCAGTTCGATCGTTTCGAAGCCCTGCTGCGGCTGAACCCACACGCCATCTATCACCAGCATTCCTGGACGACAGGATGCGGTCTCGACCATCTGCGTGCCGCCCGCGCGCAGGGGCTGAGGACCGTCCTCACCTTTCACGTCGCCGGGACCGTATGCCTGCGCGGTACCTTGCTGCACTTCGGAGAGGTCCCTTGCGACGGAATGGTCGAGGAGATCCGCTGTGGCGCTTGCTGGGCGGAGAGCCGCGGTGCGCCTCGCGCGGCCGCATGGGCGATCGGCCGGCTGCCCCGTGCCCTTGCCGCCAGGACCCTGCAGGGCCGCACACGCCTTGCCACCGCGCTTTCGGCAAGGGCGCTCGCCATCGGGAAAGGGCAGGAGCTGAACGAGGCCTTCGAGCTGAGCGACCGCCTTGTCGCCGTCTGCCAATGGCTCGCCGACACGCTGACGCGCAATGGCGCGCCATCCGACAAACTCGTGCTCAGCCACCATGGCCTCGCGGCTTCCTACCTGGCGGAGGCCGTGCAGGCAGCGGCTCGGAAGAGATCCGAGGGTATCAATCTGCGGCTCGTCTATCTCGGACGATGGGACAGGGCCAAGGGCATTCATGTCGCGGTTGCCGCCCTCCGCAGGCTGCCGCTGGAGACACCCGTCGAACTTTCCATCCACGCCATCGGCGCAGCGGAGAACGACGGCTATGAGGCTGAAGTGCGGGCCCTGGCCGCGGGCGACCCGCGCGTCCGGTTCCTCCCGTCCCTGCCTCATCGAGACACCGCCGAGGCCCTGGCGGCGCATGATGTTCTTCTCGTGCCCTCGCTCTGGCTGGAAACCGGCCCGCTGGTGGTGCTGGAAGCCCAGGCGGCCGGTCTCTATGTGTTGGGATCGGATCTCGGCGGTATTGCCGAACTTGTTGCAGGCACAGAAGGCGGCGAATTGCTTTCACCCGGCTCCGTGCGGGATTGGGCCGAAGCCATCGGACGGCTCGCTGCGCGCAAATCCCAGGATCCCTTGCCGAAATTCCAGGGTCCTTTACGCAGCCAGGCCGATGTCGCCGACGACATGATCAACCTCTACCGTTCGCTGCCGCCCGCCCTCGCCCGGGAAAGCCGGCTTGTGAAGATCGATCCATGAGGATTGCCCTCACCTGCGATCCCGAACTGCCGGTGCCGCCGCAATTTTATGGCGGCATCGAACGCGTGGTCGACATGCTGGCGCGCCGCCTCGTGGCGCGTGGCCATGACCTGACCCTGTTCGCACACCCTGCCTCGCAATGCCCGGTGCCGAAACGGGCCTGGCCCGGCGCGAGCAGCCTTTCGCGCTATGATACGTTCAGGAATGCCGGCGAACTGGCGAGGGCGATCGCCGGCCAGCGCTTCGACATCATCCACAGCTTCTCGCGATTGGCCTATCTGGCACCGCTTTTACCGCGTGCTATCCCCAAATTGATGACCTACCAGCGCGAGATCAGCCCGCGCACGACCGGGCTTGCGCAACGCCTGTCACGCGGCACGCTGCAATTCTCAGCCATCAGCGAGCATATGGTGCGCCATGTCAGGCATATCGGCGCCTGGCACATCGTTCCCAATGGTGTGCCGAGCGAGACCTATACCTTCCGGGAACAGGTGCCGGACGACGCGCCACTGGTCTTTCTGGGACGTGTGGAAGAAATCAAGGGGCCGCACCTAGCCATCGCAGCGGCCCGGTTGGCCGGCCGGCGGCTGATCATTGCGGGCAATCTGACCGGGGAACACCAGGCCTGGTTCGAGGTCCATGTCGCTCAGCATCTGCGTGATGGCGATGTCGATTATGTCGGGCCCGTCGACGATCGGCAAAAGGACGAGTTGCTCGGCAGCGCCGCCGCGCTGCTGATGCCCATCCTGTGGGAAGAGCCGTTCGGCATCGTGATGGCAGAGGCGATGGCCTGCGGCACGCCCGTCATCGGCTTCGGTCGCGGTGCCGTTCCCGAAGTGGTCGAGGATGGGCACACCGGATATGTCGTCGACACCGTCGAGGAAATGGCGGCGGCAGTCGCCAGGCTCGAGAGGATCGAGCGAGCCGCGTGCCGGCAGCGGGTCGAAACGCTCTATAGCGAGGATGCCGTCACCGACCGCTATCTGCAGATCTACGAGACCATGATCGCGGGACGGCGTTCGAGGGCTGCAGCATGAGGTCGGTGCTGAGCTACCCCGGTACCATGCCGCATGCCCAGCAGATCGCCCTGGCCTTGCATGAACAAGGCTGGCTGAAGACCTTCGTGACCAGTTTTCATTATTCCGGGCAAGGGTGGGGCGACCGCCTGCTGCGCGCCCTGCCGTCGGACCAGGCCGCGGCGTTGAGACAGAAATTGCTGCACCGTTCGATCGAGACGATCCCGCACAGCCTCGTACAGACCTATCCGGCATGGGAAATCCTGCGCAGCGTGGCGACCAAGGGTGGCGCCGGACCAGTGACCGTCGACCGCCTCTGGGACTTGATGAGCCACCGCTTCGATGCGGCCGTCGCCAGCCGCCACGTGCCCAGCGCCGAGGCCATCCATGCCTTCGAATATACGGCGCTGGCGAGCTTCCAGCGCGCTGCGCATGAAAGAACTCGACGCATCCTGCATTTGCCCTCGCTCAGCAGCCGGCAATTCGAGAGCATCCGCCAGCGCGAACTGGCCCGGTGGAAGCAGCTCGACGACGCCAATGCCGCCTATTTCTCGGATCGCTTTGCGCGGAGGCAGGCGAGGCGCGACGCGGAGATCGAGCTCGCCGATCTCATCGTCACCAATTCCGCCCTTACCGCGCGCTCCCATATCGCCGGGGGTGCCGATCCCGCGAAGATCCTGGTCGTCCCCCTCGGCGCTCCTCCGGTGCTTGATCGGTCCCGGCCCCCGCGCGGGAGCGATACGGGACCTCTCCGAGCTGTTTATGCCGGCAACATCACCCTCGGCAAGGGCGTGCCCTATCTCCTCGAAGCCTGGCGCCGATTGCCGGTCGCCGCATATGCCAGGCTGGACATCTATGGCCAGATCGGGCTGCCTGCCGATCTTCTCGCCCCGGCTGATGACACGATCCGCTTTCACGGCCCCCGCCCGCGTGCCGAGCTGTTCCAGGCTTTCGAGCAGGCCGATGTCCTGGTGTTTCCAAGCCTTGCCGACGGTTTCGGCATGGTCGTGGCCGAGGCCATGGCGCATGGCCTGCCTGTAATCGTCACAGACATGACGGGCGCGGCTGATCTCGTGACCCCCGAGAACGGGCTCGTCATTCCTTCGGCCGACGCAGAGGCCTTGACGCAGGCTCTTGCCTGGTGCCTCGACAATCGCCAGCGCCTGCAGGCTATGCGGACCGGCGCGCTCGAGACGGCCTGCCGTCATCAATGGCCGGCCTATCGCACCGCCCTGGCCGGCGGGCTCAGGCAACGCCTGGGCGGCGCCGACCACGGCTGTCCTGCCCACGAGATGGAGCGGACATGACGAGCCCCCACCCGGGATCGCATATCTGCATCCTCACCCCGGGCCAGCTCGGATCCAATCCGCGCGTGGTCAAGGAGGCGCATGCCCTCCACCAGGCCGGCTTCGCCGTCACCGTCGTCGCGACCCGCATGCTGGAGGGCGTAGAGCCGCGCGACCAATCCATCCTGCGCGAGGCACCATTCCGGATCGAGCGCATCGACCTGCGCTCACGGGCAGGCTGGCGCCTGCGTCGGCTCGGCCAGGAACTTGCGGGCGCGGCACACGCCGCGAGTGGCAGGCGCCTTTTCAGCTCCCGGGCGTTCAGCGTGTTCACGCCTGCCCTGATCGCCGCCGCCAGCCGCGTCCCGGCGGATCTCTACATCGCCCATTATCCCCCGGCCCTGCCGGCTGCCAAGGCCGCTGCCAGTCGCTTCCACGCTGGCTATGCCTTCGATGCCGAGGATTTCCATCTGGGCGAGTGGCGCGACGGCCCGGCGGCCGAGGCGAACCGTTCGCATCTGCGCGCCATCGAGGCAGCCGCCTTGCCGGGATGCTGCTATATCACCGCCGCCTCGCCCGAGATTGCGCGTGCCTATGCGCAGGCCTACGCGGTGCCCGTCCCGCAAATCGTGCTGAACAGCTTTCCGCTGTCGCAGGCCCCGAATGTGCCAACCGCCAAGGGCACGGCCGATCCGGGTCCGTCGCTCTACTGGTTTTCGCAGGTCATCGGCCCCGATCGCGGCCTCGAATGCGCGATCAAGGCCATTGCAAGGGCGACCTCGAGACCGCACCTCTACCTGCGCGGCCATGCGGGTGCGCCCTATGCAGGCCAATTGCGGCGCCTTGCGCAACAGGAGGGCGCGCCGGAGCGCCTGCATTTCCTACCCTCCGCGCTCCCTGGCGAGCTCGTCCGGTTGGCCGCCGGCCATGATCTCGGCCTGTGCGCCGAACCGGGACATACGGCCAACAATGCGTTCGCCCTCTCCAACAAACTGTTCACCTATCTCATGGCCGGGCTCCCAGCCATCCTGTCCGATACGCCGGCCCAGCGAGCGTTCGCCGACTCGCATCCGCTTGCCACTGCGCTTTTCACAGCCGACGATGCCGCGAGCCTGGCTGCCAGCCTCGACAGCCTGCTGCAGGATCCGGCGCGCTTGGCCCAGGCTCGGGCAAGCGCCTTCGATCTCGCGCAGAAAACCTATAATTGGGACCGAGAAAGCGTGATCGTGGTCGATCTGGCGCGCCAATCCCTGAACGGCTCGTCGCGGAGGCGGGCATGACCCGCCCGCGCACCGTCCTGATCGTCTCCCCCTATTTCCCGCCGTCCAACCTGGCCTGCGTGCATCGGGCTCGGCATCTGGCCAATCACCTGCCGGCAGCGGGCTGGACCCCTGTCATCCTTTGCGTGGATGACCGCTTCTACGAACAGGAACCCGATCCACTACTCGGCAGCCTGGTCTCGCCGGCTCTGGAGATCATCAAGGTTTCCGCCCTGCAAGCCCGCATGACACGCCGGTTCGGCATCGGAGATCTCGGCCTGCGGGCCTGGCCGGCCCTTTCCCGCCGCGCGGCCGACCTGCTCTCGACCAGACGGATCGACGCCGTGCTGATCACGGGATCGCCCTTCTATCCCATGCTGATGTCGCGCTGGATCGAGCCGAAATTCGGCGTGCCGGTGGTGCTCGATTTCCAGGACCCCTGGGTTTCGGCGTGGGGCGGAGACCAGAAACCGTTGAGCAAGGCTGGGTTATCCCATCAGCTCGCGCTTCGCCTCGAAGGACCGGCCCTGCGCAAGGCCCGCTTCGTCACATCGGTCTCCGAACGCCAGAACCAGGAACTGGCCGCACGCCATTCCTGGCTCGATACATCGCGAATGGCGGCGCTGCCCATCGGCGGGGATCCCGGCGATCTGGACCTCCTCGGGACCATGCCTGGCACCCGCCAAAGCCGGCTCGATCCTGCGATGATCAATCTGAGCTATGTCGGCACGGCGCTGCCGCGCTCGCAGGGGCTTTTCCAGGCCCTGCTCAAAGGCCTTGCCGAAATGAGAGCACGCCAGCCACGTCTGGCGGCGCGCCTGCGTCTTCATTTCATCGGCACGAGCAATCAGGCCAATGGCGGCGATACCTTCTCCATCCTTCCGCTTGCCGAGGCGGAGAAAGTCGCCGATCTCGTCGTCGAGACCCCCCAACGCCTCGCCTATGCCGAGGCCTTGGGGCTGATGGCCGAGTCCCAAGGCCTCCTGCTGGTCGGCTCGGACGAAGCCCACTATACCGCGTCAAAGATCTATCCTGCCTTGCTGACGCGGCGCCCCTATCTTTCACTGTTTCACCGCCTGTCCAGCGCCCATGCCTTTCTCGCGGCGGCCGGCGGGGGCATCAATTTCTCCTTCGCCGACGCCAACGGCCTGGCGGGCCTGGCGCAGGACATCGCCGCCGGATTGGAACGCCTGGCCCTCGACCCCGCCAGCCTCGGTCAGGCCCGGCGGGATCTCCTGGAGCCTTTTTCGGCCAAGGCCATTGCCGGCCGCTATGGCGCCATTTTCGACGGACTGCGCTGATCATGCGCCTGGCTGTTCTCACCTCCCATCCGATCCAATACCAGGCACCTATCTTCCGGGAACTCGCCAGGCGCATGGACCTGGAGGTCTTCTTCGCGCACCATCCCACGCCCCGGCAGCAGGCCGATGCCGGCTTCGGGGTTGCGTTCGACTGGGATATCGACCTCGCCACCGGCTATCCCCATCAATTCCTCGCCAACAAGGCCAGGAAACCGGGCGTGGACCATTTCTTCGGCTGCGATACGCCGGCCATCGCCCAGGCCTTGCGGGAGGGTGGCTTCGATGCCCTGCTCGTTTGCGGCTGGGCGCTCAAATCCTATCTGCAGGGTATTGTCGCTGCCCGGCGCCTCAACATACCCGTTCTGGTAAGAGGAGACAGCCATCTGCTGACACCGCGCCGGCGCCTGAAGGCCTGGGCGAAGCAGGCCGCCTATCCCCGTTTGCTGCGCTTCTTCGATGCGGCGCTCTATGTCGGGCAGAACTCCCTGGCCTATTATCGCCACTATGGCTATCCGCCTACGCGGCTGCACTTTTCACCCCATTGCATCGATACGGACTGGTTTGCCACGCGGGCCACGCCGCAGGCCCGCGAAGCCCTGCGCGCCGGACTGTCCATTGCCGAGGGCAGCCGCGTCATAGCGTTTGCGGGCAAGCTGATCGAACGCAAGCGTCCGCTCGATCTGATCGAGGCGGCTGCGCTATGCCGCAGCGGAGGACACGCAATCGAAGTGATGATCGCGGGCGACGGTCCGATGCGCGAGGCGGTGCTGGCACGCGCCGCCCAGGCCCAGGTGCGGCTGCATTTCCTCGGCTTTCGCAACCAGAGTGAGATGCCGGCCTTCTATGCGGCCTGCGACGGCCTGGCGCTGACCTCTTCCGGCCAGGAAACCTGGGGCCTCGTGGCCAACGAGGCGCAGGCCTGCGGGCGGCCCGTCATCGTATCCGACCAATGCGGCTGCGCGCCCGACCTGGCTGTCGATTCCGACAGCGGGCGGACCGTCGAAACCGGTAACGTCAAGGCTCTTGCTGCAGCCCTCATCGATCTGCCCGGGGGTGCTGGCATGAAGGCAGCCCTGGCGTCGCTGGTTCAGCGCTATAGCGTAGGCGCGGCGGTCGATGGCATCGAGGCTGCCCTGTCGTCCTGCCTCGAGAAGGCTGCCTCCCCGCGCAGGATATCAGGAGCCTTGACCTGATGCCGATGTCGGCCACCTCCCCGCGCTCGGCAGCCCCTCTGCCTGGGCCCGTGATCGTCGGCGCAGTGCTGCTCGCCATCCTGAACCTGCCGGGCGAGAACGCCCTGCTCACCACCTTCAGTCTGGTCGTGCTCGTTGCGGGCGTTGCCCTGCTGTGGCGGCCCGGCGAGCCGCCGATCGGGCTGTTCATCTTCGCCTATCAATGGCTGCAGGCATCGATATCGGCCTTCCATGCCAACTGGCTCGGCATCGATGTCAGCGCCTATACGATCTATGGCGGGGACAACAAGTCGGCGATCATCCTGACCCTGTTCGGCCTGCTGTTCCTGGCAGTGGGCATACGGCTCGGCAGCGGGCCCCCCGACAGGGCTGTAAGCCGGCAGGCGAGGGAACTGGTGCTGGCTCAGCCCCTCGCAACCTGGTTCTCACTCTATCTCGCGGCCTCGATCGTCGCGGTCGGCGCGCTCCAGGCTGCCGCCCTCATCCCCGGCCTTGCGCAGCCACTCCTGGCGCTGGCCGGATTGAAATGGGCGTTCTTCATGATGTTCGCCTATGCATCCTTCGTGCGAAACCAGTTGGGCAACCCCTTGTTCGTCTGTGCTTTTCTAGCCGAACTTGCCATGAGCACGGGTGGGTATTTCTCCGATTTCAAGACGGTGATGTTCTTCACCCTCTTTGCCACAGCCATGGCCGGAACCCGCCTGCGCGGTCTCCACCTGCTGGGTGGAGCGATCCTGGTTTGCCTGATCGTCGTCAGCGGGATCCTATGGACCGCCATCAAGGAAGACTATCGCAACGCCGCATCCGGCGGTTCGGCCTCGCAGGCCGTCACGCTCGACCTCGGCGACCGGCTGGCGACCATTGCCCAGCTGCTCGGCCGGCTCGACGGTGCATCGATGTCGGATGCAACCGGAAAGATGCTCCACCGCATCTCCTATGTCGAATTGTTCGCCGTCGTTCTCGCCCGCGTGCCGCAGATCATTCCCCACGAGAAGGGCGCGCTCCTGTTGGATGCAGCAAGCCGCCCCTTCATGCCGCGCATCGTGTTTGCCGACAAGAGCCAGGTCGATGACACCCGCCGCACCAATTACTATACGGGTGGCCTTTCCGGAACTTATCGCGGCACCTCGATCAGCCTGGGCTACATGGCCGAGCTTTACATCGATTTCGGCCCCTTGCTGATGATGGCCGTCATCTTCGTCTTCGGCTATCTCTATGGTCGCATCTACCGATGGCTCGTGCATGCCCCGCGCGCCGGGCCGCTGCTGGGCTTTACCTCGGCATGTGCCATCCTGGTCCAGGCCGCCCTGCTGGAAGTCAGCCTGGCGAAATTGGTCGGCGGCGTGATGGTTTCGGTTCTTCTCACTGCCCTGTTCATCCGGCTGGTGGCGCCACGCATGCGCTCCTGGCTGGAAACCAGGCTGGTAACGCGCTGACAAGACGGATTTGATGGCAGGCCCTTGTCTCCTCTTGACCGCCTTGCGGGAAAACCCAGCTCTCTCGAAAGCCCGCCGGCTGGCGGCGCTGCATCCGCCCTCGGCCCTCCGCATCGCCGCTGCCGATGACGTCCCCGATATCGTATTGTATCTCGACAGTGGCTATGTCGGCCTTGCGGACCTGCCGCTATTGCGGCGCCGGGTCAGGACCCACCCCACGGCCAGGCATTTCCTGTTCTCGGAATCGGACTGGCCCTACGCCGTGCTGCCCGGGGCCTATCCATCCCTCACCAGGACCCTGCCCTGGGCGCGGAGCTGGAGCTATCTCCCAGACCCCGATGCCCCCACCCCGGCGGCCTCCCCGCCGCAGAAGGAACCTGCCTATCTGTTTTCCTTTCTGGGCCGAACCAGCACCCATCCGATACGCGAACGCCTCCTGGCGCTCGACACTCCAGATACGCCGTGCCTCGATCTTGCAGCGGCGCCGGCCCGCTTCGCCGATTTCGACTATCATGCGACCTATCGCGAACTGCTGCTCCAATCGCAATTCGCCCTTTGCCCCCGCGGCTTCGGTACCGCCAGCATCCGTCTTTTCGAAGCGATGGCCCTTGGCCGTGCACCAGTGATCATCGCCGATGCCTGGCAGGCACCACCCGATATTCCCTGGCGGGATTTCAGCCTGTTCGTGGCCGAAAAGGACATCATGCATATACCGCATATCCTGAAGGAGGTCCGCGGACAGGCCGCGGTCATGGGCCAGCGCGCGCGTCAGGTATTTGCGACGCATTTCGCACCCGAGGTCTTCTTCGACCGCCTGCTCGCCATGCTGCTCACGCTTCCCTACGAAACAGGGACCACCGCAATGGCTGGGCGCGCCTGGAAGGCACTGGGCTGGCGCGAAGGTTATTCATTGGCGCATCGGGTCAAGACCCGGTTCCGCGCCGAGCCGGGGCCGATATCTTGACCCTGCGCTGCCTCCATGTGGTGCCGACCTATCTGCCAGCCTTACGCTATGGGGGACCAATTCATGCCGTGCACGGATTGTGCCGTGCATTGGCGGGCCAGGGCTGCGATGTGCATGTCTACACCACCAATGTCGACGGCGCCGGCATCCTGCCGGTCCCGACCGACAGGCCCGTGCGGCTCGATGGGGTGGACGTCCACTATTTCCCCACCGGCCTCGGACGACGTCTCTACCGCTCTCCCGCCATGGGCCGTGCATTGGCACGGCACATCGCTTCCTTCGATATCGTGCATCTTCATTCCGTATTCCTGTGGCCCACTACCGTTGCCGCGAGGCTGGCACAGCGAAACGCCGTTCCCTATCTGCTGGCGCCACGTGGGATGCTCGTCGAGGGCCTGATCCAGCGCAAGAGCCGGATGTTGAAATCGGCCTGGATCCGGGCTTTCGACCGGGCCAACCTTGCCGGGGCGGCGGCCATTCATGTGACCAGTCGATCCGAACGCCTCGATATCGAGAAACTGGGATTGCCGGCCCGGGCTTTCGCCCTGGTGCCCAATGGCATCGACATGCCGCCTGCCGGTGCCAGCCTCTTTCCGCCGGATCGCTCCCGGCCCTATGTCCTTTTTTTGGGCCGGATCAGCTGGAAGAAGGGCATCGCGCGTCTGATCGATGCCATGCAGCTCGTCGCCGATGCCGATCTCGTCATCGCCGGCAACGATGACGAGGGCGAAACCGCCCGGCTGAGGGCACGCGCGGCTGCGTTGGGGCTCGATGCCCGCGTCCGCTTCGTGGGCCCCGTGCATGGCGAGGAGAAATGGTCCTTGCTGCGCAACTGCGCCGCCTTCGCGCTGGCTTCCCATTCGGAGAATTTCGGCAATGCCGTCCTGGAGGCAATGGCCTGCGCCCGTCCCGTGGTCGTCAGCCCTGAAGTCGGCCTGGCCGAAATGGTCGCCAGCGCCGGCTGCGGCATGGTCGTCGACGCCTCCCCCAAGGCGCTGGGCGCAGCGCTTTCCTCCCTTCTGGCAGACCCGGATCTTGCCACCAGGCTGGGACAGGCCGGCGAGAAGACGGCACGCGAACAGTTCTCCTGGCCGGGCATTGCATCGGCCATGGTCGATGTCTACCAGGTGGCAATCCTCGCCCAGGCAAGGGAAGTCGCCCTCGCCGGAAGAGCCGTTCATGTCTGACTTGATCGCACCGCGGACGACGGTCCTGATCCTGAGCTTCAACGAAGCTCCGAATCTGGCACGCTGCCTCGAGCGGCTCGACTGGGCGTCCCGTATTCTGTTGGTGGACAGCGGCAGTACGGACGAGACCCTCGAGATCGCCAGCCGATACGCCAATGTCGAGGTCGTGCATCACCCCTTCGACAGTTTCGCCGGCCAGTGCAATTTCGGCCTTGGCCTCGTCGACACGCCGTGGGTGCTCTCGCTGGATGCCGATTATGAATTGAGCGAGGATCTCGTTCGCGAAATTCAGTCCCTCCGCGAAGAAACCGCGCAGGGCTATTCGACCACGTTCATCTATCGCATCCATGGCAGGGCCCTGCGTGGGACCCTCTATCCCGCTCGCACCGTGCTCTACCGCCGGCAGGCGGCGCGCTATCGCGACGAGGGCCATGGCCATCGCGTGACCGTGGCGGGCGAAGTCGGCACCCTGGCGGCGCCCATCTATCACGACGACCGCAAACCCCTTCTCAGATGGGTCGATTCGCAAAAGCGCTATGCGCATATCGAGGCCGACCATCTGCTGGCGGCCCCCAGGGACACACTAAACCGGGTCGACCGCCTCCGGCTGAGGGCATGGCCGGCGCCGCTTCTGGTGTTCGTCTACACCTTGTTCTGGAAAGGTGCCTTCCTCGATGGCTGGGCGGGTTGGTACTATACCCTGCAGCGTACGATCGCCGAATGCCTGATCGCCTTGACCCTGATCGATCGGCGCCTGGCAAAATGACAGGAAGGGTCCTGGCTTGATCATCCTCGGCCTCAACGCCTACCACGCCGATGCAGCCGCCTGCCTTCTCAAGGACGGGCAGATCATCGCGGCCGCCGAGGAAGAGCGCTTTCGCCGCATCAAACACTGGGCGGGGTTTCCCAGCCAGGCCGTCGCCTATTGCCTTCAGGAAGCAGGCATCGGGCTTGGAGACGTCGACCATGTCGCCGTCAACAGCGACCCGACGGTGCATCGCCTGGAGCGCCTGACCCATCTGGCACGCCACAGGCCTGATCTTGCCCTTGTCGTCGACCGGTTCCGCAACAGGCGCAAGCGCCTCTCCATCGTCGATGAACTGGCCGCCGCCTTTCCGGGGCGGCGCTTCAAGGGCGTTGTGCATCGGATCGAGCACCATCTGGCCCATCTGGCATCGGCTTTCTTCGCCTCCCCCTTCGAGGAAGCAGCCGTCCTCTCCCTCGACGGCTTCGGCGATTTCTCCTCTGCCGCCTGGGGAAGCGGGCGTGGCAGCGAGATCGCTATCGAAAAACGGGTCCTGTTTCCCCATTCCATCGGCCTGTTCTATCAGACGCTCACCCAATATCTCGGCTTTCCGCATTATGGCGATGAGTACAAGGTCATGGGCCTGGCGTCCTATGGCAAGCCGGCCTTCCTCGAAAAGCTGCGCCGCGTCATCGGGCTCCAAGCGGCAGGAACCTTCGCTCTCGACCTCGGCTATTTCCGGCATCACCGCGAGAAGATAGCTTTCGACTGGCAGGGCGGAGCCCCGGTCTTCGCCCCGCTCTATTCGGATGCGCTGGAGGACCTGCTCGGCCCGGCGAGAGCGCCGAGCGAGGCATTGACCGAACGCCATCACGACATCGCGTCTTCGGTCCAGGCTTTCTATGAGGAAGTCCTCGATCACATCCTGCAAGCCGTCTGGGACAAATATCGCCTGCCGAACCTCGCCATGGCCGGTGGCTGCGCCCTCAATTCGGTGGCCAATGGCAAGATAAGGCGCACCACCGCCTTCCGTCACCTCTATGTGCAGCCTTCGGCCGGTGATGCCGGTGGGGCCCTGGGTTCCGCCCTCGCCCTCTGGCACAAGCTCGGCGGCCGGCGCATAGCCGCGATGGACCATGCCTATTGGGGACCTGGCTTTGCCTCCGGCGACATCGATCGGCTTGTGATGGCCAAGACGGCCAATCTTGCCGCCCTGGGCTGCGAGATCCGGCATTTTGGCGATGATGCCGAGCTTAATCGGGTAACGGCAGCCGCCATCGCCGCCGGCAATGTGATCGGCTGGTTCGATGGGCGGATGGAATGGGGACCGCGCGCGCTCGGCAGCCGCTCCATCCTGTGCGATCCTCGGCGGGCGGATATCAAGCAGCTTCTCAACCACAAGATCAAACGGCGCGAGTCGTTCCGCCCCTTCGCGCCTTCCATCCTCGCCGAACACGCCGCCGATTGGTTCGAAGGTATCGACGAGGTGCCGTTCATGACCGAGGTTCTTCCGGTCAGGCCCGACAAGTACGCCCTTGTGCCTGCGATCACCCATGTGGATGGCTCCGGGCGCCCCCAGACGGTACGGCAACAGGCCAACCCGGCCTATCACGCCCTGATTTCCGCCTTCTTCGCGCAGACCGGCATTCCGATGGTGCTCAATACCTCCTTCAACGAAAATGAACCCATCGTCTGCACGCCCGGCGAGGCGCTCGACTGCTTCCTGCGGACACGCATGGACATTCTCGTGCTCGGGCGTGTGATGATCCGGCGCCGGGAGGGCACGGCGCCTGCCGCCCTGCCAGATAGCCAGCCCGTCGCCGATGGCCATGTCGCCGGTTCCTGACACAATCGCGCCCTCGCGCACCGTCTCCTGTCGGGCCGTCTATGGGTGGTGCCTTGTCCTTGTCTGCCTCGAATGGTTTTATTATCGGCTGGGCCAGCAGCCCTTGCGCCAGATCGGCGACCTGCCCAATGTGATCTCCGTCCTGGAATTGATCGAGATCGCGGTGATTGTGCGCCTGATCGGGCACGGGCGGCGCGATACTCCCTTCCAGGCCGGTGAGACTGCCTTCACCCTCGCGGCGATGGCCGTCTGCGTGCTCGTGCTGCGCCAGATACCTCTCGCCGCCGCGCTGGCGCTCGCCATCCTTGCGGCATGGCGCTTGCGCAAGCGCCCGTCCTGCCGGGCCTCGCCCTTTGCGCTGCTGGCGTTCATCGCCCAATTCGTGCTCCTCGGCTGGCCCTTCCTCGCCCTTCACAATGTTGTTGGGCTGCTCGATGCCGCCATCGTGCGAACAGTGCTCCAGGTGGCGGGGCAGGAGGTGTCGGGCTACGGCACCTATATCCTTCGGCCCGCCGACAATATCGGCTTCGACGTCATGTGGGGCTGCGCCACCTCGACCACACTCGTCCAGAACCTTATGGCCTACGCCATCATTGCCGTCGGCTTCGGGGGGCCACTCCGTCGTTCCGACCGCGCAGCGTTCCTCATCGTCATTGGCGCGACTTTCGCCTTGAACTGGCTGCGCCTGATCCTGATCTGCGCGTCGAAGGAAGGTTATCTGGTCTGGCACGAAGGCACGGGCGCGAGTTTCCTGGCGGCATTCTACGCTGTCCTGATCCTTGTACTCGCTTATTGCCGCACCCGGCCCGGGCAAATGCAGCCCTCCGCATGACTCGCCTGTTCCATCTTCTGGCTGCTGCGCTGGTGGTCTGTTCGCTGACCCTGGCAATCCGTCAGGCCCGTGTTACCCCCCAGCCCGCCCCCGAAGCCCAGATCGCATCGGCTTTCGCAAAAGCCGGCTTTTCGCTCTCAGCCCAACGCAAGACCCTGCTTGGCCCCGAATTCTCTTTCATGCGGCCTGGTTGCACCACGCCGACACGAGCCGTGCTGACGGAGACCATCCACCGCGATGCTACCCAAATCCTCACCGACATGTCAGGCGCCAATGAAGAGCTGATCACCGTCTATAGCGGCGCGGCAGTGCCCAGCCTGCATCTTCGGGACCTCGCCTGGCCATGGCTGCGACGTAAGCTCGGCGTCATGCTGGGTCTTTCCCGATCGAGCGCCTGGGATTCCATCGGTCTTGCCATCTTTTCGCCCCGCCAGTGTCAGCGCAACAGCTTCGACTGGTCAGCTCTGCTCACCGAACCCTAAGTTCGACCCTGGCCCAAAGCGCGTTTTCGCGAAGCGGGCTTCAGGTCCAGTTGAAATTGTGAGCCGCGTTGCGCGTGTCCTCTTCGTAGCGGTCCTCCCAGACGCGCGTGAGGAATATCACCAGCGAGAATTCCGACATGAACAGAACGAGCGCCATGAAGGCCCAGACGATTGGTGCCGCGAACAGACGCAGCTCGCCGATCTGCGGGTAGTGGCTGAGAGCCAGATTTGCCCCCTCCATCACGAAGCCGATCTGCAGGCTGATGCCGATGATGATGACCAATAGGGAGACCGGTTCGCGCCATGCCGTCCTCAACGAGGTCCGGATCGGCCGGCGCTCGTCGAGGGATGCCGCTGGTCCCACCAATGCCAGGCCAGCCGTCGCCATGAAGCCGAGGGCATAGGACAGCAGGATGGCCCCGCGCAGGAG
>NZ_JBFREW010000031.1:0-29064 GCF_052114505.1 Labrys sp. KB_33_2 | reverse complement strand
TCGTAACTGGCCAGCATGCCGGCGATGCGCTCGGAGATGATGGTGGGCGCGAACATCTCGGTCAGGGAGGAGGCGATTGCCTCCAGCAGCGAACGGTCGCGCACGAAATCGACATAGGCCTGCACGGCAAAGCGTATCGCCGGCAGCAGGCCGCGGGTAGAGACCACATAGTCGCGCGGGAAGTCGAGGCTGTCGGTCAGTTTCAGCCAGCGCTCCAGGCCGCCATCGCCATCGGAGGTGCCGTCATGGTCGACGATGCGCTGGCGCCAGATCCGGCGCAGCGCCGCCTCCTGCATGCGGGCGAGGAGGGTGGCGTCCTTCACCGGGATCATGGCCTGGTAGAAGTAGCGGTTGAGGGCCCAGGCGCGCACCTGGTCCCGGCTGAGGCGCCCGCCATGCAGGGCGGCGTGGAAGGGATGGAGATTGTGATAGCGCCGATGGCCGATGTCGCGCAGCGCGGCTTCCAGGGCGGAGGATGAAAGGAGCTTGGTCATAGGCGAAACACCATGCCGTCATGGGCGACTTGCCAGCCGGCCGCCTCGACCGTTCGCTGTTCGGGCGAGCCTTCCACCAGTACCGGATTGGTATTGTTGAGATGGATGAAGACCCGCTGTCGCACCGGCAGATCGGCGAGGGCAGCCATCGAACCATCAGGGCCGGCTATCGGCATATGGCCCATGCGCCGCCCCGTCTTGGTGCCTACGCCGTGCCGGATCATCTCGTCGTCCTCCCAGAGCGTGCCGTCGAACAACAACAGATCGGCATCGGCGATGGTTTCACGCAGCCAGGGCGGCACGGCAGCGCAGCCTGGTATGTAGGCGATCCGCCTGGAGCCGCACGCCAGGATCGCCCCGACCGTCGCTTCGCTCTCCTCGCCCAGACGCATCGGCTCGTTCTCGCGCCAGAGCGGCAATTTTCCCGGGACCGGCACCAGCGTCACGGTCAGGCCCGGCACGGCTTCAAAGCCCTGACCGGGGAGCACGGCCTGGCGCCGTACGACATCGCGCGCCAGCACGTCGAACACCCGGTTGTCGGCCAGGCTGTCCAGCGTTTCGGCCGTGCCGTAGAGCGTGAAAGCCTGGCGTTCGCGCAGCCCCAGCAGGCCGGCGACATGGTCGACATCGCCATTGGTCAGCAGGACCGCCGCAATCGGCGAATGGCGCGGAAATTCCTTGGGCTGGAGCGCGGGCACCGCCAGGATCTGCTGGCGGATATCGGGCGAGGCATTCAGCAAGAGCCAGTCTACCCCATTCGCCGAAACGGCGATGCTCGACTGGGTGCGAGGCCGGACCCGATTATCGCCAGCCCAGGCCAGACGGCAAACCGGACAGCCGCAATTCCATTGCGGAACGCCACCTCCGGCTGCCGCCCCCAGAACAACGGCATGCAAGCCTGCTTGCATGGCTCCGGTTCCGTTACTGTCGCCGGTTCAGTTCAGAACTCCGGCGGCAAATCCTCGTCGGACATATAGCCCGTCACTTCCATTCCGACGCAGAACTCGATGATTTCAGGTTTGGTCCAGCGCATTCCAATTCCTCCAACAGTCGTCAGATTGAGCGATCATGTAAAAAATGTCGCTCAACTATCCCAAATCAATCCAAAGCTGACAGCAGAAATACTGCCATATGGCAGCAGAACAGCGCGAACGTATCTGTAAAATGTATCGCATCGGTTCCGCAGCGGAGTGCGTCAACTGCCTACTCAACAAAATCATGACCAGGCTGCGATACTCGACGAGCGCATATTTGCCAGTCACCCTTGTTTTTCAATGAGACCACCACTCAGCTGGCAAAGGCCTTGGTCGACCTCGATAGCCGCAAGGGCAGTATATGGCCGCGTTCGGCGGTCTTTGGCAGGGCCCGCCTCGCCTTTCCATATCAGACGGTGGTCTGCACGCCAACGATTGGGCGGGCCTCCCTTCCAGCCTGTTTCCGCTGCCGTTTTGGTTCAGCGAGAGCATTGCCGGCGTAATCGCGGCCCTTGCTTCATCAATTCGATGGCTTGTGTAACAAAGACAATGCCCGCTCGCGGCATGGGCGGGCAAATTTGATCCGATCAATCGCAATCTCGGTCGGATCTCGGCAATCGATCGAGTCCTAATGGACTGGAATCGTTAAATTATTTTTGAAACAGACACTGAGTTTCTTCCGACCGTATTCAAGGAAACTTCAGCCGCCTGGGGGGCATATGCGTAGCATCAGCATAATACGAATTTTGTTTGGCATTGTCCTCGGCCTCATCGGGGTGGTGCTGGCGATTGGGGGGGCCTGGCTCCTTGGGCTCGGTGGTAGCCCCTACTATGTCGTGACGGGCGGCCTTCTGGCTGTCGCTGGACTGTTGTTTATCCTGGGCAAGCCGCTCGGCCTTTATGTCTATGCGCTTGCCTTTGTCCTCACCGCCGTCTGGGCCTTGTGGGAAGTCGGCCTGTCGCCCTGGGATCTGACGCCGCGCCTGGCCGGTCCCTTCGTGCTGATGGCTGCGGCGCTGTTGCTGGCACCCTCGCTGTTGAGGCAAGGTGGCGGCAAGATCGCGGGCTACGGGTTTGCGGCGCTGGCCGTCTTCGCGGTGGCGCTCGCGGGCGGGATCTGGTCCAAGTCCAGGAACAGCGTGGTGGCGGCCCTGCCGCAGCAGCAGGCCGAACAGATTTACGACGATGTTGCCAATGCGCCACTCAAAGGCGAGTGGAATGCCTATGGCGGTGGCAACAGCGCCCAACGCTACGCCGATCTCACCCAGATCACGCCCGAGAACGTCAAGAACCTCAAGCGCGCCTGGACCTACAACACCGGTAATATTCCCGACAAATTCGGTTCGGAGCTGACGCCACTGAAGATCGGCAACCGGGTCTATGGCTGCACGGGCATGAACGGCCTGTTCGCGCTCGATGCCGCCAACGGCAAGCAGCTTTGGAGCTACGATCCAAAGGTGCCGAACGAATGGGTGCCCTATACCGCGGCTTGCAGAGGCGTTTCCTTTTACAAGGTGCCGAACGCCAAGCCGCAGGATATTTGCGCCGAACGCATCATCGAAGGCACACTCGACATGCGCCTGATCGCCGTCGATGCGGCGACCGGCCAACCTTGCCCGGGCTTCGGCAAGGACGGCGCAGCCGATCTCAAGGTCGGTCTGGGCCAGAAGGAAGCGGAGAATGATGCGCCCAAGCCCGTGATTCCGGGCACGGCCGCCATCACCTCACCACCGGTGATCGTACAGGGCGTGATCGTGACCGGTCAGCAGGTGCTCGACGGTCAGCGTCGTTGGGCCCCATCCGGAGTGATCCGCGGCTATGATGCGGTGACGGGCGAACTGCGCTTTGCCTGGGACATCAATCAACCCGATGTCACCACGGATCCGCCGGCAAGCGGCTATTATTCCTTCGGTACGCCCAATAGCTGGGCGGCACCTGCCGGCGATGAAAAGCTCGGGCTGGCCTATATCCCCATGGGCAACTCCGCAGGGGACTACTACACCACCCTGCGTTCGGCCGAGGAGAAGAAGTACAATTCCGCGCTGGTGGCACTCGACGTCAAGACCGGCAAGCCGCGTTGGGTGTTCCAGACAGCCCATGCTGATGTCTGGGACTATGATCTGGGCTCCCAGCCCAGCCTGATCGAGTTCCCGACCGCACAGGGTAAGGTGCCTGCCTTGCTGCTGCCGACCAAGCAAGGCGACATCTATATCCTCGATCGTGCCACCGGAAAATCCTTGCAGCCGGTCGAGGAGCGCCCCGTGCCCCAAGGTGGGGCCGAGCCCGATCAGCGCAGCCCGACACAGCCCTTCTCCACCTATCATACGCTGCGCCAGGCAGACCTGACCGAAAAGGACATGTGGGGCCTGTCGCCGATCGATCAGATGATCTGCCGTATCAACTTCCGGCGCGCCCGCTATGAAGGCCCCTACACGCCGCCGGAGCTGAACCGCCACAACATCCAATGGCCAGGCTATAATGGCGGATCGGATTGGGGCAGTGTCGCGATCGACCCCCGCCGCGGTGTCATCGTCGCCAATTACAACAACACCGCCAATCTCAATATGCTCATCACCCGAGAGCAAGCCAGCGCGGAAAAGCTGTTTCCCGTTGGCGACCCGCGCGGCGCGGGCGGCAAGTCTGGCGCCGAAGGGGCCGGCCCCATGGCCGGCACGCCCTATGCCATCGACGTCAATGCCGGCTGGGTGATGCCGACCGGCGTATTGTGCACCCGACCGCCCTATGGCGGCATCCGGGCCATCGACCTGGCTTCCGGCAAGACGCTGTGGGACAGACCGTTCGGCACCGCGCGGCGCAACGGGCCGTTCGGCATTCCTTCCTACATGCCGTTCGAGATCGGCACGCCCAACAATGGCGGCTCGGTGGTCACCGCATCCGGCCTGATTTTCGTCGCCGCCGCCACCGACGATCTCATTCGTGCCATCGACATGCGTACGGGAGATACCGTCTGGAGCGATACATTGCCGGCGGGCGGGCAAGCCAATCCCATGATCTATGAGCAGAACGGCAAGCAGTATCTGCTGATCATGGCTGGCGGGCATCATTTCATGATGACGCCTCCAGGCGATGCCCTCATCGCCTACGCGCTGCCCGATTGAGGCACAAAGGAAGAGCGGAACACAAACAGGGAGCTACCTATGAGGCGTTGGAATGCCATCGTTTGTGTTCCGCTACTGCTTTCAGCGTGCTCGCGCGAGCAGATGCCGATCCTGAATCCAAATGGCGAAATCGCGCGGACGCACTATGAGACATTGGTAATCGCAACCGCGATTATGCTGTTCATCATCGTTCCGCTGATCCTTGCCACCTTGGTCGTCGCCTGGCGCTACAGGGAAACGGGTCAGGCACCTGACTATGATCCAAAATATACGTCCTCGGGCCCGCTTCGAGCCATTGTCCTTTGGGTGCCGCTGCTGACGGTGGCCACGCTTGGCGCGATCACCTGGTATTCGACCTATCGGACGGATCCCTACAAGCCTTTGCCCGGATCGCAACCGCCGCTCGAGATTCAGGCTATCGGATTGGATTACAAATGGCTGTTCATATATCCGGAGGCCGGCGTTGCCGTTGTCAATGATTTCGTAGTGCCAGTCGATCGACCCGTTACGTTGCGATTGACATCCGATCCGATGATGACGTCGATCTTCGTGCCGGGATTGATGTCCCAGATCTATGCCATGCCCGGGATGGAAACGCGGACGAATTTTCTCGCCACGGACGTGCGTGAGATGATGGGGGCGAACGCCAACTATAACGGCGAGGGCTTCGCCAACCAGCGCTTCAAGGCACGCATTCTTTCCGAGACCGATTTCAACAAGTGGGTTTCGGAGACGAAGGCTGCCAACAAGCCGCTCGACAAGGCCCGGTATGATGCGCTCAGCGCGCGTGACGAGGATAGCGCCGCATATCCGGTCACAACCTATTCGAGCGTCCAAGCCGACCTGTTTGCTTCCATCATTCGCAAGTTCAGATCGACCCACTCGCTTTCGCAACTGTCCGCCAAGGCAGCCGAGGGTACAAATGGCCATGAGGGGCACTAAACATGTTAGGTCGCCTGAACTACGATGCGCTTCCCTTCTATAGCCCGATCGCATTTGGTGGCGCCGCAGTAACGGTGCTCGCCGGCGTCTTGGTCGTTCTCGCCCTCACCTGGTTCAGGCTTTGGGGGCCATTTTGGCGTGGATGGGTGACGACCGTCGATCACAAGAAGATCGGGATCATGTATGTCGCTCTGGCATTGGTCATGCTGTTGCGTGGCTTTGCCGACGGCTTCATGATGCGCTTCCAGCAAGCGGCTGCGGTCAATTCACCGGGTTTTCTTGAAGGCGACCATTACCAGCAGGTGTTCTCCGCCCACGGAACGATCATGATCTTTTTCATGGCGATGCCATTCTTTACCGGACTGGCGAATTTCGTCGTTCCTCTTCAGGTCGGGGCACGCGACGTTCCATTTCCATTTTTGAATGCGCTCGGGTTCTGGCTGACGGCGGCTGGCTCGGGCCTCGTGCTGATCTCTTTGGTCATCGGCAAGTTCTCGATCGCCGGCTGGACCGGCTATCCGCCTTTGTCGGGGATCGATAGGAGTCCGGGCGTCGGCGTGGACTACTGGATCTGGGCGCTCTTCATCTCGGGCTTCGGAACGACATTGTCGGCGATCAATTTCATCGTGACGATCGTGCGGCGGCGCGTGCCGACGATGAGGCTCATGGAGATGCCGGTCTTTACCTGGACGGTGCTCTGCGCAAGCGCGATCATCCTGATTGCGTTCCCGGCGTTGACGGTGGCGGTCAGCCTGCTCTTCCTGGATCGTACGCTAGGCTTTCACTTCTTCACCAACGATGCCGGCGGCAATATGATGAACTATGCCAACATCTTCTGGATGTGGGGGCACCCGGAAGTCTACATTCTGGTTCTTCCGGCCTTTGGCATTTTCTCGGAGGTCGTCGCGACATTCTCGCGAAAGGCGCTGTTCGGCTATCCGGCCCTGATCGCCGCCACCGTGGCGATCACAATCATTTCGACCCTTGTCTGGCTGCATCACTTCTTCACCATGGGGGCGAGCCCAAAAGTAAACGTGGCCTTCGGAATCGCGACAATGATCATCGCGATTCCCACCGGTGTGAAAGTCTTCAACTGGCTGTTCACCATGTATCGCGGCCGCATCCATTTTCATTCTGCCATGTATTGGACGATCGGATTCATGATCCTGTTCGTGATCGGCGGCATGACTGGCGTTCTCATGGCTATCCCGGTCGTCGATTACAATCTGCACAATACAACGTTCCTTCTTGCCCACTTCCATAATGTGATCATTCCGGGTGTCCTGTTCGGGTATCTGGCCGGCTACCAGTACTGGTTCCCCAAGGCATTCGGTTTCCGCCTGGACGAGACATGGGGCAAACTCTCCTTCCTCGGATGGTTCATCGGTTTCCTGCTCGTCTTCATGCCACTCTACCTTCTCGGCTTAATGGGACTGCCCCGTCGGACATCCGTCATCTACGACGCGGGAATGACGCCGCTGCTCTACATTTCAGCGTTCGGGGCCATATGCATTCTGTTCGGCATCGCCGCGCTGGTCATCCAACTGTATGTCAGCATCCGCGACAGGCGCGCGCTCGCGGATACGACAGGCGATCCGTGGAATGGTCGAACCCTGGAATGGTCGATCCCGTCTCCGCCACCATCGTATAATTTCGCCCGCCAGCCGACAACCTTCGGCCTCGACACCTTCACGAAGGCCAAGGAAGAGGGTCTCCAAATCTATTCAGGAGCTTACGAACCAGTGGCCATGCCGAAAAAGACTGCTGCGGGCGCGATTATTGGCGCCGGCGCTTTTGTGCTCGGGTTCGGCGCGACGTTCTGGATGTGGTGGATGGCAATCCTGGGGTTCGCACTCATTGTCGCCACCGTCGTCTTCCGCAGCTTCGGCGACCACCAAGAATATGAGATAGAGCCCGAAGATATCGAGCGAGATGGCACAAACTTTCTGGGAGCGACATCGTGAGCGAAATCAACGTGGGCGGAAGGGTCATCGCCGGCGAGCAGTCGGCAATGCACGGCGAGCGAGCCCTGGGGTTCTGGCTCTATCTGATGAGCGACGCCATCATCTTCGGTGTCCTGTTCGCCAACTTTATCGTTCAGTCGCGATCCCATGCAGCAGGCCCGGGCCCGGGCGAGATTTTCGACATGGGCCGCGTGGCATTGCAAACGGCGCTGCTGCTGGCGTCCAGCCTGGTCTTCGGTTTTGCATCCATTGCCGCTTTGAAGCATCGCGCATCAGCCGCCATCGGCTTTTTGACCGTCGTATTCCTGCTTGGTCTCGGCTTTCTGGTACTGGAAATCCGCGAATTCTCAGAGATGATCGCGCGGGGCGCCGGGCCGCAGGTCAGCGGCTACTGGAGCAGCTTTTTCGGACTGGTGGGGACGCACGGGCTGCACGTCGCCTTTGGCCTGCTCGGCCTCGTCGCGATGATCGTCCAGATCGCCGTGAAGGGCATTACCGAGCCAGTCCTGTCTCGCCTGTATCGCCTGGGGCTGTTCTGGCATTTTCTCGACGTGATCTGGATCGCAATTTTCTCGTTCGTGTACTTGGCGGGTTTAACCACATGAAGTACCCAACCGAAAAACCCGATGTCCCGCTCAATGCGCCGCATCTGCATGTCCCTCATCTGAGCGACTATCTCATCGGATTCGTCCTGGCCACGATCCTTACCGTCGGCGCTTTCTGGGCTGTTTCGTCCAAGCGTCTGGAACCGGTCGAAGCAATCTCTCTGATTGCTATTTTCGCCGTCGTTCAGATGTTGGCACAGGTCAAGTTTTTCCTACACTGGTCCTCAAAACGCACGCCCATCGAGGCGACGATCGCTCTGATATTTGCTGCGTTCCAAGCCTCGATAATGATTGGGGGCGGTGTTTGGGTCATGCTTGATCTACATTCGCGCATGATGCCATAAAAACCTGCCGTGCGTCGTCTTGTGAGTTCGCGCCGAAGTGCGATTTGCTGGCAGGTGCAGGATAGCTAGGTCATCGCGGGGCCGCCATCAGCTTTGGGCGGAAGCCCCGGGCCGGCGCTCGAAAGCCCAGGTGTTGACGGGGCGTAGAGTTGAGGTGGTGGCACAATTGGCGAAGATGCTGCTCATCGAGGGACAGAGGATCGACCTGCCTCGGTAGCCAGGTGTGGAGTCCCGCAGTGTGCTGGCGTGTGTTCGTCATCGTCAAAACAAGATGCGCCAGGTTCTTGACGGGAGCACAGACCCGCGCCTCTAGGTCGATCAGCGTGGCCACACCGACGAGCGCGGCAGCCCCAGCGTGTTGGCGGCGCGCGTGAAACTCGAACTGTCGACGACGCGAACGAAGATACGGAAGAGGTCGATACGATCCACGGCCTAATACCAGATTAGTACGAGATCCTAACATGTCATGTTCGAATGGGTAGCTTTATATCGAAATTCAAGACGATAAGCTGACCTTCCATTAACCTCCCCCTTCACAAACAGGAAGATCCAGCATGGCCGATCACAGCATCAAGGGAAAAGTGGCGTTGATTGCCGGAGGCGCCAAGAATCTGGGCGGGCTTCTGGCGCGCGATCTGGCGGCGCAGGGCGCCARGGCGGTGGCTGTTCACTACAACAGCGCYGCCACCAAGGCGGCGGCCGATGAAACCGTTGCTGCCATCAACGCGGCCGGTGCCAAGGGCGTCGCCTTCCAGGGCGACCTCACCTCGGCCGGCGCGGTCGAGAAGCTGTTTGCCGACACCATCGCGGCCGTCGGCCGTCCCGACATTGCCGTCAACACCGTCGGCAAGGTGCTCAAGAAGCCTTTCGTCGAGATCACCGAGGCCGAATATGACGAGATGACCGCGGTCAACTCGAAAACCGCCTTCTTCTTCCTCAAGGAGGCCGGCAAGCACCTCAACGACAATGGCAAGATCTGCACGCTCGTCACCTCGCTGCTCGGCGCCTTCACGCCGTTCTATGCCGCCTATGCCGGCACCAAGGCGCCGGTGGAGCATTTCACGAGAGCCGCTTCCAAGGAGTTCGGCGAGCGCGGCATCTCGGTGACCGCCATCGGTCCCGGTCCGATGGACACGCCCTTCTTCTATCCCGCCGAGGGCGCCGATGCCGTCGCCTACCACAAGAGCGCCGGCGCCCTGTCGAAATTCTCCAAGACCGGCCTCACCGACATCGAGGACATCGTGCCCTATATCCGCTTCCTCGTTTCCGACGGCTGGTGGATGACCGGCCAGACCATTCTCGTCAATGGCGGCTACACCACCAAGTAGAGCGACGGCGTGTCGGCGGAGCATCCGCGATCGTCGACACGGCTCCGATATTTTTTCGAAGGAGGAAACGCAATGGTCGCCATAAGCCATCAAGCAATCACGAAAACCTATCCTTCCGCGACGAGCACGGGTGCGCGCCGATTCGTTGGAAAGAACGCGATTATCGTGGGCGCCTCCGCCAATGTCGGCCGAGCCCTGGCTGAACTCCTGGCTCAGGAGGGCGCGAATGTCGTCGTGCATTACAACTCAGCTTCAAAGAAGGACGAAGCCGAGAAAACTGCCGCTGTCGTGCGATCCCATGGTGCACAAGCTCTCATCGTCCAGGCGGACTTGACCAAGCCAGCTCAGGCAACCTCCTTGTTCGACGCCGCTTTGGCAAAATTCGGGAAAGTGGACATCTTGATCAACACGGCTGGCAAGATCATCCGCAAGCCTCTCGCCGAATTTGAAGAAGCCGATTTTGATGATCTTTTCAACGTCAATACAAAAGCTGCCTTCTTTCTCCTGAAGGAAGCTTCGAAAAAGATTGCCGACGAAGGCCGCATTCTCAGTTTCGTCACCACGATGGTCGCCGCCTTCGCACCAACCTACGCCGGCTATGCAGGCAGCAAGGCTCCACTCGAGCATTTCAGCAAGGCTCTGGCCAAAGAGCTCGGGGGGCGAGGCGTAACCGTCAACTGTATCGCGCCGGGGCCCTTGGACACCAGCTTCTTCTACCCCGCCGAGTCCAATGAGAATATCGCCTGGCTCCGATCAATGTCGATTGATGGGGGCATCGGCAATATCCACGACATTACCGGCCTTGCTCTGTATCTGGTTTCGCCTGAGGCCCGATGGATGACTGGAACCACCAGCTTCATCAATGGCGGTATCATATCACCAATAAATTGATTGCTGGGATGGAAGCAGATGCAGCCCTGCCCCCTCGATCATCGGGGCGGCACGGGGGCGCATCAGCGAATCTTCGAATGAAGGGGGAGCCGATGCCAGGCGACGAAGCAAACAAGTTTCGAACGCTTTTCGATGCGCAGAAGGAGCATTTCCTCTCAGACGCCACCAAGAGCCACGATTGGCGCGTCGACCAGCTCGATCGCATGGAGCGCATGCTCACCGACAACAAGGATGCCTGGTGCGCTGCGCTCTATCAGGATTTCGGCAAGCCGCCCTTCGAGCAGCTCTTCGAGATCACCGTGCCGAGTGGGGTAATCCGCTATTACCGCGAGAATCTGAAGGCTCTGATGGCGCCCCGGCCGACGCCGATTCCGCCGGGGCTGGAGGCGACCGGCAATCGCGGCGTGATCTATAAGGAGCCCTATGGCGTGACGCTAGTGATCGGCCCATTCAACGCGCCGATCCTGCTGCTGCTCGATCCCGCACTCGCGGCGCTTGCCGCCGGCAATCCAGTGATCCTCAAACCCGCCAATACGACCCCGGCGACAGCGGCGCTGTTTGCCAGGCTGATCCCGCAATATTTCGCGCCTGAGAACGTTTCGGTCGTCACCGGCGGGCGTGAGGAGATCGGCCAGCTTTTGCAACTACCCTTCGACTTCATCTTTTTCACCGGCTCTTCGGCGGTCGGCAAGGTGGTGATGCGCGCGGCGGCCGAGAATTTAACCCCGGTCATCCTCGAGCTCGGCGGGCAGAACCCGACCATCGTGGACGCCACCGCCAATCTCGATATCGCCGCCGATCGCATCGCCTGGGGCCATAATGCGATCTCCGGCCAATGGTGCATCGCGCCGGGGTACGTCTATGTGCACGAGAACATCACTGACGTCTTCATCGCCAAGCTCAAGGCATCGATCGTCAAGATGTATGGCGAGGATCCGAGCCAAAGCCCGGACTTCGCCCGGATGATCAGCGAGCACGACGCCGAGCGCGTCGCCTCCTACATTCTCCCCGAAAAGGTCGTCCATGGCGGGCGCTATGACATTAAGGCACGCTATATCGAGCCGACGCTGCTTTATCCCTCGACCTGGGATGACCCGGCGCTGCAGCAGGAGGTGTTCGGCCCGGTCCTGCCTGTCATGTCGTACAGCGATCTCAAGGAGATCGTAGGGACCATGAAGCGCAAGCCTAAACCTCTGGCCGCCTACATCTTCAGCAAGGACCAGGCGGTTATCGACTATGTGTTGGGATCGCTGTCGTTCGGAGGCGGCTGCGTCAACCAGACCAATCTGCATTGCTGGATCGACAGCCTGCCCTTCGGCGGCGTCGGCAACAGTGGCATGGGCAAATATTATGGCGAGGCCGGCTTCGATGCACTCAGCAACACCAAGGCGATGCTGATCGGCAATCCAGATCTCGAACTCGATGTCTTCCCACCCTATGCCGGCAAGGACATCGCCAGGAACTTAAGCGTATTTTCGTGAGGGAGATGTCGGCGTGCATATGTTGATGGTCATTGTCGGCGGGGTCGTGCTGCTTGGTGTGTTCCTGCTGTTCGGCCAGCTCTGGGGCGGGACGATGCCAGCGCTGGGCACGGCCGCCAAAGTGTTCATTCCTGTCTGGCTCATCGTTTCGATCGCCAACCTTTGGGTCGGCGTCAATAAGGCCGGTTACACAGTGGCGCAGGAGCTGCCGATCCTGCTCATCGTCTTTGCCGTGCCAGCCGCCGCCGCGGTAGTCGCCTTCTGGCAACTCGCCCGCCCCTGACAGGTTGAAATGCCCATGACCGATAGCGCCGCAACCACGACGACCGACCATCACCCGCTGTTGCGCCGGCGCGATGGTCATCATGCGCGAGTGACGTTCGAGGAGCTACTCTTCGATCTCGTTTATGTCTTCGCCGTAACTCAGCTCAGCCATGAGTTACTGACCAATCTGAATGTCGCGGGCGTCATCGAGACGCTGATCCTGTGGTTCGCGGTCTGGCTCGGCTGGCAATATACCTGCTGGGTCACCAACTGGTTCGACCCGGAGACGCCGCGGATCCGGAGTCTGATCTTCGCTGTCATGTTGGCGGGCCTCCTCATGGCCTCGGCGATCCCCAGCGCCTTCGGAGAGCGCGCTCTGATCTTCGCGCTCGCCTATGTCGCGATCCAGCTCGGACGTACAGCCTATATCGTCTGGGAGTTGGGCTCGGATCATCCGCTTTCCGCCAATTATCGGCGCATGCTCGGCTGGGTTTCGATCGCCGCCATTTTCTGGATCGCCGGCGCCTTGGCTCAGCATGAAGCGCGCATGGTGCTATGGGCAATCGCGGTCCTGTGCGAATATGTCTCGCCGATGTTCGGCTTTCCGCTTCCGGGCCTCGGCCGCTCAAAAACCAGCGACTGGACAATCGAAGGCGGGCATCTTGCCGAACGTTGCCAGTTGTTCGTGATCGTGGCGCTTGGCGAGACACTGCTGGCGACCGGAGCAACGATGACGAATGCCGCTATCTGGGATGTCCCGATCCTCTCGGCGCTGCTCGCGACCTTCCTAGGCACGCTCGCCATGTGGTGGCTCTATTTCGGCACCTCGAGCAAGGACGCGACCGATGCCATCACCCGTTCGGACGATCCTGGCCGGATCGGGGCGTATTTTCACTATGTCCACGCCATTCTCGTCGCCGGCATCATTGCCACCGCGGTCGGCAACGATCTGGTGCTTGCCCATCCGCATGATGCCATGAAAACAGCTTATGCACTGATACTCTCGGGCGGGCCGGCGATCTATCTGCTGGGCAGCGCCATCTACAGGAAGGTGGTCTATGGCGGCCTGCCGGTTTCGCACATCGTCGGCTTCGCCGCGCTCATGGCCCTCATTCCCTTGGCGCCGAGCGTCGATCTGCTGACCATGGGCTGGCTGACGACGATCGTCATACTGGCGACCGGCTTTTGGGAAGGCCGCCTGGTGCGCAAGTGGCGGGAGTCGGGAAAGCCGCACGCAGAGACACCTTGAGGAGCGGCGCGATGAGAGCGTTCGCCGGATCTCGCGCGAAGCGGTCGAAAGCGGATCGGCACGGTGCATCCAAGGATGTCGTGGCGTTCTGGCAAGCATCCTCCGGCCGATGGTTCGAGAAGGACGTTGCCTTCGACGCCGCGTTTCGCGAGCGCTTCCTCGATCTCCACATGGCGGTTGCGGCGCGCCGACACGACGATTGGATCGAAACACCTGAGGGCGCGCTCGCTCTCCTGATCCTGACCGATCAGTTTCCATGCAACGCTTTTCGCAGCGCCACGTACATGTACGCCACTGACCCGCTCTCCCGCCACTATGCCCGGCAGGCGATCGAGACCGGGCATATGGAGCGTGTCGAGCCGGACCTGCGGCTGTTCTTCTGCCTGCCCTTCGCGCATTCGGAGGAGATGGCCGATCAGGAGTTGTCGATGCGGCTCAACGCCGGGCTCGGCCAGCCCTGGCTGGCGCATGCCAAAGGCCACCGCGACATCATCCGCCGCTTCGGACGCTTCCCGCATCGCAATCCCATGCTCGGCAGGACCACAACCGCGGAAGAAGAAGATTACCTCAAGCAGGGCGGCTTCCAGGGCTGAAACCAGGATAATCATCGCCTCTCTCGCGGAGCCCAAACGTCCAAGCGTTTCCTCTTCCGGCCTCCAGGGCCCGACAACAAGGAGCTATCCGGCCATGCCAGCATCGGACCTGAAAATAGAAACTCGCATCGGCGTGCATCGCAAACCGCGTCGCATCCTATCGATTGTCTCCAACACGGCCGAGCTCAAGGGCTTTTCGGTCGGCTTCTTCGCCGAGGAAATGACGCGGTCCTTCCTGATGTTCACCGAGGCCGGCCATCAGGTGGATCTCGCATCGCCGAACGGTGGCGAGGTGATGTTCGATACCCATAGCGATCCACGTACGCCCGACGGGGCCTATGCCGACGATCTCATCAGCCTGGGTTTCGTGCATCATGCAAAGTTCGGCGCGATGCTGAAGAACACTCTGCCCATTAGCGCGGTGACGGTGGACCACTATGACGCGGTCTGGGTCGCGGGCGGCGGCGGGCCTCTCTTAACCTTCAAAGACAACATGACGCTGCACGCCCTGGTCGCGTCGTTCTACGAGAAAGGCAAGATCGTCGCGTTGATCTGCCACGGCTCGTCTCTCCTGCTGTGGACCCGCCTGTCCAATGGCAGGCTGCTGGCCGAGGGCAAAAAATGGACAGGCTTCACCGACGCGGAGGAGGAAGAGGTCAATCTCGCCTTTGGTATGAAGCTCAACGATTACACGATCCAGAGCGAAGCCAATCGGATAGAAGGAACCAGCTTCCTGTGCCGCGGCGCCAACGAACCTTTCGCTATCCGCGACGGCCGTCTGATCACCGGCCAGCAGCAATATAGCAGCGGGCTAACGGCCGAACTTGTGCTGGAAGCCCTTGATGAATAGCCGAGACTGGCCTCTGGGTGTCAGCGGAGCAGAAATCCAACATAGGCCAATTTTGGCCACAGCGATTGCTGGTGATAGACGGCTACCGCTGCATCACTACTTACCGCCTCTGCCAGGTGCTCGGCGTCAGCCAGAGTGGCTATTCCGCCTGGAAGGACCGCCCCGCCAGCCGGCGGCAGCACGACGACATGGTGATGTTGGCGCATGTCAGCTCGGCGTTCTCGCTGTCGAACGGAACTCACGGCAGCCCGCGCATGACGCGCGAGTTGCAAGATTACGGTTTTGCCATCGGACGTCGGCGCATGGCGCGGCTGATGCGCGAGAACGGCTTGCGCGGTCGGCAAAAGCGCCGGTTTAAACGGACGACCGACAGCGAGCATTGCTGGCCAGTCGCGCCGAACATCATCGACCGGGACTTCACCGTATCCACATCCAACCAGAAATGGGGCGTGGACATCTCGTACGACTGGACGCGCGAGGGATGGCTCTATCTGGCGGTCGTCGTCGACCTGTTTCCCGGCCGTGTCGTCGGCTGGGCCGTCGGCGACCGCCTGCACTGCGATCAGGCGCTCGCCGCGTTGCGCAAGGCCCTCGTCCTGCTACTCAAATACGATATGATCGAAAGTGTTGCGACGACCGGTTGAATCCGCCCAATATTGTTCGGTGGATTACCAGGCCGAACTGCGCCGCCACGGCATCCGTATTTCCCTGTCGGAAAAGGGAAATTGCTACGATAATGCGATAGTCGAGACGTTCTTCAGGACGCTCAAATCCGAGCTCGTCTGGCGCACCCGTTCCTACACCCGTGACGAAGCCGTGTAGGCCATTGCCCGCTATATCGATGGCTTCTACAATCCCGTTCGGCGCCACTCCGCGCTCGACTACATCAGCCCCGCGCAGTTCGAACAAACCGCGTCCCGCTGGGCAAATACCTCTCCATTTTTATGAGGCAAGTCCACTTCCTCCTCCAGCCACCGACAGTCTGCCGGGGCCGAAGCAAGCAACTCCAGCCTACCTAGGATGAAGCCCCGCAAGGAGCAGACTATGCCTGCGATCGATCTTTGAAAAGGGAGGCCCGGAAAAGGATGCCTTGCTGAGGCGTTATCCGGGCCTCCAGTTCTGGTCCAGGAGGGGAACAGGGAGTTTGTTGAAGGTAGCTGCCTCTTGGCCTGCCCGCAATTGTCCTTGCGGACTATGCTTTCCTTACTCCGGTGTAGTCAATTTCTAGGACTCTTATTCGCCGCCCGGCTTGACCGCCCGAACGTCGCTGTTCCCGCTTCTATCGGGAAGGTCAATGGCAAGCGCGATGGAAAACCAGCATGCGATCACCATCAACTCGACATCTCGAAAATGCCTCGGCTATTGAAAACAGGTCGGGATCTCGTACCGCAAATAGATAGCAGCCTTGCAATGAAATTGCTCTTTTTCCCGCTCGAAGACGCCCTCAGGGAGAGCTCACAAATGGCAGACTTGAGATCATCACCTGCGGCAAGGAACCGTCAAACTCGCCTTGGGCTCACCGAGTGGCGAGGAGACCCGAATAAACATCTGCAACCTGCTGGGCCACACTCTGCCAACTATAGGCCTTCTTCACCCATTGGCTGCGTTCCGCCGAAGCCACGGCATCGAGAGGCGTGGCGAGTTTTGTACGCATGGCGTGGCTGAGGGCCGGCACGTCGCCCACGGGAAAATAATCCTCTTCCGGCAGGTTGAGTTCGCGATTGGCGGTGATACCGCTGGCAAGAACCGGTAACCCAGCCCCCAGCGCTTCCAGCAATGCCAGAGGCATGCCCTCATGGCTGGAGGGCAGTACGAACAAGCCTGCTTGAGTATAAAGAGTGAAGAGGTCGTCTCCGGTACGACGACCGGCAAGGATGACGCCGGGCACGCGGGCAGCCTGGGCCGCGACCTCGCGCGAATAGGCGGCGTCGTGGTCGGCTGCGCCGACAATGACGAGCCGTAATAAGGGATCGGCAAGCTGCTCAAAGGCCGCGATCAGATCGTGCTGGCGCTTTTCCGGAACGATACGTGCAACGGTGATGACATAACGGCGCGACGTTAGGCCGAGTTCAGCCAGGATGTCGGTGTCGGTCGTCCCCTGCCGCGTGGCGACACCGTTGGGAATGAAACGGGTGGGCACGCCATAACGATGTTCCATAGTACCGGCGATCTCGTTCGAAACCGCGATACGCCGGCTCGCAAAACGCATGCCGGCAATCTCGCCCAGCCTGAGCATGCGCTTGGCCAGAGCTCCCCATTTCTCCCGATCATAATCATAGCCATGATGAGTAACTACCGTGCGCAACCCGCACAGGCGGGCCAACGGCGTCAACAAGGCAGGTCCCACTGCATGGATATGCAGAATGTCGGGACGCCTGAAGGCTGCGACCAGCACACCGAGTAGCGTATGAGCAAGCGCTTCGAACTTCATCGAGCGTGGACACCAGACCGGCAGTACCCTCACCCGGCCGACATCGTAGGGCTTGGGCGAAGGCAGATAGGGCTTTCGTCCGACGATGGTGATGTCCCATTTCTCATCAAGCCAGCGGCCGAGCTCCTCGACATGCTTTTCCACGCCGCCCTGAATATCGGGAATACCGCGCAGCCCCAGCATCATTACTCGCGGCCGGCGCTCAGAGCCTTTCTTGGTCATGCGACTACCCCGAGTGAAGCATAAAGATCCAGCATTCGCTGACGGTAGACCGAAGCGGAGAAGTCCCGTGCCACCCAGGCCTTGCCCTCCGCGCCGAGGGCTGACCTCTCCCCGACCGTCAGCCCAGCCATCGTACCGAGCGCTCGTGCAAGGTCCGCAGCGTCGGCAACAGCGGCTAGCATGCCAGTCTGTCCGTCGCGCACCAGTTCGGGAATGCCGCCGATCGCCGTGCCGATCACCGGGCGCCCCAGTGCGTATGCCTCAAGCACGCTGACAGGTGCGTTTTCATACCACTCGGAGGGCAAAACCAGGGCCTTGGCTCCCCCGATCAGATCATGCAACGCCCGTCCCGATACGTAGCCAGCGAAATGCACCGCCACCGCGCTTTTCTCCGCCAGAGCCCGCAAGGACACCTCCTCCGGACCGGTACCGGCTATGACGAGGCGGACGCCGGCCAGCGCCGCCGCTCGGATCAGGGTCGGCAGGCCCTTCTCTGGCGCGAGCCGTCCCGCATAGAGGAAATACTCCCCCTCCTCCATGTCACCGACCTGCGGGGGCTCGATGAAATTTGGCACATAGACCAGTTTGTCGGCCGGCCATCCCCATTCGATCAGCTTTTCGCGATAGAAGCGGCTCGGCAGCACCAATTTGTCGATCTTGTTACGGTATAGCCCGAGCCCGCGATGGACTGCGGTCTCCAGCGCCACCAAGGCGCTCAGAGCAAGCGATCCCTTGATGCAACGCCGCCGTACGACATTGTGAATTCGCCCGCCGCGACATGCCTCGCAGACCCCGCCATCCACCAGCATCTTATAGGCTGGGCAGGCGAGCTTGAGGTCGTGCACTGTCATCACGGTGGGGATGCCCGCCGCCTTGAGTGTGCTGAAAATGGAAGGCGACAGATGGTGATAGACATTATGCGCATGCGCGATCTGCGGCCGCGTCTTTTCAAGCAGGGCCGTGAGGGAGCGCTGAGCCTCGAAGGAGTAGATCACCTTCCCCGCCTGCGCGACCTTGGTCAACACGCTGGTCGTGCGGCCATATTCGATCTCGGAGACGAAATAATCAGACCAGGGCGATGCCTGGTTGTCGGGGTGCTGCATGGCGAAAGGCACCACATCCCAGCCGATCTCGTCGAACAGCGCCATATGTTCGAGGAAGATCGCTTCCGCTCCGCCTCGGCGATAGAAGTAATTGTTGATCGCCAGCAGCCTGTTCGATGCCCGGGCCTTGTTCACGACTGCGCTCCTTCCATACCGAACAAAGCCAGTGCGTCCCTCACCGGCAACACGGTGCAGCCCCTCACGAGTGCATATGCCACCAGCTTTTCGAAAGTCTCGGGCGTACAGCCGAATTCAGTCGGTGCCGCCGCGATGTCGTGCGTGAAGAAGATCAGCCAGCCGGGTTTGGCTACCAGTTCGTCGACGCAACCAACGAGACTTTCGGCATGCTCCTCAGGCTGGCGGATTTCCATGCCGGACAGGAAGCTCGGGTTGACGGCGCCTCGATTGATCCGTTCCCCGCCGGCGCGGCAAGTCATGAAACGGGCGTCGAACACCCGCCGGTTTGCGAAGGAGCCGGCATTGTAGGGGTAAGCGAAATTGCGCCGCTGTTCCTGCGGATCGATGGCATTGAGATAGTTCGCATTGCAGTCAAGGTCCTGTTCGAGTTGCTCGCGCACGAGACGTGTCACCTTGCGATGGGAAAAGGTATGGCAGCCGATCTCATGCCCGTGTCGCCGGAGCGCATCGCAGCCCTCTCGCGTGATCAGGCTGCGGCCCGGCTCGTGGCGTCCTTCCAGTCCGCCGGCGATATAGAACGTGCCGCGCACGCCATGCTCTTCCAAAATGCGCGCGCCATTGCTGAGCGCGGTATCGGGAACATCGTCGAAGGTGAAGGAAATTACCGGTCTCGACGCGGGTATGCGAAGGCGCGGGCCGGGCCAGCGTCGCATTAGCCGGTCGGTAACCCGGTCGAACCAATAGTCGAGCTTTTCTTTAATATCAGGCATGAATGGCCGAGTAGGAGGTTGGCTTGGAGGTTTCGTTGACCACGCTGGCCCGGGCTTGAAGGCGCAGGCCGAAAACGGCTACCAGCAGGACGAACCATATCGAGGCACCGCTCAGGAAGAAGAAACTCTCCACGCAAGCCGTATAGATGCCATAGAGCCAGATGCGCAGGAACAAGCGAGTAAGAGCAGGATTGTTGCCGGTCTTCTCGGCCTTGCCGAGGTCACGCAGCGGCAGCACGAGTAGCCATAGCACGGTGAGAACGAGGCCGGGGATACCTGTGGTCAGCAGCGTATCGAGATAGGCATTGTGGCCATTGAAGGCCTCTACGGCCCAAGTTTCGACGCCGCCGCCGCTGTAGACGAGTTCATCGGTCTGCCAGAACAGCTGGAAGCCATAACCGAACAACGGTCTTTGGGTGATGGCGGAGAATGCAAAGCGCCAGATGTCGGTTCGATTGGTGAAGGTCGGATCGACGCCGACTGCACTGACCAGCGAGCGGATCGGCTCGGAGATGGCGGAACCGATGGTGACGGTGTTCATGGCGATGACGCCGCCGATCGACAGCGGAATGCGCGACCAGGACCAGCGCTCGAACACCCAAGCCAGCACAACGATGGCGGGAAGGGCGGCGCTGGAGGTCTTGCCGCCCGTGTGCATCAGAAAGAAAGTGGCCAGCACCACCAGTACCACGCCGAGGAACTTGTTCCAGGTGGCGTAGACGTAAAAGCCAAAAAAGGCCGTCAGGACCATCACGCCTGCCGCTTCGTTCTTATGGGCGAACTGCCCGCGCCAAAATCCGGCGTTCATTGGCTCACGCAGCTCGGTCGCAAGATGGATCGCGCGATTGGGGATGAAGGTAACGCCAAAATAGGCTAAGCCCAGCGCCGCAAGCATGGCGACGCCGAGCAATTTGGCAAACTGCCTGTCGGATCGCGGCAGTATCAGGAAGATAGCTGCGTTGATGCAAGTCAAAATCGCCAACACCACCCGCTTGAGCGCGAGATCGGGATAGGTCGAGATGGCGGATACGAAAAAGAACCACACGAACAGGCAGACGAGGAGGAGGCGCGGCTGCAAGATTGTGCTGCGCAATGGGCTGGTGAGCCCGAACAGCAGCAATCCTCCCGAGAGCGCGAGTGTCACCAACTGGTTGATCAGGTTGGATTTTTCGGCACTGGGATCCAGCGTGGCAGGATCCGTCAGGTCTATGAAGGGCTTGGTTGTGACCCAGAACATATAGCAGACAGCCAAAAACAGCACCACCGCAAGGCTATTCCGCAGCTTGTTTGGGGCGCCTCCATTCATGCCGTCTGCCTGCATCTCCACTAGCCTTATGCAGCGAGTTGCTTGCGTGCGCGGCGCAGTGTTGCCAGCAGCCCGAAACCGGCCGCCAAAGCCGCGCCCAGGCCAAACCCGGCGGCAAGCCCACCGGCAGCGAGCAGCACCGTTCGCGGCGGCCAGCTTCGACTGACGGGAGGAATGGCAGTGGAGATGACACGAATATTGGTACTGTTGAGCAGTTGACGCTCGGCGGTCTCGCCGGCCCGGGTGAGAAAGGTCTGATAGATCGCACCCTTCGTCGTCATATCGCGTTGCAAGTCGTTCAACTGCACTTGCGCCTCATTGTCGGCGGCGACGGCTATGCGCGCCCTTTCAGCCTGTCCCTTGAGAGTCTCGACGGTCGCAGCGGCCTGGTCGAGCTCAAGTTGCGCTGCCCGCAAGATGCGATTGGTCTCCTCCCTGATGGCCTGCTGAGTACCGCGCAGCTCCGACCGCGCCCGGACCAGCCCAGGATATTGCGCGCCATAGGTCATGGACAACGAATCGATGGTCTGCTTGATCGATGCGTGCTGGGCTCGCAGGCTCGTCAATGTCGCGGATTGCAAGGTGCCCAGGGGGTTGGTCTCGTTGGGCTTGGGGGCCGTCAATTCGTCGTAACGCGCTTGCGCTCCCACCAGGCGGGTATTGGCGTCGACCAGCTTGGTGCTGATCTGCGCCATGGTCTGGGCGCTGAGAAGGTCGCCATTCGCTGTGGTCTGCAGGCCATGGCTCCGCTTGAACTGCGCCGCCTTTTCTTCAGCTTCCGAGGCAGCCTTCTTGAGTTCGACAAGCCTGTCCTTCAGCCCCGAGGCGGCCCGGCCGGCGGCATCGGCATCGGCTTGTGCCACCTCCTCCTGAAAGGCCTTTGCGGATGCGTCGGCAATCCTGGCGGCGGTCTCAGCTGTGCGCGCCCAAACCGCGATCGTTACCATGTAGGAGCGCTCGACCCGCTTGGCGGTGATCCTTTCCGCCAGCGTGCGCATCACCTCCAGATCCCTGTCGGGGGGGGCGGGCTTGCTGCCGAGCAGGCCGTCCAACAGCGCGAACACATTGGGGCCTGCCTTTGCCTCGCCGTTGAATTCGGGGTTGTTGGGCAAATCAAGTTCGCGGCTGACCCGGCGCAACACATTGCCAGAGTTCAGCAAGCGCAACTTGCTTTCGATATCAAGAAGCTGGCTGTCGCTTTGCAGGTTCTGCGGATAGATGTCGTTCGGCAAAACCTGCAGGTTGGCGGGCGGGACCAGAAGGTCCGTGTAAGCTGTATAGCGCGCAGGTGTCCACTGTCCGTAACTCGCGCCAGCGCCGATACCGACAAGAGCGAAAAGGAGCGGCCAGTACCAGCGCCTCGCAATCCAATTCGCCACCGCGCCTGGTGAAATTATGGCAGGAGGTGTTGGCGACAGCACGTCACGCCGCGCCTTCGTGTGCCCGGAGACCCCACTGCTTGAGAAAGGCTTGCTCGTCGTATTACTCAATCTGTACATCTATACAGTACTCTGCAGCTTCAACCGAACCGAAGCACACGGGACTGGGAAAATCGTCCGAACAGGACATATCCTATGAAAAACATATTCTAGTCCCGTACAGGAATGCAATTCGGCTCTGATCGAGAGGAGCCACGGCAGCCATCAATTGGCCCGCGCGCAGCCATTTTGCTGGGGAAGAACTCGAATTTTGCGTGCTACGTCCACGGTGGACGTATGGGCAGTAAGCCTTCGCATCTCGGAGGTCAAGACTATCTCTTCAAGAAAGAAAATATCACTCTCTTTTTTGGTTGAGCTATTAAGACATTCTGTCGATACAGTTACGTGATATGCGCTTTTGCAGCATCCAACTTTCATCGTCTTAAGTATGATAGGAGACGCTTTGGCATTGGAGAGTCCCCAATAAGTAGTATTTCTATTGACCATATCGGCATAAAGACTCTGTATTTGGTTTCATAATACCTCCATCAAATGTCTTTTGGATTCAGTGAGTTGATCGCCAGGCAAAACAATAGTACTGAGCAAGCCTGAGCTGATCTTTGCAGAGGAATGATCGGAGCGCCGATGGAAAGGCGCTTGGCCGGGTATGCTCGCTTGACCGCGGTGCTTGTTTCTCGTCCCAGTGGCAATGCCGCCGCTCCGATCCACGCCATGATCACCTCGTTGTTGGTGTTGCGTACATGGGAGTATGGGTGTGCGGCTGGAGCATGAGCCCCGATTTCGGGACGATGGGCTGGTCGTTGCCTGTAGCGATACGGATCAATGAATCTCGGTGCTGTTCCCTCTCCCGATACGGAGCGTCGCCGCGCGCTGTTCCGGCCTCGATCACGATGCGGGTCATGGCTTGGCTTGATGCTAGGCCTGATTGGCGGCGTGTTGCCAGCGACTAATCTTGCGTGGGCACAGGTCGATCAGCCTATGGCTGCTCCAGGCGAGGTAAGCCCGCCGATTGGCGAGGCCGCTCCCGCCTTGGAGCCGGACGCGCCTTCGCAGGACGATACGCAGCCTCCCCCGCCCCAAGCCACTTCGGATCAGGCTGCGGCGGTTGCAGCCCCGCCAGAGCCCCCCCCGCGCCCCCTCCTCCCAATAGTCGACGAGGGGGATCCCACCCCCATCGAAGCCGGGCGCCAGGGGGCAGACGACAACCCCAAGACCCAGCGGGTACAGCCGCAAAATCGGCGGGTGCCGGCTTTGGAGCAGCTCTTCATTCGCAACGAAATCAACCCTTTCGACCCTATCGGCCTCAAATTCGGCACGATGCTATTCCTGCCTTCCCTCTCGCAGGGCATCAGGGCCACCACGAATGTCGACGATAGCAAGCAGGGCGGTGGTGCGACTGTCTCGGAAACGCGTATTCGAGCTCGGCTCTTGAGCGATTGGTCACGCCATTCGATATTTTTGAACCTCGATGTACTCTATGCCAGGACATTGGCGGGAACTTCGTACAGAGAACCCGATATCAATTTGCGTGGCGGATTTCGGCTCGACCTGGGTGAGCGCACCGTGCTGACCGGGCAGGCCGGCTATCATTACAGCCAGGAGGAAGCGAGCGCGCCGACTACGATCCTTGGAACATCCAACCGGCCCTGGGTCCAGGAATTCGATGCAACTCTGGGGTTGCGTCATGACTTTGGACGCTTCTTCACCGACTTCAGGGCCAAGGTCGACCGTTTGACCTACGGACAAGTGGATTTTCCGGACGGCACGGTGATTTCACAGCACGATCGGGCCAATACCTATGCGGGCCTCATCCTGAGAGCCGGCTATCAGATGTCGAGGGCCATCAAGCCGTTTGGCGAAGTCGAGATCGGCCGTGACACCTATGATGAGCGGCTCGATAGTGATGGCTATCGCCGGTCCGGGGCCCGTACTGCACTGCGTGGCGGCATGGAACTGGACTTCGGCGAGAAGGTCTCCGGCGAAGTTGCCTTCGGCTACCTCAGACAATCCTTCAACGATCCTCGCCTCGCGACACTGGATGGTTTCAGCGCGGACGCGACGCTCAAATGGTCGCCACAACGAGGCACTGATGTCGGTCTGGGTATCCTAAGCCGTATCGAAGCCGCTACGGCACCGGGCGTGAGCGGCTCGCTCTATTATCAGAGCCGTCTCGAAATCAAGCGGCAGGTTCGCGCCAACCTGACCTTGAATGCAGAAATACTCGCCTATTTGCGCGACAATACCGACGGCACTGGTACCGACCACGGCCTGGGCGTGGAAGCAGGCGCAACCTATTGGTTCAACCGCAACGTCGGCGTCGATGTGAGCGCGCGCCGGCGGATAACCGACAGCTCGATACGCGCCAGACGTACCAACGAGACGAGTGTCTATGTCGGTCTCACGTTACAGCGTTGAAGCAAAGGAAGGCCCATGCAAGACAAAACACATGCAGTTGCTTCGCAGCATAGCCATCCAATGTGGCCTTCTGTATTGCCGAATGTCTCGGGAATTGAATGCGTTCGACTGGCAAGGCGAACGAGCCAATGGGAATTGTTGAAAGGGGGTCGCCTTGTACAATCGTAAGATCGTCCTAGTCATGCTGTTGGCATTCGCGCTTGCTGGCTGCGAGAGCTATCGTCCGGCGCCGCCCGCCTTTTATGAGGCGGTCAACAAACCTTATACGCTCGATGCAGGCGACCGGGTGCGGCTGACCGTCTTTGGCGAGAACGGGCTGACCAATACCTACAATATCGACCAAGGCGGTACGATCTCGGTGCCGCTGATCGGCAGCATTCCGGTCCGGTACAAGACGACCAAGCAGGTCGAGGCCATTGTAACGGCCAAGCTGCGCGACGGGGGATATCTGCTCAAGCCCAGCGTCTCGATCGAGGTGGATCGCTATCGATCGATCTTCGTCATGGGTGAGGTCGGCGCCGCCGGGCAATACAGCTACGTACCCGGAATGACGGCCCAGAAGGCGATCGCTGCCGCCGGAGGATTTACCTCGCGTGCGGGTCAGGAAAGCATCGATATCACCCGCCAGACCGAAGGTAACAGCCGCACGGAGCGGGTGCCCATCACGACAACCGTCCTGCCGGGCGATACCATCTACGTGCGCGAGCGTTTCTTCTGAGCGCCGAGTCTGGCGTTTTAGTTCGACCATCAAATCTTTCCTGCAACCCTTTCTTGGAAGTCTGGCCCTTCGAACCATGACCAAAGCTGTCTCGATCATCATGAAGACGCTCAACGAAGAAAAGCGTATCGCTGCCGCCATCGAGAGCGCGCTCAAGGCCCTGCCGGGCGGCACTGTCGAGATCATCGTCGCCGACAGCGGCTCGACCGATCGGACGGTGGAGATTGCCAGTCGATATCCGGTCACGCTCGCGCAAATTGTCGATCCGGCCCGGCCGAGCTGCGGCATTGGCCCGCAACTCGGCTTCCAATACAGCCACCACGACTTCATCTGCTTGGTGGACGGCGACATGTTGCTGGACGAAGACTTCCTCACCGAAGCGCTGGCCTTCCTGGAGGCCAATCCCAAGGCAGCGGGGGTAACCGGGCATGTGGTCGAGATGAACCTCGACAATCTCGAATTCACGCGGCGGGTTCGGCGCGCATCGCCGGAGAACCGCACCGGCACGATCGATCGTATGAACGGAGGTGGTCTCTACCGCCGTGCAGCCATTCAACAAGCCGGCTATTTTTCTGATCGCAACCTGCACGGCTACGAGGAGTTCGATCTCGGCCTACGCCTGCGCTGCCTTGGCTGGAGCCTTCATCGCCTGGAACGACATTTCGTCTCTCATTTTGGGCACACGATGAACGCCTACAAACTGCTGGTGCGCCGCTGGCAGTCGAAATATCTGCGCGGCATTGGTGAGTTGTTGAGAGCCGCGATCGGACGGCCTCATTGGGCCATGCTGATCAACGAATTGCCCGAATTGCGGTTGTGGGCTGGGGTCTATCTCTGGCTGATCACCATGCTGGCTGTGCTCGTTTTCGTACCCGACAAATCGACGGCCCTGCTGATCGACCTTGCCTTGGTGCTTGGCGTGATCGCGGCCATGAGTCTGAAGCAGCGCAGCCTGGCGCTCGGTGTCTATGCCGTCGTGGCCTGGCTCTTTCATGCGGCGGCCCTGCCACTCGGTTTTGCCCATGTCAGGCGCAGTCCGGGAGAGTGGATTGAAAGCAAGCTCTTGGCTGGACAACAGCGAAGCAAATCGTCCTGAAGAGCATGCGAGTGATGCCGAAATTGGTTGGAATGGGCCAAGGCCACAGGATTCTTGGGCTTGTTTGCGGCCTCGCTGTCATCGCGCTGCTGGTGCTCTCCGGGGCGAGGGAGGGCCGGACGGATCAATGGTCTTCGGTGCGCGAGCGGTCGATGGAAGTGGAAGATGGCAGCCCGCTCGACTTCTCTGGTTTCCTAGCCAATCCCCCCCTTGGTGAAGAGGCCCGTATCGTCATCAACGGGCAGGGCCGCCTTGCCCGCGCCGCCGCACCGGACCAGCCCATGCGCTTCCTGTGCGCCTCCTTGGCGTGGAGCCCCGATTCCGGCGGCTTTCCCGATCACGAGGAGGCGGAGCGCTATGCCAGGCAGCTCAAGCTGCACGGCTACAACATCGCTCGCTTCCATTTCGTCGATGCCGCCCTGATGTTCGGGCGCAAGCAGGATTTGGATTTCAATCCCGAGATTCTCGACCGTTTCCACTACCTAATGGCCGCTCTGAAGCGAAACGGCATCTATTGGATCATGGACGGGTTGAGTTCATCGCGAGGCGCCTTGGGCGGCTTCGACGATCGCTGGTCACTGACGGGCGAATTGAAACTCGAGGTCCAGCTCGACGAAAAGGCGTTCCAGCACTGGCTCACCTTCCAGCAAAAGCTGCTCGCCGCCGTCAATCCTTATACCGGCACGGCGCCGATCAGCGATCCGGCGCTGGTGCTCATCATTCCGTTCAACGAGAACGGCATCGAGTTCGACAGCATCGTGCACCGGCAAGACGGACAGCCTGCGTATGCCGAAATGCTGCGCGTACCCTTCAACCACTGGCTGAAGCAGCGCTACGGGTCGACAGCCGCCCTGGCCAAGGCCTGGGGGGATCTGCAGTCGCAAGAGACATTGGAGGCCACGACGATCGCTCTGCCGATCAGCGGCCGGGAAAGATCGCCGCGCATGCGCGACCTTCAGGCCTTCTTCGTGACGGTCGAGACGGCTTCCGCCGGGCGCATGACCGCCGCCCTGCGCAATCTCGGCTTTCGTGGCGTCATCGCGCCCTACAACAACTGGCCCACCCTTCAGACCAGCCTGTCGCGTCAAAACCAGCAAGCGGTAGCGATGAACACCTATCACGACTGGATCGGAACCTATGCTCCTGGAGGCTCGATCCAGCAGACCAGCTCCCTGGCCGATGCTGCCCTTTATATCAGGGTGATCGCCGCAACCCGATGGCAGGGACGGCCCTTCATCGTGAGCGAGTATGATCAGCTATTCTGGAACCGCTATCGCTACGAAGCGGGGCTTGTCATGCCGGCCTATGCCGCCCTGCAGGGCTGGGATCTGATCTGCCGGCACGGCCATGGCCCGATCATCCTGTCCTATGGCGAGAACTTCCCTCACAAGCGCCAGATGCTGCCCTATGCGATCGCGCTCGATCCGGTGGCGCGTGCCGGCGAGACCCTTGCCGCGCTCTTGTTTCGGCGTGGTGACGTTCAGCAATCGCACCTCTCCATTCCCCTCATGATGCGCGGCGAGGACGATTTGACCCTGAGCCCGCTCGATCGGGAACCAGAGGGGCTGACCACTCTCGCCTTGCTCGGCGCCATCGGTCTGGAGAGGCAAAAGGCGCCTTCGCCGGCAGATCAGGCCGTTCAAGTCCCGCGGAGAGAGAGCGACGCCGATCGGATCGCGACGGCCTTGCGTCAGAGCGGCGGGCTGAACGCCCTCAATCAGACCGACATGAACCGTGGGATCTATCAGAGCGACACGGGCCAGATCCGCCTCGATCAAAACGCTCTGCGCCTGAGCGTGATCACGCCGAGGACAGAGGCGCTCGCCTTCGCCGAACTCTCGGGAACCTCGAGCCTCGACAAGGTCACCATCGGCGATGCCACCGGGCCAGGCCTGTTCGCCGTCTCTGCCCTCGACGGCCTGCCTATCGACGCCAGCCGTAAATTGCTGGTGATCTTCGCAACGGACGCGCGCAATACCGCCATGAAGTTTTCCGACCCGAACGACCGTGTCATCGCCGACTACGGGAGGCTGCCGGTGCTCATGCGCGTTGCTTCCATTGATTTTTCCCTCCCCGGCCATGGCCGCTGGCGCCTAGCGCCGATTGGCCTCGACGGCAAGATCAAGTCCGTGATCGCCAGCGGAGAAGGCAATCTCGCCACGCGGCTGACCAATCTGGGGCCAGATGGTCCGACGACCTATTTCGTGATCGAGCGAGAACCGTGAGCGCTGCGCTCGGCTCCAGGTACTCCATCAGGGATATTCGGCGATCACCACGCCGGCCAGAACGTCCATCTGCATTTCGGGACGATCGAAGGGCGAGGCCATG
>NZ_JBFREW010000030.1:0-37050 GCF_052114505.1 Labrys sp. KB_33_2 | reverse complement strand
TTGGACAAGCTTCTGGAACTGGTCGACAGCGCGGCCCCGAAGGTGAAGATCGTGATCCTGGATTCGTGCCGCGACAATCCCCTGACGCGCCAGCTGACGCGGGGGGCTGGTACACGCGGGCTGGCGCGCATCGATCTCGACGCCTCCTCGGCCAAGGGCACGCTGATCGCCTTTTCGACGGCGCCGGGCTCGGTGGCCCAGGATGGCAGCGGGCGCAACTCGCCCTTCACCACGGCGCTGCTCGCTCATATGGAGACGCCCGGCCTCGACATCCGCCAGATGTTCGGCCAGGTCAGGGCCGATGTCGACCAGTCGACCCAGGGCAGCCAGACTCCCTGGGTGAACGAGGCCATCATCGGTTCCTTCGCCATGTCCGGAAAGATGGAGACGCCTCAGCCTGTCAAGGCGATTGGCGCCACTGCCCTGGCACCGGTCGATCAGTCGACGCAAGGCTCAGCCGACATCGCCCCGGCCGCGACGACGGGTGGTGACGCCCAAACCGGCTCCGCGCCGCAACAGAATGCGGCCCTCGACTTTGCGGTCCCCGATCGAACCATTCCCGCATCGGTGGCGCCAAGCTTTCCTTGCAACGGCCGCCTGAATCCCACCGAAAACGCCATCTGCCAGGATGGCAGTCTTGCCACCCTCGATCAGACACTGTCATCGGCCTATGGCATGATCAATTCGGCCCTGCCGAAGGATTTGCAGGCCAAGCTGAAGGCCAACCAGACAGCCTGGCGCGCCCAGCGCGACGAGTGCGGCGGGGACGCGGCCTGTATCGGTGTGAGCTATCGGCAGCGGCTCGCCTTTCTGAAGAGCCTGGTCGACAAGGCGGCAGGCACGCCCTCCGTGTCGCCGAGTTTCCCCTGCGGCGGACGTCTCAATCCGAGCGAGCGTGCCATTTGCCAGAGCGATACGCTGGCGCGGCTCGACCTTGCCCTCGACAATGTCTTCAAGGCTCGTTTCAGGAGCCTGCAGAAGGCCGATCAGGTTGCCCTGTCGGCGAACCAGACGGCCTGGCGCACCAATCGCGATCGCTGCGGCGCCACAGCCAGCTGCATCGAAGCGGCCTATCGGCAAAGGTTGAACTACTTCCAGTCCCAGCAATAGGCAGCCAATTCCCACAAAGAGAAGTTTTGGCCCCCTACCGAGATGGCGGTGGCTCAGGTCGCCGGCTTGAGGCGATCCCGCCGCAGCCAGCGCATGGTCATCAGCACGGCGACCGCGGTCAGCCCGCTTACCAGGCCGGCCCAGATGCCGGCGCCACCCCAGCCGAAATGGAAGCCCAGCAGGATGCCGAGCGGCAGCCCCGCCACCCAATAGCCGATAGCGGCAAGCAGCATCGGGATCAGGGTGTCGTGCAGGCCGCGCAGCATGCCGGCGGCCACCACCTGGGCACCGTCGGTGATCTGGAACAGGCCGGCGAAGATCAGGAACAGGCTGGCCCGGGACACCACATCGGCGTTGACGGGATCGGCAAGATCGATGAACCGGCCGATCAGCAGATGCGGTGCGATCAGCATGAAGGCCGCCGCCGCGCACATGAAACCGACACCAAGGACATAGGCCGTCCAACCGGACCGGCTGATGGCATGCTTGTCGCCGGCGCCATAGGCGAGGCCGACCCGCACCGTCGCCGCCTGGCCGAGGCCGAGCGGCACCATGAAGCTGATCGAGGCGATCTGGATGGCGATGCCATGCGCCGCCAGGTCCGTCTCGCCGATGCGCCCCATCAGGAAGGCCGCGGCATTGAAGACAGTAACCTCGAAGGCGAGCGTGATGGCGATGGGCACACCCAGCCGAAAGATCTGCCAGAGCCGCTCCCGGTCTGGCCGCCACAGGTTCTGGAACAGTTGAAAGCGCCGGAAGGGCCGGCTGAAGGCCAGGAAGGCGGCAAGCAGCAGGAAGAAGATCCAGGTCGCGATCGTGGTGGCAATGCCCGGGCCCGGCACGCCGAGGGCCGGCAGGCCGAGATGGCCGAAAGTGAGGCCCCAGGCCAGGACGGCATTGATGACGATGCCGACAAGCGCGCTCCACAAGGCAGCACGCGGCTGGCCCATGGCGGCTGCCGCCGAACGCAGGGCGATGTAGCCCACGAAGGCCGGCAGCGACCAAGCGAGGCCGTTGAGATATTGCGAGGCCTGCCTGGCGATCTCGGGGCTCTGGCCGAGATGCAGCATGATCCATTCGCTGTTCATCAGGCAGGCAAGGCCCGGAATCGAGACGATCAGCGACGTCCACAATCCCTGCTGCACGGTGCGGCGGATATCGCGGCCGCTGTCGTCACCGGCACCGAGCGCGCTGGCCACCATTGGCGCCACCGCCGTCACCACGCCCAATCCAATGATGGCAAAGAAGAAGAACAGATTGTTGGCCAGGGTCACGGCGGCAATCGCCTGCGACCCCAATTCACCCACGAGGATGAGATTGGTGGTGGTCAGCGCCAGCTCGACCAGATTGGTCAAAATGAGGGGCCAGGCCAGGATGAAGGTTTCGAGTGCCTCCCGGCTCCAGCTCTGGTGACCGCCGAGGTTCGCCTGCGAACCAGTCGGCGGAAATACCGTAGCCATTTGGTCGTTTCCATTCGTCGTTCAAAATTGGGGCGGCAGCCGCCCAAGGCGTTCTGCGATCTGACGGGACCCGGCAAATTTCGCAAGGACGCTCCAGCCAATCCGTTGGATTGGCTTGGAAACAAAGACTTGGAGCAAAGCGCGTTCTCACATGAACACGCTTTGCTCCAACGAGCCCCGTTCGGCATCGAGAAAGTCGGGGATGAAAAGACGAGCCGCCTTTCCTATTCAAACACTTCCTTGGCCGCTTCCACGGGCTGCGGCTGTGGGCGCTCGATATTGGGCAGGAAGACGGTCAACAGCCCGATCATCGGCAGGAAGGAGCAGACCTTGTAGACGAATTCGATGCTGGTCCAATCGGCCAGAACGCCGAGAGCTGCGGCACCGACGCCGCCCATGCCGAAGGCGAGGCCGAAGAACAGCCCGGCGATCATGCCGGTCTTGCCCGGCACCAACTCCTGCGCGAACACCACGATGGCGGAGAAGGCCGAGGACAGGATGAAGCCGATGATCACCGCCAGAACCGGGGTCCAGGTCAGGTTGGCATAGGGCAGGGCCAGGCTGAAGGGCAGTACGCCCAGGATCGAGACCCAGATCACATATTTGCGCCCGATGCGGTCGCCGATCGGTCCGCCGAGCAACGTGCCGGCGGCTGCAGCGAACAGGAAGATGAAGAGCTGCATCTGCACCGCTTCGGGCGACAGGCCGAAACGATCCTCGAGATAGAGCGTGTAATAGCTCGACAGCGAGGCCATGTAGAAGAATTTGGAGAAGACCAGCGCCAGCAGGACTACCAGCGAGGCGATGACACGGCCGCGCGACAGCGAGGCCACTGCCGGCACGGCCCTGGCCTTGGTGCCCGCCGTATGGCGCCGATAGGCGGCATACCAATTGCCGACATTCCACAGGATGAACATGGCGAGCAAGGCGATCACCGAGAAGATGGCGATCGAATGCTGGCCATAGGGCAACACGATGAACGCGGCCAGCAGCGGCCCGATCGAGGTGCCGAGATTGCCGCCGACCTGGAAGACAGACTGGGCGAGGCCCGTCTTGCCACCGGAGGCCATGCGCGCCACCCGCGAGGATTCGGGATGGAAGACGGATGAGCCGGTGCCGACCAGCATCGCGGCGATCAGGACCGTGGTGTAGTTCTGGGCATAGGCCAGAAGCACCAAGCCGACGAGGCTGAGGCCCATGCCAACGGTGAGCGAATAGGGCAGGGGGCGGCGATCGGTATAAAGGCCGACGAAGGGCTGCAGCAGCGACGCCGTGAGCTGGAAGGCCAGCGTGATCAAGCCGATCTGGGTGTAGCTGAGGGCATAGTTGTCGCGCAGCATCGGATAGATCGAGGGAATCAACGACTGGATGGTGTCGTTGAGGCAATGCGAGACGCTGATCGCCATGAGAATCGAATAGGCCGTCCGCTCTGGGCTGAAAACACCTGAGGGGGGCAAGGTGGCTGCTTTGGCGTCCATACGTCAGTGCTAGACCCGCGGTGGCACGCGGGGTGCAAACGCAGGCTATCCCTTTGTTGCGGCACGAAAAATCGGCATCTTGGCGCACGCCAAGGCCGATCGGGCCTGGTTCCGCTGGGCTATGCGGTCGATGGGAAGAGATGCGGGAGCCGCCCGCTAAACCGTTTTAGCCGAATGTCGTCAATCGGGGAATATCGAGACGCATCGTCAATTATAAAACTTCGTGATGATATTCATCACGCCAACGCAATGAAAGCGGCCAGAGCGCGGGAAAGAAATGGTTCAAGATGGAAGCCCGGTCCCTGAAAACAAAATCGCGATCCGGGATGGCCAGGATCGCGATCGGACTATCGATAGGGGGCATGCAAGCCCGAACCGGAGAGCGAGGTCAGATCGCCTCGTTCTCGGCGCTGGCGACGCGGTCGATATGGCCGCGATAGATACCCAGATCCAGCAGGTCGCGGTAGCTCAATTCGCGGCGCACGGTCGCGAGGCGACGGCGGTTGCGATAGGCGACGAGGCGGGTGGTGATGGCATTGATGAAAGCGACGGTCGTCACGGGAGTGGTTCCAAAAAAGAGTAGCTCACTTGCTGGCGTGTATATAGGCGAATCGTGGTGAAATTTGTGCAGAATCGCACGTGCAAAGCGGTATGCCCGTCATGCTATTTTCGCATGGTTTAGAGGGGGTTACCGCAGTGCGGTAGTGTGGCTGACGGCGCTGCATTCGATGCCTAAATCGCGTGCAGCCACGCGCCATGCCATACCCCGGTAGGTTTCTGTTCAGCCCTATGCTTTATTCCTCGGCGAGGGGGCGGGCCACAGGTGGCTCGCGATAGAGCCTGAGGCGTCTTGTGGTTGGGCGTAATCGCCAGAATCGTAAGGACGCATCGAACAGGAAGTGCGGGCAAAACGTCGTTTCCGTCGAAGCGCGTTCTGCTCTGGAGGATTGCATGCACAAAAGCTGGCTTGCGGCCTTGGCCGTTTCGATCCTGGTTCCTTTCGCGCCGGCCAAGGCCGATGAAACGATGGCGGGAACTTTCACGGCGCGAGAGGCCTGCGCGGCCCTCCAGTCCATCCGCAAGCAGACCAATCCCGGCAACGTCAAGCTCGTGCCCGCGCAGAGCTACAAGCTGCTTGCCGGCAACAAGCCCCAGCCGACCTTCTATCGCGTCGAGGTGGAGGATGCGCAGCCTGCGCAACGCTGGGTGCCGGTCTCCTGCGGTGAGGTGAAAGCGGCGGACGGCAGTGCCATCGCGCCCGGCGCAGCCAAAACCGGTCCGGTAACGTCGGCGGGTGGGGCTTCCTATGTCTTCGCCATCAGCTGGCAGGCCGCCTTTTGCGAGGGGCTGCCCGAAAAGACCGAGTGTCGCACGCAAACCGTCGACCGCTATGACGCAAGCCATTTCACCCTGCACGGCCTCTGGCCGCAGCCGCGCGGCAATGCCTATTGCGGTGTGGCGCAACGCGATGTCGAGGCCGACAAGGCGCATCGCTGGGAGGATCTGCCGGCGCCTCAGCTCGAACCAGCGACGCGTACCGCCCTGGAGAAGGCCATGCCCGGCACGGCCTCCTTCCTCGATCGCCACGAATGGATCGAGCATGGCACCTGCTTCTTCGAGAAATCGGCCGACGCCTATTTCCGCCGTTCGGTGGCCTTGATCGGCGAGATCAACGCCTCACCGGTGCAAAAGCTCTTCGCCGACAATATCGGCAAGGAAATCGATACCGGCGAGATCCGTAGCGCCTTCGACCAGGGCTTCGGTGCGGGTGCCGGCGAGCGGGTGCGTTTCGCCTGCAAGCGGGCCGGCAACCGGCGAATCATCGTGGAGATGACCATCGGCCTACGCGGCGAGGTCAAGGATGGTGCCAAGCTCACCGATCTGATCGCCGCTGCCTCGCCGACTGATCAGGGTTGCAAGTCGGGCATTGTCGATCCTGTTGGACTGCAGTGAGGGACGGCCTTGGAGACCTCACTTTATCTGCCCATCAAGACCTTCCTGGAATCGCTTGATTTCGCGGTAAAGGGCGAGATCGGCCGCTGTGATGTCCTTGCCCTGCGCGAGGGCGACCCGCCGGTGGTGGTGATCTGCGAACTCAAGCAGAGCTTCAACCTGGAACTGGTGCTGCAGGGCGTCGACCGGGCCGGGGCCTGCGACGAGGTCTGGCTGGCAGCCCGTCTCTCCGCCCGGGGCAAGGGGCGGGAAAGCGACTCCCGCTTCCGCAATCTCTGTCGGCGGCTTGGCTTCGGCCTGCTGGGCGTGTCCGAGCGTGACGAGGTGCAGATCATCGTTACGCCCGAGGCGCCGTTCCCGCGCCGCGACCCCAAGCGCCGCTCCCGTCTCCTGAGGGAGCATCGCAAGCGCCAGGGCGATCCCGTCCTCGGAGGCTCCACCCGCACGCCTCAGATGACGGCCTATCGCCAGCAGGCGCTTGCCTGCGCCGCTGCCCTGGTCATGGCGCCGCAGCGTCGGCGCGACCTTACCAAATCGGTGCCCGATGCTCCGAGAATCCTGAAAGGCAATGTCTATGGCTGGTTCGAACGGGTCGAGAAAGGCATTTACGGCCTGACGCCTGCGGGCCGGGAAGCGCTGGAGCGCTGGCCGCAGGCGTAAGGGTGGAGACCCATCGGGGGGAGGGCGTATCTCCCTTATACATAGGGCGTGAAGATGTCCGGCCGTCGCGGCAGCAGGCGGCGGAAATAGGCCCGGCCTTCCTCGGAAATGGCATTGGATCCGGTAAAGAAGCTGTCGGGCATGTGACGCGTGCGCCCGGCAACCTGGTCGAGGGATACGATGCGCGGCGCGGTGTGCTTGCCGTCATAATGCAGCGCCACCGACCCGGAGCCCGTGAAGGCACTCTGCGCGGCAAAGGCGCCCGCCTCGAAGGCTTCTTTCGCATCGGTCTCGTCGATGATGCCGAGATAGCCGCGCGGCAGGTAACCCAGCGTGTCGACACGGGCGCGGGCCTTGGGAAAGCGCTGCTTGAGGGCCTTCTGGATCTCGATACCGAGATCGCCACCGGTGAGTTGCACATTGCCATGGGCGTCGCGCTCGACCGTGCCGGCGGCGAGAGCCTCGGCCAGCGGCCGCCCGGTTTCGTCCTGCACGCCTTCCGACATCGATACGATGCAGCGGCCGACGCGGGTGTAGACGGCATCGACGTCGTTGAGGAATTGCTCGACCGAGAAGGACTTTTCCGGCGTGTAGATCAGATGGGGGGCCTCCTCCGGCGCCTGCTGCCAGCCGGCCGCAGCGGCGCTGAGGAAGCCGGCATGGCGGCCCATGACGATGGCGACATAAATGCCCGGCATCGCCCGGAAATCGAGATCCATGCTGACGAAGGCATTGGCGACGAAGGCCGCCGCCGAGATGAAGCCCGGCACATGGTCGTTCTCCATCAGGTCGTTGTCGATCGTCTTGGGGGCATGCACGAAGCTGCAGGAGCCGGTCGATTGCTGGCGCAGGAGGTCGAGCGTGCCGGCGGTGTCGTTGCCGCCGATATAGATGAAGCTGCGGGCATCGAGCTTTTCCAGCGCCTGCAGGATGGTCTGGCAATAGGCGGGGTCGGGCTTGTCGCGTGTCGAGCCGAGCCCCGAATTGGGCGTGCGGGCCAGGCGTTCGAGATCGGTTTCGGAGAGCGCCGTAAGATCGACCAGATCACCGCGCGTCAGGCCCCGCACGCCATGACGGGCGCCTAGGATGCGCAGCGACGGGTCGTGCCGGCGGGCGGCAACGACGGCGCCGGCGAGGGTCTGGTTGATCACGGCGGTGGGGCCGCCCCCTTGGGCGATGACGATCGACGGCATGGAGCCTCCCTGGGCAGAATTTCCCGATATTGCCTACGAATGGGCAATATCGGGAAATTCTTCAAGCGTTTGAAATCCTGCAGCTTCCTCCTGACCAAGCCCGTGGCTCGATCAGGAGGAAGCTGCCTGACGCTCTGGTGTCCAGTTGCTTAGCCTCGAAACAGCCGGGCGGCAACGAGCGACTTGCCGATGGGATCAGAAAGCTGGCGATCGTTGCGAAGGCGGAAAACGGTGTTCCGTTCACGCTATCGACAGGCGCGTGCGCGGCCAGCTTGTTCCATTGTCATAATTGCTTCATTGTTCCGTCACGGAAGCGCTAACCATCCGGCCGTAAACAACGCCGTCCTTTTCAAGAAGCGGCGCACCGTGAGGGAGTATCATCCATGAAATTGAGCGTTCTGGCTTCGGCCACGGTTCTGTTTGCCGGTGTATCCACCGGGGCCCTGGCAGCCACCGACATACAATGGTGGCACGCGATGACGGGTGCCAATAATGATCGCATCGTCAAGCTGGCCAATGATTTCAATGCCAGCCAGAGCGACTACCGCATCGTTCCCGCCTATAAGGGCTCGTATGCCGATACCATGAATGCTGGCATCGCCGCGTTCCGGGCTGGTAATGCGCCTGATATCCTGCAGGTCTTCGAAGTCGGTACGGCAACCATGATGGCCGCCAAGGGCGCTATCAAGCCCGTTTACCAGTTGATGAAGGACGCAAACGAACCCTTCGACCAGAAGTCCTATCTGCCCGCCGTGACCGGCTATTATTCCAATGCCAAGGGCGAGATGCTGTCCTTCCCCTTCAATTCCTCGACCATGGTGATGTGGGTCAACGAGGATGCCTTGAAGAAGGCCAATCTCGCGGCCGCGCCCAAGACCTGGCCTGAGGCCTTCGAGGCGGCCAAGAAGCTGAAGGCGGCCGGCTATGCCACTTGCGGCATTTCGACGGGCTGGACAACCTGGGCCAACATCGAGGAACTGTCGGCCTGGCACAACGTACCGCTCTCGACCAAGGCCAACGGCCTCGATGGCTTCGATACCGAGTTGAAGATCAACAATCCGCTGGTGGTCAAGCATCTGGAGAATCTGATCGAGGCCCAGAAGGACAAGACCTTCGACTATTCCGGCCGTACCAACCAGGGCGAGGGGCGCTTCACGTCGGGCGAATGCCCGTTGTTCCTGACTTCGTCGGCTTTCCTGGGCAACGTCAAGGCCAACGCCAAGTTCAAATATTCGGTGGCGCCGATGCCTTATTATCCCGATGTGCAGGGAGCTCCGCAGAATTCGATCATTGGCGGAGCCTCGCTATGGGTGATGGGCGGCAAGTCGGACGAGGCCTACAAGGGCGTCGCCAAGTTCCTGACCTACCTGTCCAAGCCCGATGTGCAGGCCTGGTGGGCCCAGGAAACCGGCTATCTGCCGATCACCCCGGCCGCCTATGAGCTCTCCAAGAAACAGGGCTTCTACGCCAAGGATCCCAACAGCGAAGTCGCCGTGCTGGAGCTGACTAACAAGGCGCCGACGGAAAATTCGCGCGGGCTTCGCCTCGGCAATCTTGCCCAGATCCGCGATGTCTGGGCTGAGGAGATCGAGCAGGCCCTGGCCGGCAAGAAAACCGCGCAGGCTGCCATGGACGATGCCGTCCGTCGCGGCGATGCGATGCTGAAGACTTTCGCTCGCACGGCCGGACGGTAAGGGGGCGTAAAAGCCTCAGCGAAAAGATGCCAAGCTTTGTCATGCCCGGGCTTGACCCGGGCATCCAGTCCAACACCCCCATCGCCTGGACATGGGCGCTGGATTGCCGGGTCAAGCCCGGCAATGACAAAGGTCGAGAGCATTAGAGCATCGTGCCGACAAGGGGCTACCGGTTTTCGGCAGTAGCGATGCGGCCCATTAGGATCGCCCATGGAAAAACGCTCCGTCTTCTCCGGCAAGACCCTTCCCTGGCTGTTGCTGGCGCCGCAATTGGCGATCACGCTGATCTTCTTCTACTGGCCGGTGGTGCAGGCGATCCGCCAGTCCTTCTTCCTCGAGGACACTTTCGGGACCGTTTCGGAATTCGTCTGGTTCGAGAACTACCAGCTGTTGTTCGCCCAGCCGGAATATTACCAGGCGGTGGGCGTCACCATGGTCTTCGCCATTCTGGTCGCTGTGCTCTCGCTCGGCCTCGCGCTGATCCTGGCTGTGCAGGCCGACAAGAAGATCAAGGGCGCCTCCTTCTACCGTACCATGCTGGTCTGGCCCTATGCGGTAGCGCCGGCTGTGGCCGGCGTGCTCTGGCTCTTCATGTTCCAGCCCTCGCTCGGCCTGGTGGCGCGCGGCCTTGGCCAAATCGGCGTGGCCTGGAACCCGCTGCTCGACGGCCAGCACGCCATGATCCTGGTCGTGCTGGCGGCGACCTGGAAGCAGATTTCCTACAATTTCCTGTTCTTCCTGGCGGGGTTGCAGTCGATCCCCAAATCGCTGATCGAGGCGGCCGCCATCGACGGCGCACGCCCGGCGCGCCGATTCTGGACCATCATCCTGCCGATGCTCTCGCCGACGACCTTCTTCCTTCTGGTGATCAATATCGTCTACGTCTTCTTCGACACGTTCGGCATCATCGATGCGGTGACGCATGGTGGCCCGGCCGCGGCCACCACCACCATGGTGTTCAAGGTATTCAATGACGGCCAGCTCGGCGGCGATCTCGGCGGCTCGGCGGCACAGTCGGTGATCCTGCTGATCCTGGTGATCGCGATGACGACATTGCAGTTCCGCTTCATCGAGAAGAAGGTGACCTATTGATGCCCCGTTTCTCGATGCCATCCGGAGGAGCGGCGCATGGTTGAGAACCGCCGCTTCGGAAATCTTCTACCGCATGCCATCCTGATCCTCGGCGTGCTGGTTCTGGCCTTTCCGGTCTGGCTGGCCTTCGTGGCCTCGACCCATGATGCCACCACCATCGCCAATGGGCAGATGGGCATGCTGCCGGGCCCCGATCTGATCAAGAACTATACCCAGACCCTGTTCCACGGTACGCAGGGCGCCACGCGCGAGCCGGTGCTCACCATGCTGACCACCAGCCTGATCATGGCGGTGGCGATCGCGGTGGGCAAGATCGTGATCTCGCTGATCTCGGCCTTCGCCATCGTCTATTTCCGCTTCCGCTTCCGCATGTTCGCCTTCTGGCTGATCTTCATCACGCTGATGCTGCCGGTGGAAGTGCGCATCTACCCGACCTACAAGATCGTCTCCGATCTCCACCTGCTCGATACCTATGCCGGCCTGACCTTGCCGCTGATCGCCTCGGCGACGGCGACCTTGCTGTTCCGCCAGTTCTTCATGACCATTCCCGACGAATTGCTGGAAGCCTCTAAGATCGATGGGGCCGGCCCGCTGAAATTCTTCAAGGATACCGTGCTGCCGCTGTCAACAACCTCGATCGCGGCGATGTTCGTGATCCAGTTCATCTATGGCTGGAACCAGTATTTGTGGCCCCTGCTGATCACCACCCAGGATTCGATGCAGACCATCGTCATCGGCATCCGCAAGATGATCACCACCCAGGACGCCCTGACCGAATGGCAGATCGCCATGGCGACCGCGATCCTCGCCATGCTGCCGCCGGTAGTGGTGGTCGTCGTCATGCAGAAGCTCTTCGTCAAGGGCCTGGTCGAGACCGAGAAGTGAGTAACCGATGGCGCAAGTCGTTCTGAACAACGTCAAGAAGATCTACGACAACGGCTTCGAAGCGGTGAAGGGAGTGAGCTTCACCGTGCCCGATGGCGGCTTTTGCGTGCTGGTCGGCCCGTCCGGCTGCGGCAAGTCGACCTTGCTGCGCATGGTGGCGGGGCTGGAGCGGATCTCGTCGGGCGACGTCCATATCGGCGAACGCCGGGTCAACGAGATCGAGCCGATGGACCGGGACATCGCCATGGTCTTCCAGAATTACGCGCTCTATCCGCATATGTCGGTCTTCGACAATATGGCCTATGGCCTGCGCAACCGCAGAACTGCCGAGGGCGAGATCAGCCAGCGGGTAAAGGAAGCCGCCCGCATTCTCGAACTCAGCGACGACATGCTCAAGCGCAAGCCGCGCCAGCTTTCCGGCGGCCAGCGCCAGCGTGTGGCGATGGGCCGTGCCATCGTGCGCCAGCCCGCTGCCTTCCTGTTCGACGAGCCGCTCTCCAACCTCGATGCCAAGCTGCGCGTGCAGATGCGTGGTGAGATCAAGCAACTGCAGCAGCGCCTCGGCACGACCTCGATCTATGTCACCCATGACCAGCTCGAAGCGATGACCCTGGCCGATGTGCTGGTGGTGCTGAATGGCGGCGCGATCGAGCAGATCGGCGCCCCGCTGGAAATCTATCGCAGTCCGGCTTCCACCTTCGTGGCCGGCTTTATCGGTTCGCCTGCCATGAACGTCCTGAAGGGGCGCGGCGAGGGGAATACGCTCATCCTCGGGGAAGCTCGGCTGGCCTTGCCGCGTACGGTGCCGGGGGAGGTCCTGGTCGGCCTGCGAGCCGAGGACCTGCAGCCGGTCGCAACACCGTCGCCGGGAAGCCTGCCCGTGAAGCTGCGTTATGTCGAGGAGCTGGGAGCTCATCGCCTGGTGCACGGGGACATCGGCGAGCAGCCTCTGGTTGTCGCGCTCGGCATGGAGCATACCATCAGCGACCATATGCAGTTTGCTGTCGATCCCGGCAAGGTTCATCTTTTTGATGGCGCGACCCGATTGAGAATCCCAAATTGAATCGCGTATAGATTTGCGGGATGGTCGGCGATATGTTGGCTTGCCTGCTCCAATAGTCTTCAGATTTCAAAGTTTTTCACATGACAAAAGTAAAGAAACTACTTTGCGGTATCGCCATCGGCGTTGCCGCGATGCCGTCTTTCGCCTATGCGGGTTCCAGGCAAGTAACGGTACCCCGCGGTAAGCCGTATCCCCTGTTGGCCATGGGCTCCTATGGTGCCGGTACCTGCGAAGTCTTTCCTGTCAGGGATATTCGCATTGCATCGGGCCCGACGCATGGTGTTGCGCAACTTGTGACCGTGACGACCAAACTGGGCAAGGATACCGGTGTGTGTGCCGGTACCACGACCAAGGCACCTGTCGTCGTCTACAAGTCCGCCGGTGCCTTCACGGGTGTCGACCACGTGACAGTCACCTGGATGGCCCCCTCGCATACCGACAATGTGCGGTTCGTTCCCAACCAAATGGAGATCGAGATCACGGTCAAGTGACGCCACCCTCATTCAGTGCGATCATGAGGTTGACAGATTGCTGGCTGTCTTGATTGTCTGCCTTCCGGGCCGATGATGCGAAGCGGGAGGCGGAGGCGCGGATCCTCTTCGGCTGTCGCAGGAGAATCACATGCCCAAGCTCGACCGCATCCTCGAAACCGCCATCTATGTCGACGATCTCGATCGTGCCGCGCGCTTCTATGAGACGGTGCTGCAGCTCCCGCCCTTGCTGAAGATGGAGCGGCTTTACGCCTATGACGTGGGCGGTGCCAGCGTCCTGCTCGTCTTCAAGCGGGGAGCCTCCGCTCAGGACATGACATCGCCGGTCGGTACCATACCGGGCCATGATGCCGTGGGGCGCATCCATGTCGCCTTTGCCATCGGCGCCGACGAACTGGCGGACTGGGAGGCGCGCCTCGCGGTGCATGACGTCGCCGTGGAAGGACGTACCCATTGGCAGGCGGGGGGAGACAGCGTCTATTTCCGTGATCCTGACGGCCATATGCTGGAATTCGCCACGCCGGGTCTTTGGCGAACCTATTGAAACGAGGGGCTGCGGCGCCTGCCGCAGTCGAAAGAACGGAAGTTCCTGATGTCGCTGATCACAACCATCGCCGAGCTCGAGACGCTCTACAGCGAACCGGTGCAGCCGGCCGCCCGCATCAAGGTGCTGGATCATGTGTCCGACCAGTATCACGCCTTCATCCAGGCTTCGCCCTTCATGATGCTGGCCTCGGTGGGGCCGTCCGGCGTCGATTGCTCGCCACGCGGGGATCCGGCCGGATTCGTCCGCGTCGCCGATGCCAAGACGCTGATCATTCCGGACAGGCGCGGCAATAATCGGCTGGATTCGCTGCGCAACATCATCGAGGATCCGCGCGTCCATCTCCTCTTCATGATCCCGGGCATCGGCGAGACGCTGCGCGTGGTCGGCCGTGCCGTGATCTCGACCGATGCGGACCTGTGCGCCAGCTTCGCCATGCAAGGCAAGGCGCCGCGCAGCGTCATCATCGTCACGGTGGACGAGATCTACACCCAATGCCAGAAGGCGCTGGTGCGTTCGAAGCTGTGGGATACTTCGACGCAGATCTCGCGGTCGCAGCTGCCGAGTATGGGCCAGATCCTGAGCACGATTACCAAGGGTGATTTCGACGGCGAGGCCTATGACAAGGCCTATCCCGAACGTCTGCGCCAGACGATCTACTGAGCAGCGCAGCGGTCACATCAACGTTAGGGGCGTGCAGTAAGGCAGGCGCCAGGGAGGATATTGTGATGATCCGAATCAAGATTGCCGCCGTTCTTGCCGCGCTGACGCTGTTGCCGAGCGTGGTCTCGGCGGGTGAGCTTGGGCTCGCCGAACGCGTGACCAGGCTCACGCGGGGGACTGCCTGGAAACAGGTGGCGGCCATCCCCATCGCCTTCCCGACTTTCCATCCGCAGGGCATGGTCATGATCGGTGATGATTTCTTCGTGTCGTCGGTGAACATCATCAAGCCGACCACCAAATACCCCTCGCCGCGCGAGGGGTATGACCGCGATACCGGCGAGGGCGAGGGGCATCTGTTCCGCATCTCCAAGGATGGCAGGCTGCTGGCCGACCTCAAGCTGGGGGAGGGCAGCATCTATCACCCCGGCGGCATCGATTTCGACGGCAAGTTCATCTGGGTGCCGGTGGCCGAATATCGGCCCAACAGCCAGTCGATCATCTACAAGGTCGATCCCGCCACCATGAAGGCCGTCGAGGTTTTTCGCTTCAAGGATCATGTGGGTGGCATCGTCCATGACACGCAGCGCAACTCCCTGCATGGCGTGAGCTGGGGATCGCGGCGCTTTTATGCCTGGCCGCTCGGCGCGGACGGCAAGGTCACCAATGCCGATGCCCGCCCGGAGACGCTGCGGGTGATGAACCCGGCTCAATATATCGACTATCAGGACTGCCATTATGCCGGCGGTTCGCGCATGCTCTGCTCCGGCCTGAACGCCTACAAGGTTGCGCCGAATGCGGAGCCCTTCCGGCTAGGGGGGCTCGAACTGGTCGATCTCAAGGACAACCGGCCGGTCTGGCAGGTGCCTGTTGAACTCTGGGCCCCCTCGGGCTTGCCGATGACGCAGAATCCGGCCTTCATCGAAACCAGGGACGCCGGGCTGCGAGCCTATTTCATGCCGGATGACGACAAGTCGACCCTGTTCGTCTACGAGGCCCAGACGCCCTGATGTCGCTACGGTTGGCAGCGGCCTGGCACTCAGCCTCCTGCCGCAGAGCGGATGATACGGCAGACATCGGAGCGGAAGTCGGGGCCTGGTATCTGGCCCGGATTCAGGATCATGGTGTAGTCAACCAGCGTGGCGTTGCCGCGCTTGCGGGCGGCCATCTTGACTTCCTGGACCCGTCCGTTACGGGCGCCATCATTGAGTGCGGTGAGGAGGCCGAGCCGGCGGTTCACCTTGATGCCGACCCAGTAGCTGTTGAGATGCGCCGTGCGCGTCAGATTGTCGATCGCCGTGGCGGGGCTCAAGCCGGGAAAGACATCCCATGTCGAGATCGCCGGGGCGAGTCCGCCGGAAACGGTGAAATTGGAAGAACAGGTCTGAGCCTGGACGGCGGTTGCGCCGAACACAAGCAAGGCTGCGATACCGTATTTGATCATGGGGTTTCGCTGCATGATGAGACAATTCCGGCAGGGCATCATCGATAGCACGGTAACGTAACGTTATCCATGCCGCCGATTGTACCGGGACCTCGGATGCGAGGCAGAACGATTGTGCTGGAGATTACAAAGGTCTTTGCATTCGACTTCGGACCAATAGTGTCTCGGTCTCCTCACAAACCCGCCGTGCTCATGATGACATAGGCCTCGCCGCCTTTGCGATCGTGGCGGACCACATAGGTCTGGCCCCGCATCGTGATCTGGATCGGGCCGTCGCTGGTCAGGCTGGCGGCGGGTACGCCCGCGGCGGTAGCGACTACGCTGCGAAATTGCTCGGCCACAGCCGGGTCGGCACTTTTCTCGGCCGTGACGGCACATTCCTTCTTGCCGCGCACCTGCAGGGAGTAGCTGCCGTCAGGGGCCATGCCGACCAGGCTGGCCCCGAGATCCATCTGGGGTTTGATGCCATGTTTCTTGGCTGCTGCCATCGCCCTGTCGAAGGCTGGCGCCGTGGCAAGGCAGGCGTCCCGGAACAGCATCAAGGCCTTGTCTGTCACGTCGCCAGCTTTGCTTGAAGACGTGTTTGGCAGGCCCAGCACGAGGCCAAGGACCAAGGTCGCGGCCAATGTCCCAGCCTGAGGCCGCATGCGGGGCTTTGAAAGCGAAGGGGTCATTGTAGGCTCCTTGCCTGGACCGAGCACTGCGGTCGTGTATAGGCAGATGAGGCCGCTTTGGGAAGCAAGCGGGCCCGAAGCCTGCTGCCCTCGATGCAGCAATGCCACAGGACGGCATGAAATGGTCCGATGGCGACATGGGCTCTTGCGTCCACGAGCGGTCGGGATTAGAGAGCGCGCCCCGCAACCGTTCGACCCGAGGGAGAACAGCCATGAGATCGCAACAGGGAACGTCACGTTTCGTGCCGGCGCCCGCATTGCGTCCGGCTGTCCATATGTCCATCAGGTTGAACGACCATGGCACGTTCCATGATTCAGCGCCGGCAGGATGCCGAGCGCGAACGTATCGCGGCCTATGAGGCCACGTTGCGCGCCCGCGCGCGGCAGGCGCAGTGCTTTTCTCCCCTGAGCGAGGCAATCGCAGCAGTACGGGTTGGCCTGTCCAGCGCCATGCTGCGCGATCCCGGAGAATGGCGACCGCAGTTGAAGACACGCGATCCCGCGCGCCTGCGGCTGGCGGCGGCCCGATATCTCTTCGCCCGTTATCCGGTGCCCGCTCCGCTCGAACACGTCTGGTCTGGTCCTGCCGGCCTGGAGGTGTCCGATGTGAAAGAGCGCAAGCGCTGGTATCTCGTGGCGGCCCAGGGCGGCTCGCTCTACAAGGAGTGCGCGAAGGACTGGCTCTCCCGCAAGGAGGTACATGCCTTCCTCAATCCGCCGGCGGAGCTCTCCTTCGAGGCGGCTCTCTGGCAGGCGATCGCCCGTTCCTACACCGACGATGTCGGCGTGGCGCTGCGTATCGCCCGCTCGAAGATCGCTGCAACCCAGCGCACGCAGAAGGCGCATGTCTTCTGGCGCGAGGTCGCGCGCTTCTTCTGCGTGCATCCGCTGCCGCTGGAGGAGATCGACGATCTCTGCGATTTCCTCTCGGCCCGCTTCCGGGCGGACCGGCGCTACAGCCTGAAGGGCCGTACGCCCGCTTCGCTACAGCGGCAGATGCGGGAGTGGCACCGTGAACTGGCCCAACTGGACCAGATCCGGCGAATGGCGCAGCGCCATGCCGCGCAAGCAAGGCTACCGGCCGCCAATGGCGATGGCAAATCGTCGGATGGCGGGCGCTGGCAGGGAGCGGCTTTGGCCGATTGGTCCTGGCAGCCTTCGACCAAGGAAGCCCCGCACCGCAGGGAAGAGATCCTGGTGGTGCAGCTCAAGACCGGCGCCGATCTACTAACCGAGAGCCGCGCCATGCATCACTGCGTCTCGGGCTATGCCAATAAGTGCCTCACCGGCAATGCCTCTATCTGGTCGCTGCGCCGCCGTGTGACAGGAGGCGTGGAGCGCCTGCTGACCATCGAACTCGATCGTCAGCATGTCGCCATTCAGATCCGGGGTTTTGCCAACCGGCTCGCCAGGCCGGAAGAGGACCAGATGCTGAAGCGCTGGGCGAAAGCGCGCGGGGTAACCCTGCGCTGAAGGACAACACCCCCCGGCTTGCCGGTGGGTGTTTCCGACAGCCATCGATATCGATGAGCCTTGGGATATCAGGGCGCTGGGGCCAGCCCGGATGGGGACAGCAATTGCCAGCGGCCTTCTTCTTGCTTCAGCCAGACCTTGATGCGTGTCCCGTCAGCCGGGAGGTCACGGATGGTGCCGCCCGGTCCGGCCCAGCCCGAAGGTCGTCCATAGGCACGCCAACCCTGCGCCTCGATGCGTTGGCCGGTGAGTGCGCGCGATCCCTTCTCCACCGTGCCGACCTCGATCGTCAGCGTGAAGACTTCGTCGACGAATGCGCCTCTTTCGAAAAAGGAAATGTCATCGCGTCTTTTCACCCATTCCGGCACCTTCTTGGCGGCGGTGGCGGCCACCAAGCGGCCCGTGAGGATGAGATCGGCCTCGGCGGTGAGGGCAGCCTGCGACATGTCGGGAATTGCGGCCGGCGCGGCTGTGCCGATGACGGCCATTGCTCCAGCCAGCATCAGGATGAGGGTATTCCTGCGATGTCGGTTCATAGCCGCCTATTTCGTCCCACTGAATTCAGGCTTTGTCATTGGGCCATATTACCTTGATCTTCGAAGAGCTTCTGTCCCCTCTAGAACAGACAGGCAGACAGTCTTCTCAAACCATTGGAGTGGCTGCTGTGGCCGGTTTGTTTTGTGTACTCCAAGGGAAAGTATTTTGGTTTTTAGTTTATAAGGTATATTTCTACCTTTTGTTTTCGTCTTCCAATAAATTCAAGATATCGCTATGGTTTCCGGAGTTATTTATAGCGTTCTAGCTTGACAATATTGGGTTTTATGGTCGGATCACCCCAGTCAAAGGGGCGTATCATTCATGAAACATGCATCTGTTTTCTGTTTTGCCGCAGCAAGTGCGGCGGCGGTCTTGCTTGCCGACACGGTGCCGGCCGATGCTGGTACCATCGTCCGGACCGTTGCCCATGGCAAGCCGATGCCGGTGGTGCCTTTGTTCGGGCTGGCGCGGGAAACCTGCGGCGTATACCCCCTGCATGATGTGCGGATCGAACGTCAGCCGCAGCACGGCGCGGCCAGGATCGCCAAGGTCAGCGTTAAATTGCCGGCATCGTTCGGGGTCTGCGCCGGAACCAACGTCACTGCGCCCTGGGTCATCTACCAGCCGGCCGGCAACTATGCAGGGGGCGACAGCTTCGGCGTTTCCTGGCGCATTGCGCCAAATGTGCTTGAATATACCAGTCGCTACGAAAGCTATGAGGTTGATCTGACCGTGAAATAGGAGACGGCACTTTGCGGCGAGGCGACAATCTCCTCCGCCTGTGCCACTGATGGAGGTGGGCAAGGGGGATGAATCGCCATGATTGCACGACATGTCGCTCTACTGGCCGCGATGGCTTGCGCCTTTTTGGCGACGCCGGCGTTGGCCGAGCCGGTACCTGAAGGCTACAAGCTCGAGCAGGTGCTGATGCTCAGCCGGCACAATCTGCGCGCGCCGCTGGCCAACAGCGGCAGTGCGCTCGCCAAGGTCACCGAGAGGAAATGGCCGGAATGGGAGGTGCCTGGCGGCAATCTCACGGTCAAGGGCGGTATTCTCGAAACCTATATGGGCCGCTCCATCGGCGGCTGGCTGGCCGAGAACGGCCTCATCGCCAAGGATGCCTGTCCGGCGCCGGGCAGCGTCCACATCTATGCCAACAGCCTGCAGCGCACGGTCGCGACGGCACAGTTCTTCGTCGCCGGCGCCTTTGCCGGCTGCGATGTCGCCGTGCACCATCAGGACAAGATGGGCACGATGGATCCCACCTTCAATCCGTCCATCCGTGCCGACAGCGATGGCTTCCGCGAGCAGGCGGTCACGGCGATGGTTGCGCAGGCCAAGACTACGCCGCTCGCGCCGGGCTACCGGCTGCTCGACGGCATCCTCGCCTTCAAGGCCTCGCAGAGCTGCAGGCAGGACAAGCTCTGCGATCTGACCAAGAGCGACGACAGCTTCACCGCCAAGGCTGGCGAGGAACCGGGCACCAAGGGCCCGCTCAAGCTCGGCAATGCCGTGGTCGATGCTTTCACCCTCCAATATTATGAGGGCTTCCCGCCCGGCGAGGTCGCCTGGGGGAGGATCCGCAACGAAGGGCAATGGCGCTCGCTCGCCGCCATCAAGAACGGCTATCAGGAGGCTCTGTTCACCACGCCAGCCGTGGCCCGCGACGTGGCCGGCCCTATGCTGGCCTACATCGCCGGTGCCCTGGTGAAGCCGGAGGCCGGCAAGGCCGTGCCGGTGACGATACTGTTCGGACACGATTCCAATGTCGCTTCCGTCCTCGCTGCGCTCGAGGCCGAGCCCTATGTGCTGCCGGGACAGGACGAGAAGACGCCGATCGGCGGCGTCATCCAGTTCCAGCGCTGGCGCGACGGCAAGGGCAATCGCGACCTGTTCCGGCTCGACTATGTCTATCAGACCAAGGCGCAATTGCGCCAAGGCACCAAGCTCACGCCAAAGAACCCACCGCGCCGGGTGACATTGAAGCTTAAGGGGTGTCCCACCGACAAGGACGGCTTCTGCGCCTGGAGCGATTTCGTCAAGGCGCTGCCCTAGGACGACGATGGCGAGCAAGCTCTCTGAGCGGCTGCGCCTTATTCTCGAGGCCTTACCGCTGCGACCGGGCCTGCGCGTGTTGGAGATTGGTTGTGGGCCGGGTGCACTGGCGGCGGGCTATGGCGGCGCGCATCGGCGATGGCCATGTGCTGGCGATCGACCGTTCCGCCCGTGCGATTGCGCAGGCCGTCATAAGCTCCAGGGTTGAGATCATGGCGGGGCGGCTCAGCTTCCGGGAGGTCGCCGCCGAGGCCTTCGTGCTGGAAGACGATGAGATGCCCTATGATCTGGCTGTTGCCATACGAGTCGGTGCACTCGATGGCGACATCCGGAGGCCGGCGAGACAGTGCGGCTTCGCCTCGCGGCTGCGTTGAGGCCCGGGGGCGACTTTTCCTCGATGGTGGTGATCCTTTGTACGAGATAATGCTGAATGGGGTTCAGGATTCAAAATGACGGCGGTATCTGCGCAATCTTGAGTTGCGTTTTTACTTGAATATTATTGAAATTACGTTCACGAAAACTTCAGAATTCTGACATTCGGTCTTCATCCATCCGCCGCTATCACCACGCGTCAGGAATGAGCTCGGTGGGGCAGGCAATGCGTGTTTGGGTGGGGATAGCCGCGCTGGTCGCGGCATTGGGGACGGTGGAGACTGCGGGGGCGGCCGATCTGGCGCCGGCCGTTGTCGAGCCCGCGGTTCCCTTGGAGGCGCCGAGCTGGACGGGCTTCTATGCCGGTCTGCATGCCGGTTACGGCTTTGGCGCGGGCCAGGATGTCGATATCGCCCGCATCTCGCGCAACAACGAGGTGCAATGGCACAGCAAGGCGGGCAAAGTCTCGCCTTCAGGGGTCTTCGGGGGTGGCCAGCTCGGTTATAATCTGCAATATGGCGCCTTCGTCGTCGGCTTGGAGACCGATATCGACGTCAGCGGCGTCGAGGACACAGCCCGTGGCCAGTTTGAGCCCTGGAAGGCGCCCTGGGGCAACAGTCCCGGCTATTATTACAGCTATCGCAACCGCACCAAGGCGCAATGGTTCGGCACGCTGCGTCCGCGTCTCGGTTACGCCTATGGCGATTTCCTGTTCTATGTCACGGGTGGCCTTGCCTATGGCGGCATCAAGAGCCAGTCCGATTTCATCGATGGCGGTGTCGGCTCCGGAGGGTTCCACTACGCCGGCCATGTCTCCAAGAGCGAGACCAAGGCCGGTTATGTGCTCGGCGCCGGCATGGAATACGCTTTTGCGCCGAACTGGACCGCAAAGCTCGAATATCAATATCTCGATTTCGGCGATCAGAAGGCCCACGCCAATGAATATTGGCCGAATGCCACGCCACCTGCCTACAATGACTACATGCTCTACCACACCAAGATCAGCACCGCCTTTCATACGGTGCGGCTCGGCGTGAACTACCATTTTTGAGGGTTTGTGGGTGGCTCGCCTCCCGGGCCACCCTATTACAGCAGCGCCTGCAGACTGGGCGCGAGATAGGGGCGCAGCAGGCTGCGGACCTGGCCGAGGCCCCAGGCCAGATGCTCCGGCGTTAGGGCATCGATGCCCTCGTGGACGTCGAGATAGAGTGCCCAATACGTCGCTACGATCCACAGATTGGCGAGCAGTGGCTGGAACTGGTCGTCCGGGACGACCAGCAATCCTCGTTCGCGCAGGACTTGCGCCAGTGTTTCGACGGCGCCGCGCAGATGCGCGCTGAGCGCACGCACGCGCAGCCGCAATTCGGGTGAGAGCGCAAGCAGGCCGATCATATCGCGCAGCAGGAAGCGATACTCCCAGATCAAGGCAAACCAGCGCTCCAGTAATCCGAAGGATGTTGCCGGATCGGCCGTACCCTCGGTTCCTTCCGCCAGCAACGCCATGGCATCGGCCTCGAAGCGGTCGAGCACGGCCGCGACCAGCGTCTCCTTGGTGCGGAAATGGTAATAGAGATTGCCTTCGTTGATGCCGGCGGCGGCGGCGATCTGCGCCGTGGTGACACGATCAGGCCCGTTCTCGTTGAACAGGCCGAGAGCAAGCGAGACGATACGCCCACGCGTCTCTCCGCCCTTGCTGGTTGCTGCCTTTCTTGCCTTCGTCCCCGTCGCCATGCGTTTCCGTCCTAATTTAAGGTACTCACCTTAATGTCGCCTAACTCTAAGGTCATTACCTTAAATCGATTGCTGGTACGGGTACAATTCAGGCGATGGAGGCCGGCGTGAACATTGCAGTCGATCCCGTGATTTCCGAGGCGAGCGAAGGCGTCGCTGTCAGCCGCAGTTCCCTGCTGGCGGTGTTCTCGGCCATGATCACCAATCCACTCAAGGTCATCCCGCCCGAGGCCTTCAGGGAACCGCTGGTGATCACGCGCAGCGGCGGCAAGCTGCGGATCTTCCTCACCGATCCCGTGCTGATCCACGAGGCGTTGACCACCAACAGCGCCGCTCTCGGCAAGGGCGAGGACACAAGGCGCGGCCTCGGCCCGGCGCTCGGGGAGGGGCTGCTCACAGCCGATGGCGAGCACTGGAAATGGCAACGCCAATCGGTGGCGCAGGGCTTCCGGCACGAGAAGCTGCTTGCCTTCCTGCCCATCATGATCGCCGCCGCGGAGCGCACGCGCATGCGCTGGCACGAGACGGGCCCCGGCGCTGAATTCGATATCGGGCACGAGATGATGCACACCACCTTCGATATCATCGTCGAGACCATGATGTCCGGGCAGGGCGCGATCGATGCCGAGGCGGTGGAACGCAGCGTCACCCGCTACCTGGAAGGATCGGGCTGGACCTTCGCCATGGGCCTGCTCAGGGCGCCGGACTGGTTGCCCTATCCGGGGCGGGGCGGCATCACGCGATCGGCGGGCTATTTGCGCACGACGCTGTCGCGGGTGGTGGCCGAGCGCCGACTGTCGTCCGAGCAGCGGCAGGACCTGCTCGGCCTGCTGCTGTCGGCCGTCGACCCTGAAAGCGGACGCCGAATGAGCGACGGGCAGGTGGTCGACAACCTCTTGACCTTCGTCATGGCTGGCCATGAAACCACGGCGCTCGGCCTCGCTTGGACGTTCCATCTCCTCGCCACCCATCCGGATATCGAGGCACGCGTCCTGGCAGAAATCGAGGCCGTAACCGGGGAGGCCGGCGCGGTGCTGCCGGAGCACATTGCCAACCTCGCCTATACGCGCCAGGTATTCCAGGAGGCGATGCGGCTCTATCCGCCGGCGGCGATCATTCCGCGTGTCGCATTGGCCGATTTCAAGCTCGGCCAGCACGTCATTCCCGCCGGAGCGGCGATCTATGTGCCCATCTATGCGGTGCACCGCCATACCAGCCTGTGGGAGGAGCCGGAGCGCTTCGATCCCGATCGCTTCGCCCCGGAGCGGGCGAAAGGACGCCACCGCTATGCCTATATGCCGTTCGGCGCCGGGCCGCGCACCTGCATCGGCAGTGCCTTTGCCATGCTGGAGGCGGTCGCGATCCTGGCCGTGCTGTTGAAGAGCTTTTCGCTACACCCCGTCGATGCGTCCGAACCCAAGCCAAAGCTGCGCATTACGCTGCGCCCGGATCGTAAGCTGCGGATGAAGGGGGTGCAGCGGCGGTAGCGAGGGAACGCAATCGTTTTGTGGACTGCTTGTGATGTTGATCCCCGCTTGCCGAAGGTCACGTCGGTGTAACCAGCGAAACTCGACTGTGATTTCTCAAGAAGAAATCCGGCCTGATCTGATGACATGCCCGCTGCCCGGCGATAACACGAGTACATCGTCAATCTGGATCAAGCGGCCCCATGAGTGTGCTCGACGCATTTCCCACCCGCCCTCTGCGGGCGAACCGTATCGGCATCAGCCGCCTCACGGGGTGTTTCGTCGTTCTGGTCGGCTTCGCCCTCGCGGGCGGCATTGGCTGGTGGCAGGCCGAGGATCTGTGGCGCGATTACAAGATCAGCCGCAATTACGAGATCGCCGACGATGCGCGGATTTCGAATGGCGAGTGCAAGATCCGCAAGCTCATCTTCACCGATTGCTCCGCCACCATCACGGCACCCGACGGCGCCAGGAGCAGGGTCGAGATGATGTTCGTGGACATGCATGCCGGAGACTATGAAACGGGGGTTGTGCGCTCGCGCGAGGATCCCCAGCTGCTGACACTGGAGCTGGGCGTCGAGAAGATCACCGATCGCGTCCTCACTTTCCTCGCATTTGTCGGTGGGTTTGCCGCCCTTGGCATCGCGGGCCTTGCCATGCTGCTCAAGGCATCGAGACTCAGGCGGGCGGTGGCCGAACCGGTTGTCATGAGACCTGTCGTCGCCAAGGTCCTGACGCAGGCCCGGACCTGGCTGAACTACACGATCAAGTATGAATATTCGCTCGACGGCAAGACCCGCAAGGCGACCAGCGTCTTGAAGAAGAAGGAGACGCCGTTCTTCCTCGGCACCGAGGAGCGCCAGGTGCTCGCAGTTGTGCCTCAGACGACCTCGACGCCGATCCTGCTCGATGCCGGGCTCGAGATGCTCAATCTTACCGACGAGGAACGCGCCGCCGTCCAGGCGGCGGTCTCGCCGGTGCAGGATGATATCCGGCTCGACCGCAGCATGCGCTGGTGAGGGCCGGACTGGAGCGTTTTGCGTCAGGCTGTGGCCACGGCCGTCAGGGCGGCGATGAGGCGGTCGAGCTCGGCTTCGGTGGTGTAGACGGCCGGGGAGACGCGGATGCATTGGCCGGCGGCCACGCCGGCCCGACGCACGGTGAGCACCTTGAACTCGTCCCTGAGCCGGGTGACGATGGCGGTGTTGTCCTCCTTGCTCACCTTGCCCTTGATCCGGAACGAGGTGATGCCGGCATGCAGGGCCGGATCGTTCGGTGTCAGGATCTCGATGGCGCCGATGCCGGCGACGCGCTCGACCCAGTAATTGCGCAGATGGCTGACCCGGGCATGTTTGGCCGCGACGCCGATCGACTGGTGCAAATCGAGTGCTGCCGGGATGGTGAGCGCGGCGGCGAAATTGAGCGTGCCGGTGTGGATGCGCGAGCGGATGTCCTCGGCCGGCCAGTCCTTGTCGCCCATATGGGTGTCGATATCAGCAAGGCGGCCCTTGCGGATATAGAGGAAGCCGAGCCCGACCGGCGCGCCGATCCATTTGTGCAGGTTGAAGCCGGCGAAGTCGACGCCGAGATCGGTCATGTCGAGCGGCAACTGGCCCCAGCTATGGGCGGCATCGAGGATGACGTCGACGCCCTTGGCGCGCGCCATCGCCGTGATCTCGCGCACCGGCATCACCAGTCCGGTGCGGTGAGACAGGTGGGTGAGCAAAAGGAGCTTCGCCTTGGGCGTTTCCTCCAGCACCTTGCGATAGGTTTCCAGCACGGCCTCGCGCGTGGCCGGCTCTGGGATGGCGAAAGTCTTGACCGTGACGCCGCGGCGGCTCTCGAGCATGCCCATGGCGTATTGCATGGAATCATAGTCGAGGTCGGCGTAGAGCACGGCGTCGCCGGGCTGGAGCTTGTTGTAGCCGGCTATCAGTGTCTGCAGTGCCTCGGTGGCGCCACGGGTGATGGCGATCTCCTCGGGTGAGACGCCGAGCGCGGTGGCGACGCGGTCACGCACGGCGGCGAAGTCGGCATCGAAGGACTTGCGGGCATAGAGCGTGTTCTGGCGGTTCACGCGCTGGATGTTCTCGACATAGGTCTCCAGCACCGGTCGGGCCATGATGCCCCAATAACCGTTTTCGAGATTGGCGGTGGAGCGGTCGACGTCATAGAGGTCGCGAACGCCAGACCAGAAGCCGGCATCGGTGGCAAGCTTGCTCGGGTCCGGCGCCGGCAGGGTGACGCTTTCGGCCGCCCGCGCCGGCCGCATCGCCGCCGCCATCACGGTGGTCAGCAATCCGCTGATCAGAAAATTGCGACGCTGGATCATAGTAGCCCTCGAATGTTGCGTGTCGAACTGCCGGCGTGGATAGGGCCGGGGTATGACGGGGGGATGAAGGATAGGCATTGTTGGAGGCTGATCCCGGGACCACTCCAAATAAGGTCAGCCCACTGCAACATGCTGGGTAGAATTTTCATCGTTCGCAGCCCATGGACATTCGTGCCCGATTGTTCCATCGGAGATAGGCGCGCCGCCCTTTGGCGGCCATGGAGTCTCCAGAACGGTCCGATTGTCCGATGAAACGCTGCCTTGCCCTGTTGCTCTTCCTTGCCGTGGCCTTCGTGCCGGAGGTCGCCCTTGCCGGCCGGCGCGTGGCGTTGCTGATCGGCAATAGCGACTATGCCAAGGTGGCGCGCCTCGCCAATCCCGGGCGCGATGTCGGGCTGTTGAAGGAGACGCTCCAGAAGGCCGGCTTCGATGCGGTCGATACCGTGGTTGACGCCGACCGTGCCGGCATGATCGCGGCGCTGCGGCGCTTCCAGGCGAGCGCGTCGAATGCCGATATCGCGGTGGTCTATTTCTCCGGCCACGGCATCGAGATCGGCGGCGAGAACTATCTGGTGCCGATCGATGCGCATCTGACCAGCGATCGCGACGTCCAGGACGAGACCTTGGCGCTGTCGCGCGTGGTCGAGGCGACGGATGGGGCCGGCCAGCTCAAGCTGGTGATCCTCGATGCCTGCCGCAACAATCCCTTCCTCGCCAAGATGTCGCGTACGCGCGGCACGCGCTCCGTCGGCAAGGGGCTGGCACGGGTGGAGCCGGAGGGTGACAATGTGCTCGTCGCCTATGCCGCCCGCGAGGGCAGCGTGGCGCTGGATGGCAACGGCATCAACAGCCCCTATGCGCAGGCGCTGGCGCGCTATCTCACCCGGCCCGGCCTCGACATCCGCCTCGCCCTCGGCAAGGTGCGCGACGACGTGCTCAGCGCCACCGACCGCCAGCAGACGCCCTTCTTCAATGGTTCGCTGGGCGGCGACGTCATCACCCTGGCGCCTGCGACAGGCGGGCAGGTGGCGATGGTGCCGCCGGCCGAACCACCGCCTCCCGTCGAGCCACCGCCGCGCAAGCAGACCAAGTTCACGCCGCAGGTGGTGCCGCCCTCGCTGTTCCAGAATGGCGGGGCCGCTAGCGGTGCGATGCTGCGCATGAGCGATCCGCGCATCTGGCAAGTGGTCAAGGATGTCGACATGCCTGAGGTGATCGAGGAATTCCGGGACCGTTTCCGCGACTCTCGCGATGCCGGCGAGGCGGAGGAGAGGCTCAAGCAGCTTCTGGGTGTCAGCGAGCTCGATCCACTGCCCCCGCCGGCCGGCGAGCGCATCCCCGCGCCTGAAACCGAATGTGATCGCATCGGGGCGGCGCCGCTCGATCCTGACACCGTGATGCGGCGCACCCGAACGGCCGCGCCCAAGGAGATCGTCGCGGCCTGCGAGGCGGCCCTCAAGCAATATCCGCGCGAGCGGCGCTTCATGCATCAGCTCGGCGATGCGCTCGCCGATGCCGGCCAGAACGACAAGGCGCTCGCCATGAATTTGCGGGCTGGCATTGCCGGCAGCCAGGGCGGCTGGATCAGCTCCGGCCGCCTGTTCAAGGCCAGGGCCGGCGGAGCCAGCAACCCGGACGGCAACAGCTCCATCTCCCTCACCATGGCCTGGCAGCAGCCGCTCGGCTCCTTCTTCTTCAAGCGCGGCTTCGTCGAGCCCTTCGAGCGCATGCGGGGCAAGGCTGGCGTCACACGGGAACTGAGCAAGGCCGCCGCGTCCGGCGACCAGGCCGCCAATGTCTGGATCGGCTACATGTATCTCTTCGGCTTCAACGTGCCGAAGGACTATGCCAAGGGCATGGCGGCGCTCGACAAGGCCCGCCTGTCGCGTCCCGAAGACACCGGCATCCATCTCGCCTTGATGCTGAAGACCGGCTACGGCGTGCGGCAGGACGTCAAGGATGCGCTGGAGGAGTTCGGCAAGGCGCAGAAGGCCGATAACAGCTACGCCACCTATCAACTCGCCTTGATGTATCTGGATGGGCTCGGCGTGCCGCAGAACTATGCCGCTGCCGCCCGCATGATGGGCGATGCCGCCGTCGGCGGCGATCCGCGAAGCGTCGACGACATCCTTGCCAATTTCGCCAAATGGCCGCGGGAATACCGGGTCGTGCTGCAGCAGGAATTGCTCAAGCGCAACCTCATCGAAGGCAAGGCCGATGGCGAGCTCGCGCCCGGCATGACGGAGGATCTGCGCAAGCTCGCTCCAATGCCGACGGCCCCGATGGCAGCTACGCCTTAAGCGCATCTCTTTCAAGGTCTTTGCAAGGTACTTGAAAGTGAATGGATTTGTGTAAGGTGTGGGGCTCCGCGACCTCAACGATAAGGTAGCGCAATTCCGGTTCGATGGCCTGCAAGCACCTTGAACGGGGCGCGCTTTAAGCGGCGCATCCCTTTGCCAGTTTTCGCGCAACGGTTTGACCTCATTCCCGGAGATGATTTGCGTTATGGCTCGGTATGAGCCCGGCGCTGAGGCGCCATGCAATACATGCAGATCTGGTTTAGGGAATGAGAGTTGATGCCTTTGAAATGGGCACGAAGCGCGTTTTCGCATCGCCGATGCGTCTATAGCGACATGTTATTGCGCAGTATGACTGGGAATGACCCATGTCACGCAGTTTGTAATTCGTATAAATATGAACAAGACTGCATATAAATACTGAATGGGGGCAATATCCTATCGCACGATAGAATATTTCGATTTGATAAAACTGGCTATCGTCCATATGTCGCGAGGGCAGTTTTTCAGATCGTTGCGAGCCCTCCATGAACGAGACCACGAAGACCGAGACAGCCAAGACCGGACTTCGCAAGGCGGCCGCCGGTGGCTGGGGAGCGCTCAAGAGCTGCGGCCGGCATCTGTTGGCGAGTGGTTCGCCGCTGACGGGCGCGCGCACCATGCTGAAGGCGAACCAGCCCGATGGTTTCGACTGCCCGGGCTGCGCCTGGGGTGATCCCGAGCATGGTTCCTCCTTCGAGTTCTGCGAGAACGGCGTCAAGGCCGTGGCCTGGGAGGCGACCGACAAGCGCACCACGCCGGTGTTCTTCCGAGAGCATACGCTCGCCGAGCTGAGCCGCTGGAGCGATTACGAACTGGAAGCCCAGGGCCGGCTGACCCATCCGATGCGCTATGACCAGGCCAGCGACCGCTACGAGGCGATCGCCTGGGAGGAGGCCTTCCAAGAGATCGGCGCCCATCTCAATGCACTGGCCAATCCTGATCAGGCCGAGTTCTATACGTCGGGCCGGGCCAGCAACGAGGCCGCCTTCCTCTACCAGCTCTTCGTACGGTTCTACGGCACCAACAATTTCCCGGACTGCTCAAACATGTGCCACGAGGCCAGCGGCGTCGCCTTGCGCCAGGCCATCGGCGTCGGCAAAGGCACGGTGTTGCTCGAGGATTTCGAGGAGGCGGATGCCATCTTCGTCGTCGGCCAGAACCCTGGCACCAACCATCCCCGCATGCTCGGCGACCTCAGGCGCGCAGCGATGCGCGGTGCCCGCGTAGTGGTATTCAACCCGGTGCGCGAGCGGGGCCTCGAACGCTTCGCCGACCCACAGGACAAGCTTGAAATGCTGCGTGGCGGCTCCAAACCCGTCGCCAGCGAATATTTCCAGCCGCGCCTCGGCGGGGACATGGCTGCCTTCCGCGGCATGGCCAAGACCGTCTTCGCCCGCGATGACGCCGAGCGCGCCGCTGGCCGGCCGACCCTGTTGGACGAAACCTTCCTGGCCGAGCACACCCATGGCCTTGCCGCCTACCGCGCCGCCGTCGAGGCCACGAGCTGGGAGGAGATCGAGGACCAGTCGGGCCTGACGCAGGTCGAGATCGAGACGGCCGCCGACATCTACCTGTCGGCCGAGAAGGTGATCTGCACCTGGGCCATGGGCGTGACGCAGCATCTCCATTCGGTTGCGACCATCCGGGAGATCACCAACTTCCTACTGCTGCGCGGCCATGTCGGCCGTCCCGGCGCGGGGCTGTGCCCGGTGCGCGGGCACTCCAACGTGCAGGGCGACCGCACCGTCGGCATCAACGAGAAGCCGCCGGCCGCCTTTCTCGACGCGCTCGCCCGCGAGTTCGACTTCGAGCCACCGCGCGCCGACGGCCACAACGTGCTTGCCGCCATCGGCGCCATGCTCGACGGCAGCGCCAAGGCTTTCATCGGTCTCGGTGGCAATTTCGCCCGCGCCACGCCGGACTCGCCCCTGGTGGAAAAGGCGCTCCGGGCCTGCGACCTCACCGTCCACATCGCCACCAAGCTCAACCATTCGCATCTGATGCCGGGGCGCGCCGCCTATCTATTGCCCTGCCTCGGCCGCACAGAGGTCGACCGCAACAGCGCGGGCAAGATCCAGATCGTTACGGTCGAGGATTCGATGAGCATGGTGCACGGCTCGGGTGGCATCAACCCGCCGGCCTCCAAGGAGCTGCGCTCGGAAGTCGCGATCGTCGCCGGCATCGCCGCCGCGACCGTCGGCTCGCACAAGGTCGATTGGGCAGCGCTTGCCGACAATCACGATTTGATCCGCGACAGGATCGCCCGCACCATTCCCGGCTTCGAGGACTACAATGCGCGGGTGCGTAAGCCGCGTGGCTTCCATCTGCGCAATGCCGCCGCCGAGCGCGAGTGGAATACGCCGACCGGCCGCGCCAATTTCGCTGCCGTCCCATTGCCGGAGGCGACAGCCTTCCAGCAGGCTCGCGGGCGCCAAGGCGTCTTCGTATTACAGACCTTCCGCTCGCACGACCAGTACAACACCACGATCTACGGCCATGATGACCGCTATCGCGGCATCAAGGGCGAGCGCCGGGTGATCTTCATCCATCCCGACGACATCACCGCCATCGGTGCCGTGCCCGGCGAGATCATCGATCTGGTCGGCGAGCATGACGATGGCATCATTCGTGTCGCCGAGAATTTCCGGCTGGTCTCCTACGACATTCCGCGCGGCTGCATTGCGGGCTACTACCCCGAGGCGAACGTGCTGGTGCCGCTGTCGAGCGCCGGCGAGGAAAGCGACACGCCGACCTCCAAATCGGTGCTGGTTTCCCTGAGGAGCCGGGTGATGGTGGCCGCATGAGCCAAGAGGAAGAGGATTTGATGGCGACGATCGAGGCAATCCGCCGGCTCGACCCGCGTCTTTCGCCTCTCGATGGCGTCATCCTCGCCGCCGTGACCCTGGACATCGCCGACAATACAAGCAGCTTCGCGCGACTGTTCGAGGTGGAGCACGCCTTGGTGATCCGCGCCGCACATGACCTCACCGAGGAAGGGCGCTGGCTCGACGTGGTGGAACGCCAGGCGCGGACGCAGCGCACCAAGGTGGCGATCAGCGAAGCGGGCAGGGCGCGGCTGGCCGGACTGTAAAGGCGCCGATGGACGCTGCCGGTCCGCCGCCAAGCCCTATCGGCGCCCCCTGGAATCATCCTATGAAAGCAGTTCATAGGAATCCCATCATGACCGACACGACAAGCCACGAGCCCGTGGTGGGCAAGCTCGGGCGCACGGAATTCATCGTGCTGGTGGCCAGCCTCGTTGCCGTCAACGCCTTCGCGATCGACATCATGCTGCCCGGCCTGCAGCAGATCGGCGCCAGCCTCGGCGAGCCCGATCCCAACCGGCGGCAATTGGTGATTCCAGCCTATCTGCTCGGCTTCGGCCTGCTGCAGCTCGTGTTCGGGCCGCTCTCCGACCGGTTTGGCCGGCGCGGACCGCTGTTGGTCGGGCTCTCCATCTATTGTGTAGCGGCCTTGTGCGCCTTCTTCACCTCGAACTTCAATGCCCTGGTGGCCCTGCGCTTCATCCAGGGCAGCGGCGCGGCAGCCTCCGCCGTAATCTCTACCGCGCTGGTGCGCGACGTCTTCGCCGGCAACCAGATGGCCAGGATCATGTCGCTGGTGTTCACCGTGCTGATGCTCTCGCCCATCCTCGCGCCCTCGCTCGGCCAGGGCCTGATGACGGTGATGGACTGGCGCGGCCTGTTCGGCTTCATGGCCGGGTGGGGGGTGATCGTCATCGCCTGGGTGTGGTGGCGCCTGCCAGAGACGCTGCAGCCCGAACACAAGCGCCCGCTCGGCTTCGGCGCCGTGATCGAAGGCTTCGGCATCGTCTTCGCCAACCGGGTCTCGCTCGCCTATATCATCGGCATGGCGGCGTTGTTCGGCGCGCTGATGGGCTTTCTCAATTCCTCCCAGCAGATCTATCGCGATGTCTTCGGTATCGAGGCGATGTTTCCGCTGTTCTTCGCGGGCGGCGCGGCCTGCTCGGCGCTGGGCGGCATGGTGAATGCGCAACTGGTCAACCGCTACGGCATGCAGCTCCTGTCCTGGCTCGCGCTCATGGTGTTCGGCGCGGCGGCCCTGGCCATCCTCGTCGCCGCCTTGCTGCAGGCGCTGCCGCTCTGGCTGTTCTTCGGGCTCAGCGCGGTACAGTTCCTGGTCTTCAGCATGATCCTGTCGAATTTCGGCGCCCTGGCCATGGAGCCGCTCGGCGAGGTGGCGGGCACCGCGGCTTCGACCCAGGGCTTCCTGCAGATGGTGCCCGGCGCTGCCATCGGCATCCTGATCGGCCAGGTGTTCGACGGTACAGTGATCCCCCTCGCCATCGGCTATGTCGCCATGGTCGCGCTGACGGCGACCTGCGTGACGCTGATGGCGGGGAAGGGGCGCATCACGGGCTGACTTGCAAGCCAAACCACCGCGTCAACATTGTCATGGAAGGACGATGCTCTTCGACGGATTTCGAGGCGCGAAGAGATGGACTCCGTAGATTATCGCTGTCGCATCGTTCTTGCCGAAAATCCGCACCCAGTTTTCGGTGCGATGCGCTTGAGATAACCTTACGGCAATAAAAAAGGGAGGTCCGAAAACCTCCCTTAGATTTCAAGTTTTATCTGGTCATCAAGGTCGAAAGTCGCACTGGTCTCTACCTGAGGCGGTAATGACGCTGACGATTGACATCCCCGACTTCCATTCTTCCCTGTATTAGGGCTGTTGATCAGGAAGACTATACCCACTTTTCGCAATGTCAACCGGATTGAGGGAGTACATCCAAGTAGTATTGCGGAAAATAATATTTCATAAGGGCGGTTCAGTAATTTTTGTTCGTACGCTAACGGTTTTTCCCTCCGCGTTTCCTGGCTTAAAACGGGAACGCGCTAGGGCTATTCGTAGCCAGAGCTTCGAGCCCACTTTGGAGCAGGCGGACTGGCGGAAGAGAGACGGTGTCCTCCGCGATTGCCGTAGAGAACCCCGAGGTAACGGAAGGCTTTGGCCAAGCAGAATTGCCCGGAGAGATCCATCCGTGGGCCTCGCCGGGAAATTCTGCAAGCGTTTGATATCGTGCAGATTCCTCTTGATCGTGCCCGTGGCTCGAACAAGAGGAACGTGCTTGGGTTGAAGCGTTGCCCGCGACGCTTCCGTGCCGGGCGCGCTCGGCGGAGGCCAGCCATGCGGCGGTATGATTCAACTTCATCATTCCCGTGCGAGGCATCGATGGTCATGCTATTTTAGGTTGCAGATTTGGTCCATTACAAGCCGCTCGGGAGAGGTGCCATGGACGACAAGACGCGCCCAGCTTCAGTCCAGCAGATTTCTCCGACGGTCCAGGAACCTCCTCCGCATGTCAAGCTGATCCAGATCGCGATGGGCAGCTGGGTTGCGCGCATGGTCTGGGCGGCGGCGAAACTGGGCCTCGCCGATCAGTTCGCCGCCGGCCCGCGCAGCGCCGACGAATTGGCAAGTCCGCTCGGCCTCCACGCGCCCTCGCTGCACCGCTTCATGCGCTGCCTTGCCAGCCTGGGTGTCCTCGGCGAACATCCTGGCCAGCGCTTCGCTCTGACGGAGCTGGGCGAGGCGCTCAAGACCGGCGCGCCGGGCGCGGCCAGGGCCACGGTGCTGACTTTCGGCAGTTCCTGGTTCTTTGGACCCCTCGATGAGATCATCTATTCGCTGCAGACCGGCAAGACCGCCTTCGAGAAAGTACATGGCATGCCGGTTTTCGACTATCTCGGGCGGCACCCGGACGAAGCCTCCCTGTTCAGCGAGACGATGGTCGGCGTGCATGGCCAGGAGCCGGCGGCCGTCGCCGCAGCCTATGATTTCTCGCCCTTCCGCACCGTGGTCGACGTGGGCGGGGCCACCGGCAATTTGCTCGCGGCGATCCTGGCCCAACATGCGGGGCCACGCGGCGTCCTGTTCGACCGGCCCTATGTGGTGGCCGAGGCGCCGGCCCTGCTCGAGGCGCGCGGCGTGAGGGCGCGCGTGACGATCGAGGCCGGCGATTTCTTCGAGACGGTGCCCGTGGGAGGCGATGCCTATGTGCTTTCCCACGTCATCCATGACTGGAGCGAGGCGCAGTGCCTGGCCATTCTTGCCCATGTCCACAAGGCCATGCAGCCCGACGGGCGGCTCCTGCTCGTCGAGATGGTGCTGCCCGCCGGCGATGCTCCCCATCCCGGCAAGCTGCTCGACATGGTGATGCTGACACTGCCCGGCGGCCAGGAGCGCACGGAAGAGGAATACCAGCAGCTTCTCGCCAAGGCCGGGTTCCGTCTGACGCGGGTGGTGCCGACCGAGTCGGCCGTGGGCGTCGTGGAGGCGGTGCGGGCGAGGGAGGGTGTGATCCCGGCCATTTTGCAGCTGCAGCAGCGACCGGTGATGCACCGAATGTTGCAGCGATAGTCTCGTCATCGGGAGTACGATGTCGGCCAAAACCGGACCGCAAGTGGAGGATTCCGGCTCTCCACCCACCATTTGCCGTCACCGATTTGCGCTTTTTATGGAACGCATGCGCTGCTCAGGCATTGTCATAGTGGAACGTCCTGTCACCCCAGAGCAAAGCGCGTTCATGCCTGAACGCTTGTTTGCTCTGGTTCCTTGTTTCGACGCGTCTTTGCGATTCCGGGCGATTCCGTCTCATCGCAAAACGCTTTAGGCCCGTGGACTCCACGGGCGGATGCAAAGGAAGTCTGCCATGACCGAGATCATCACCGGTTTCTACGACAATCGATCCGACGCGCAAGCCGCGCTCGAGCAATTGCTGGCGGCCGGGTTTGCCCGCGACCAGATCACGCTCAACGCCAAAGACGAGAATTCCGACTATGTCCGGGAGGAAGACAGCGCCTCCTACGATCACCGGCGTGACGAAGGCGGCTTCTGGGCGATGCTCAAGCACTTCTTCTTTCCAGACGAACGGCGCTATCTCTACACCGAGGGCATGAGCCGCGGCGGCACGCTGCTCACGGTCGAGGCCGAAAGCCACCAGATCGAAACCGCCAGGATGATCCTGGAGGAATACGGTTCGATCGACCTGCCGGCGCGGGCCGAGACATGGCGCCAGAGCGGCTGGCCGGGCTTCGCTGCCGTGGCCCCGGACGGCGTGCTGCTCGCCCCCGAACCGGGCGGGGGTAACATTCGCGAGAACATGGAGGTCATCACCGCCGATGGCGTGAATATCGGCACGGTCGACGATCTCGGCGACGACCAGATCCGGCTCGCCAAGAACACCTCGCCCGACGGCGTGCATCATTTCGTGCCGCTGGACTGGGTCGACCACGTCGACGAGCAAGTGCATCTCAAACGCAAGGCGCCGGAGGTGCAGGCGGTCTGGTAGGCCGTTTGGTCAGTGATGCGTGACGACGGGCGCCGGATCGGGCGCCCGTTGCATTTGGTATGGCCAGTCTATCGCGCGAACACGCCGTCGAAATCCTTGAAGCCCTTGATCTCGATCGGATTTCCGCTCGGGTCGCGGAAGAACATGGTGCGCTGCTCGCCCGGTTCGCCCTGGAAGCGGATCACCGGCGGGATCTCGAAGGCGATGCCGGCCTTCTCCAACCGGGCGGCCAGGTCCAGCCAGGCATCGAGGGGCAGGATCACACCCAGATGCGGCATCGGCACCAAATGATCGCCGACCTTGCCGGTCCGGCTGGTGGCGAAGGGCGTGCCCAGATGCAGCGAAATCTGGTGGCCGAAAAAGTCGAAATCCACCCAGCTCTGGGTGCTGCGTCCTTCCTCGCAACCGAGCACGTCGCCATAGAAGTGGCGGGCCTCATTGAGATCGGTGACGTGATAGGCAAGGTGGAACAGTGAGCGCATGGCCGGTCTCCGCGGTGGCCGGGCGAGGGTAGCTGAAAAGCGGGCGGCGATTCAACGCCGCGGGGCGGGTGCGGCGAACTTCAGGGCGGGACGATGCGGCGGCAATGTTCCCTTGGACATCGCCTCGTCGTGTCTCCGGTGCAGAAATGCGGTGTCGCGATTCATCCCGATCGGCAGTCGGGCATTCACGCGGCAATCCGGGACGGTAACCATGGCCCCTACCTTGAACGACCTGTTTTCCGCGGAAGCCGGCTCGGCATTCGCCCGGCAATTGGCGCTCGGTGACCTGATCGGCGACCGCTCGTGGGACGTCGACATCGGGCAGGGAAAGATCTCGTTCGGCAGCGATCTCGCCTTTCCGATCCAGGTTCTCGGGACTAGAGCATCGGACATTTAATCGTACGCATATCCAGCGGCGTTAAGATAGTTCCAGCATTCTTTTGGGCTGAAGAGATCGCAGATATCGCCGATTGCGTTCCAGAGTTGTTCGAAAGTTCGAGCGGCAGCCGCCCTCAGATGGGCTTTG
>NZ_JBFREW010000029.1:0-54217 GCF_052114505.1 Labrys sp. KB_33_2 | reverse complement strand
GAGGGGCGATCCTAGCCTTTACATCACGCAACGACGACACCCAAAGCTCCAGCGTCGTCTCAATCGATGCGCCAGTCATCATCCATGATCTCCGAATCATGGTGATCCAGAGATTCAGAGATCAACAAAATATGCAACTGTAATGCTAGATTATGCAGAAAAATGCAATTTTGGAATCATAGAGATTCCAATAACAACATACATCCGAAATATTCGCGCATATACTCATGCAATAGTATGATATGCGGGGCAGAGGCTGCTCGAGGCGAATGCCGCATGAGCCGAGGCGCTGTTGGATTTACGCCGCCGCCTGGAACAGTTGCCGCCCCGACATGTCGAACGGCGAAACCTGGTGAACAACGCTGCTCAACTCTTTGGCATGTCGCGGACCGCCATTTACCGGGCTCTCAAAAGGGCAACTCCTTCCCAATGGACTGCGGCGGGCCGATTTTGGAGCACCTCGCAAGATTCCGCGTACCGAGCTTGAACGCTATTGCGGACTGGTCGCCGCCCTGAAGATCAGGACTTCCAACCGCAGGGGACGGCGGCTCTCGACAGCCCGTGCCATTGAGTTGATCGAGGCGTATGGCGTCGAGACACCGGACGGCTTGGTGCAAGCACGGGCTGGCCTGCTCCACAAGCCGACGGTCAACCGGTACTTGCGTCTGAGGGGTTTGATCATGCCAAGAAGACCCGAGCGCCGGCAGCGGTGCGCTTCGAGGCGCGCACCAGCAATGCGCTCTGGCAGTTCGAAATCAGCCCTTCCGATCTCAAGGAGATCGACCAACCGGTCTGGATCGATCCGAACCGCAAGGGCTCGCCGGTACCGATGCTGTTCAGTGTCGTCGATGACCGCAGTGGCGGCGGCTATCAGGAATATCATTGTGTCTACGGCGAGGATGCCGAAAACGGCTTACGGTTCCTGTTCAACGCCATGACTCTGAAGGACGGCAACAAGGCCGCGCTGCAGGGAATTCCCGACAAGCTCTATCTCGATAACGGGCCGATCGCCAAGAGCGGCGTTTTCCAGACCGTGATGGAACGGCTGGGCGTCCGAGTGTTGACCCACATGCCGGCGGAATCTGATGGCCGACGCGTCACTGCCCGATCCAAGGGCAAGGTCGAGCGGCCATTCCCAACCGTGAAGGAAGCGAATGAGACGCTCTATCACTTCCATCAGCCGCGAACCGAGGAAGAGGCCAATATGTGGCTTGCCCGCTTCATCGACAATTACAACGCCCAAGCGCGAGACCTGGTCACACGAGCGTGTCATGACGCCTATTGACAGATATCAATAATAATATACAGTACATATTGTAAATAAAATGCGGGAGGAATGGTTGCACAAAACGTTTCGCGTAGGATCGATTACGGTCGACCGCATCGTCGAATGCGGACATTGCCGCTTCGCGCCAGAATTCCTGTTTCGCGATTTGTCGCGGGCGCGCGTCAGCAGGGCGGCGGAATGGATTGGGCCGAACTTCGTCGATCGCGATGCGGGAGACGTCTTCCTCAGCTTTCATAGCTACGTCGTCCGTACCGGTGGGCGCGTGATCCTAGTCGATGCGTGCAGCGGCAACCATAAGCAGCGCCCGGCGCTTCCGATGCATCACGATCTCAACACCCCTTATCTCGAAAAACTTGCGGCCATCGGCCTGCGGCCGGAGGATATCGACGTCGTTCTTTGCACCCATCTCCATCCAGATCACACCGGCTGGAATACGCGGCTTGCCGATGGTCGATGGGTGCCGACCTTCCCGAATGCCCGCTACATCATGAGCGCCGTCGACTTCGCGCATTATGAGCGCTTTCATGCGAGCAAGCCGACCGACCCGATTGCTGCGGATGTAGCGCGCTCCTTCGAAGACAGTGTTCTGCCGATCGCGGAAGCAGGGCAGGCGGATCTGGTCGCGCTCGATCATCGCGTGCATGAAGAAATTGCCGGCGGCGTGTGGTTCGAGGGCGCTCCAGGCCATTCGCCGGGGCAGGTCATCATTCACGCGAAATCGGCCGGACAGCGGGCGGTTTTCTCCGCGGATGTGATCCATCATCCGATACAGCTTTTCGATCTGTCGCTCTGCGTGGGCGGTGACGCGGATCCGGTCCTGGCGACGGAAGATAGACGTCGTCTGGTGGAAACCCACGTCGACACCGACACGTTGATTTTTCCCGCCCATTTTCCTGACCCGACGGTCGGGCGCTTCATCAGCGTTGGCGACGAACTGCGCTTTGCCGGGTCAGACTAGGTTCCGAGCCGCCGGCATCCGCCGGTTGGGGCAATTTCTTCAAGGGAGGATTGAAGATGAAATGTTTTGTGCGCGCCATATCGGCTTTTGGGATGAGCCTGGCTCTGTTGGCCGCGTCAACGGCAGCTCGGTCCGAGCCAAAAGACATCGCGTCGGAAATGGCATCTCGGTCTCGGTCGATACGGCGCAGCCGCTGAGGCTGGCGTATTTCGCGCCCTCCGAGAACAGCTTTCTGCGGGCAAACCTTGAATCCTTGCGTGAAACCGCAGCGAAGGTTGGCGCCGAAATCCAATTTTTTGACAGCGGCTGGTCCGCGACCAAGGAATTCAACCAGATCCAGAACGCTATTCAGAGCGGGCGTTTCAACGCCTTCCTTGTCCAGCCCCTCGACGGACAGCTGCTCTGCAAAATCCTGAGCGATGATGCGCCGAAGGCCGGCATTCTGGTGAGCATCACCGTCGTCCAGCTTTGCAACCGCGGAACCCTGTCGGGCGCGGAGCAGTGGGCGCCTGGTACGACGGGGGTGGGCTGCTAGGCCCCGTCGCCCCGCTGACCGAGGTTTCTAGTCCGAGTTGCGTTGCGAGAGCTGATACGGGAACCGCTTGAAAATCCGGGGATGGTCGTCACCTATTGCCGGTGGCTCACCATGCCTCGCTTCTCTATTTCGTGCTGAGCGAGGTGTTCGGCGCTAGTGGCGTGAAGCTCTACGACGGGTCGTCGACCGAGTGGGCAGCCTCGTGGGCTATCCCATTGAATTTCAGAAAAACGGATAGGCCGGCAATGCCGGTCCGGATATGGCATCACTCTGCTTGGCGGGGCTTTATGTAGGCGTTCATAAATATGTCGACCATTTCCGTGCCGATCGATTCAGGCAGCTTGCGATACCCGCCAAGGAAGGCGCGGCAGATCAACGGTCCGGTCAGTAGATCGCAGACCCAGTCGTTGTCCAGCGCACCATCATACTCGCCCCGCTGTTTTGCCCTTTCGAGAGCGCGCACTGTGGAAGCGCGCCGCGGCGCGATGAAGGTCCGCCACCAAATATCCGCGAGTTCCTGATCACTGCTTATGTCAGCGAGCAGGCCCGGGAACAGTCCGGCGATAACCGGATCATTCCAGAACCGGATTTGCGATTTTTGCAGATGCAACAGATCCGTCGCGAGAGAGCCGGTATCGGGGGTGGGATCGATGCCGTAGTGTTCGATGAGCGCGCCGAGCACAAGCAGCACCTTGTTACTGCCCCGCAGGTAGACTGTTGGCCTAGTCGCGCCCGTGCGCTGTGCGACGAGATCGTACGATAGCCGCTGATAGCCCACTTCGGCGAGCAACTCGATAATTGCTCCGCTAATGGCGACGTCCGTGGCCGTATGCCGGGGTCTCCCACGCGGTCGCCGCGGCGCTTCCTCGGCGTCCTCCGTGGGCGGGAACTTTTCAGCTAGCTTCTTCACCGTCGCATCTCCTCTGCCGCTTCGTTCCGCCTCAATATACATATCGTACCGTAAATAAAGCAGTTTGCTGTCGAAGGGCGGGATAGGCAGCGACATCGCTTTTCCCCTTGACAGCTGATGCTTATAATATACGCTACGTATTGTAAATATATGGCGAGAAGACGCCTATTCCCTAGGGAGGAATGCGATGGTTTTGAGCAAGCGCGCATTTTCGCGCCGCGCGGTAGCCATTGGGCTAGCCGTCATAACTGCATTGGCCGCCTTGCCGCTTCGCGGACAGGCGCAGTCCGGGTCCAAGGCGGCGCTGAAGGACATTCGACTCGGCGTCTTTCCGATCACCGACGCGGCCGTTCCGCTCCTCGGGCTGGATCGGGGGATCTTCGAGAAGCATGGGATCAACCTGCTGCCCACCACGCTGTCCACGGCTTCAATCGTGCAGTCGACGACAAGCGGCCAGGTTGATCTGGCACTGAATTCGCTGCAGCATTCCGTTTCTGCGGCTTCCGCTGGATTGCCTCTTTCTGTCGTCGCCGGTCTCAGCGTCTGGGCGAAGGGCGTAGCTGGCGCGGACCCTGATGGGCTGATCGTCCTGAAGGACGGACCAAAGACCGGCGCCGACTTTAACGGCAAGACAATCGCGGTGGTCGCCCTGAATAGCGCGGACGAACTGGCCGCCCGGGTCACCATCGACCGTCATGGCGGCGATGCGAACTCGCTTAAATTCACAGTCCTTCCAGCGGCTGCGATGAGAGGCGCCCTGCAGAACGGCGATGTGCAGGGCGCCGTGATCCACGATCCCTTCTATCGATCTTTCATGGCCACCGGCGAGTTCGCGGCTCCGCTGGGTAATCCCAATTTCCAGGCCTTCGCGGACCTGCCCCGTCTGGTGGTAATCAGTTCGAAGGATTTCGTCGGGGCACATCAGCCCGAACTCCGGGCTTTTCAGGCTGCCATGCAGGAAAGCATCGATCTTGCCCTGTCCGATCCGGATGCAGTGTCGGCAACCTTGGTAAAATGGTTCAAGACGCCTGAAGCCGACGCCAAGGCATCAACGCTGCCAAAGCTTCGGGCGACGGTCACCGTGGAGCAGGTTGCCGCAGTCGAAAAGCTGTCGCAGGATTACAAGTTCATCAAGGGAGATGTCGACCCGGCTGCATTGGTGTTCCAATGAGCGCGACGGAAAATGGGGGCTCGCTTCTGTCGCGAGCCTTCTCGGCAAGCGAAGCTGTTTACGATCTTGTTCCCAAGTTCCTGGTGCTGTCGCTGCCTTTCATCATTTGGGAAGTAACGACGCGCAGTGGGCTGGTTGGAGCAGAAGTGCTTCCTCCGCTCGGGCCAACCTTGGGGAAAATCGGAGAACTGATCGCGCTGGGCGACATACTCGCACGCGCCAGCGAAACACTCGGCGGCTGGGCGATTTCGCTTGCGATCGCGGCGGCCGTGGCCATTCCGTTCGGTGTTCTAGTGGGGTCGAGCGATTTCGCCTACCGCAGTACAAGGCTTATCGTCGACGCATTGCGCAGTGTCCCTCCGCTCGGCCTTATTCCGCTTGCGCTGCTCTTGTTCGGCGCGCGGCGCTATACCGAGCTGATGGTTACCGTGCCGACCATGCTCTGGCCGATCATGCTCCAGGTCGCATACGGCATACGGGACATCGATCCGATGATCCTGGAGACGAGCCGGTCGATGCGCCTTTCGCGCAGGGTCTTATACACACGGGTCATCTTTCCGGCCATCCTTCCCTATCTCACGACCGGCCTGCGCCTGGCCTCCACCATGGGCCTGCTGCTTTGCATCGGCGTGGAAGTCTTGACGCTTGTCCCAGGCGTAGGTTCCGCGATCGCGATAGCCCAGAGCGTCGGTGCAGTAATGGATGTCTATGCCTATACGCTGGTCGCTATAGGCCTGGGCGTGGCCATGACGGTCCTCGCCTATGCGCTCGAGCGCGCGGTCGTGCCTTGGAAGGCCTCCAACCGGAGGACCTCGCGATGAACAGGTGGCTTCGCGAGATCGTTGCGGAACTCTGGCTGCCCTGCCTCGTGGTCCTGCTTTGGTGGTTTACGTCGCGCGGCAGTCAGTCGCTGCATTTTCCACCGCTATCGGTGATTCTGGAGCGGTTCGGCCAGGATTGGCTGTTCGCCAGGTTCTGGACCGATCTCCTGCCCAGCCTGCGCAATTTCGGATTCGGCCTGCTGATCGGCGCGACGATCGGAGTGGCCGCGGGCACGGCGCTTGGTCTATCCCGCTTCGCCAGGCACGTCCTGCCGCTGCTGGAAGTCATGCGCGCCATTCCGGTGATCGCGCTCATACCGCTGATCATCATGATGCTCGGCACGAGCGATATCGAGAAGATCGCGATCATCGCCTTCGGCTCGATTTGGCCGGTCCTTCTCAACACGACGGAAGGGGTGCGTAACATCGATCCGACGCTGCGGGATGTCGGCCGCAGCCTGACCTTGGACCGGGGAAGCGTCCTATTTCGGGTGATCCTGCCGGCCGCCAGTCCCCAGATCGTCGCCGGGCTCAGGCTGTCCGTATCGATCGCGCTCGTCGCCATGGTCGGCAGTGAACTCTTCGCTTCAACCAGAGGCATCGGTTACGTCATCCTGTCCGCGACACAAGGATGGGACATGCCCCAGATGTGGGCCGCGCTGCTGATGCTTGGCATCGTGGGCTACGCCCTGAACGGCCTGATGACGCTTTTTGAAAAACGCGCGCTTCGTTGGCATTGGGGCCGCGCCACGATCAACCGCGCAGCAACTCGTTAGGGAGGGAGACGATGCTCAAGATCTCAAGACTTTCGATGAGCTACGGCTCCGGCTCGCAACTGAAGGTTATCTTTCGCGATCTCGATTGTTCCGTCGAAAAGGGCGAAGTGATTTGTCTGGTTGGCCCGTCGGGCGTTGGCAAATCGACGCTGATGCGCTGCATCGCGGGCCTGTCCAAGCCAGTCGCCGGCAAGGTCGAGCTTGACGGCACCCTCGTGGATAGGCCGCTGCGGGACGTTTGTCTGGTCTTCCAGGACTACAGCCGGTCGCTGATGCCCTGGCTCAAGGTGATCGGCAACGTCACTCTTCCGCTGCTCAATCGCATTGCTTCCAAACAGGAGCGATTGGCGGCCGCCCACGCGGCAATCGAGGCGGTTGGGCTGCGCGGCAATGAGGACAAATATCCCTGGCAACTGTCCGGCGGCATGCAGCAGCGCGTCGCGATCGCACGCGCCATTGCCTGCAAACCGCGGCTGCTGCTGATGGACGAGCCCTTCGCGTCGGTGGATGCCCAGACCCGCGCGGATTTGGAAGATCTAACCCTGCGGCTGCGCGATCAGTTCGGGATGTCGGTTCTTGTCGTCACACATGACATCGACGAGTCGGTCTATATGTCGGATCGCGTTGTCGTGTTGCGCGGGTCTCCGGCCGAAGTGGTCGAGACGATTGATATTCCGCTGCCGGTTCCGCGCGACCAGATCTCGACCAAGACCGAACCGAGATTCGCGCAACTGCGCGCGCACATATTGCGCCAAATACGTGGCGAGACGGAGCCTCAGAAGACAAGCGGCAGGGTTGGGTCGGTTGCAGGATCGGCCGAACTGAATGTCGTCAGAGCATCATCGATAACAGCAATTCCAGATCACATTCAGAGCCAAGCATGAGACAGGGTAGGCTACGGCTAGAAGACAAGGTCTCGATTGTGACCGGAGCGGGATCGATCGGGCCCGGCTGGGGCAATGGCAAGGCGACGGCGGCGTTGTTCGCCCGCGAGGGCGCCAAGGTTCTCGCGGTTGACCGCAATCCTGAAGCCGCTGAGGAAGCGCGCGCGGCCATTGTCGCCGAAGGCGGCGTCTGCGTTGCCCATGTGGCCGATGTGAGTATAGCCGCCGAGGTCGACAGGCTGGTTGCCGTCTGTCTCGAAAATTTCGGCCGCGTCGACGTTCTTCATAACAATGTCGGAATTGCCGTGGTCGGCGGACCGCTTGAAACGAGCGAAGAGGACTGGGACCGTCTCATGGCGGTCAACATCAAAAGCATGTTCCTGACATGCCGCGCCGTCATCCCGGTGATGCTCGACCAGTTCCAGCGCGACGGGCGCGGCGGCGCCATCGTCAATGTCGGCGCGATTGCCGGCATCCGCTGGACCGGCGTGCCGCTACTTGCCTACGCCGCTTCCAAGGGCGCCGTCGATCCCTTCACCAAGCAGATCGCGCTGCAATACGCCAAGCAGCGTATCCGCTGCAACGCGATTACAGCCGGCTTCCTGGAAACCCCCATGATCACGATGCTCCGCGATGCCTACGGCGCGGATGACTATGAAGAGATGATGCGCAAGCGCAATCGTCACATCCCCCGGGGCCAGATGGGTACCCCTTGGGATGTCGCCAATGCCGCGCTCTTCCTGGCGTCGGACGACGCCGACTTCATCAGCGGGCAATCGCTCGTGGTCGACGGCGGTGTGACCTCCCAGAGTTGGATCGACTCTAACGCGTGAACAATCGCCCGCCTCGCGCGAGCCTTTAAAAGCAGATCACCTCCAAAGGTATATGGCTATGAAAAAACTGATCATCGATGTCCGGCTGAACGAATACGCGATGCGGGACGAGAATCCCAACGTGCCGTGGTCACCGGCCGAGATCGCCACCGATGCGATCGAATGCTACGAGGCTGGCGCAACCAGCGTTCATTTCCATGGCCGCGACGGCAAGACCGGAGCTGCGGCCAATGACTTTGAAACTTATGCGCAGATCATCAGGGGGATACGCTCGAAGGCGCCGGACGTTCTCGTCCACTCCACGCTTGGCTATGTCACTCACGAGGCGGCGGAGCGGAAGATCGATCACATCCTGAGCCTGGTCCGTGACCCGATGACTAGGCCCGATGTCGCGCCGGTCGATATGGCGACGATGAATGTTGACATCTATTCGTCGGAGAAGAAGGCCTTCATCACCGATGACCAGGTTTTCTACAATCCGACCCGGCTGCTGCAGTATTTCACGCAGCAGATACAGGCCGCCGGTGTCAAGACAATCCACACTTGCTGGAATGTTCCCTGCACCCGCACCGTCCAGGCATTTATCGAGATGGGGCTCATCAAGGGACCAGCCTACATCGCCCTGCTGATGTCGGAAAGCGGGCTGCTTGCCGGTCATCCGGGAAACTACAAGGGCCTTGCCGCGCATCTCGACTTCCTGCCGACCAACGGCCCGATCGAGTGGATCGCGCTCGTGTATCCCGGCAGTATCCAGCCGGTTGCAAGCATGGTCATTGCCGAGGGCGGCCATCTGTCGTTCGGGCTCGGCGATCATCCTTATCTCGAACTCGGCGGCAAGCCGCGTAATGCCGACATCGTCCGGCACATCGTCAAACTCGCCCGCGACATGGGGCGCGAAATTGCAACGCCCGAGGAAGCGCGGGCAATGCTGGGCATGCCGCAACTGCTGAAAGCGGCGGCGGCCTGAGGAACGGCTGACAGGGCGCCTGGCGCCATTCCGAAGCAGCCTGAAAGTCGTATTATGAAGAAGCTGATCAACGACCCGAAATATGCCGTGCCTGAAATGCTGGAAGGCCTGGTCCGCGCCAATCCGACGCTGGCATTGCTCGACGGCGAGAACGTCGTCCTTCGCAGCGACGCCGCCGCGCTTCGCGATCGCGACGAGGTCGCGCTGATTTCCGGCGGCGGCGCGGGTCACGAACCCGCCCATGCCGGCTATGTCGGCGCCGGGCTGCTGACCGCCGCGGTTTCTGGCGATGTGTTTTCATCGCCCAGCACAGATGCGGTGCTGTCGGCCATCCGTGCCGTCGGCGGGCCGGCGGGCGTCCTGCTGATCGTCAAGAATTACACCGGCGATCGGTTGAATTTCGGCCTTGCAGCGGAACTAGGCAGGCTGGACGGCATCCCCGTCGACATGGTGCTTGTCGGGGATGACGTGGCGCTTGGAACGGGTGGACATGCGGGCCGGCGCGGAGTTGCGGGGACGGTCCTCGTGCACAAGGTAGCGGGAGCGGCTGCGGCAGCCGGCCTTTCCCTGTCTGAGGTAAAGGCCGAGGCAGAGGCGGCCGCCCGCGCCGTTGGCACGATGGGCGTTGCGCTGAGCGGTTGCACCGTACCTGGGGTGGATGAAGCCAGCTTCGACCTCGGATACAGGGAGGTAGAACTCGGGCTCGGAATTCACGGCGAACCGGGCGTGGAACGCACCAGGCTTGTGTCGGCCGACGCCTTCACCGACCGGTTAATTGACGCCATCGTCGAGGACAAGGGCCTCGCCGCCGGCGATGAGGTCGCGCTGCTTGTGAACAATCTGGGTGCAACCCCGACGATGGAGCTCAACATCGTCGCGCGGCGGGCCTTCAGCCGGCTGTCCGACAAGGGAATCAAAGTGAAGCGGGTGCTTTGCGGTACCTTCCTCACGGCGCTCGATATGGCCGGTTGCTCCCTATCGCTGATTAAGCTCGATGCGGCAAGACTCGCGCGTCTCGACGCTTCGGCGACCGCGCCCGCCTGGCCGGCCTTGCCTCTTTCGTCGCCCACGCAAGCCGTCACGCGCATCGAACCCGACAAGCGGTCGGTCGACGGGGCTGGAGCCGCCGAAAAGGTGGATGTCAAAGCCGCCGCCTCGGCCCGCCGAGTGCTTCGCCATGTCATCGCCGCCGTTCGCGACGCGGAAGGCGAACTCATCGCGCTTGACCGGACTGTCGGCGACGGCGACCTTGGAATCAGCCTGACGCGCGGCGTCGACGCGTTGGAGCGCGAACTTTCGGATCGCGATCTCGCGGATCCGTCGAAGGCCTTGCGCGCGATTTCCGGAATTCTGCGGAAGGTCGTCGGCGGAACTTCTGGACCGCTTTACGCGATCGCTACATTGCGCGCTTCGGAAAAGCTTAGGGCGGCGCAATCGACCGACGCTGCTGCCTGGTCCGAAGCGTTCGATGCCGCGTGCTCCGGAATCGCAGATTTAGGAGGGGCCAAGGTCGGCGATCGCACGATGCTTGATGCTCTTGTTCCCGCTGCGGTGGCCTTCCGGGAGGCCGTCACTCACGGGAATGTACTGCGCGTCGCACTAGACGACGCACTCGCCGCAGCAAGAGCCGGCGCGGCGACGACAGCTACGCTTCTGCCGCGCCGCGGTCGTTCCAGCTACCTCGGAACACGGGCGGTAGGACATTCCGACCCTGGGGCCGAGGCTGTTGTGATCTGGCTCGAAGGATTGAGGCAGGCATTGGACCAGCGGGCAACTCTTGGCGAAAAGCTTTCATGAAATCGGAGAATGCATGATGTCGCGCAAAGTAATCGTGACGGTGGCGCCGACGGGCGGTTTTGCCATGAAGGCGCAAAACCCGAATCTGCCCACCCAGCCGGATGAGATTGCCGACGACGTCGTGCGCTGTTTCAACGCGGGCGCTAGCATCGCCGCCTTGCACGCCCGCACTGCGGATGATGGCCCGACATGCGATTCCGGCGTCTATCGCAGGATCAACCAGCTTATTCGCGGCCGCTGTGACATCGTCATCAATAATTCGGGCGGCGGCGGCCTCACCGGGGACATGGCGAGAAGGATTGGCGGCGATTTGTGGGAAGTCGCGCTCGAAGAGCGCATGAAAGCGGCGGATGGCGGCGCCGACATGGTGACCCTGAACGCGATGACAGTGCTCGCCACCGTCGGCGGACGCGAGACCTTGCTGAGTACGTCGCCGAGGCTTTCCCGCCAGTTTGCCACGCGGTTGCGTGAAAAGAGGATCAAGCCGGAATGGGAAGCCTTCAGTCCGGCGCATATTCTGCAGGACATGCAGACGCTGATCGCTGAAGGGCTCGATGAGCCGCCCTATTTCGTCAACCTCTGTTTGGGTCTCCACAATGTTTTCCAGGGCGCGGTTCCCTATTCCCCAAAGATGCTGCAGCTGATGGTCGAACTGCTTCCCGCCAATTCGATCTATACGGTGAGCGCCGCCGGTGAATCGCAACTTCCGGCGACGGTGCAGATGCTTCTGCTCGGCGGCCATGTTCGCGTCGGACTGGAGGACAATCTCAACTACCGGCCAGGACAGCCTGCGACAAACGTCCAACTGGTGGAACGCATCGTCCGCATCATCCGCGAATTGGGCATGGAGCCGGCCTCTCCGGAAGAGGCCAGGGCGATACTGGGTCTGCCCCGTCGCTTGAAGGCGGCCTGATCATGCTGGATCTGTTCCGCATGGACGGCGAAGTCGCCATCGTCACAGGTGGGGCAAGTGGAATAGGCGCTTCGATAGCCTCGGTCTTCACCGAGGCCGGCGCTACGGTCGAGATCGCGGATCGAAATGGAGAGAATTCCCTCGACGTGACCGACGAGGCGGCGGTCGAGAGTTTCTTTGCAAACGTTCACGCTCGCTACGGCCGGATCGACATTCTGGTCAACAACGCCGGGATTGCCATCCGAAGGCCGACAATGGAGCTGGCAGTCGAGGACTGGGACCGCGTGGTCTCAGTCAACATGACAGGCATGTTCATCTGCGCCCGTGCTGCGGCCCGCTGGATGATACCCGAGGGTCGCGGACGCATCGTCAACACCGCCTCCGTGATGGGGCTATCAGGCGGCATCTACCCCAACGTCTCGTACCAGACCACGAAAGGAGCGGTCGTCAATCTTACGCGGGCTCTTGCAGTCGAATGGGCGAAGACCGGCATAAGGGTCAACGCCGTCGCTCCGACCTACGTTCGGACGCCGTTGACGGCATCGCTGCTCGACCGCGTTGAGACGATGGACACGATCAGGTTGCTGACGCCGATGGGCCGGCTGGCCGAGGCGGAGGAGGTTGCCGGAGCCTTTCTCTATCTGGCGAGCCGTGCGTCCGGAATGGTGACCGGCCACACGCTGCCGGTCGACGGTGGTTTCTTGGCGCTATGAGCGACCGTTCCAATATCAACTTGTGAGTTCTCGTCGAAGTGCGACTGCGGGCAGGCGGAGGATAGCGATTTCATCGCCGGGCTGCCATCAGCTTTCGGCGGAAGACCTCGGCCGGGGTTCGAAAACCCAGGCATTTGCGGGGCGTCGAGTTGAGGTGGTGGCGGTGCCGCCCGAGCTTTTCCGCGATGACGTCGACACTCACGCCGGCATGGCGCCAGCGCTCGATCTTACGTTGTTCATCCAAACTGATCTGGGAGTAGGTGCGTTTCATGAGGGGACCTGAACTAACGATAAGCCTTTGACATCGCTAGCAAGTCGCACTTCGAAATAGAACGCAGCGTTCTACAGAATTTGTCTTCGCTCGATAGACAAGTCGTTGTTTGTGCTCGTTAAAAATGTCACGGTGAGCAGGCGTATATAGGTTCGTCTGTGCACTTTCAGTGTTGCAGATGAGCGGAGACAACATCAGCTAAGCCATTAATGTCGAGTCCTTCGAAGCTTCCGCACTCCTCATAGGGAATCTCGTCATCAGGCGATGACCCTCGCTCTAAGATGGCAGTGTAAGCCGACGGAAGCGTGTCGGTGCAGGCGATATAAACGAGCCAATTGGCATCATTGGGAGAAGCAATACCGATAGCCATACGATCCCCATTCCAATGATCGAGCAGTTGGAATGATTGATGGCCTAGGCGCTCACGCAAGTATTCCAACGCTGTAATAATAGCGATGTGTTTGTGCATCCGTTCGGGTCCATGATATCGGTGCGTGATGGCCGGTGTTTGAACTTGTTGGCAATGGTATCATGGATATCCATCAAGGCAGCCGCAACGTGGCCCTTTCTGCCGCAAGCAGCGCGGCGCAGCTGGTCGGGGTAGCGCAGCTCAGCAGCTGGTCGGGGTAGCGCAGCTCAACCGACCTTAAACATGCTCTGGCCCTGACCACGGCGCCGCGGAGCCTTGTTGCTGCGCTTCATGTCCATCTGCTTCTGCTGCTCGGCAATCATAGCCAATATCTGGCCCAGACGCTTGTTCTCGACGATTGCGGCCTGATCGACCTGCTGGAGTTTGTCGAACACCTTGTAGGGCAGGGAGCGGCCCTGGTGCTTGATGGCGAAATGACCGTCCGGATAGTCGTAGATCGTGACCCGCTGACGGGCGAGGGGCCTGGTGGTCTCGTTCGGCTCGAGCATGAACAGAACCTTGTCGTATTGCAGCGTCAGATTGAACGAAACCGTGCGCGCTTCCTTCCAGGCAAAGGCGTCCTCGATATCGTCATGGGCAGCAAGCGGACGATGCAAGTCCTTGTCGTTGAAAGGCAATTTAGCAAAATGCCTATTGTAATCCTCCATGAAGGCAGACAAAAACGCATTGCCGGCCTCGATCGTGGATACGCCAGCCAGGCGCATCTCCTTGACGAGCCGGTCTTGCAAGGTTCCGTTCGCTCGTTCGACACGGCCCTTGGCCTGCGGAATGTTGGCACAGATGATGTCGATGTTGAGTTCGTGCAGCGCCCGGCCGAACTGCGTCATGCCATCGCCACCCGTCGCGCCAACCTTGTTGACCCGGAACGTCGCGTGCTTGTCCGAGTAAAACGCAATCGGCTTGCCATGCGGATAGGACCTGTTGCTCAGCTTACCACGCTTCTTGGAGATCAGCGCCGCCGGACCGCCAGCATGATAGGCCCGCAGCAACCGAAACACCTGCCGCGTCATCACGCCCATCAACTGCGCCGCTTCGCGCGTTCGTATCCGCTCCGCCAGCAAATCCCGCAACACATGAACCCGGTCGATCTCCATTCGGCTCATCGACAACACCGTCATCACGCGCAACTCCACACAACGCCAAGGAAAAAGTGACATCTCTAATGGGGAGAGTGGTGACCTTTCTAACAGGGTTCTACAGAATTAATTCGCATAAGCTTAATTATGGAACATAATCCCATACCCCCAGCCGGGCCAAGGGCTTGATAAACCGGGCTTTCCTCAAAAAGCCCGGTCTTGGTCGGTGTACAAGACCCAAGCTGGCTATGAGGGTTCGATTCCCTTCACCCGCTCCAGTTTTTAAATCAATGAGTTAGCAGGCGCTTGGCGACTACAGCCTTCGAAAAACACCGTGTTTTGCCACAAGAGCCCTTCCCTCTGTAACCCGCAGAAATCCGCCATTCTCCGAACCGGTCTTTTTCAGTCTGTGGCGCGTTTGTGGCAAATATTCTGTGCGGAGCCGGCGCCTGCGTTAGCTTTCGTTTTGTCTTGTCATTACCCCCACGGCCCAATGAGCGCGCCGGTCAGCTGCGAGCTCCTCGCCAGCGACAAAGGCTTCAATCTTGGAAATGGCGGCTTGGTAGTCCGTTCCGACATCGGACTGGTCGCATAGGGCCTCGACGGCCGATACACGAAGAACGAACTGTCCTTCGGTCTGTGGCACGAAGAATGAGTCGTTGAGGAGCGCAGCGCAGTTTCTCTGGCGTTCGGTCAGCGTACCCGTCGTCCCGACCCACGCAGTGAGGCGCTCCTCCAACGCATCCGCCGTGAGCAGGACACTACCTTGTGCGGTCATGCCAACGATACTTACTGTATCTTCCTCGTAAATCATCAACCCGTGCGTTTCAGCGCGCAGGTCTTTCCCCGTTTTGGACTTTGCGGCCCCGTGGATCTCGGCGCTGAACCGAAGGGTAGACAGGCTGAAACCGATGTCGATGCCCAGCTTGGTTACGGCGCCGACGATCAGTAGGGTGTCACCTAGCTGCTGCCCCGCGCGGCGCGCCTCATCTTCGGTCGTGAAGCCCGACATCTTGAGGATCGCCCACTTGCCAAACGGGAAAGCATCCTCGCCCATCTCTAGCGTTGCAGGCGGCAAACCGGGGATCGCGAAAGTCAAAGATTCGCCGTCGGGAACTTGCAGGGCTGAGAGGATTTTAAAGCGATATCTTGCGCGATAAGTCATGAGGTTTTGCGATCTGCGTTTTGACGAGGCGCAAACCAGGGGGATGCCTCCAGCGCTGCGCGCAGGGGTGTCTGCACGAAATCAGGTGCGCGCCACACATACTCCGCGGCCTGTGCCTTTACCTCCGGGGGGAGACCTTGGATGTGCCGGATCGCGGCCTCCACCGAAAACGGCTCGCCCACCTTCTCTTGAAAGTTGCTGGATAGCCCGGTCCAGATCACGATATCCATGCCGTGAGTCGCTGCCCATCCTGATATGGTCTCAGGGACCTGTGGATTGCCCCATCTTGATCCGTCGCGAAAGTAAAGGCCCACATATCGCATGATGGTGCCTTCGCGGCAGCGCAGGTCGGCAATGGCATCGTCGGGATTACGGCGCTTGCTGATCGCGTATCCGGTCGGGCAAGACGTGCCGTGCACCGTGTCGATTGCAAGTGTGAGTACGCCATTGCGGGACGTCGAGTAGCGGCTGAATTCCAGTGGTAACGCAGGGCCGTCGATCTGCCATCTTTCGTGTTGCTCGTCGAAATCGGGGCGTTTGTCCCAGAGGAGTGAGCCCCAGCCAAGAATGGCAATGCGAGGGTTTTGCCCTGCCTCAGACATGAGAGGCCGCCGACAGTGAATCTGCGACCAGCCGTGTGCGGTCTTTGATGGCCTCCATTGTGGATGTCACGAGCTGATCGGGGAAGCTACCGGGCAGCGACGAGATAACAGCTTCTGCTTGTCGTTCTGCGTTCGCTTCAATGCCTTCAAAGATCGCCCGCATCGCCGGGGTGCCGACGCCGGCGAGGTCCGCCGTCTGCATGAAATGTCGCGGCATGATGTCGTGGATGGCGTAGTGGCGGCTCTTCCCGACCGACATCGCCAACTTGAATTTTTTACGCGGGACCTGGTTTGCATCGAGGCTGGGTTGAGCAGTCAGTACGTCATAGAGCGGTGTCATGCGGAAGCGTCCGCCAGGACTCAGGAAGATGCTGAAGTTTTTTGCGTGGCCGTCGGTGGCGCCGAGCATCCAGAAGATGATGTTGGCGCGGAGAAAGGCCGCTATGTCGGCTTCAGGCGTATCGCTGCCTTTGAGCAGGTTGATGATCTCGCGCACGCCGGGGCCGCCGTCGGACTGGTACTTCTTGGTGGGAGGGATCGATAGCGCCTGGCAAGTATCTTCCTGCGGCAGTCGCAGCAGGCGACCATCTCTTGTCCACAGACGGTCGAAGCGCTCGACGATCAATGTGCGCCGTTCCCCGAAATCAGCGATCTCAACGTTCGCGGTGGGGAGGCCAAACCCTTCCAGCAATTTCAGGCAGAGGTACTCATTTTCGACGCTGTTCGAGAGGTCGATGCCGTTCGGGAGCTGGCCGATTTGCGGTTTGAGGATGTGGGTCGTCGCGGTGGTACCGCTGGGTTTGAACCACCGACCGTCCTTGCGCAGCAGGGCGGTTTTTTCCTGGGCACCGGCAATGGAAATGCGGAAATCCTCGTCCTCACCCATACCAAGCGGTGCAGCGGCGAGGTTCTTGATGATGTCCGCGACCTCATCGTCGCTGACGGGTTTGCCGTCGGTGTCGCCGGCGGTTCCGGGATCGATCCCGTCGGGTAGGAATTGCAGCGCGCCGACGCAGTCATGGCCGAGTGCTGTCAGCATGCTGAAGGCGTCAGTGCCTTCTGCACCGACCCGCTCCGCTACGCGCTTGCGGATTGGGTCGCTGTCGGGCAGCAGATTGTCGAAGACGTTGATGACCGGGGCGCCGATATAGCGGTTTTCGCGCAGCGGCAATGAGAGCGATACTGGGAAGGTGCCGCGCCGGTCGAGCCAGTCGCGCGCGTACTGGAAGTCGGTAGCACCGGTAGACTCGCGCCGCAGTACGCCGACAAGGCGGCTGTTCAGGAAGACATTAAGAGGGACGTGCGCGCGCTTGCGTCCCATCAGAACATGTCCTCGATGTCGGCGGCACTGCCTTGACTGCGCGGGCGCACAACCAATTCGAGTTTGAGTGCAGAGAGCGCCTCCATCAAGGTGCGCAGCTGTACGGCCGGTTCCCCGGCTTCGAGCCGCGATACTGTGCCTTGCCGTAGGTGAATTTGTTCGCCAAGCGTGCCTTGGCTAAGACCGGCCTGCTTGCGGGCGCGGCGGACGATGGCGCCGAGTTGTTTTTCTGTGCGAGCGATCTGGTCAGTCATGGAAGCCTCCAATGACCAATATACGCGATAGCGTATAAAATGTCAATATACGCGAATGCGTTTAAAACATAAATATACGGGAATGCGTATAATAGAGAAATATACGCGAAAGCGTATGTCCCCGCAGTTAGCCGGACACCCGGTCGAAGGGCGGTTCAACAAATGATGAGCCTTTTCATTGAGCCTTGGGCGGCATGGCTCTCGCCCCCTTCGCCTGCAGTTTTGCAGGCTCTTAGTCCATGTAGGTGACGATCCTTCGAGCAAGCCGGGATCTGGAAATATATCATCCGAGCAAGCCGAACCCCCGCGTTTGTGGTTGCTCAGATCGTCCAATTTGGACATTATGGCCGAAATGGGGGCTTCGCAGCCAGATGAAAACCATGTCAGCCGCCGAAGCCAAAAACGGTTTCGGGCAGATGATTGACATTGCGCGTCACGAACCGGTGAGGATCGAAAAGCACGGCCGCGTAGTGGTCGTCGTGATCAGCATCGAGGACTACGAGCGTCTGATGCGCGCCAACGCTCTGATCCATTGAGTGCAGGCGTTAGTGTCAGCGCCCATGGCAATGTTTGAACTTCTTGCCTGACTCACAGGGGCAGGGCTCGTTTCGCCCGATCTTGCGCTTATCCGTCCGTGCCGCCGCCACTCGCGGCTTGTCGGATCTCGCGACGTGACTTGCAAGGCTTTCGAGAAAGCCTGGAGGCGGCACCCATTTTGGTGGCGGCCCGAACGTCCGCAGTCGTGCGATTAGCTTTTGCTGGTTCTCAAGCTCAGCCTGCGCCAAGGGAGGAAGGCCGGCCTTATAGGGCTCAAGACGCTCCATCTCGGCTTCAGCTGCGGAGTATCGCTCGCAATAGGCGAGGACAACGGCATATTGGGAGCGGACAGTAATCACATAATCGGCGAGCTTCCACTGCCGAAGCTGTGGAAGAACAATGGTCTCCATCATGTTGAGCGCACCGTCGAAGTCGCCCTTGCTGATGAATTGATCGACAAGATCCTGACCCACGCGAAACAAGGAGTCTGGGGCGCGCGCCAGATCGTAGAATTTCAGGGCGTGGATGCGAGCAAACGGAGAAAACTGGCCCTGTGCATCAAGCGCCTTAGCAAGCACGTCTAAGGAATCTGCGAGATGCTTGATGTCATCAACATCCGCGCCTTTCTTGAGCATCCGCGCCAACTCGGGCGCATTATTCCCCATCACTCGCTCGGGCGTCAGGCCTATCAGTTCGTAGTAATCTTTGATGAGAGGCCGAACCCTCTTCTCCGCTGCATGCGCATCTCCCAATGCGAGCTCTGCACAAGCCACATTATGCCAAAATACACGCCGATGGCCGGCAGGGAGATCTTTGACAACAGGTGTCAGGTCGGCCACTAGATTCAAAGCGCCGCGCCGGTCACCTTTGCCGGCGAGGAAACTCATTCGCTTCATTCTTACGCGAAGCCGTTCCTCGGGCCCCAGATTGTTAGCTGCTATCAGAGCATCCATTTGGTCGAGCCACAAAACGGCGCGGTCAGAACCAGATTTTAGATCGGCGAATGCCAATCCATCGAGCGCCTTTATCCGCTCATCAGGGGGAACAGCAACATCCTGTGCACCGTGCTCCAGATAAGCTTCGATCTCGGGCCATGCACCCATTTCGTGGAAGAGCTCGTCCGTAGCCATTTCGACAAGAATATCCAGACGCCCAACATCCCCGCTTAGTCGGAGGAAAAGCGATAGCTTCGCTGGTTGCCAGTTCTCCACAAGGCTCTTCTGCACGACAGCTCGCAGCGCCTCCCGTCGCGCCTTAACCGTCTCGGTGCCGAGAAGGAGCAGTCGTCCTTTGCCCACCGCGCGGGCTGCATCGTGGAGCTTGATCCGGTCGCGGGCAAAAACCTGCAGCAGCCCTTGGCTCACCAATTGGCTGAGAGCCCGATCGAAGACGGACCGATCGGTCCCCTCCGCTGCCGCAACATACGACTGTATTTCCGCGCGCGTCAGTGGCGCATCGCAGAGGCTGAGCAGTTCGGCAATGTCAGCCACTGCCTTAGGCAATCGGTCAAAAACCCGTCCGAGAATAAGGTCCTGGGCAACTTCCTTCGTATGCGCTGATTGCGCGAGATCGGTGCAAAACCGCTTCAACGAACCATCGTAGTCGGATCCCGCAACCGAGATCGCGTTCAGCACGAAAAGCGGAAGGCCGCCGGTGAGATCGATCAATCGCTGGCAATCAGCAGCATCACCTTGGCACCCTTTGTCACGGGCGGCCGCTGCCACTGTGTCCGGCGCCCAGGCCGTCAACCTGCGAAGCCAGCGCGCGCAGCACGAAGGCAGGGCAAGCGTTTGCGTTCTCCTGGGATCTGACCATGCGGAGCTCGTTCGAGAGGCGAGGGACTCTGCCAATAAGAGCCTTGTCATCGCCAGCCACCGGTTTGCGGGCGCGGCGAACAACCTGATCGTGGCACCCATGTTCGCGGCCTCGAAACGTGCTCGCGATCTGGACGTGCGCCTTTTTTACGGCGAGGACAGCGGCGCGATCACGGCGACCGATATCGCGCGGTTGACGAGCGAAGCGGCTAAGTCCGGCGTTCGGATCCGGCCCGTTCATCGCCCGCGACTACATGCGAAATTCCTCACCTGGGACGATGACGTGGCTGTCATAATTAGCCAGAATTGGCTTTCGGCTGACACGACAGACGATAACCCACGCCAGCAAATCGGTATCTGTATACGCTCCCCCGGTGTGGGGCGCATCCTCCTGGAAAGGTTTGAGGCCGCGACGGTCGCCGCAGGGGGCGGCTAAGTCATCTGCGGTGATTTTGTGCATTTACTCTGCGCCATCGAGTGGACGATTGTGTCCCCTTCGCCAAACGTCAACTTTCGGGACCTGCGCCTTAAGTCGAGAACGACCGAAACGGGGCGCTAGACGGTCATTCGCTGCGATATGCTCGAGATACCCTCGACTGCAAATGCAGGCTGGCATCTCATCGGATGTCGGCCTCTCATCCAATTCTGCGCGCGATGGACTTCACCCGAGCGTACGGCTTCAAACGCAAAAACCGCCCTGATGTTTAGATCAGGACGGTTAGTGACTTATGACAGAATTGGTTGCGGGGGCAGGATTTAATCATTACTTGCGATCATTGTAGGTATGCCGCGGCGTACTAGAAATTCTACTTTTTGATAACACTAGTGGATTATTTCATACCGCAGCGTAGCGTCCTCGTATGCTAGCATAGAATCTGCCGATGCCCCTTCCCTATCGTTTTGATTCAACTGTACGTCTATCTGTAATTAGGCTCTTCCGAATACCCTATAGAAGCATAAAGTTCGGGTTGTCGTGCTGCAGCGAGCAATGACCTATGCAGGGCAATCTGGCTTAGTATCCTGTGGATTGAGGTCTCATACCAAGATTCTGTGATCAGAACTCATGAGCAGCTCCCGACTCAGCGTCTGCTTGGAGATCAAAATGCGGAACTCTTCGTGGAGCCATTGGCACAGATCGATGATCCACCAGCGCACGCTGCCATGGATCGCCGGGACATTGTCACGGAAATGTCCCAGCTGAAGCATGGTCGGTGCGCGCGCGGCGAGCGCGCTCAGGGTCGGCATGCCGCACGGGCATTGGAAGACAACCACCTTCGTCGCCGGACTGCGCAGCGGCGGCATCGCCGCTCCCTTCGTGCTCTACGGGCCGATCAACCGCGTCACCTTCGAAACCTATGTCAACAAAGTGCTCGTGCCCGAGCTCAAGCCCGACGACATCGTGATCATGGACAAGCTGTCCAGCCACAAGGGGCTGAAGGTGCGCGAGATGATTGAGGCGGCCGGTGCAAGCCTGCTCTTCCTGCCGCCCTACAGCCCCGACTTCAACTCGATCGAGAATGCCTTCTCCAGGCTTAAAGCCCATCTGCGCAAGGCCGCCGAGCGTACTGTCGACGGGCTTTGGAACACCATCGGGCACCTGATCGACCTGTTTACGTCCGCTGAATGCCGGAACTACTTCATAGCCGCAGGATATGATCCAACGGGATCGGATTCCGCTCTAGTGGTTGTCAGGACAGGACAACCGATGGGAACAGTGAGTTCGGGATCGCTTCGTTGACCTTGACATTTACGGCAGTCATACTTGGAGGATAGTCACCCCGAAGAGATTGCTTTTGACCATCCGGTTATCAGCGATCTGCCATCCAAGGGGCAATCCCATGCATTCGATTGCAAACCAATCACGCCGCTCTACCTCACTACCGATATGTCCGGGCCCGCCGTGTGATGCCAATCGGATCGAGCCTGACTTCTCGGAAATCAGGTGAATTGCACGGATACCATACCGAGCGAACCGAAATCTGCGTGCAACGTGTCGCCCTTCGCCGCCCAGACGGGCCGCGTAAAACTACCGGACAGAAGCAAATGGCCCGGCTCGAGCACCGTACCGAAAGGCGCGAGCTTGTTGGCGAGCCACGCCACCGCCCTGGCGGGATGGCCGAGCACGCCCGCAGCCAGGCCCGTCTCCTCAATCTGTGAATTGCGGTAGAATATCGCTCCGACTCGGCGAAGATCGAGATCATCCGGACGGACCGGTAAGCCGCCAAGCACCAGACCCGCCGCCGCGCCGTTGTCTGCAACGGTATCGAATATCTGACGTGGCTCCGTAACACGAGCATCGATGATCTCGATCGAGGGGATGACATATTCTGTTGCCCGCAATACGTCGACGAGCCCGACATTGGGGCCTTTGAGCGGAGCTTTGAGACAGAAGGTCAGCTCGGGCTCGACCCGCGGCATGCAAAAATTTTCGAACGGCACGGTGGCGCCGTCATCCAACAGCAGATCGTCGAAGATATAGCCGTAATCCGGCTCGTCGATCTTGGAAGATAGCTGCATGGCCCTCGACGTTAGGCCGATCTTGTGTCCGATGATCCTGGCGCCCGCCTCCACCCTGGCCGCGGCCACGGCCGAAGAAATAGCATAACTGTCTTCAATCTCGATCGCCGGAAACATCTCGGAAGGACGCCGGCCTTGTTTCTTAGTCCGGTGACTTTCGCGAAGTGAAGCAACGGCTTCGGCACGCTGGTCCGCTGACAACATCTCTGGTTTCCCTCGATTATAGTTTAACGCAGACGTTGCGTAGCTGCGTGTAGAACTCCATGGAATGAATGCCCCCCTCGCGGCCAATGCCGGAGCGTTTGGAACCGCCGAACGCAGTGCGCAAATCGCGCAAAAACCAGCAGTTCACCCAGGCGATGCCGACCTCGATCTGACGCGCCACCCGATGGGCGCGGCTGAGATTCTCCGTCCAGATCGACGTCGCAAGCCCGTAGCGACTGTCGTTGGCAAGTGCGATCGCCTCTTCCTCGGTATCGAAGGGGCTCAAATGCACGCAAGGCCCGAAGATCTCCTCGGCGATTATCGCGTTGTCCTGCGCCAAGCCCGTCCATACCGTCGGCTCGACCCAATAGCCCCGCTCACAGCCCGCTGATTCCGGCACGCCGCCGCCCGCCAGGACGCCGGCTCCGGCGGCTCTGGCTTTCTCATAATATTTCAGGACTTTGGCGCGATGCTCAGCGCTGATGACGGGACCCATGGTCGTAGCCGTATCGAACGGATCGCCGAACCGGTAGCTGCGGGCCTTGACGGCCAGGGCGTCGGTGATCCGCTCGAAGATGGCTCGCTGGACATAAAGTCGTTCGGTGCCCAGGCAGACCTGGCCCGTGTTGGCAAAGCAGGAACGGCCAATACCTTCCATCGTCTTGTCGAAGTCGGCATCGGCGAAGATAATGCCGGCATTCTTGCCGCCAAGCTCCAGCGATACCGGACGCACCCCCCGGGCTGCGGCGGCCATGATCGCTTCGCCGGTAGTGGTCTCGCCGGTGAAGGTGATGCCGTCCACATCCGGGTGCCGGGTTAGGAATTCGCCTGCCGCCGCAATGCCGCCACCGTGGACGACGTTGTAGACCCCGGGCGGGATGCCGACTTGGTTCATCACCTCGCCGAGCAATGTGGCCGTGGCCGGAGTTTCTTCCGAGGGTTTCACAACGACGGTATTGCCGCAAGCCAGTGCCGGCGCGACCTTCCAGGTCATGAGCAGCAATGGCAAATTCCAAGGGCAGATAACTGCGATTACGCCGCGTGGCACCCGGACCGCATAGTTGAGGGCGCCGGCCCCGTCCGGCGTCGACATTTCGAAGGCATCGGCGCCCGTCGTCTGAATCTGATCGGCAAAGACGTTAAAATTCGCAGCACCTCTCGGAATGTCGATATGGCGAGCAAGCGAGGCGGGCTTGCCCGTATCCCTAACTTCGGCCGCAAGAAATTCATCGAAACGGGCATTGACGGCGTCGGCTAACTTGCGCAGAAGATCGACGCGTTCGGGGACCGACAAGCGTCCCCAACGGCCTTTCAGGGCAGCGCGGGCGGCGCCAACGGCAGCATCAACTTCGGACTGTCCTGCGCCATAGATGGTACCAATGACTTCTCCCGTGGCAGGGAAATGATTGGCGAATCGCTCGCCGCAGCCCTTTACAAACCGGCCGTCGATGAAATTGAGAAACTCACCCATAATGATGTCCTCATTGGTCTTTTAATGGCAATTCAATGTCGCCCTGCGTCAGGAAATCCCACATCCGCTCGAAGAGTCGCCCTGCCCTAGTGGCGCGCCGCGCGGCTTCCTCCGACACAATCGCCGGTGCGTCGCGAAAGCCGGCGGACAAGGCCATTTGCTCGATCCGACAAGTATCCTCCAGGTACCAGGCGAGTCCGACCGCTTCCTCGAGGCTGTCGCCCACCACGACCGCGCCATTACCGCGCAACATGAGCGCGCGTCCCTCGCCCATCGACATAACGGCACGTTCGGCGCGCGCATCGTCGCGCACCAGTTGAACGTCGTCCCAAAAACCGATATGCGAGGCGAAGTAGCACCCGAAGCCATGGCGGATCCGCGGCACATGGCACATTGCGGCAAGCGCCATGACCTGCGGGCCCATGAAACGGACGACGCCGCCCGCTTCGGGGCGGCGTGCATAGATATGCTGATGCAGCCGGACCTCGCCGAGCACGCCCTGCGGCAAGGGGCCGGTCACCGGAACCTCCACACAAGCGTCGCTCGGCACGACCATACCCAATGGCACGGCAGGACTGACCAGGAAACGGTCGGCGTCCAGACGCGCCGAACAATGGCCATAGGCGTGAACGAGCCCCGCCTTGGCCAGGGCCCGCGCCGCAATCCTGACGCGTCGTGCCAGCGTTTCCATTAATTCTGGAACGCTGCGATATGTGGTGCGGAACCCCATTGGCAGAAGCCTTTGGGTTCGAAATGAAACTGGCGATCACGCCAGAGCGGCTCGTCGTGGATCTCGCGCACGCCGGTGGAATATTCGAACGTCATGCCGTCCGGGCCGCTGAAGTAGAGAAACTGCGCGGAGGAAGTCGGGTGCCGCCCTGGGCCGAATGTGATCTCGACCCGGTTGTTCTGCACGAAGCGGAAGGAACGCTGAATATCGTCGACGCCACCGACCTGGTGGTTGATATGCTGGATGCCAGCTTTGTGGAACGGGAAGAGTGCGATGGAATGGTGGACGGTGCCGAGGCGCATCAGCGGCGCGTCGCCGATACGATCGGAGACGCGGGCATTGCAGATGGTAGTCCAGAAGAGCTCGTCGCGTTCGGGATCGGTAGTGTACAGGCCGACATGCGAAAAGCCGGTGACGCCAGCGTCGCGGCCGCCATGATAGCGCCGGCTCGTCGTTTCTGGCCTCACGACAAGTTCAATGATATTACCGCTCGGATCCGAAAACCGAATGAACTCACGCACGTGGCGTAGCGCGCACGCATCGTTGTCACCATAGTGAACGGGATAGCCGAGACGTTCCAGAGCTGAGCCGACCTTCTGCAGATCCGCCGCGACGGCCAGTTCGAAGGCGGTCGCTTGATCATGAGGATCGCCTTCGAAATAGCACAGCGTGTGGGCCCGATGGTCCGACTTGAAGAATACAGCGTCCTTGCGGCGCTCAGAGACTTCGAGGCCGAGAATATTCACGGCATACCATTCAGCGCCAGCAAGATCGCGGGTGCCGAGGCGGCAATAGGCGACGTCCTTCAACTCGATCATGGCTCGGCCCTTCCCTGAAATTCCACTTGTTCGGTCGGCGAACCCCAGGCGCAATGCGATCTTGCCGTATCCGCAAATTGCCGTGGGCCACGAACCGCGATATGGGGCCCGCGATCCATTTCGGCAGCGTAGCTCATGAGCAAGCCGCCCGGGCCGACCGTCGTGACGAAGATGGCATTCGAAGTCGGCTGGCGGCCGGGACCCGCGGCAATCGGCATCTGTTGCTTCTGCAGAAAATACCAGTTCTGCATGACGTTGTTCTTGTCCTCGACGGCCCAGGTCGCGCCAAGCAAGCCGTCGCGTCGGGAAGGATAGAGAGCAATCCTGTGGTGAGCCTCGTCAAGCGCGAGAAACACCGCGTCACCTACCCAGTCCGTTACCCTCAAACCGAGGACATTGGTCCAGAAGATCTCGTTGGCGGCAATGTCCTTGCAAGCGTGCGTCACCGCCTGAAAATCGACGATGCCTGCGTCACGAGGGCCGTGATACCGCCAGCCCAACGTCAGCGGCCGCCAGATGATCTCGATGATGACGCCATTGGGAGAGCTAATGGCGATGCCCTGCTTTATTTGGTGCAATCGACAATCGGCTTCGCCGAAGCGACGCACGCCATGGCCAGCATCGTTGGCGCGCCGTTCGATGTCGGCAAGTGCCGCCGGATCGTTCACCGTCAATCCCAGTGCGTGCCCGTCGCCGGCCGTCGTATAGCAGAGTGCGTAGTTGCGTGAGTCCGAGCGAAACCTCGCATGAGTTTCGTCACGATCCGCTGGCTGAAGCCCAAACACCTCTGTCGCAAACTGCGTGGCCGCACACAAATCGTCGACGTCGACGCGCAGATAGCGCAAGTCGCGATAAGTCGTACTCATTTCCATCCTCTCGTCCGCCCAGACGCGGAATGTCGAACAAGGCCGATCGTCACTTCAACCAAATCTCAATATAACAAGCTCGTCAACATTAATATCGATATAATTTCTGTTGACATAAAAATATCGATATTTTAGCTTGAGTAATGTGCCGAATGAGGCATTGTATGAAGTGCTACAGGGAGGGCGGAACGCCATGCTGGCGCCCATTCGCTTTGAGGGGCTGGAGATTCAATTTCTTCAAACCAAGGACGATACCGTCGGCAGTCTCGATGTGTTCGAAATGACAGTTGCTCCCAAGGCTAAGATGCCGGCGCCCCACTATCATCACACATGGGATGAAACGCTCTATGGCATCGCCGGGGTGACGTCCGTCCAGCTGGATGGTCGCAATTTCGATCTCGCAGCGGGCCAGTCCCTGTTCATCAAGCGCGGAATCGTTCACGGCTTCCGAAACGAAACCTCGCTGCCATCCAAGGTCCTCGCTGTCCTGACGCCGGGTGTGCTTGGCCCGGCCTATTTCCAGGAGATGGAGGCGCTGCTCAATTCGGAGACACGCGACGTTGCGAAAATGAAGGAAACCATGCTGCGCCACGGTCTTATCCCGGTGCCAGAGACCTGATTCACTGGAAGAGCTAAGAGTCCTTCTATGACGTCGTCGCTTTGTTCATGCCAAATCGCTGTGAGTAAGATCTCGGCGATGGGGAAATGATAAACGAAAAGAACGGGTAATCGGGGCGCGGTCTATGATCGTTGTGGCAGTCGGGTATCTATGAGGCAATTTAAATGAGCGACGGCATCGCCAATCTACCCGAGAAGACGCTAGCCGAGCGCGCCTATCGCATTCTTCGCGAGGAGATCGTTTCGGGAGCACTGCCTCCGGGACTGAAATTGCGGATCGAAATGCTTCGCGATCGCTACGCCTGCGGAGCCGGCCCCTTGCGAGAGGCGCTCTCGCGGCTGGTCGGCGACCACCTGGTGGTGATGATCGGTCAGCGCGGCTTCGTCGTAGCGCAGACGTCGGTGGCCGAAGCCGTCGAGATCGGCAACATGCGCAAGATGCTGGAGGCGGAGGCGCTCAGCCTGTCGATCATGGCAGGCGACGACGCCTGGGAGGAGCGCATCATCACCACCTATCACCGTTTGGAACAAGTGGAGAAGCGCTCCACCTCGACGGAAGTCGATCTTGCCGAATGGGAACGGCGCAACCAGGCCTTTCACGAAGCCTTGGTTGCACGTTGCCAGTCGGTCTGGCTGTTACGCATGCGCCAGATGATCTTCAAGCACCATGAGCGCTACCGGCGAATGTCGCGCATGACCACGGCACGGACCCGCGACGTTCATCTGGAACACAAGGCGCTGAGGGATTTTGCGCTGGACAGGAATGTCGACGGCGCCGTCGAGACCATGCGAAATCACATTCAGCGGACGACGGACGCCGTGATCGCCGCGCTAACGGACAGCTCACGCGATGGCGAGCCGATACCCGGGACTGATCGTCGGTGGAACCGGCGCCACTCTTGATGCGACGGTGAAGATTTTCAAGACGGGCGCATCATTTCTTTGCAAGTTCGAGGCTGGCATGAAGTTGCTTGCTGGTCGCCCGGCCTGCCGGCACCGCCTGCGGGCTCAAGGCTGCAAGTATCAGGGTCTCGATATAGGACAGCCAGCCCGCGCGCTCGGCAGCGGAGTCGAAATCACGGTTCAATAGAGCGGAATTGATCTGGATCTTCTGGATATAGCTGCCCGTCAGGGCGGTGATGGACAGATAAACTCGGGTTGCATCTAGATCCGGCCGGAACAGGCCTAGGGCGACACCGCGCGCAAGGGCGTTCTCGATCTTTGCAACGAGGCGTGCGAACAACGCCTGGGCGCGCGAAAGGTTTTTCAAATGGTGAGCCTGGTGACGATAATGTTCATCGAACAGAAGGGCATAGGAACGAGGGTTTTTCTCGTATTGCCGTTGCATAAAACTAATCAGATGCACAATCGCTTTGTCAGGCGCCAGCGCATCAAGCGCATTGAAGGCCGCCTCAAACTCTAGGGGCTCGAATATGAGCTCCAGGGTTGCCTCATACAACTTGTCCTTATCGCCGAAATGATAATAGATCGCCTGCAGGTTGGTGCCGGCGGCTTTGGCGATCCGGGCAATGCGGGCGCCGTGAAGTCCCCATTCGGAGAATTCGGCGACGGCCGCCTGCAGGAGACGCTGACGCGTCAACTCTGGATTTTGAGGAGATCTCATCGTCCCGCACTACCCTCATCCACATTGTTCCGTTCATAGCAAAGACCATTATCGGCGTCACGAAAGGATGCCGCGGCACCCATGTCCGCGAGCCGTCGAAGGTTTGCTGTCCAGACCAGCGCAAAGACGTTATGCCCCATTTATAAAAGTTCAAAAATTTTTTTGACTATGGTGTTGCCTGGTAGTAGTGTCCGGTCATCAAGACAAAAATGACAGTTTGGGAGACGGAAATGCTGATCGAGAGCGACAATCGGCTCATCACGCAAACCGGGCGTGGCACACCGATGGGCAGTCTTATGCGTCAATATTGGGTGCCAATCCTGCGCTCCTCTCAGTTGCGCGTGGGCGATAGGCCACACCGTCTTACGATTTTCGGCGATCGTCTCGTGGCGTTCCGCACCCCAAACGGCCAAGTCGGCGTTATGGACGAGGCTTGCCCACATCGCGGTGCGTCACTGGCCCTCGGCCGCGTCGAGGAATGCGGCCTGCGCTGTATCTATCATGGCTGGCTGATGGCGCCGTCCGGCGAGGTTATGGAGGCACCAACTCATCCGGCGGACGCAGACCTTCACAACCTCCCGTCGCGTGGTTACCCAGTGCGGGAAGGCCAAGGCATGATCTGGGCATGGTTCGGTAAGGGAGAAAAGCCGGCCTTTCCGATTCTGCCTTTCACCAATCTACCCGACAGTCACGTTCTGGCTGCGACAGCGGTAGTAAATTGCAGCTGGCTGCACCCGCTCGAAACACTGTGGGACGTTTTCCACGCGCAGATCCTGCATAATCAGACGAACCGGGCCTCGTCCCGTGCGAAGGTCTATTTCTCGAAGACGGGGCGCCGGGCCGGCGGGCTGGAGTTCGACTATCCTGAAATGCGCGTGACTCAGACCGATTACGGATTCACCTATACCAACGCTGATGCGGCAAAGGAAACCAATCATCACTATGTCGCTCCGTTCATGCTGTTCCATACGATCACGCCTCCGAAGACAGACGACAAGGCAGTACAGATCAGTATTCCGATCGACGACGATCATTGTTTGCTATGGATGGTTTTCTATAATCGTTACACGCCCCTGAAGTCCGACGGCTACGGTTGGAAATTTCTGGGGGATTGCCCTGATCTCGATGACATCATGGAGGGAATGGGCGAACGTACGCCGGCGAACCGTTGGGGACAGAACCGCGCGTCTATGGAAAGCGGCGAAAGCTATGTCGGCATCATGGGCATGGGCGGCGTCACCATCCTGGCTGAGGACATCATGGTCGTCGAGAGCCAGGGCCGTGCCGATCGGTCGCGCGATGTGCTGGCCCCGACCGATCGCGCCTTGGTTCAGGGCCGCAGAACCCTGATCAACGCCGTACACGCTTACGAACGGGGCGAGCCTCCGTTTGGCCAGGGTCTCGATCTCGATCATCTCGAGGCGGTATTCACTCCCAAGCAACCGGCGACAGCGGCGGAATAGGCTGTCAGCCGGCCTGCGGCCGGGCACAAACATCACGTTCGTTCAGCCCCTGAGGACCAAAGCCGTTCGCGCAAACGCGACTCGGCGAGCGGCTCGACGCACCCGTTCAATTCGGCTGCTATGAGGCGCCAAGGGGGCAAGCAACGACAAGTTTCTGTGCTGACGTTAGCACGGTGGGAATCCTGGCAGGCAAGAATAACGAGGCTGGGGGAGGCAATACGATGGTCGAGTTTGTGAAACTACCCGCTCAGATCCACCCGAAGACGATATTCAGGGGCTGGTGGGTTGTAGCAGTTGGTGTTTTAGGCCAGGGATTCGGCACGACAGCTTTGTTGTTCTTCGCGCTGAGCGTCTTCATCACGCCGCTATCCGCTGAATTCGCATGGCCGGTAGCGCAGGTCGCCTCCGTCACCACGCTCATTGCCTGGACAATCGTCGTCGCCTCACCGCTGCAAGGCCTTCTTGTCGATCATTTCGGCGTCCGGCGGGTTCTCCTGCCTTCGAGTGCGGTTTTTGCCGCCGGATTTGCCTCGCTGTATTTCCTGCCCCCCTCCCTGCCGGTCTATTGTGTGGTCGTCGTGCTGCTCGTCCTTGTTGGTGTCGGCACTTATCCCGCGTCCTACGCAAAGGCAGCCGCCGGATGGTTCGATAAACGCCTTGGGCTGGCGATCGGCATCGTCAGCGCCGGCAGCGGGCTCGGCGCTACGATCCTACCGACGCTTGCCCAATACTGGATCGCGGGCCACGGCTGGCGAAGCGCGTTCGCGTTGCTGGGGGGCCTTTCCGTCCTCCTTACGTTCGTGCCGGCCCTCTTCCTGCTCCGTAATCACGCGTCGGACTTGCAACAAGGCAAGGATGGTCTAGGCACGAATGTGCTGTCCGCCAAGACGGTTGCCGCTGCAGACTGGCGTGGATTCACCCTGCGCCAAGTGCTGACGCAGAAAAACTTCCTATGTGCGGCGATCGCATTCCTGCTTCTAGGCGCCTTCACAACGGGGCTCCTGGCCAATCAGGTGCCGATGCTCATCAGCTTCGGCCACTCCGCCGAACGGGCCGCCCATGTGCAATCCGCATTCGGCATTGCCCTGATCCTCGGACGCCTGCTCGGCGGTTATCTGCTCGACCGGATTTTTGCGCCCCATCTGATGATCGGCTTCGTGGTCGGGCCAATCATCGCGCTGCTGATCTACACGACGGCCCCCACCGGGAACATCGTCTTCCTGTGTTCTTTCCTGGTCGGGCTCGCAATTGGTGCCGAAGCCGATGTCATGGCCTATTTCATCATGATGTATTTCGGCCGGTTTGCATACGGCAAGATCTATGGCGTGCTCTATTCCGTCTTCTATTTTGGAGCCGGGGCCGGAACTTATGTATTGGCCCAGGCACTTGCACGCTGGGGCGGATATGCCCCCGGACTGTGGGTGTTGATAGGCACCGCCTTGCTCGCCTGCGCGGCGCTGGTCTGTGTGGATCGCCATCCTCGCCTTCCACCCCAGCAGATCGAGGCATGACGATGCACTCCACCATACTGCGAGACCGTCGCACCCCGCCGCTCGATGAGCCAGGGAGAACCGACATGACCTATTTCAACAGCTCGCCCGTTCTGGAACTGCTGGTGCGATCAGTCACGATGCTGACGCCGAGGGTGAAGGCGTTTGAGCTCGTTGCCTCGAACGGTGACGAATTGCCGTCATTCGAGGCCGGGGCACATCTCGGAGTTCTTGCCGCCGGCACCAAATTGCGGCGCTATTCGCTGCTCAACGACCCAGCCGAGCGCCACCGTTATGTTATCGCCGTCCTGCGTGAGCGGGACGGTACGGGCGGGTCGACCTGGATGCACGACAGTGTACGCGAGGGGGATCGGCTGTTCTCGGAATTGCCGAAAAACACCTTCCCGCTTAATGAGTCGGCCAGCGAGCATATCCTAATCGCCGGAGGCATCGGCATTACCCCGCTCCTGTCGATGACCCACCGTCTCGACACGCTCGGGCAGTCGTTCACCCTGCATTACTGCACCCGCAATGCCGGCGATACAGCGTTCTATGGGGAATTGTTCGGCCGGCTCAAGGAACGGATCGTCTTTCACCACGACGGCGGCGATCCGGCACGCGGGCTCAATCTCCTTCAGCTTCTGCACAATCGCCAGCGGAATGCGCATGTCTACATATGTGGGCCGCGGCCGATGATCGATGCTGCCCGTCTCGCCGCGAAAGCCTGGCCCGCGGACGCGGTACACTTCGAGATTTTTACTCCCACCTCCGAACCGGCGGCAAATGCTCGGCTAGCCAATGATCAGACCTTCGAGATTGCACTCTCGCGCAGCGCCCTAACTTTCAGCGTACCGTCCGACAAATCCATCCTTGATGTGCTCGTCGCGCATGGCATCGCCTGCCCTTGGATCTGCAAGGAAGGCTGGTGCGGCACCTGCAGAACGAAAGTTCTGAGCGGCAAGATCGATCATCGCGACGAGATACTCGACGACGACGCCAAGGCAAGCAATTCAGCCATGCAGATCTGCGTTTCGCGGGCATTGCCCGGGCAGAAGCTGGTGCTCGATCTTTGACACAGACCCTGACGGGGAGGATCCCATGCGCCTAGTAACAATCAACACAAGCTGCGACGGCCAGTCGGGCGCCATCGTCGGCGACGAGATCCTGAACTTCTCACTGGTCCGGAATCTCGGGCGCCCGACGGTTGCCAATTGGATTCCCTCCACGGTGATGGGAATTCTCGAGGGCGGGCCGGACGGCCTAGCGACGGTCGACCGGTTGATCAAGACCCTCGAGGATGCCGACGATCGCATGAGGCAGCAACTGCGAGAGGAAGGAGCTCTGACGCCAGCCGGCACGACGCGCCTGCTCGCGCCGATCCCCCGGCCGCGCGTCGTTCTGGCAACTGGAGGAGGATATCAAGCCCATATCATCGAAATGGTCGAGGCCGGAGCTCTCAGGCAAATGCCGCCGCCGATGAAAAACCCGCCAGCATTCTTCAAGAACACCAATGCGATCATCGGCGATGGCCAACCCATCGTCCTGCCGCAGAACGCACCGGCAATGGTCGATTGGGAGTGCGAAGTATCGTTCGTCATCGGCCGGACTTGCCACAATGTGTCGAAGAAGGAAGCGCTCGATCACATCGTCGGCCACACGCTCATGAACGACGTCTCGGCACGCGACTGGATCGAGGAGTTCGCCGCCGGCAAGCCGGAGACAAATATTCTTGGCAAGCAATATCGAAGTTTCTGTCCCATCGGCCCCTGCATCGCAACTTCAGATGAAATCGATGACCCTCATGATATTGATTTCGAACTTCGCCTAAATGGCAAGATCATGCAAAAGGATAATGTCATAAATTCGAGTTTTAGTATTGGAGATATACTTTCATATTATTCTCAATGGATAACCTTTCAGCCCGGCGATATCATTTCCAGAGGCAGCTCGACGGGTGTTGGCTTCGCTCAAGTGCCGAAACTGTTTTTGAAGAGCGGCGATCGCGTTGAGATGGAGGCCACCGGTATCGGCCGGATGACTTCACCGGTTATCGCTGCGGCGTCGCCACTGCAATGAAATCGGTGACAGTCAGCCCTGAGTGCTGATGCCGCACGGGAGAGCACCCATGTCTTTTGAGGATCTGCAGGGAAAATCAGCGTTGATCACCGGTGCCTCTGGGAGGCTTGGCTTCCACTTCGCCGAACTTCTGGTTCGCCACGGTGTCCAGGTGACACTTGCGGCACGCCGACTGCGGGAGTTGGAGGCGGCCGCCGTGAAGGTCCGCGCCGCGGGCGGTGTGGCGAATATCCTCGTTATGGACGTCGCCAACCCCAGATCGATTGCGGCAGTGTTTGCCGGTCAGGAAAGGCCGTTCGACATTCTCGTCAACAATGCCGGCGTCGTCGGCGCCGCTGACGCTCTCGAACAGGCCGAGGCCGACTGGGATCTCGTGCACAACACCAATCTCAGAGGCGCCTTCCTGGTTGCGCAGGCAGTCGCGCGCGGTATGCGCAGTTCGGGCCGTGGCGGCGCCATAGTCAACATCGCATCGATCCTCGGCCACCGTGTCGCCGGCAATGTCGGCGCCTATGCCGCCTCGAAGGCCGGTATGATCCAGTTGACGAAATCGCTCGCCCTGGAGTGGGCGCGCTATGGCATCCGCGTCAACGCCCTTTGTCCCGGCTATCTCGAGACGGACATCAACCGGGTCTTTCTCGAAACGGAAGCCGGGGCGCGGTTGGTCAGGCGCATTCCTCTACGCCGTCTTGGCCGGCCACAGGAACTCAGCGGCCCGCTGCTGCTGCTCGCATCGGATGTCGGCAGCTACATGACGGGATCCACCATCGAGGTCGATGGCGGTCATCTCGTCTCGACCCTCTAGGCCGTGCCATGAATTTTGACATTCCCGCCAGCACCGAGCGCCTCCGGCTTTGTATCGCCGACTTCGTCGAGCGCGAGCTGTTGCCACTCGAAGACGACAGGTCATCCTATGACGATCACGGCAACATCGTGTTGCAGTTGCTCGACCGGTTGCGGGCGAAAGCGAGGGCAGCCGGTTTGTGGTGCCTGCAGTTGCGCGCAGCAAACGGTGGTGGTGGCCTCGGCAAGACCGATCTTGCCGTGTGCTACGAGGAAATGAACCGTTCGATTTTCGGTCCGGTGGTGTTCAATTCGGCGGCACCGGACGACGGCAACATGATGGTGCTGGAGGCACTGGGCACACCAGAGCAAAGGCAGCGTTGGTTGACCCCGATCGTCGAAGGCAAGGTTCGCTCGTCTTTCGCGATGACAGAACCGCATCCCGGTGGCGGTTCTGATCCCTCGATGATCACGACAAAGGCCGAACGGCTTGGCGATGACTACGTCGTCAGTGGCCGGAAATGGTTCATCACCGGTGCTCAGGAGGCCAGCCATTTCATCCTCATCGCCCGCACCTCCGACGATCCGCGCCATGGCCTGTCGGCCTTCCTGTTTCACAAGGACCAACCTGGCTGGCGCATTCTGCGGCGCATCGAAATCATGGGCCCCGAAGAACATGGCGGCCATTGCGAGCTGGAGTTCGATGGCCTGCGAATTCCGGCCGCAGACCTGCTCGGCGGTGAAGGGCGTGGCCTCGAGGTCACCCAGGTCCGGCTCGGCCCTGCCCGACTTACGCACTGCATGCGCTGGCTCGGCCTTGCCAAGCGCTGCATTGAAATCGCCCGGGCCTATGCCGGCGAACGCCACGGTTTCGGTCAGCGCCTCGCCGACAGGGAGAGCATCCAACTCATGCTCGGCGACATCGCCCTGCGCATCGAAGTCGGTCGCCTGCTGGTGATGAAGGCGGCATGGGAACTCGATCGCGGTGGCTTTGCCCGCAAGGAAGTATCCATGGCCAAGATTGAGGTTGCGAACACCTTGCATGCGGCAGCCGATGTCGGAATTCAGATCAACGGTGCACGCGGTTATTCGAAAGATACAGTGCTCGAATGGATCTATCGCTATGCCCGGCAGGCTCGCCTGGTCGATGGCGCTGACGAGGTCCACAAGATGGTGCTCAGCCGAATGCTCGACAAGGAGAGCGCCGGATTCTGGCGCTGGAACGTCGAAGCCTCGGCAGTGGGCGGCATGCGTCATGGCGAGGGGAGCTAAGCCCATGAGCAGCTCGGAATTCGATCCCGCGCAGTTGAAGAGCTTCCTACAAGTGCATTTCGGCGAAGGGCAGCTGTCGCTCGAGCGGGTTGTCGGAGGTCAGTCGAATCCGACCTATTTCGTCGACTATGCTGGACGGCGCATGGTCCTACGCAAGAAGCCAGTGGGCGCGGTTCTGCGCGGCGCGCACGCGGTCGATCGCGAATACCGCGTGATCGCAGCGCTCGCCACGACCGATGTGCCCGTGCCGAAACCCGTTCTGTTCCACGACGCCAGCACGCCGCTCGGAACGCCCTTCTATCTGATGGAACGCCTGGACGGCAGGGTCTTCCACGACTGCACCTTGCCAGACGTGCGCCGCGAGGAGCGGCGGAGCATCTATTTCGCCATGGCCGATGCGCTGGCAAGGCTGCATTCCATTCGTCCCGCCGATGTCGGCCTGGTCGATTACGGGAGAGCGGGCAATTATTTCGAACGTCAGGTTCACCGCTGGACAAGGCAGCTCCGAGAATCGCCGGGGGAGAAGATTGCCGTGCTCGAGAGGGTTGGTGAGTGGCTGTCCATCCATCTCCCGCAGGACGACGGCCAGATGTCCATCGCCCATGGCGATTTCCGCATGGGCAATCTGATATTCCATCCGGAACGCCCCGAGGTGATCGGCATCCTCGACTGGGAGCTTTCGACGCTCGGCCATCCGCTGGCTGATGTCGGATTCTGTTGCATGTCCTGGCATACCTCGCCGGACGAATATGGCGGGCTCATCGGCTGCGATCTGTGCCAACTGGGTATCCCGAGCCAAGGCGAGTTTCTCGACCATTATTTCGCCCACTCAGGGCCGAGCAGCCCCCTGCTGCCTTTCCACCTGATTTTTGCACTGTTCCGTTTCGCCGTGATCTTCGTCGGCATTGGGGACAGGGCAATTGCCGGCAGCGCCAGCGCGTCCGACGCCGCGAAGGTAGCACCTTTGGCTGGCCGTTTCGCACAGCGCGCTGCTGAACTGATCGAAGGCACGCGGCTATGACAGCCACGGCCCAACTCAAGAGACGAACATGCACGCCATTTCGCTCGACGACAAATATCTTCAGGAAGACGGCCGCATCTTCGTGACCGGTACGCAGGCGCTGGTGCGCTTGCCCATGATGCAACGTTGGCGCGACCGCTCCGCCGGCCTCGATACGGCGGGCTATGTTACCGGCTATCGTGGTTCGCCCCTTGGCGGCATCGATCTGGCCTTTGACCGGGCGCGGCGCTTTGCGCAAGCCGCCGACATTCATTTTCAAGCCGGCATCAACGAAGATCTCGCGGCGACGGCCGTGCTCGGCACCCAGCAGATCAACCTTATGGAGAAAGCGCATAAGCAAGGCGTTTTCGCGATGTGGTACGGCAAGGGCCCCGGGGTCGACCGCTCGGGCGATGCCTTGAGGCATGGTAATCTTGCTGGTTCGGCGCCGTTCGGCGGCGTGCTCCTGCTTGCCGGCGACGACCATACCTGTAAGTCTTCCACCACTTCGCACCAGAGCGAATATGCACTGGTGGATGCAATGATCCCCGTGCTAAACCCTGCCGGCGTGCAGGAAATTCTCGACTTCGGCCTCTATGGCTGGGCGATCTCCCGCTACTCTGGCTGCTGGTCCGCCCTCAAGCTTATCGCCGATACGGTCGATTCTTCCGCCTCGGTGGAGGTAAGCTCCGGGCGCGTTGCGATCAGGACGCCCACCGATTTCGAGATGCACACAAGCGGCTTGGGCATCCGTTGGCCGGATACCCCCCAAGAACAGGAGCGGCGGCTGCATGCTCTCAAATTGCCGGCCGTCTTGGCGTTCGCCCGCGCCAACGGTATCGATGGTGTCAGGTTCGGCGGCTCGCGTGGACGGCTAGGTATCGTCACCACTGGCAAATCCTATCTGGATGTTCGTCAGGCCCTGGATGAAATCGGTATTTCCGAGCGGCGCGCCCGCGAGATCGGTGTGTCCATCTACAAGGTCGGCCTTGTCTGGCCGCTGGAACCGGAGGGGATCGCCGCCTTTGCCACCAGCGTGGAGGAATTGCTCGTCGTGGAGGAAAAGCGGCCGCTGATCGAGGCGCAGGTCAAGGACATCCTCTATAATCTGCCCGCAGACCGGCGACCGCGCGTCTACGGCAAGAGCGACGCCGACAACCGCATCATCCTACCGGCCCATGACGACCTGAGCGCGCCCAGAATAGCCCGTGCCATCGCCACAAGGCTCCTGTCGCTCGTTGAGGATGCCGATCTCAAGGAGCGTATCGGCCGCTTGCCAGCACTCGAAGGCAGCGCGCTCCGAGGCACGGCGCCCATGCAGCGAACACCTTATTTCTGCTCAGGCTGCCCGCACAATACCTCCACCCGGGTTCCGGAAGGCAGCCGGGCTCTCGCCGGCATCGGCTGCCATTGGATGGCACAGGCCATGGATCGTAACACGGCCACCTATACTCACATGGGCGGCGAAGGCGCCACCTGGATTGGCCAAGCGCTCTTTGTGCCGGCACGGCACGTTTTTCAAAATCTCGGGGACGGAACCTATTTCCACTCCGGCCTTCTCGCGATTCGTGCTGCCGTCGCGGCAAAAGTCGCGATCACCTACAAGATCCTGTTCAATGACGCGACGGCGATGACCGGCGGCCAACGTCATGACGGCACGCTCAATCCCCAACGCATCTCGCATCAGGTCCGGGCCGAGGGGGTCGAGCGTATCGCGGTCCTTTCCGACGATATTGCGAAATATCGCGGCGGCGAGCCCTTCGCTTCCGGCGTCTCAATCCATCACCGCGACGATCTCGATGCCGTCCAACGCGAATTGCGGGAGATTTCCGCTGTCTCGGTCATCATCTACGATCAGACCTGCGCCGCCGAAAAACGCCGTCGCCGCAAGCGCGATCCCAAACCCGCCGCCGAACGACGCGTCATCATCAATGAGCTAGTGTGCGAAGGGTGCGGCGACTGTTCGGCGAAGTCCAATTGCCTGTCGGTCGTTCCGGTCGAGACCGAATTCGGGCGTAAACGCCGCATCGATCAATCGTCCTGCAATGAGGATCTGTCCTGCGTGAAAGGGTTCTGCCCCTCCTTCGTTACCGTCGAAGGCGTCAGCCTGCGTAGATCGGGACATGCCGACCGGGAAGCCATGTTGTCGCGGCCGATTCCGGAGCCTGCCCGGCCAGATTTGGGGGGGCCGTGGAACGTTTTGGTCACGGGCGTCGGAGGCACCGGTGTCGTTACCATTGGGGCCATTCTCGCCATGGCGGCCCATCTGGAGGGCAAGGGATGCTCGACGCTCGACATGGCGGGCATGGCCCAGAAAGGTGGGCCGGTCACGACGCATCTGCGCTTCGCGTCGGCGCCGAACGAGCTGCACGCCGCGCGCATTTCCATGGAAACAGCCGACGTGGTCATCGGTGGCGATCTTGTCGTGGCCGCCGGCAAGGAGGCGCTCGGTGTCATGGGGAAGGACCGGACCCATGTCCTGCTCAATTCCGAGGAAACCATCACCGGCGCGTTCATCCGCGATCCGGATCTGCGTATCCCAGGAGCCCGGCTCGTCGAGTTGGTTCGCTCCGCCGCCGCCCAGGTTGAAACGATTGCCGCGACCAGGGTCGCGACGAGCCTCTTCGGGGATGCCATAGCCACGAACCTGTTTATGGTCGGTTATGCTTGGCAGCGCGGGCTAATCCCTGTCACGGCGGCCAGCATCGACCGAGCCATCACGCTCAACGACACGGCTGTGGCTATGAACCGGGCCGCGTTTCGACTTGGCCGTCTTGCCGCCGCCGACCCCGAAGCATTCGAAGCGCCGGTAACCGAGGCTTCCCGGCGGGATGAATTGGCATCGCAATCTCTCGATCAGATCGTGGAGCGGCGCGTCGGCTTCCTTACGCAATATCAGAACGCCACCTATGCAATAGCCTACCGTGCCTTCGTCGACCGGGTGAGTGAAAGAGAGAACTCGGTGCTCGGCCAAACGGGTGCGTTGGCGGAAGCGGTCGCGCGCTATCTTTTCAAGCTGATGGCCTACAAGGACGAATATGAAGTCGCTCGCCTGTACTCCGACGCTGCGTTCCGCCGTCAGCTCGAGGAGACCTTCGAGGGCGAAGGGCGGTTGCGCTTCCATCTGGCCCCGCCCTTGTTGGCCGGGAGGGATCAGGTGAGCGGAGAGCCACGCAAGCTGAGCTTCGGGCCCTGGCTCATGCCGATTCTCAGGATGCTTGCCAAGTTCAAGAGGGTGAGGGGCACGATCTTCGATCCGTTCGGCTACAGCCGGGAACGCCGCACCGAGCGTGCCTTGATCACCGAATATCGAGCCCTGATCGAGCGTGCGCTAGTCGGCCTGACCCGCGAGAGCTTTACAACAGCATTGGCTATCGCGGTGGTGCCGGAAAATATCCGCGGTTTCGGTCCTATCCGCGAGCGCAGCCTCAAGGCCGCGCGCCAAAAGTGGGCGGAGCTGGAGGCACTGCCCAAGTCTTCGGCGGTTGACAAGATGGATGCATCGCCAACCGAACTCACAGTTTGAGAGAGCTTCGAAGGGTGCAAACGAACGCCGACGACGTCGGATCAACAGCTTCACGACGGGTCCCTGGGCGACTGCAAGCAAGTCGCGGGAACTCAGCATGGGAGGACGACTATGAACTTCACCAAAAACGCGTAGTACGCTGCGGCCTGGAGCGCGGATGTGGGGCGCTCGCTGTTTGAGCGCACGATCCTAAACAAGCCTGTCGTCATCTATTGCAAGCGGGACGGCACCGCCTGTGCCCCGGAGGATCTGTGCCCCCATCGGCAGGTTCCCCTAAGCATGGGCCACCCAATCGACGGCGAAGTCGAATGTGCCTATCACGGGCTCAAGTTCAATTGTGCCGGTGCATGCGTTGAGAACCACTACGGCGAGGGAATGATTCCGCGGGCGGCGCAGGTCGTCACCTATCCAATCAAGGAGCGCTATGGCCTCCTGTGGATCTGGATGGGGCATGCTGCCAAAGCCGATCCCTCGCTCATCGCCGACTTCAACTGCATGACGACCGAGCGTCGGGCCAAGGTGCATGGCACACAATACAAGGCTGATACGATCGCTTGTGGCACGGCTGCCAAGGGGCACGCATATCTATGTCTGCGGCGCGGCGGCGTTCAATGATCTCTGTCTGGCGCAGGCGCGAAAGGTCGGCTTCGCCGAGGACTGGCTACATGTAGAATCTTTCAAAGCCGGCGAAATCAGGCCCGCGGCAACCGACGCCAGTTTCGAACTTAGAATCGCCACTACCGGGCAAACACTCCTCGCACCGGCCGATCGCACGGCGCTGCAGTTCTCCATCAGGCCGGCATCGATGTCCCCGTGAGCTGCAAACAGGGCATTTGTAGGACCTGTCTGCTGCCGATCCTGGATAGCGAGCCCGATCATCGCGACAGCTTCATGACGGATGAAGAGCACGCTCTGAACGATCAGTTCACGCCATGTTGCTTCCGAGCGAAATCCAAATTTCTTACGATCGGACTCTAGATGACCTGCAACCCTGATCAAGACAACAGCCAACTGCGCGGGCTCCACGATAGGAAATTGCGCAGCCTCCTTCAAGAAAAGGGTCTGCGATGCACGCGCCCGCGCATGCTGATCGTGGAGATGATCCTTTCTCGGGAGAAAAGTCACTTCTCGGCGGAGGACATCCACGACGAGTTGAACGACCGTCGCCATGTCATCTCCCTGGCAACAATTTATAATACTCTACACGAATTTTCAGAAAGGAGAATTATACGCACAATAAACATCCTCATCAATAAAACGATCTATGATAGAGATATAGGTAATCATATACATTTCATTGTTGAGGATACTAAGCTGATACTGGACGCCTTCGGCAAGGCAGTGCTGAAGAGCCCACCGATTTGTCCAGCCGGAATGGAGATCGCGTATGTCGACCTAGCATTACAGTTGCGTTTTTAATTTGATGTGAGCTTGTCGCGCGACGGCTTGATGGGCTCGTCGCCAGAGCGACCAGGCAATGATCTGGGCCGGCTCTAAGCGGCGTTGGGCGAGCTTGACGGCGATGCGCCGGATCTCCTGGACCGACCAGCGGATCAGGTCCGCATGAGTCTCGATCGGACGGCTCGGATGCTTTTTTGGGGAGATGCGGCGTTGGCGCGATGGCGGATGGCCGCCATCATGGCGAAAGCGAGCATGACGAGCGAGACATGACGGTGCCAGCCATGCCAGGAGCGGGTTTCGTTGTGGTCGAGCCCGAGTTCGTTCTTGGCGGTCTCGAACGCGTCTTCGATCGCCCAGCGGTGGCCTTCAACCTTGACCAGCGTTGCCATTTCGGTTCCGGCCGGACACCAGGTCGAGAAGAAGGCCAGACCCCCATCGGCGATATTTTTGCGGATCAAAAGCCCCCGCGTCCAAAGGCCCGAGTGGCTTTCATCGTATTCGGCCGCGTCGAGGTCAGCGAGTTCGCAATAGGCCCAGTCGTAAAGTCTCTCGCCCTTTGTTCCTTCACCCGCCGACAAGCGTTCCCAGAACCCGGGATCGAGTGCGCCTGCGATCTCCTCGGCTGTGCCGGCGACCGGCGGTTTGCCGATCCAGGACCCAAAATGATGATTGGCGTTGACCCCAAGCACATAACCTTTGCAGGCGCGGCGCAACGCCATCTCGATGTCGCCGACACCATAGACGCTGTCGGCGGCGACCCAGCCAAACGGGATGCCGGCAGTCAGCGCACGGTCGATCATGGCCAAGGCCAGAGCAGGCTTGGTCGCGAAGGCTGTCTCCGGCGGCACATGGGCCGCCGCCATCCGATCTGTGTCGCCCGTCCAGGCTTTGGGCAGGTAGAGCGCCCTGTCGATGAAGGCATGGCCATGGCGCGACACGTAGGCTGCGAACACGCCGATCTGGCAGTTGGTGATCTTGCCGGCCGAGCCTGTGTACTGGCGTCCCACACCGCACGAGGCCTTGCCCTGCTTCAGAAAGCCGGTTTCGTCCACAACCATCACGGCGTCCGGGTCGGCCAAGATCTCCAGCGCGTAATCGCGCACCATGTCCCGCAACGCATCGGCGTCCCAGCGACCGCGCCCAAGAAGCGCCTGCTGGCGCCAGGGACGAGGGGCGATCCTAGCCTTTACATCACGCAACGACGACACCCAAAGCTCCAGCGTCGTCTCAATCGATGCGCCAGTCATCATCCATGATCTCCGAATCATGGTGATCCAGAGATTCAGAGATCAACAAAATATGCAACTGTAATGCTAGTCAACGGAAGGAGATCGCGAAGTAACAACACCCCTTTGCGGAGCAAAGGGCTGTCCGCTTTCGATTCCGACAAAGCGTTACATATAACCGGCATCAACGATTTCGTCTGTTTGGGCAATCACCGCTATGGCACGTTCGTGTGCCACCCTGAGCGCTAGCGGCCAACAGGTCTGCCCCCGGATTGGAGTTTGTAACGCCGGAGGCTTGGGTCAGGCGATTCCGGCAGCCCGTGGTTCTTGTTCGAGCAGTCATTGAATGCTTCGCGTGACATATGGTCGAGGCAATGGTTGGAGGTGAGGCTCATCCGGGCTTAAAGCGCGTCACCAGAAAATCAACGAGGACGCGTATGGCTAGCGGTGGTGGGCCACCTGGTTGGTACACCGCATGCATCCAGCGTTCGAGTATGGGCTGGGCCGTCAATACAGGTACGAGGCGCCCCTGGCGGATATCGTCCTCGACGATGAAAGCTGGCATCTGGGCAAGTCCCTTGCCTGCCAGGACAAACGCGCGTTGTACCTGTGCATTGTTCGATCGACAGCTCACATGGGCCAGTTTGACGGTGACCTCGCGCTGCCCATCCGAGAATGCCCACCCCTCGCCGGCCCATTGATGCTCGTAAGCTACGCAGTCATGATCGGAGATATCATCGATTGTCAGGGGGATCCCTCTTGCCGTCAGATAGGCGGGGGCTGCGCAGACGACCACATGTGCGGGAGCGAGTTTGCGGGCTATCAGTCCCGAGTCCGGCAGTCGGCCGACCCGAATTGCCAAGTCTAGCTTATGCTCAACCATGTCGAGTGCTCGGTCGTCGCATAATACTTCGATAAAAATACTGGGATATGTGGAACAAAAATCCGCTAAAATCGCTCCAACCTTTTCGGCAAACGCTACAGGAGCCGTAACGCGCAGATGCCCAGACGGATCAGACTTTAAGGATTCCATCGAGCGGCTGAGCCCACCATACTCCCTCACGATGAGTAGTGCGGTGTTGTAGACAGTTCTGCCAGGGTCGGTCAGCGTCAGACGTCGCGTCGTGCGGTGTAACAAACGCGTACCGAACTGATCCTCGAGCGAAGCGATATGCCTGCCCACCATCACCGCCGATAAGCGAAGCTCTCGTGCTGCTCGCGCAATGCTGCCGCAGTCCACCGTATGCACAAATGCTTGCAGACTCGTCAACCGATCCATGGTCGCGAAGGATAGATTACATACTGATGATATGCAATTCCAATCCCAATCCTGACCTAATCAAGAAGGCACCGCCTCGCTAAATTACCTAATATTCAGCGTCCAATATGTCTGCTTCGGCGAGAATCCGGGAAATAGCGAGGATATACTCATGTGCCAGATTTGCGAGACATTGAACCTTCAGAGACGTGAAGGCCGCCGACCAAAAACCAATCCCCGTACGCCCCATATGCAGTTGGATCAGATTGCTCCGCCTGCCATGCGTGACAGATTGCTCGCGATTGGGGCCGAGCTTCCCGGTGTGACCCTAGGCCAAAGCGGCGTATCTGTTCCAGAAAGCACGGCGTTTTTGTTGGCGCCAACTCTGGCCGGGAGAGGAGATCCGTGTGCGTTCATGACGCCCGGCGAATTTGCACATGTTCACCCTATTTGGGACGGTAGCTTGCACATGAATCTGCCTGTGCAGGTGCTCGACAAAGTCTATGCGGCCAATTGGGGGGAGCAGCATCCGGTAGCTGGACGTTTCGGTTTTCCCCCAAATATCGCGATGATCTATGGGCCACGCGATGACACCGAATTCCGGGCGGTCTCCACCTTGCTGCGAATATCTCATGCGTTCGCAACCGGTGGCCCGCTTCCCGAGTGAATCTGAGTGTTTTGTGGTGCTTGTTTTCCCGTTGTGACACCTCAAGCATTTTTCCGGATGCGTCAACGCGCCGATGGTTATGTGCCGATGGAGCCAGAATACTCAAGGGTTGGGTCAGAACAATCAGCAATCACGGCGGCCTGGAAAGTCGCTATTCCAGATTGGCCGACCCTACTCATAGTAAAACTACGGATAGGGAGTTAGAAGAATGCGCGTTCGAGATAAAGTGGCCATCGTGACCGGTGCCGTTGGCGGTATCGGTGCCGAAACCGCCCGGAGGCTGGCTGAAGAAGGTGCCAAGGTCGTCTTGACCGATGTCATTGATCTGCATGGCGAGATATTGGCGCGCGAGATAAATGGCGACTATCGCAACCATGATGTTGCATCGCTCGAAGCGTGGCAGGAACTCGTATCATGGGTCATAACAAAATACGGTCGGGTCGACATACTCGCTCATTGCGCGGGCATTGTCGGCGATGCGAAGGAGGCATGCCTCGATACTTCACCGGACCACTGGAATCGTGTGATCGCTGTCAATCTCACCGGGAGTTTCTGGGGATGTAAGGCAGTCGTTCCTGAAATGCTCAAGCAAGGCACTGGATCGGTGATCTTGTTATCCTCGATCGTCTCCTACATGGCGACATCCATCGCTACACCTTATGGAGTCAGCAAGGCAGGCGTCCAACACCTGGCACGTAGCATAGCGATGGTCGGTGCGAAGGATGGCAATCGTGTTCGCTGTAATTCGGTACACCCCGGTTCGATCCGGTCGTCAATGACCAATCGGATAATCGGAGATATCGCGGCGTCGGCCGGTGTATCGATCCAGGATGCCGAAAAATTCTTGGTATCGAAAGTGCCGTTTGGTGCCCGTGGTGAGCCTTCGGACGTTGCCAACCTGATCGTCTATCTGGCCTCGGATGAATCGAAATACGTGACTGGATCGGATTTTAAAGTAGATGGCGGTTGGCATGTCATGGATGCGGGCTAATCAAGAGCAAAGTAACGGACTACCCGTCCAAGCTTAGTGCGGCGCGGGCAGTTAATATTTTGAGTACCTTCATCCATGGCGTCAGCGCCTGATTGTCCGGCCCATGGGATGGCGAGGTCTCGGCAGGTTCCATTCATCATGCCCCAAGCCCGGACGCACTGTTGCCTTCATGCGCTTCCTCAGCGTCTTGAACAAGATCACATGCGAGGAGCCGCGTCCTCCCCTTAGGTGAGGATGCATTAGATGTAACAACTAACTCATCAGTAAGGAAACGCCGATGACTACCTCAAGACTATTCCTCAATGTAGCTATTGCAGGAACATTTGTGCTCCTAACATCGGATGCCAGCTTGTCACAAAGCTCCGGCCAAGGGGATCGTCTCACTGGCACGGGCAAGCCAAGCGCTGAAACCGCTCGACTCCTCGGCCTAGCGAGAGAAGGAGATAGCGCCTTCAATGCGCGTAATTATCACCGTTTCCTGGATGAAATGCATACCGACAATGTCAAGGTTTTCCAGCTCGGCGTCGGGGTCACCACTGGCCGGCAGCCGCATCGCCAAGAAATCGAAAAAATCATCACTGCGTTTCCCGACATGCGCGTCCATAACGATCCATATGACGTTGAATTCGGTCAAGGCCAATGGACCGTGGCAATGGGAAAGCTAAGTGGAACGTTCACCGGACCGATGCAGACTCCCGATGGGAGTACGCTGAAGCCGACCGGCAAGCACTTCGAAACCTTCTTTACCACGATTGCTAGATGGAAAGGTAATCAAATTGCTGAGGAATATGTAATGTTTGATCCAAATGACATCATGAAGCAGGTAACTCCGTGATTTGTCTGAAGTCAAAGACTTTGGATTCCGACGGAGCTGTCAGCCCGCGACGTTGTTCGCAAGGGCCGTATGAATGATGTTTAGGCCGAACTTGAAGGCAAGCCTGAGGCAGTCGCAGACGAGCCTGTTATGTCTTGCGCAAGCACTCGCCAGTTCTTCTAACAGCTGCCCAATGTTCACTTTCCGCTCGACCTTAACGTGCCTGCGGGAGCAATTCTTGTTTTGGCCCCTTCCAGGCAGGCTTTGCGAACTGCATCGTAGGCTACGCCGTTCTCCATAGGCCATTGGTTCAGCAAGAAGCACAAAGCCTCTTCGATAGTCGTGATGACACGATACTGAATAGCCCCGAGTTTTGTAGACACCCTCGGGTTAGATTTTCTGCTGCTTCTCGAACTCGACGGGCGACAGCATCCCGTTCCTGATAGAACATTTCGATGTAGTCGAACACGTCCTGGCGAGCTTCATCGCGTGAACGGTAGACCCTGCGACGTATCCTCTCTCGCTTCAGAAGATTGAAGAAGCTCTCGGCCACCGCATTGTCGTGGCAGTTGCCGCGTCGGCTCATCGAGTGAACCAGATTGTGGTGCCTGAGGAACGAAGCCCAGTCCATGCTGGTGAACTGCGAACCCTGATCCGAGTGGATCAGCACCTTGTCCTTCGGTTTGCGTCGCCACACCGCCATGAGCAGAGCCTGCAATATGACGTGCGTGGTTTGGCGGCTCTGCATCGCCCAGCCGATGACCCGGCGGGGATAGAGGTCGATGACGACGGCTAAATAAGCAAAACCTTCGCAGGTCCGGATGTAGGTGATGTCCGTGACCCAGGCCTTGTCCGGAGCCGCTACGTCAAATTGCCGGTCGAGCGTGTTGTCAATAGCGACGGCAGGCATGCCGCCATAGATGCCGGGACGGCGTTTGTAGCCAATCTGCGCCTTGATCCCGGCGAGAGGGACTGTCAGGAATTTTGTGTGTGGCCGGGCATAATGGGAACGAAGGAGATCTCCCATGGCCCGACGCAAAGAGCCTACGATTCCTGATGTAATGCTGGACCAGTTGCTGGCCGGCGCCGATGCGAAAACGGCGTTCGATCCCGGCGGTCTACTGGACGGCTTGATAAAGGCGCTGGCCGAGCGCGTGCTGAATGCCGAGATGGATCACCATCTCGGCGGGCAGGCCGAGACTGGCAACAGCCGCAACGGCTACAGCAAGAAGACGGTGATCACCGACACCGGCAAGCTGTCGCTGGATGTGCCCCGCGATCGGGCGGGCAGTTTCGATCCGGCGCTGATTGCCAAGTATCAGCGCCGCTTTCCCGGGTTCGACGACAAGGTGATCTCGATGTATGCCCGTGGCATGAGCAATAGGCAGATCGTCGGGCATCTGCGCGAACTCTACGGCGTGGACGTGTCACCAGACCTCATCAGCGTGGTCACCGACGCGGTTCTGGAAGAGGTCGCGGCCTGGCAGGCCCGGCCGCTCGAGCCTGTCTACCCGCTGGTTTTCTTCGATGCCTTGCGCATCAAGATCCGCGACGAAGGCCTGGTCCGCAACAAGGCGGTTCATATCGCCCTCGGCGTCAGACACGATGGCGGCAAAGAGATTTTGGGCATGTGGCTCGAGCAGAACGAAGGCGCTAAGTTCTGGCTACGGGTCATGAATGAGCTGAAGAACCGCGGGGTCGACGATCTGCTCATCGCCGTCGTCGATGGCCTGAAGGGCTTTCCGGACGCGATCACCGCCGTCTTCCCGCAAGCTACGATCCAGACATGCATCGTCCATTTGCTGCGAAACAGCCTGGATTTTGTCTCCTATAAGGATCGAAAGCTGGTCGCGGCGGCCCTGAAGGATATCTATCGAGCGATCGACGCTGCCGCGGCCGAGGCTGCGCTCGACGCCTTCGAAGCCGGCTACTGGGGCCAGAAATATCCGGCCATCGGCATGGCTTGGCGCCGGGTCTGGAGCGAAGTCGTGCCGTTCTTCGCTTTCCCCAAGGATGTCCGTAGGCTGATCTACACGACGGATGAGATGGACAAGACCCCATCCGCCAAATTGTGTTACGGTGATCTTGCGCGAGCGACTCCGTGGCGAAGATCGGAACGCCGGCTGCAAGTTCCGTCAGGCCGCCTCTTTATAGCCCTGCCGACTTGGAGCGCCCGCGCACCCTTTTGGGCCGTGTCTGCCACTGGGCGACAAACTGTTCGTAGTTCCTTTCGGCGTTCCGGGCGACCTCCATTTCTTGGTCGCGCAGCGTCTTGATGTTGTAGGCATGGGCGGGGCCAGGCTGATTGCCTTTGCGTTGGCGCCCGCCAGCCTTGAGTTCCATGGCACGTCGCTTGTTGGCGACCAGCGCGGGGCGCACCCAGCGATAGTCGGCCTGTTTGGTCAGGAGATGCCAACACAACACGGTCAGCTTACGTGCAAGGGCAACCGCTGCAATCTGATGCCCGCGCTTTGCTCGAATCCTGACGAAGAAGGCATGCAGCGGGCCCGGCGTCTTGGCAGCCGCCCACGCCGCCTCGACCAACATGGCCCGCGCATGGCTTCTTCCCACCTTGCTGATACGGCCATGATGCGCCGCCCCCAGCCCGGACTGACGCACACGGGGATTGAGGCCAAAGTAGCTCACCAGTTTTTGTGGGCTGGAGAAACGGTTGATGTCGCCGATAGCCGCAACGATCCCTGCCGCTACCGTCAGATTGATACCGGTGATCGTCAACAGGTGGGCAATGGCGGCATCATCGAGCGCGTCAGCGGCAATCTCCTTGTCGATGATCGCCAGGTCCTCCGCCAACCGATCGAGCTCGCGCACATGCCGCTCAATGGCGATGAGTTCGTCCTGCGGCACAGGCTGGCGCAGCAACCAGGTCCGGCCAACGCCACTGAACAGATCGGCATGGGGACAGCGTGGAATGAGGTAGGCGTGCAAGATCGCATGAACCTCATTCTTGATCCGCGTGCGATGACGAACAACCTGGAAGCGACGAGCTGCCAGTCTACGTCGCCGCTCCGTTGCAGCATCAGGCGTCCATATCTCTGGAAGATAGCCCGCCGCGTAAAGGCTGGCGAGCGTACCGGCATCGATCTTGTCGGTCTTCACGTGAGCCTGGGCAATCGCCTTCACCTGCAGGGGATTGGCGATGATCACGCGCTGCACAAAAGGGGACAGTACACGCGACACCGCCATGCTATTGCCTGTAGCCTCGATCACCACTTCGTCGGTTGATCGCAACTCCTTGCCAAAGCCTTCCAGTGCCGTCCGGGTCATGTCCACCCGGCCGGCATGCCTCAACCGACCTTCTTCCCAGATGACGATCTCACCAAATGTCCGGTGAATATCTATGCCGATCACGCGCCGCATAAACGCCTCCTGTCAGCCAAGTTGGCGGGAGCGGCGGGCGACACGACAACTACGGATCCGCGCTCTCAGCGCAACCGGGTCAGTCGCAGAGGCGGCCAGCTACTAACACGAGCTCACAGCTCATCGTATACATCGGCCTGCCCGCACCTTCGTGCTCCCGGTGCCTCTGTCCCGGATGGTCGCACCATAGGCCAAGACGATGAGTCACGGCAGGGACTTCGGCACCGCCATCCTCATACCAGTTACAAACGCCATCGAAGCGCTGAACTCAAAGCTGCGACGAGCCGTGCGCGCAAGGGGACACTTCCCGACCGACGAGGCGGCCATGAAATTGCTCTTCCTGGTCTTGAACCGCTCGGAAAAAGAATGGACTATGCCGCCGCGCGAGTGGTGCATGGCCAAAGCACAGTTCGCCGTCTTGTTCGGTGAGCGCTTCTCAAAGGCCGCAGCCTAAATATGTTCAACCGTCCGGCCACACACAAAATTCCTGACAGTCCCCAGCCATATGCATCGTGGAACCGATGTCGATCGCTGCGGCGCCGGGATTCATACGCGCGAGGTTCTGAGCGTTGGATGACCCTGTCTTGGGCATGGCCTTTCCTCCGATGGATCGGGAGGGGCTGGGCCGTACAAGTTCGTCATTTTCCTAACCGGGATCGCCGCCGAGACGGCGTCACCACTCTCAAGTACGCAACAGCCCGTGTGCCACGTTTTTTAACGGGGTCGAAAGCCTCCAATAAGCAGTCGGCAACTCCCCTCCGGCCAGCAACGTAGCACGGGCCTGTTTATACCGCGCACAGGCGGACCGAAGCCCGTGATCGTTTTTTAGGATATCTCGCTCCTCGGTGACGCGAGCCAGTTCCTTCTTCAGCCGCCTGATCTCCTCGGCCTCGTCGTTGCCCTTGGCGTTCGACGCAGCAAGCTTCTTCTTCCATTCGTAGAGCGAATGCTGGCTGACGCCGAGACGCTGCGAAACCTCCGCAACCGGATAGCCTCGCTCCGTGATCTGGCGCACCGCGTCACGCTTAAACTCTTCGCTGAAATTCGATTTGCTCATGATGCTCTTCTTGCCTCAAAATTAGGAAAGAAGGTGTCTACAAATCTAGGGGCTATTCAGATTCACACGCGACCACGAAATCGACGCCGCTGCTCATCCCCCGTGCGCAAGCAACGAAAGCCTGTCAGCGGGCTTCGCAATCAATCCAATTCGAGAGACATCTCCACAGAATTTCTCCAACGACAATTCGCGCGCGCCGAGAACTGCGCGAGATCCTTGGCGCAACGCAAAGTTCAATCAGGGCAGCTGAAGCTATTGCCGGATGGTACAATCGATCCCGCTCTTGCGGGCACGCACTGGCGCCGCGGGGCGAGCCGCAGCAGGCTCGCCTGCCAAGCCCGAAAGGTATTCCGGCGTTCTGCTAAAGAGGCTGGGATGGAAACGGGAGGCCGAGCGTGTTGTGTCCATTGAAGACGTGGCGACGAACATCGCCGAGTAATTCGCCGTGGTGCGCGGCCGATTTCAAACGATTAGGGGGCCGTGGCCGAGAAGATAGCAGTGGTGACCAGTGCGCCTGAAATGCACACCATCCTGTATAGCGCTCTGCGCGACCTAAACGCGACCGGACCGGGTGGCGTCGTCGTGGAGGACCTATCATCCGCATTGCGGCAGCGATTCCCTGGGGCGCCGCAATAATGCGGTTCCCCTCTACGGAAAATATATATCTAGAAACATCGCGCGGTGCGACGATACCATCGTTTACGTAAATAGAGTAAGAATCTACCGAATTAAATGGCGTCACCTACCATAGTGTTGCATTATCTTGTTCCTGTCCACATACAGGCTCCTCGCTGCTGTCGTGCTATCCGCTGACCGCGCGCAGCGGCGGGGATGTTAGGTCGCTGCACCTGACGCGTTCGCCAACTGGCAGGAAAGGGGCGGGATTCGAACCCACGATATGTTTTCCGTCTGGCCGGCGCCAACAAAAAAGAGGAGGCCCGAAGACCTCCCCCAAATCTCGGTTATCGTTAGGTCATCAAGGTCGAAATCCGCGCCGATCTCTACCTGAGCGGTAATGACTTGGCGAATAAAGTCCCCAACTTCCGATTTCTCCCGTGTCAGGAGAATGGTTGCAGAAGCAATATTATACCGAACTCTGATGACGTCAAGTTCTGTGGGGGGCGCCCACCGGACAGCCCTGCCTTTATAAATTAGCATTCAGGCGGCGATAGTTAACGAGCTAATTTTTTATAAGATCTTCGCGGACAGATAGGCATATCTGCCTTTGCGGCATGATACCGCCAAATGGCAGTATATGAGCCGCTACTCCTAGCTTAACCTGACGCGGCATAGCTGACTTTAGGACGCAGGTCGGGATACGGCGCCGTTGGGAAGATTGCTGGCGAGTGCGAGGTTGCACGGCAGAAGCATGGAGGGGCTCCGATGCAGGTGGGAGAAAAGCTGTGTAGCAGCTAATGGCGGTAGCCTTTCAGGGACTTGTCTGCACCTGGAACGCAAAGCTATTCGCTCACCCTCTTAGATATCATTCCAGATTATCTATTCAGAATAATTCGCACTCGATATCGTAACGCGGATACTTGTGATAGATAAAATCCCTCGTAATGCTTGTATCGCCGGGTGAAATAGGTCACGTATTACCAATATAAACAATACAAAAAATCGTGATTCTTTGCGAACTCCATGGAACTCGTATGCTTTATTATTTTCGATTCGAAAACAACTGATCCAAATCAGGAGCGGACTGCAGAAAATGCTGGGAAAAATTGCGTAAGTGAGATGCCTTGATGACACGAGGATGTTGGAGAAGAGAGAATGGAAAAAATTGCAGAGAGCTTAGGTATTCTACCTGATGCTGAGGCAGAGAGTCAGGGCAACCTTGAAAGTCCCCTTCAATACGTTTCGAATAATAGTAGAGCTGTTACTCAATTTATAACTTCCTCTATTAGCTCATTGGGCGAATTGCATCTAGTTTGCAGGAGTTCATTATTACTGGATTGCCTGATGATACCTTTGAAAAATGCAAATGTATCGTCCGGGGTGTTTGGATACCGCTCTGTTGGAGAATGGGAAAGTTCGGAGAATACAAAGGATAACGCTGTTGTAATCCTGTGTGGATTGGGTAACGAGAACGCTCGTAGGACTATCGAGTTTGATTTGCCACGAGTCTGCGATGTCTCCGGTGACGCCAAAGTGATTATAATATCAGATATAGAGGATACTTTCCAAGTCAGCAGGTCTCTTGAACTTGGTGCAAGAGGATTCATCGGAACTACATCGAGTGTCGATATCGTGCTTGCTGCAATACGCCTTATTTCTGCAGGAGGTAGCTTCATTCCACCGCAGAGTTTGAGAAAGTCTCTGTCTGACATAGCAAAGCCCGAGACAACCCTTTTGGATAGTGCCGGCCTCACTCGGCGTCAGGTCGAAATTATTGGTTGTCTGCGCCGTGGCGACAAAAATAAAACTATTGCTAAAAAGCTAAATATCGAGGAATCGACGGTAGTTGCGCATATACAAAATGTCATGAGAAAGTTGAAAGCGAAAAATAGGACAGAGGTAATTTATATATTGGACAATAATCTCTTGAAAAAAAGATGAATTATAAAATCTTAAAAAGATAAATTGGTTATTTGTAATTTTTGAGCATCTTTATACAGGTGTTCGGCAGTTGAAAAGGCCCTGTATCAGATCGATTTTGCTACATCAGCAAGAATCCCGCCGGGAAGGCCGAAACGATGGCAAGCTTTAATAGCATTTCGAAACAACGCTGAAGGTCCATCTGGGCTGTTTGTCCAGGTGTGAGCCGATCGAGGTCCGCGCCTAGAGCCTGACTCGAAACTCTATGAGGGATAGCAATATCTTGCGATGCGTCTGGTGAGGAGCCTGATGTTGGCGACGAGGACCCAGGCTTGTGCGCTTTGGATGGTTTTCTCGAAGTCCTTCGCGAGCCTGCGGCATCGCCCGAGCCAG
>NZ_JBFREW010000028.1:0-45002 GCF_052114505.1 Labrys sp. KB_33_2 | reverse complement strand
ACCCGATCTGTCCGGCCGGCTACCATGTCACCGTTGCACTCGAATCACAAAAGAACTCCGGCCCTGCCGCAACGTCATTTTGCCAATGGAGACGATGAATCTCCCCTGAAGTCTCTCTTCGAGCCGATCGTAAATCCGATGTCTTAATACCGAACGGCTCTTTCCTAGACGTTCGCAAGGCGACGACTGCATTGCCGCAATACGCCTCTGCCGGTCCTTTGTTGTTAATGCCCACCGCTCACAACCAAGGTTTGTACGGGCAGAAGCATGGCTTGGATCCGTAGGATCATGGCGTGTACCAGACCGACTGTGTCAACGATATGGAGAAAGAGCCAGCGTCCCGGGCTGATGTCTTGCGCGGCTAACGCGTCATGATTGTTGGTATAGACATTGGCTATGCAGCTGCCACCGGGCGGTACGTCTTCTAATTGCTCGGCATAAAGCGGTTCCAGATAAGCAGTGATGGATCCCGGCGGTCCTACCTTCTGGACGTCGATCAACTGGTCTGTGGGACGAAACTGTCCGGTAGCGACGACATCTTGAACCAAGGTTACTTCCATTGGAATAATAGTGAAGGGTTTACCTATACAGGTCGCTTCGGCGATCATGCCGACCTTCAGTACTTGAGCCTCGATCTGATCAAACCCAGCTACGAGCGCGGTCCGTCCTGCTCCGGCCGGCACCAGAATACCTGCCGGTCGAAACGTTGTTACCACGTCACCCGGTCGTAACGTGAATTGCTGCAGAGTGCCTGCGATGCCAGCGCGCACGAGTTTCTTGTCCAACTCAACCTGTGCCTGCGCCAGGGCTGCCTCGCTACTGGCCTTTTGCGCTGGCAGAAGCGTGGATATCTGTGCTTGGAGGGTCTGCTTATTCGCTTTGGCGGCATCGGCTGCCCCCCTTAAGCCCTCAACGGAAACCTGCAGGCGTTCAATTTCTCGTACGGCGACTACATCGGCATTGCGTCGCATGAGCTCCTGCTTTGTCTTCAATTCGTCAAAAGCTTGCTGATAAGCTCCTTGCGCCTGCTGAATTGTCCCGTCTGCAGCTCCTAGTTTGGTCGAAGTTACAATTATCTGAGCATCGATTTCAGCGATCCTGCGCTTGGCAGCCTCCACAGCGGCTTTCTGATCTGAGTCATCGAGCTGAAACAGCGGATCTCCGGCCAGGACCTTTTCATTGGTGTTGACAAACACCTTCGCTACTCTTCCGTTTCCTTCCGGTAGAATCGAGACGGTGCGGTAAATGGTGGTGGCGTACTTGGTCGAAGGGTGGAAGTAGAAGATCAGTGTGATTAACGATACCGTCAGAATCACACAGGCGCTGATTCCCCATCGCAATTCATACCATACAGAATAGAGAGTAATGTCACGACCAATACGCTTGTTTTGGACATAGCGGCGAACTAGATAATCGGGAAGAATCGTCAACATCGAGCACAGCAATAGCTCAAACACCGTTTAGTTTCCTTTGTTCAACGGAGGTGCGTTAGGCACTCCTTCGGGCGCAGGGTCATGCTCGTCGTGATTAGGATTCAGGTCAGATGCTGAGCGAAGGGGCAATTCGGCTGGGCGGTTCGGGGTGACGCCGCTTAATGGATCACGAACAGGGGTTGGATTTTCCTGATGTTCGCCGTGTTGTTCGGCGATCTTTGCAAGAGAACCCGCGATGGATGCGAGCGGGGTAGAGAAGTCGGGAATACGGATGAGAGCCAGCAACAAGCCGGCGATCCAGAAAAAATGGTTGTGCGTGAAAAGAGAAATCAAAACCAGAACGGCAACAACTTCCATTTGGACTAAGTTGGTTCTGTGCGCCATCCGTTCGGGAAGGGCATGGAGCTGGAAGTAGAGGTTGCCAATGACGAGGATTAACACCAGCATGACGACGACCATCCCGCTGAACAGGACGTCGGTTTCGCCAGGTGCGGTGATAAAAAACGGCAGATGGTCTAAAGCAGACCGATGAATTCTTCCGTCCAACGAGATCGCCCCTTAGTTTTCGATTTGCCCCATCTAAGTGGCCTTGGGGGGGCTGTCTTGCCATTTCGCGCCAGCACTCAGCGCTTCGATAGCCCTTACAGATCAAGTCGACATAGCGAACGACACAATCAAATGCACTCGTGCGTGGCTCCGAGAAATTGGGCAAATTCGTTGCTGAACAGGCGCCGAGCGCGCTTCTTCACAGCGGGAAGGCCCTCGATCAGGTCACTGGCAGTATCGCCGCCATCAGCGTCCTTAAGGATGACATTGTATTCAGCCACGTCATGCCCTCCCGTGCATGCCGGCAACAAGTTCAGGTGCTGGCGTGCGCCCTTGGCGGCCCGCAAAGCGGCAAACACCGCCTCCACGACGCGTTTTTCATCCGGCTTGCGTGCCCGGTTCAGGTTCTCCGACAACAGGCGGATCGTTTGGTCGATGGCCTCGACATTCTGGGAATTGGCAGGGCGCAAAAATGAATTGTTTCATGATCGTCCGCCCAGGATTGGAATGACCGGGCCAGCCGGCAGGCCGGCCCGGATCGGCTCGGCTCTCAGAAAGCCTGGTTCCCTGGAGGGGCCGGGCGAGTTGGCAACGTGCCACAACGCATAAGCCCGCCGCTGCTTCTCATTTGCCAGAATATCGATACGGGCATATTGATCTAAATCAGGTTGCGGATCGCGAGGGATCGACGCTCCGTGGCGGGAATGCCTTGACCTCCGCCAACGCCCCATTTCCCGCTTTTTTGCTTGTTGCAAGTGCGCAACAAGGCACCCTAGGAGGACGGTCGGGATAAGCGCCTTCTCCCGACCGGTCGCGTTCGTAGGGAAGTCTTTTGGGCTCTCGTTCGCTTGCACGGTGCCACATCAGCAATTTTAATGCTGACCGTTTCTTCGCGGGTTTCCTCTATGTCGTCGCTCTGTATTTCGTGAGAAATATCCAAGCGCTGCTTGTAATATGTTGTCGAAGCAACACACATGTCAGTATTTTTTGGCTGGTCATTTCGTGCGAATTTGTCTTTTTTATTTTTCAATGAAGCCACTCCACATTCAGAATGAATCAGTTGTCGGAGTGCTGGGTCAATTAAAGGGTCGCAGTGCACAGCGACGGCGCAATCTTCACTTATAGGCCATGCGGTCACAGCTGCTTTGACATGAATCAAATGGCCCCGCGCCGGTACGCAGAACCTGGCTCGTCATGAGCAGGCTCGCCGAGCGTGCTTTGCTGCGTGGTCAATAACGCTCACTCGTGGCAAGGGGCGGCGATCACCCAACGGCTCGACCGGCTCGATCATCACAGAGTGCGGTTTAGGCGCGATCTTGGAATCGCAGTCGAGTCGCCCGCAATTTTCATGCGCTTCTGGCCGGGCACAACACCGGCTTTGCCGGAGTCTACTGCGTAAGCCACTCGCGCAAAACTTGGCGAGAAGTTGGATTCCTTCGTTATCGAGTTCGGTTGTCGGCTGGCCAAGAAGCCAAAGCTACGACAAGAGATTGGCGAGGACCTGCCAGGATCGATCACCTACCAGACAGCCACGACTTAGCCACACTTTCTGGCATTAAGCCTTCCGGAACAGGATGCGCAATTGTGGGCCGGAAATCGTCGCCATCGTCCTGCTGGGGACGGGCAAGACTGCAATTTCCGCAGATGCATTGATATTTTCTTGAGCGAGAGCGGCGATGAGCGCCTGGCTCGAAGTTGTCCGCATCCGCACCGCCGCAGGACGAAGCCTCCAAGGATTGCATTCCAGGTCTGTTCTCGATGTCAAAGATCGAGGGCTTTGCGGAGAGCTTCCAGCCGTTCCATGGCAACAACGCCGTCGTGGATGGTCGGAGCAGGCGTGTTTTCCCCCTTGAGCCCTGGGACAACGTCAGCAAGGAGGGCATGGTATCCCTTGAAATCCTCGTTGGCGGCTGCAGTGAAATTGGGTTTCCAGGTCAAACTGTCCTGGGTGTCGGTGAGGGTTGCCGCTGCATCGGCTGCCTTGAAAGGGGGATCTCGGTGCCAACGCACCTCCACCACATCTTCGATCTCCAAACGTTGATGATCTCCCATGACATCGATCCGCTCGACTGGCGTGCCCCGGGACTGGATCGTGCCCATTGCTACGGTGCCGATGGCGCCGCAATCGAAGTCCAGAGCAATGTGGAACAGTACCCGACCCGGCGTCTTCTCCACCTTGCGTGCTGTCAGGGCGCTGACGGGCGAGACGAGGTGGGAGACTAGATCCATGTAATGCACACAATGATGCAGGAAAAAGCCGGTGTAATCGACGCTGCCGGCGAAATAGCCGGGCGCCGTCATGTAGTAGCCGGTGAGACCAAGAATGGGGCCGAAACGGCCGGATTTCAAGATGTTATGTGCAATCTTGTTCCCCACTGAATAGCGTTTCATGAAGCCAACAAGCAGGGGCTTGCCAGCCTTTTCGGATGCTTGACGCAATAGGCGAGCCCCCTCGGCCGAGCCTGAGGGAGGCTTTTCCATGAAAACGGGCAGTCCGTATTCCAGCGCAGCCTTGCCGAAGGAAAGGTGCTGGTCGGGGCCGACGGCCATGCCGACGGCATCGATGCCGGGCGTGCGGATCAACTCCGTTGCGTCGGTGAGGAGCGTCGAAACGCCGAATTGGCGGCCGGCATCGGCCAGGCGCTTGCCGTCGATGTCGCAAAGGGCTGCGATTTTGACGTCGTGGCGTGCGAGCTGGGGCAACAGCATCTGGGTGGCGTGCACGCCACAGCCGATCCAGCCGATATTCAAGGTCATCTGCGAAATTCCGTCAGCGAGATATGGGAGCGGATGAAGGAGGCTGAGGCGGCGAGGCGTTCGCTCTCGTCCTCATGTGGCGCGCGCCATTGTGCCAGGGGCACGCCGAAACGATCATCGTTGCGCCGGAAGGGTTCGAGTGAGATGGGGCCGCTATAGTCGATGTCGTGAAGGGCGCGGCAGACGTCGACCCAGTCCGTGGCGCCCGTTCCCGGAAACCCGCGATGGTTCTCATTGGCCTGGAAATGCACGAGAAGAGATCCGGCAAGGCGAATGGCTTCCGAGATGGAGGCTTCCTCCATATGCATGTGGAACGTGTCGAGCATCAACCGCACAGCGACATGGTCGATGGCATGGAGTAATTCCATTGCCTGCTGCGTGGTGCACAGCACGTCGCTTTCGAAACGGTTCAGGGGCTCGACGGCGAGGGTAACGCCAAGGCGTGCGGCATGATCGCCTGCTTCCCTCAGGCCGACGACACAACGCTGCCTGCGGGCGAGGCGCTCGGTCTCGGAGACCGGCTGGGGGGCACGGCCGGCAAAGACGAGTGGATTGCCCGTCAGGGGGCCACCCACCACTGTCGCGCCGAGTTCTGCCGCGCAGTCGGCGGCATATTTCAAATAATCGATGCCGGCTCGGTGGCTGGCCGCATCTTCCGAAGATAGGTTGCGCTGCAGATTGACGCGAGCCGCCAACACCACCCCGAGGCCTGCATCGGCCAGCGCTGCGCGCGCCGCCGCCAGGTCCATTTCCCCGGGCTCGGGCACCAGGAGCTCGACGAAGTCGTAGCCGAGTTCCTTCATGCGAGTGAAGAGGGGAAAATGCTCGGCAGCAAAGGGCCGGGCATATTGCATCGATATCAGGCCGATAGGATTCATTGTATCATTTCACGGTTTGCAGAGGGCAGGCGCGGCGTTGGCTTCATCATCCCTTCACCGCTCCTTGGGTCAGGCCGCCGACCAGGCGTTTCTGCACGATGAGGAAGAGCAGCGTCGCAGGCAGGGCACCGACCACGCCGCCGGCAGCGAGCAGCCCCCATTCGATCTGGTATTCGCCGATCAGCGTCTGGATCGCCACGGTCACCGTGCGCACATTCTTGCCGCCCAAAGTGAGCGCATAGAGGTACTCGTTCCAGGCGGTGATGAAGATATAGATGCCGGTGGAGATGATGCCTGGCATGGCAAGCGGCAATATCACCCGGCGCAGCGCCGCCAGGCGCGAGCAGCCGTCGATCATCGCCGCCTCGTCGAGACTTCTGGGTATGGCTGCCACATAGCTCGTCAGCATCCACACCGCGAAGGGAATGGCGACGGTCGCGTTGGCCAGGATCAGGCTGAGATGGGTGTCGAGCAGGCCGAGCCGGCGCATCAGCACGAAAAGCGGCAGGATCAGCAGCACCACCGGGAACATGTTCACCAGCAGGAATTGCAGCATGATCGCCCGGCGGCCGAGGAAACGGAAGCGCGAGAAGGCATAGGCGGCGGTGACCGAGACGCCGAGGCCGACGACCACCGTGCCGAGTGCGATGATCAGGCTGTGGCCCATATTGCCGAGGAAGGAGGTCTGCTCGAACAGGCGGATGTAATTGTCGAAGCTCCAGCCGATGGGCGAGAGCGAAACCCCGCTCGCCGCGATGCGCTCGGACGGTGTGAGCGAGGTCAGGATCATCCAGGCGAAAGGCCCGAGCGCGAAGAGCACGATCGCCGCCACCGGCAGGTCGGTCGTGAGAATGCGCCGAAGGGTCGACGGCTTGTTCATCGTTCGACCTCCTTCATGGTGCGGATGATGTAGATGGCGACGAAGGCGCCGAGCAGGACGGTGAAGGTCACCGCGATCGCCGTGCCATATCCGAAATCGAGGTTCTGGCGCGCCTTGATGAAAGCATAGAGGGGGAGCGTGTGCGTCGCGTAGCCCGGACCGCCGCCCGTCATCACGAAGATGACGTCCATGGAATTGGCGACCCAGATCACGCGAAGGAGCCCGGCCGTCGCCAGGACCGGTGCAATGCCGGGCAGGGTGACGTTGACGAACTGACGCCAGGGCGTGGCACCGTCGATGGATGCAGCCTCGTACTGGCTGCGTGGAATGCCCTGCAGGCCGGCGAGGATCATCACGGCAAAGAAGGGGAAGCCCTGCCAGGTGAGCGTGGCGATCACGGCGTAGAGCGCGACATTGGGATCGGCGAGCCAGGGTACCGCACTCTGGATCAGGTGCACGCTGAGCAGCATGTCGTTGAGCACGCCGGTGTTGGGGTCGTAGATCCAGCGCCACATCAAGGCGATGACGACGCTCGGCAGCGCCCAGGGGATGATGATCATCGCGCGGGCCAGACCCCGCCATGGAAAATCTCGATTGAGCAGCAGGGCGGTCATCAGGCCGAGCCCCATCTGCAGCGGTACCGTGAGGCCGATCCAGACCACGGTGTGCCAGAGTGCGGTCCAGAACACAGGGTCGGCAAACAGTTTGATGTAGTTACCGAAGCCGACGAATCTGGCGGCATTGGGCTTCCACAGCACGAGATCGAACAGGCTCGTGTAGATGGCCTCGATCATCGGGACAAAGACGACGACGAACACCACCAGCAGAGCCGGCGCCAACAGGGCATAAGGCATTAGACGCGCCCGCAGGCGGACCGCGAATTCCCGATCGAGCTGGGAGGTGGATGAATGCAGCGACATGGCTCGGCGTCGTAGTGGGAGAAAAAGAGGACCTTCTGCACGATGGACAGAAAGTCCGGCACCTTGCCTAGTTTGCAAACAGCGTCTGCAATTGCTGCATCATCTGCTCGGGCGTCGCCGCGCCCGTCAGGGCCTGCTGCATGTTGGTCTGCCAGGCCGTGTTGACGAATTCGGTCGTGGCTGGCGTCTGCGGCAGCACCGAGGCGAAGGGCAGCGACTGCACGGTGACATCCACGAAGCGCCGCTGGTGCAGGGTCCAGTTGGCCGAACCCGACTTGGTCACCGTCATCTGGCCCGTGGCCTTGTTGAACTCGACATTGTTCTGTCCCTCCGCCAGGAAGGAGATCCATTTCCAGGCAGCGTCCTTCACCTGCGAGGAAGAGAAGAGCGCCAGCGATTCATCGCCATAGGAGGTCCACTGCTTGCCGTTGCAGGCTGGAGCGGGGACCGCCGAAACCTTGTCGCCCAAGGCTTTGACGAGGTCGTTGGACGAGCCGACATGGTGGATGGTCATCGCGGTCTTTCCGGCCTTGAAGGCCGCAATGATTTCCTGGAAGCCGTCATTCGGCGCAGAGGGCGGAATCGACTTGTCTTCCCGGAACATGTCGACCAGCCATTTGTTGGCGGCAATCGCCTCCGGCGTGGTCAGGCCGCCCGGCTCGAGCTTGGCGCCCTTGGAAAAGACGAAGGTGCCCCACTGATCCCAGCCGCCCTTGCCGCCGCGCAGGCCGAAGCCATAGGTGTCCGGCGCCTTGGTGAGCTTCTTGGCGTCCTCGCGGAACTCGTCGCAGGTTTTGGGCGGCTCGAGCCCGGCAGCTTTGAACAGGTCCGTGCGATAATAAAGATAGAGAACGACATATTGGATCGGCAGGTAATATTGCTTGCCGTCCGGTCCCTTGTTGAGATTGAGGAGATTGTCGAGCAGGTCCGCCTTGCCGGGCCAGGCATCGATGCGTTCGCCGATCGGCTCCAGGGCTCCCATCTCGACGAGGCGGGGCTGGGCGAACAGCTTCACCATGGCGGCGTCGGGCGCATTGCCGCCGACGATCGCCGTGTAGAGATTGTCGTAATAGGAGTTCCACGGCACGTTTTCGGCTTCGACCTTGATGCCGGGATTGGCCGCCTCGAATTTCTTGATGAGGTCATCCATCGGGTTGGCCGGATTATCGAAATGATACCAGAAGCGCACGGTCTGCGCCTTGGCCGCCCCGAGCATCATGCTGGCGCTCAGGGCACAGGCGACACCGAGCGCCTTCAGCATTTTCTTCAGTCCTGTCCTCATCATTTCCTCCCGAAGAATGTGTTTTTGGTGCCGGTTCACGCCGGCTTGATCATTGACTTTGCCGCTTGGGCCGCGGTCTTGAGGGCGTTGCGGGCCGCGCTCAGCCCGGCGCTCATCTGCAAAAATCCGTGCGTCACACCCTTGACGATGTGTATGTCGGCCTGCCGCCCCACCGATCGCAGGCGCGCCGCCAGGTTGAGCGTGTCGGACAAGAGCGGATCGATCTCCGCGGCCAGAAGGAAGAGGGGCGGCAGACCACGTAATGCCTCGTCACTGGCATGAAGGGGCGAGGCGAGCACCGTCTGGCGTGCCTTCGGGGCGGGCAGATACCAGTTCCAATAGCGCTGCATCCGCGCCGTGGTCAGGCCAGGACCGTCGGCAAAACGTCGATAGGAGGGTGTCTCGAAATCAGCGTCGTAGACGCCGTAGAAGAGCAGGGCACCGTCGGGCAGGCTGCGTCCGTCGGCCTGGCGATGAAGCATGGCGGCGAGCGCCAGATTGGCGCCGGCCGAGTCGCCCGCCAGCAGCAGCGGACCTGGACGGATGCCGAGTGCAACGGTGTGATCGAAAACGCGGCCGATACAGGCGATCACGTCGTGCAGCCCCGCCGGGAAGGGATGTTCCGGGGCCAGGCGGTAATCGGGCAGGAGAACGGGCAGGCCGGTCTCGATGGCAAGAACCCGGGCGCAACGCTCATGGGTCTGCGGGCTGCAGAAGGCAAAGCCGCCGCCATGGACGAAGATCAGTGCACCGGCTCCCGCCTCCGGTGGGATAAGCACCTTGACGCGGCAATCGGCTGACGAGAATGTCGGATCCGCAGGAACGACGAAGTCGCCCGTAAAGGCCATTGCCGGCAGGTCGCGGTTCCAACGCTGGTTGAGTTGCGCGGCAAGGGCCCGACCCTCTGCCGGCGGCAGCAGCGTCGTATCCGGCTGCGGGCCGATTTCATCGTCAATGGCGGCCAGGAGGCGTGCCAGTTCCGGATCGAGCTGGCCGGGCAGCTGTTCGACCGCCGTATCAGGGATTGGGGCATTCATTGCCCCGCTCCAGGAAAAACGTTGGGCCCGAAATCGACGATGGTCGCGATATGATGCTCGAGAGAGGTCACGGCCGCGGCGCTGTTGCCGGCCTCGATTGCGCCTACCAGCGGCCGATGACGCTGGGCCGTGAGCACGAGATCGCGCTGGCCTTGCGTGCGCGAAATCTTGAAGCGATGGTTGTGGATCAGGCAGCGATGCAGGATCGGATCCAGGGCGGGCAGGTCTGCATCGTGGAATAGACGGCGGTGGAAGTCGCGGTCGAAGGCGGCGAGCCCCATCTCGTCATCCTCCCGCGCGGCCTCCTCCATGGCCTCGACCAGTGCCTTCAGATCGGAAAGCAGGCCGCGGCTGGGGTTGCGCAAGGCGCGCAGCACGCCGGCACATTCGATCTGCTTGCGGACGCGGAACATCTCGACGGCTTCGTCCGCCGTGCAGTCTGAGACCTGCGTGCCGCGATGGCCGCGCCGGTGCACCAGCCCTTCCTCCTGAAGCTGCAGCAGGGCCTCCCGCACCGTGCCCTGGCTGCAGCCGAAACGGGCGGCAAGTTCCAGTTCCACCAGGGGTTCGCCGGGAGCGAGTTCGCCGAGCATGATGTCGTGCTTGAGGGCGTCGAAGGCGATCGCCGAGCGGGCGACAGGGCCCGGCCGGCCGCCCTTGGCGCGCAATGCCGGGTCGAAACGCCGAGATGCTGGCCGCTCGCTCATGTCTCCCCCTTGTGCTGGCGCCATCTTGAGAGTGTTCGCATACCTCTTGCAATTATCATTATTGATATTGATAATCAGGTCAAGAGCTGGAATGGCCTCGCTTGTCGCAGGCAGTATCGGGGGAAAACGCAATGGCGGGCATTGGCCTCAGGGATATTCGCAAATCTTACGGCACCCATACGGTGATCCATGGTGTCGACCTCGATATCGCCGAAGGCGAATTCCTCGTACTGGTCGGTCCTTCGGGTTGCGGCAAATCCACCTTGCTGCGCATGGTCGCCGGGCTCGAAGAGATCACCGGTGGAGAGATGCGCATCGGGGACAGGGTGGTGAATGCGCTTACGCCCGCAGAGCGCAACATCGCCATGGTATTCCAGGATTACGCGCTCTATCCGCATATGACGGTCGCCGAGAACATGGGATTTGGGCTGCGCATGCGCGACCAGAACCCGCAAATGATCGACCAGCGCGTGAGACAGGCCGCTGAAACCCTGAAACTGGCACCCTTGTTGGAGCGTCGACCGGGGCAATTGTCGGGAGGGCAACGTCAGCGTGTCGCCATGGGGCGGGCCATCGTTCGCGATCCTCAGGCTTTCCTGTTTGACGAACCGCTTTCAAATCTCGACGCTGGCTTGCGGGTGGAGATGCGCCTTGAGATCGCAAAGCTCCACCGTCGCATCCAGGCAACCACGGTCTATGTCACGCATGACCAGGTCGAGGCGATGACCCTGGCCGACCGTATCGTGGTGATGAATGCGGGCCGCATGGAACAGGTCGGCCCTCCGCTCGAACTTTATCACCATCCGGCAAGTCTGTTTGTCGCGCGCTTTATCGGCAGTCCGACCATGAATACCGTGGAGCTGCAGCTGAATGGTGATGGCGAGCTCTCGGTCGGTAGCGCCAAAATTGTCCTGCCATGGCTGTCGCTAGCTCCCGGAACGTCCGTCATCCTCGGCATTAGGGCGGAAGACCTTTCACCCTGCGATGCTTCCCAAGCCTGGTTCACCGGCGAATTAACCATGGTCGAACGTCTCGGCGGACAGACTTTCGGTTATCTCGATCATGGCAGTGACCGGATGATTACGGTCGAATTTCCGCGGCACAGCGCCGTGAAAGTGGGGGATAGGGTTTCCGTAAGGGGCGAGGGGGATGCCCTGCATCTTTTCGATGGGAGCAGCGGCACACGGCTAAAGCCGGACTGACCGGTTACCTGGTCTTCCCGCTCCAGAATCTCGAACCAAATTGCAGCAATTCCTGTTGGCGCGGGATTCCGACAATCCGGCATCCTGCTCGGTATGGGGCAACAATGAGGGCTGGCGGCTAACCCCGACGGAAGCGTCCAGCAAATAGAGCGCGCGTTTGACCATGGCGGGAGCAAAACTTTGCGCGTAAGGATCCGGGCGAAAAGCGGCGAAGGTTGCCTATCGGATGCCAGGTGGAAGGGCCTTTCTCAGCAAGCGCCGTGAGGCTCGACAAGCGACCCTGTAGATAATGCTCGGGCCTTCCACTTGGGTACCTGAAATCTTGCCCTCTTCCGCCTCTAGGCTTCTTGCAGCTTGATATTTTGGCTGCTTGAAAAAAGGCACGATCGTCTTTTTCGGTCTTGGATTTGAGATTACGAACGGAATTCACGCAGTTGGGGCCAATTCGGCTCCGTTACGGCGTGGGGAAAAGTCGGCTAATCTGCCTCGCTGGATCAGCTATTCGCTGATAACGTGCCAGACACCGCCGATGCCGTCGCCGGTCTTGTCGCCCTTCTTCTTGTCTGGCGCGTAGAAATAGACTGGTTTGCCGTCATAGCTCCATTGCAGTGAACCATCCGTCCGCTTTACGGCTGCCCAGCCTTCGCCCATTTTCTCGCCAGCCTTGGCGACATATGGAGGCCACTTTGCCGCGCAGCCGCCATAGCACGACGGCTTGCCACCGGTGTCCTTGTCAAAGACGTATATCGTCATACCGTTTCTGGCCGTCAGCGTCGTTGCGGCGCTCGCCTCTGGGGCCAATGGCAGAGACAACATTAGCAAAGATGTGGCGAGAGCGAGTAAGGTCTTCATCGAATGACTCCTCCGTGGAGTGGTCCGTTTTTTTCGGGCCGCTTCCTCTCAAATATCAAGGACGTCCATAAACACCGCAGATACGCTTTTATTCATAGGCGTCGGCTGTTTCGGTGGGTGACGCGCGTTTCGTCAAGTAAAGCCGGGAAAGAAATCGACCCTGATGCGAGACCTGGCGATTCCAAGCTGTCTTAGAGCGTCCTGGAAACCGACAACCATCTCGCGCGGCCCCGAGATGTAAAAGATACGCTCGCGGAAATCCGGGATTTCGCGCTTGATCAAAGCCTCGCCAATCTTCCGCCGAACCGAAGGACGCGTCAGCGAAAATTCTAAGGCCTGGTCGGAAGCGCAAGCTCGTGAGCGTGATATGTATGGGAGTGGAGCGTCTCGATCCGCAGAGCTTGCGGTGCTCTGGAGTTCGATCGCTCGACCTATCACTACCGGTCACGCAAACCCGACCAGGCCGGCATCGCAGCCCGGATCAAGGAGTTCTGCCAGACACGGGTCCGGTATGGTTACAGGCGTGTCCATGTCATGCTCCAGCGCGAGGGCTGGAGCATCAACATCAAGAGAACCATAGATTTACAATGAGTTGGGGCTGCAGCTCAGGAACAAGACATCCAAGCGCAGGGTCAAGGCGAAGCTTCGCGACGACCGCGCGCCCGAACGATGTCTGGGCGATGGACTTCGTCCATGATCAATTGGCGACCGGCAAGAAAATCCGCATTCTGACCGTCGTTGATACCTTCTCGCGTTTCTCGCCGGTGGTCGACCCCAGGTTCAGCTACCGGGGAGAAAACGTGGTCACCACACAGGAGCGCGTCTGTGCCAAGGTAGGTTATCCCAAGACGATAAGGGTTGATCAGGGCTCGGAATTCGTCTCGCGAGATTTGGATCTCTGGGCCTATGCCAAGGGCGTCACGCTGGACTTCTCGCGGCTCGGCAAGCCCACGGACAACGCCTTTATAGAGGCTTTCGATGGGAAGTTCCGCACCGAGTGCCTGAACACGCATTGGTTCCTGTCGCTTGCAGATGCTGCCGAAAAGATGGAAGATTGGCTCAGATACTACAATGAGGTTCGGCCGCACGGTGCGATAGGCCATAAGACCCCGATCTCGTTGCAGAACTCCGGTGGTGCCCCCAAATGGGCGCGGATCAAACAGACCCTGCACTAACTTCAAACCGGACCAGTCATTGGGATCCGGCCACCTTTACGACAGAGTCATCGCAGTTAATTCGATCTGATCGAGACGTTTTTCTATGCATGACAGCGGACACTAATTGGCGGTTACCAATCGCGACCACCGCCGCACCAGATAATTGTGCTCGTCCATCGTCGTGTTCCAAACGGCGATCGAATTGGCGCGCTGCCGGTAGGATCCACCAACGCGCGCGGATCCGGCCTGGATGGTGATGGTTCCGTCCGGACCGGGCAACTCAGTCTGTGTCGGCAGGCCCTCATACCAGTAGGCCCACTCGTCTGGTGTCAGATAAGCCCGAACGCGGGCGGGGATGGACATGTAATAGCCCTGGCGTGCCATCACCGCGCCTGGCCAGCCGGACAGCCACCAGTTCAGATAGTCATAGGCGACGTCGAGCATGCGCCCCGATAGGTTGCTCGAAAGGCACAGGCCGCCGTGCCAGGCTCGATAGCCTTCGCGGGGCACGGCCTCCATCACCGGCACGTTGCAATGGCGCAGGGCGGTGATGCCGGGGGACCACATGCTCTGGATGACGACACCGCCATCGCGCATCAGGCCGGCGGCTTCCGCCGCGGTCTTCCAGAAACCGGCGAAAAAGCCGGCCTTGCGCCGTTCGATCAGGATGCCCAGCAGAGTGTCGATCTCCTCGGTCGACATGTTGCCGATATCCTCGAAGCTCATCAATCCCAGCGATTGGGCGGCGAGAGCCGCGTCGAAAACACCGATCGCCGGCTCATCGACCAGAGCTGCCTTGCCATGCCAGTGCTCGTCGAGCAGGGCACCCCAGGAGACGATCTGCTCGGCATCGCCATTGGCGAGATCTGGTCGGAAAGCGAAGGAATCGAAATTATGGGTGGTCGGCAGCATCGAAAGCCAGCGCGACGGCGTCGGGCCCAAGGCACGGTTGGGCTGGACGAAGAGTTTGGTCACGGGGGCATCGCCGAAACCGACGCGGGCCCCTGGATCGAGCCGACCTGTCTTGGTCAGGTCGGTGATTTCGCCCCAGAGCGGGATGCGCGTGAGATCGATGGGTTGGATGGCGCGCCAATACCAGACGATGTCGAGGTTGTGGAAACACTGGTCATAGACATCATAGCTGCCCGGCTCTGCCGCCGCCTTGTGCTGGGTGGTGATGAAGTCCTGGGTATCGAAGACGACATTGATCCCCAGATCGGCTTCTGCCCTGAGGCGCAGTTCCTCCAGATGCGAAATCTCGGTTCCCAATACCCGCAGGGTCGGCCGTTCCGTGAGATGCAAGGCGGGTGCCGAGAACTTTTCTTCCGATGCTGCCCCCTTCATGGGGAGCTCGGATAACGGAGCTGAGACAATGGCATTCGAAATCGCTTGATCATGATTGTTGCGACACTGGAGCCGCCAATCTGTTGAAGGCTGCCAGGGAGCGCCGGATCAAGCTGGAATCGAGGTCATCCACGATGAAAACGATGCGCGAGCGTCGATCGCCATCGGGCCAGGCCTGCATATGCACGGGTGTATGCACCAGATGCTGCACCCCGTGGATTGCCACCGGGGCACTCTCGCCCGCAAGGTTGAGCATGCCCTTCACCCGCAGGATGCGATCGCCATGCCGGTTGAGGAGCATGGTCAGCCAGATGCCGAAGGCCGTCCAGTCGAGCGGTTCATCGACCGTGACCACGAAGGAGCGGATACGCTCGCCATGCCGCGTACGGTCGCCTGAACCATGTTCGTGCCCGGGCTGGCTGGTTGTTTCGGGGGTGAGCGGATCGTCGCTTTGAAAGGTCTGGCGGAACCATTCGCGGGTCGAGCGCTCCGGTTGGCCTGCAGCAGCGAAGTCATTTTGACTGAACAGAGCCGGGGCGTCGAAATCCCGCTCGGCCGACCGCAGGATCGGTGCATCCGGATTGAAGCGCCGAAGTCGATCGAGGAGCCGGGCAATTGTCACTTCGTCGACGATATCGGTCTTGGTGAGCACGAGCCGGTCGGCGATCGCGGCCTGGCGTGTCGACTCAACATGGTTCTCGAGCTGGAACTGGCCGTTCACTGCATCCACCGTTGCAATCACCGTGCCCGGCCGGAAATGATGCCGCAGGACGGGATCTGCCTTGATGGTCGACAGGATCGGGAAGGGATCGGCCAGGCCGGTGCTTTCAATCACCAGCCGGTCGAAGGGTGGAATGTCGCCACGCGCCCGCTTGGCATGGATATCGCGGATCGCCTGGGCCAGTTCGCCGCGTATCGTGCAGCATAAGCACCCCGACGGCAGCAGCACCATGGTCTCGTCGATGGGTTCGAGTAGATGGTGGTCGAGCCCGATTTCACCGAATTCGTTGATCAGCACGGCCGTGCGCGCCATGGCCGGGTCCGCCAGCAGCCGCCGCAACAACGTCGTCTTGCCCGAACCGAGGAAGCCGGTGAGGAGGTGGACCGGGGTGAAGGCCGGGACGTCATCCGCCATGGCGCTTCTCCATGGCCTCGATCACCGGCAGGGAGAGCGGATCGCAGGCGCGCCGGGCCAGCCTTTCGGCCGCGGGCCACAGATGGCCGAGATCGTCGATGATCTCGGTCTTGCCGGTTTTCGTCGACAGCAGGAAGGAAGCGCCCTGCCAATCGGAGAGGGTCATGCCGAAGGGTTCCAGAACCTGGCAGGCAATGCGCACGCGGTTCATGCGCTCACGGCGGCGATCGATTCTGTCGCCATTGCGCGTGAAGACGCCCGGCCGGGCCACCGCATCGGCCCAGTGCTCATTGCCACCCAGAATGCCGCAGAGCGAACACATGCAGATCTTCCCCGTTGCGGCGCATTTTTTCGACTTGAAAGGGCTGTCGCCCTTTCCCGACAGCATGGATGGCCGGGCCCACGATAGGGGACCCGGCCTCCCTCGTCACTTCTTGCGCGGGAAGCGGCGGGCGAAATCGTCGGCCATTTCGTTCATGGTGACGAACTTGACGCCGGGATGCTTGGCCATATGCGCATAGAGGCGCTCCAGCATCATCAGGACCTGCGGGCGGCCCGAGACGTCGGGATGGATGGTGATCGGGAAGACGGCATAATCCATCTCGCGATAGACCCAGTCGAACTGGTCGCGCCAGAGCTGCTCGATATCGTGCGGGTTGACGAAGCCGTGACTGTTGGGCGCCTTCTTGATGAACATCATCGGGGGCAGATCGTCGAGATACCAGGAAGCCGGGATTTCGATCAGGTCGGTTTCATGCCCCCGCTTCAGCGGCACCATCCAGTCCTTCGGCTTGCCGGAATAATCGATCTTGGTCCAGGAATCGCCGACGCGCACATAATAGGGCGTGAAGTCGTTGTGCATGAGCGAATGGTCGTATTTGATGCCGCGCTCGAGCAGCAACTCATTGGTGACGTTGGAAAATTCCCACCACGGTGCCACATAGCCGGTGGGACGCTTGCCGGAGAGCTTGGTGACGAGATCGATGCATTTGTCGAGAATCTCGATCTCCTGTTCGCGCGTCATCGCGATCGGGTTTTCATGGGTGTAGCCATGGATGCCGATTTCATGGCCGGCGTCGGCAACGGCCTGCATCTGCTCGGGAAAGGTCTCGATCGAGTGGCCTGGAATGAACCAGGTCGTCTTGATGCCGAAGCGTTCGAACAGCTTGACCAGGCGGGGCGAGCCGACCTCGCCGGCGAAAAGGCCGCGCGAGATGTCGTCCGGCGAATCCTCGCCGCCATAGGAACCGAGCCAGCCGGCGACCGCATCGACGTCGACGCCGAAGCCGCAGAGTATTTCCTTTGCCATGGGTGAGGTCTCCTCATTTCATGTTGAAATCGATGTTTTCTTGAAAGAATGGTCTGTCAGGCGGCTGGAATGACGGTCGCCTCGGCGGCATTCCAGGCCAGCACGACTTCACCGCCGGGAGCGAAGAGGCCCGGCGGGTATTTTTCGACATGCGCTTCCAGGGAGATCGCCCGGCCTCCCGGAAGCTCGACGGACAGATGCGAGATGTGCCCGACGACATCGAGGCGACGGACGGTCGCGGCGATGGTATTGCCCATCTCGGTGACGCGCCCATCCGAGGCCGAACGAACTTCTATGGCTTCGGCCGGGACGACGATCTTGGCGGCACTGCCATTGGCCAGCCTGCCGTTCGCCGTGCCGCGCAGGATTCCAAGCGGGGTATCGACCACCACGCGCCCGTCCTCGACACCGCCAATGGAGCCGTCGAGAATGGTGTTGCGGCCGATGAACTGCGCCACGAAGGGTGTGTTCGGCCTTGTATAGAGTTGGTGCGGCGGGCTGATCTGTTCGACGCGTCCCTGGTTCATCACCACGATGCGATCGGAAAGAGCCAAGGCCTCGGATTGGGCATGCGTGACGAAAACGAAGGTGACGCCCAGCCTTTTCTGCAGGAGCTTCAATTCGTTCTGAATCGCCTTGCGCAGATTGGCATCGAGCGCGCCCAGCGGTTCGTCCAACAGGAGGATATCGGGTTCGACGACGAGGCCGCGCGCCAAAGCGATACGCTGGCGTTGGCCGCCGGAGAGCTTGTCGGGACGCTTGTCGGCGGCATCCTCGAGGCCGAGCGTGTCCAGGATGCGATCGACCTTCGCGTCGCGCTCGGCTTTCGCCAGTCCCTTGACCTCGAGGCCATAGCCGATATTGCGGCGTACGGTCATATGGGGGAAGAGCGCGTAGTTCTGGAAGATCATCGATGTCGGGCGCCGTTCTGGCGGCACGTCGTTGATGCGCGTTCCCCTGATCAGCATGTTGCCGGACGAGATGGATTCGAAGCCGGCGATCATGCGCAAGGTTGTCGTCTTGCCGCAGCCGGAAGGCCCCAGAAAGGCGATGAACTCTCCCTTGGCGACGGCCAGGTCGAAACCGGCGACGGCGGGCGTGCCGTTGTCATAGACCTTGCCGACCTTGATGAGTTCGAGATCGTGGATCATCGCTTCGTGCTCCGCGGGAATGGCAGGGGAGGCGGGCGGAAAGGCGCGCTTTCCGCCCGGATCGTGATCAGGCGTTCAGGAACTCGTCCCATTTCTGAATGAGATGGTCATAGGCATCCGGCCATTGGTGCCAATAGGCGACGTTGGCGGCCCGTTCTGCCAGGCTGCCGCCGTCGCGCAGGTCACCTTCCTTGATGCCGCGCTCGGCTGCGCCGACCCAGGGCTTGCCTTCGTACCAGAAGGCGTATTTTTCCGGTGCCATCTCGCTCTTGATGTTGGTCGTCGGCGAGTAATAGCCCTGTTCGGAAACGGTGATGCCGGGCTTTCCCGAAAGCCAGTAATCGGCATAGGCGGCAACGGCTTCCTTGTTGGTGGAACCGGCGATGAGCGAGGGGCCGATCGCCCAGGCGCGATAGCCTTCCTTCGGGCGGGCATATTTGCAGGCCTTGCCCTGGGCCTTGACCGCCATCACGGCCGGCTGCCAGGCGTCGCACACCACCATCTCGCCGGAAGCGAGGAGATTGACGAGCTCGCCGAAATCACCCCAGAGCGCACGGAACTGCCCATCCTTCTTCTTCGAAACCAGGAATTTCGCAGCCTCGTCGATCTCGGCTTCCGAGGGATTGCCGGGATTCTTGACGGCCGACAGGCCCAGCGAGTTCATGGCCATCACGGCCTGCCCGAAGGCGATCAGGGGGTCGGTGTTGAGGCCGGACTTGCCCTTCCATTTGGGATCGAAGATCGCCTCCCAGGTGTTGGCCTCCTCATCCGACAGGACGTCCGGATTATAGCCGATGGAGTCGTAATTATAGACGGCCGGCACCATCCAGAGCTGGCTATGGGCATCGTCCTGCCAGATCTGGCCGGTGATCTGGGCCTTGGGATCCCATTTGTCGCTCGGCTTGGTGAAAGTATCGCGGATATTGGCCCAGTTCTTCAGCGACGAGGCGGCGATCGGCGCGACATTGTTGGTCATCACCACCGATGGCAGGCGTTCGGCGATCACTTCCCAGCAATCATAGTCCTTCGAACCCGACAAGATCTTGGTCTGGGCATCGGGGAAGGTCGCGGCCGTGCCCGAGGTCGTGCCCACGCCGGAGGCGGCCTTGAACTCGGCCAGGATGCGTTCCTGCACCGTCACGGACAGGCCGATCGTGCGCAGGCTCTCGCTCGCCAGGCCAGTACCTTGCGCCCAGGCGGCCCGGGAGGAGAGGAACGGCGTGCCGCCGCCCAGTGCCAGGGCCATCATTCCCGCGGATCGCTTCAACAAAGAGCGGCGCGTCATCTCGCTTCGGTCAGACATCGTTCCTTCTCCGGTTCTGGTTATTTGCTTTTGTTTCAGTAGCGACCCACCAGCAGGCCGCCATCGACCACCAGCGTCTGGCCCGTGAGGTAGCGAGCGCTGGAAGAGGCTAGGAAAACGATCACGTCGGCGATCTCTTCGGGCTCGCCGATGCGGCCCATGGGAATGAAGGCGCCGGCGATCTCCGCGCCCTCGGGACCGAGGGAATGCTCCTTGGAGAGGAGCTGGGCGGTGCGGATGTACCCGGGTGCCACGCCATTGACCCGCACTCCGTCGCGGGCGACCTCGACGGCGAGGCCCCGCACCAGGCCGACGACACCGGCCTTGGCCGAGGAGTAATGCACATGCTCGTCCCAGCCATAGGCGACGCCCATGATCGAGGAGAGCGCGACGATGGCGCCGGATCTGCGGGCGCGCATGCCGGGCAGCGCTGCCCGCGCCACGCGGAAGATGCCCTTGAGGTCGATATCGAAGGTCAGGTCCCATTTGTCGTCATCGAGCCTGGCGAGCGGCACGCGGTGGGCGATACCGGCATTGGCGACGACGACATCGATGCCGCCGTGACGAGCCTCCACATCGGCGACGAGGGCGTCGGCCTTGTCGGTGGAACGAACGTCGAGCGGCGCGAATTCGGCCGAGCCGCCGGCGGCCTTGATCTCCTCGACGACAGCCTTGCCTTCCGCTTCCAGAATGTCGGTGACCACCACATGGTCGCCGAGCGCGGCGAAGGCCTTTGCGCTGGCGCAGCCGATGCCGATGCCTCCGCCGGTGATCAGGACGATGCGTGCCTTCGTCATGGTGCTGTCTTCTCCCTCTGCTCGTTCACAACATCACGTCGCCGGAATTGGGCCCGAGCGTCTGGCCGACGAAGAGGCTGGCGGCCGGGGAGGCGAGGAAGGCGACGGTGGCTGCCACCTCTTCCGGTTCGCCGAAGCGGCCGAGCGGCAACTCCCTGGCCTTGCGCTCCTTCCAGTCATCCGAGAGCGCTCTCACCAGCGGCGTGTTGATCGGCCCCGGTGCGACGGCATTGACCCGCACGCCGCGGCTCGACACTTCGCGGGCAAGCGATTTGGTCATGCCGATCACGGCGGCCTTGGCACCGGAATAGTGGGCGAGTTCGATCCCGCCGATCTGGCCGAGCTGGGATGCGACATTGATGATGATGCCCGATCCCGTCTCCAGCATCGCCGGCAACACGGCCCGTATCATCAGGAAGGTGCCGCGCACATGCACGGCAAACATGCGATCGAAATCACCGGGTTCGAGCTGTTCGAACAGGCATTGATGGACGTGGCCGGCATTGTTGACGAGCAGGTCCACCGGGCCGAGATGCGTTTTGGCCGCCGTGGCGATGGTCGCGACATCAGCCTCGCTGGAAACATCGCCGGCTGCGGCGACCGCCCTCCCGCCAACCGCCTGGATGGCCTCGGCGATGGCCTGCGCGCGATCCAGCGCCAGATCGTTGACGAGCACGCCATAGCCGTCCGCCGCGAGACGTTCGGCGATGGCCCTGCCGATGCCCGAGCCCGCACCCGTGACGATGGCGGTTTTCTGGCTGGGCATCATGCGTCCTCCTGGATGGCGATGCGCCGGCCGCGCCGGACGGACAGGCCCATCAGGATCGCGTAGACCGCGAGCAGGGCGAACGAGAACAGGGTGGTCAGCACGCCGAAGGCGAAGACATTGGGATGGATCTCGACCGAGAACGTGCCGTAGATCGCCAGCGGCAAAGTGAGGTCGCGCCCCGACGCGAAGAGCGTGCGTGAGAACTCGTCATAGGAAAGGGTGAAGGCGAACAGCATCGCCGACAGGACGCCTGGGAAGATCAACGGGAACGTCACCTTCCGGAATGTGCGGATCGGCGAGACGCCAAGGGACCAGGAGGCTTCCTCGACGCTCTGGTCGAAGCGGTTGAAGATCGCCAGCATGACGAGGAAGGCGAACGGATAGGTGTAGACGACATGGAGGACGAAGGCCGTGCCCCACCAGTGCCGGTCGATGCCGAGGACGTTCGCCACCAGCGCCATACCGAGGCCGACCAGCACGCCGGGCACCATCATGCCAAGGACGATCAGATAGAAGGCGATGCCCGAGCCTCGGAACTTCTTGCGGAAGGCCTGTGCGGATGTCACGCCCAGGACGGTCGAGACCACCATCGTCATGATGGCAAGGACGATCGAACGTCCCAGGCTCTCTTCGATCGGCAGCGGGGCGATGCGGGAGGGCGGTGTCAGGCCGAAGAGATGCCGGTACCAGTAGGTCGACCATTCGATGATCGGGAATTGCGGCCCGCCTTCCGGTCCGGTCTGGAAGGACAGGATCGCCAGCACGACGAAGGGGCCATAGAGAAACAAGAGGAACAGGGCCGTATAGATGGCCAGGACCGGTTTGACGCCGCGTGCCTGCATGGCTCAGAGCTCCTTCCTGAGATCGACGACGCGCAGCAGGGCGGCGACCACGGCTCCCATGACGATCGTCAGGATCACGCCGACCACGGCGGCAAAGGCCCATTTGAGTGAACCGACCTGGGTGACGATGATGTTGCCGAGGAGGTTGACCTTGCGTCCCGACAGGGCCGCGGAGGTGGCGAATTCGCCCAGCACCATCACCGAGACGAAGATCGAGCCGACGACCACGCCGGGCATGGACAGAGGCAGGATGATGGTGCGGAAGATGCGCCAGAAGCCGGCGCCGAGATCGCGCGCCGCCTCGATCACGTTCGGGTCGATCCGGCCGAGCATGAAGGCGATCGGGCCGACCATGAAGACGCAGTAGATCTGCGTCATGCCGATCACCACCGACAGGTCGGAGAAGAGCAGGGCCTCGATCGGCTGCGTGATGATGCCGGCCTTGAGCAGGATCAGGTTGATGGCGCCCTCCTTGCCCAGCATCGGGCGCCAGGCAAGGACGCGGATCAGGAACGAAGTCCAGAACGGGATGACACACAGCACTAGGAGCGCCGTCTGCAGCGCCTTGTTGCGCACGAACAGGCCCACGAACAGGGCCGTGGGGTAGCCGACCACCAGGGTCGCGACCAGTACCGTCAGCCAGATGCGGATCGTGGTCCAGAGGGCCTGGAGATAGGTGTCGCTCGTGAAGAAGGTGGCCCAGCTCTTGGTAGTGAGGATGGGCTCGATCTTGAAGGTGGTCTGCGTCCAGAACGAGACATAGACCATCATCAGGATGGGGACGAGCAGGAAGAGCACCATCCACACGACGCCTGGAGCCAGCAGCCACATTGTCTTGTTGCGGGACCTGCGCGGCGATGCAGCCTGCGGCGCCGCCGCTTCGCTGCCGGGAGGCGTCGTCATCCAGTCGATCTCCGTTCCGGGTCGAGGGTCAGCAAGGGACATGGGCGTTGCTCACGCAAAGAGGAGCGCAAGGTCGCGCTTCCAGACGAGGCCGTAGCGTTCCTGCGGCGCGTAGTCGGCGTGGGGGCGATGGCTGAGATGGGTCTCCACCTCCACCACCTGGCCGCTATCGAGTGCGAAGAAGGAGTTCACGGCCGCGCCGCTATACTCGCTGGCGATGAAGGCAGCCTCGACGCCCACTTCGTCGCTCGCCAGGGCCGACGATGTCGGGCGCACCTGAATGCGGTCATAGCGGACGGCATAGGCGGTTTTCCCGCCTGCGAGGCGCGTGCTTCCCTCAATCGGGAAGCTGCCCGCCGGCCCGACAAAGTCCTCGCCTGAGATCGCCCCTTCGAACAGATTGTAGCAATTGAGGAAACGCGCGACCGAAGGCGCGGCCGGGCGGTTATAGATCGTGTCGGCATCCGCCGACTGGGCGATACGGCCGCGGTCGAGCACCAATACGATGTCGCCCATCGCCAGCGCTTCGGATTCACTGCCGGTGACATGCAGGAAGGTGACGCCGAGGCGCTCGCGGATGCTCCTGAGCTCCGCCCGCATCCGGGCCCGCAGATTGGCATCGAGGGCGCCCAGCGGCTCGTCGAGCAGCACCAGGCGCGGTTCGGTCACGAGCGTGCGCGCCAATGCCACGCGTTGGCGCTGACCGCCTGAGATCTGGGCAACGCCGCGATCCTCCAGGCCGGCCAGGCCGACCAGTTCGATCATCTCCCCGACCTTGCGGCGAATGGCGGCGCGATCGGTCAGTACGGCGACTTCGCGGTTTTCAAGGCCGTAGGCGATGTTCCCGGCAACGGAAAGATGAGGGAACAGGGCGAAGTTCTGGAAGACGAAGCCGATGCCACGCCGATGGGCCTGGACATTGTCGACGGGGCGGCCACCGAGGGCAACGCTGCCCTGGTCAGGGTCTTCGAAACCGGCGATCACGCGCAGGAGTGTCGTCTTGCCCGAACCGCTAGGCCCCAGAAGCGATACATAGGTATTGTCGGGAATGGCGAGGTCGATACCGTCCAGCGCTTGCAGGTCGCCATACGACTTCCTGACGCCGGAGAGACGAAGTACATCTGCCAAACGAGCCTCCCAGGACATATTAGGCCACACCAATACCTTGCCATTCCTGAGAATAGCATGAATCATCAGCAGCATAATTTAAGGTGATAAATATTAATTGGTCGCAATACGTCTGCGCCCAACATAATATCAATCAGATTTCTTAATTCAGTTCGCCTCTGCATTGCTTCTTCGGCAATGAGTGCTTGGATCTTAGTTCAATCGATTTTTGTATGCAACAATCTTTTTTGTGCATCGGGTGCTTAAATTACGAGCGGATCCGGAATTTGGATCCTTGACGAGAGATGGCCGAAGTTTGCGTAATTCTTTAGGGAATTGGCTATTTAAGCGAGTTTTTTGCGTCTTTCGACAGCGCATGTTTCGTTTAGCAAAGATGGTGGATGGCAAGGGAGGAGCGGAAGCTGGAGGAGGGCGGAAGTGCCCAGGGGGTGGAATTTGCGATAAATTTCGCTTGAAATTGATGAAAATGGACTCTCCCTAAGAAAAATTGCACTATGGTATTCAAAGATCATTTATCCGAATATAGGACAGGTTGTGTCAAACGCGTTAGACACGGGCAGTTCGAGCGGCGGTCTGCGATGACGCCCGCAAGGAGGTCCGTTTACGGCATGCCATTGTCCAAGCCTCGCCAGACCGCCCAGCGGCGCTACGAAATTGTCGAAGACGTCTTGCGTACCAATATCGCCGACGGGCTGCTGCCACGGGGGCTGGTCCTGCTCGAGGGGCCGATCGCCGAGATCTTTCAGACGTCGCGTGCCCCGGTTCAGAGGGCGCTGCTGCGCCTGGAGGCAGAGCAGCTCATCCATCGCTTCGATGGGCGCGGCTATCTCGTCGGGGCGCCGGGACGGCGCATCGCGCCGGTGCGCACCGATATCAAGACCCTGGGCCTGGTGGTACCCGAGGCCATCGACGAGGCGTTGCAAAGCCGGTCGACCTGGGAACGCATCTACGATTCCATCGAGGCGGATGTCGCGGCCTGTGTCGTATTCGGGCAATATCGCATCATCGAGATCGAGCTGGCGGATCACTTCCATGTCAGCCGCACCGTGGTGCGCGACGTGCTCGGGCGCCTGCAGGAAAGGGGACTGGTGCATAAGAACCAGAGCTCCCATTGGATCGCCGGCCCGCTCACGGCAAAATCGATCAAGGACCGCTTTGCCTTGCGGCGCATCCTCGAGCCTCCTGCCCTGGTGTCGGCGGCGCCGCGCATCGATCGTGCGAGATTGACGGCCCTTCTCGACAGTTTGTCCGAGGCCGAAAGAACCGAATCGGATGCCGACCTGGTCGAGTGGGAGGATCTGGAGACGAAGCTGGTCGAGACCTGCGTGATGGCCACCCCGAACGAAAGGCTGCGTGACCTGATACGGGACAATCTGTTGCCGGTCGTGGCCTCGGAGCGCCTGTTGCGCCAATTAGGCCTGCCGCGTGATCGTATCGCCATTGCCGAATATCGCCTGATCGTCGAATTGCTGACGCGCGGCGCCATCGACGCCGCGGCTGCGATGTTCGATGCTCACCTCGAAGAAGCGAAGAACCGCAATATCGCGCAGATGAAGATTGTCGCGGTGATCCCGGCACCGCAGTCGATCGCATCTTATTTGACCAGGATCGCGGAGTAGGCCTGCGGGCGCAGGCGGAGGATCCATGGCGCTAACTTTGCGGCCGGAGGCGCGGGTAGCGTAGAGGGTCGATCTCGACAGCTCCATCAATTGATGGAGCGAGATCGACCACCTTTGTCCTCTAACTCGCTCGACATTTCCAAGATGGTCGATCTGGAGATCGACCCTCCAAACTGGTGCCACCACCCAAAGTTAGCGCTCATGGGCGGAGGATCTGCCGCTATCTGACGGGTTCTTTCCTGCGAAAGCCTCCTGCAAGTTGTCTCCGTCCTTCGGAGGCGTGAACCACACAGTCATAAACGGGTTGGCCATCCGCGCAGCCGCGGCCCCGAGAACGAGGAAGCGCTCGACTATGACGATGCGATTGCCACTCTCCCCGGGAGCCGATCGACGCCTCGTTCAAGGATGCGATTTTTCCCATTGGATGCGATGGCGCGCTGCAAGAAGATCTCGCGTTTTGGCGAATTGTACATTCCGTCGCTCTGCGCTCCATCCAAGTGCTTCAGCTGCAATGTCCGCAATCGCTGCCAGATCACGTTCGCTCAGACGGCCCGTGATGGCGAGCGTGCTACGCCGCATCACGATGTCCTCGAGTTCAACGACTTTTTCGTAGCGCGCAATCCAGTCGATTTCGCTTAGAGAATAGCTGTTGGTGTCCGTCAGGCGCTGTGCCTGCGGGCCCTCATGGGCGAGGATTGCTCGTGCCGTCGTGCCATAACGCCCGAGCAACTCGGTGGTGCGCATGGCGGATGCACCCGTCGCCTTTGCTGTGTGCTCGATCCAATTGGCACGTGCGGCTGGTTCCGTCGGATAGTCGCGTCCGCCGCCGATCGGAAGGGCCCGCGTATTCAGGCGGCGATTATGGCCAAGACGCCCCAAGACGAGATCGCAGACCTCTTCGGCAAAGCCGCGAAAGGTCGTCCATTTGCCGCCCACCAACGAGATGACCGGGTAGGGACGATCATCGGCGGGTTCGAGCACGGGGGCCGAATGGTCGCGGCTGATCAGCCCGGCGGCCGTACTGCCCGAGGCGGGCAGGGGGCGGATGCCGGAATAGGCGTAGACGATCTGGTCACGCGAAAAGGCAAGGCCGGGCAACAGATCGCGCAGGCTCTTGAGGAAATAGTCGATCTCTTCGTCGTCGCAGCAAACCGTGTCGGGATCGTCAGCGCGAATGTCGGTCGAGCCGACCAGTGCTCGGCCGAGATAGTCGTAGACCAGGCAGATACGTCCGTCATTGGCCTCGAAATAGATCATCCGTCCCTTGAGCGCCGCGATCAACTCGGGATGGTCGAGCAGGATATGGGAGCCCTTGGTGCCGCCGATCAGCCGGGTGGGTGAACCGAGAGCCTGGTTGACGTGATCGATCCAAGGGCCGGCCGCATTGACGACGATCCGTGGGCGAACGGTTCGCTCCCCGCCATCCGGTGTGCGCAGGCCTATGAGGTCGTTCTCGGCCGAGATCATGTTGGTATAGTTCAGGGCCTCTGAGGCTGGATTGGCTGCCGTGCCATCCTGCAGCAACTCCAGCACCAGCCGCTCCGGGCAGGTGACCTTGGCGTCGTAATAGGTGCCGGCGGCGACGATCTTCGGCGTCATCGGCGCGATTTCGCTCAGCGTGCGCCGGCGGGACCACAAGGCATGCCGGGGCATGACGCGGTGGCGGGAGCCATAGAAATCGTAGAGCGCCAGGCCGATCTTGATCAGCACCGCGCCGCGGTTGCGGGGAGCCGTGGTCGAGCCGAACAATGTACGCAGCGCCGCCGGAATACCCTGCAGCCACGAGAAGATCGGGATCACGGTCGGCAGGGGCTCGACCAGATGCGGCGCATTGCGCAGCAGGAGATTGCGTTCCAGCGTCGACTGGGCGACGAGGCGCAATTCCCCGGTCTCCAGATATTTGATGCCGCCATGGATCAGCCGCGACGGGGCGGCGCTGGTGCCCGAGCCGAAATCGGCCTTGTCGGCGATCAGGCAGGTCAGGCCCTGCTCGCAGAGATCGCGAAACAGGCCGGCTCCATTGATACCGGCGCCGAGGATGAGAACGTCAATGTCTTTGGTCATGTCAAATACCGATGGGGGCGCGCCAGAGCATTTTCTAGAAAAGTTGATAGACTTTTCGATTAAGAAACCGCGTCAAAACAAAGAGTTAGAGCAAAGTGCGTTTCAACGGAATCGCACTTTGCTCTACGCTGCTTGCGAGGCGAGGGCCTCGATGCGCGGCCAGAGAGGTGCAAGCTGCGTGGCGATGTCGCAATGCAGGGCATAACGCTCCTGCAACTGCCGGCTGCGCGTGGGATCTGGCTGGTAATGCCGGGCGAGAGCTGCGAGATCGCGGGGATCGTCCGTCGGCGATGCGTAGAGGCCGGCTCCGGCGCCGGCGCACAAGGCAGCGCCCCAGGCGGCGGCCTCCTCGGTCTCGTTCACGGTGACGGGCAGGCCGAGAGCGTCGGCGAAGATCTGGGCGTAGAGCGGCTTCCTCGATATGCCGCCCGTCAGGCTGATGGTGCCGGGGGAAAAGCCTTCCCGCAGGGCGTCGACATGCAGCCGGTGGTTGAAGGCGATGCCTTCGATGACGGCGCGCAGCATGTCACCGCGATCATGCCAGCCACGCAGCCCGAGAAAGCCGGCGCTGGCGGTCGCGCCATGGGGAGAACCGTAGAGATAGGGGTGAAAGAGCACGGTGGAGGGCCGCGCGAGTGCCGCCTCGATTTCGGTGCCGATGGCGGCGTGGATGGAGCCGCCTGTCTCCTCCGCGCTGCGTCGCTCGACGGCGCAGAGCGTATCCAGGAACCAGTCGTAATTGGCGGCGGATGCCGGCGATATGCTCATATGGTTCCATTCGCCCGGCTTGATGCCGTTGCGGCAGAACCAGCGTATATCGGTCTTCGGCGTGCTGGCGATCGTCTCGTTGATGGAATAGGTCCCCGCCACGATCGCCACGGTGCCTTCGCGGTGGCCTCCAATGCCGAGGGCGGAGGCGACGACGTCATGCACGCCGGCCACCACCGGGGTTCCGGCCGTCAGGCCGGTCGCGGAGGCCGCGGCCTGCGAAACCGTGCCGATGATCTCATCGGGCCGGGTAACGGCGGGAAGGGCACCGGCAAGGCCCTCGAGGCCGAAGATCGGCAGGATGTCAGGTTCATAGACCTGGCTTTCCATCGCCGTGAACGATGTGCTGGCCTCGGTGAGATCCGTGCCAAGCGTTCCGGTCAGGCAAAAGCGCAGCCAGTCCTTGCAGGCCAGGACATGGGCGATCCTGGCAAAGCGCTCGGGTTCGTGGCGCTTGATCCAGGCCAGCAGTGCCGAGGGGGCCGAGGCATGCGCGACCTGGCCGGTGCGGGCGAGGGCGGTGGCGGAGGTGCCATCCCCGTCCCACTCGGCGACGATGGCGGCCGCGCGGCTGTCGAGCGAGAGAATGCCATGGCCGAGCGGACGATGCTCCGCGTCGAGAAGGTAGAGGCCGTCGCCATGGGCGGTCGCGGCAACCGCCGCGACATCGCTGGCAGGACGCCCGGCTTTTTCGAGTGCCTCGGCGATGGCCTCGGCCGTTGCCCGCCACAGGCCCACCATGTCGCGTTCGACATGGTGTGGATGGGGAATGATCTGGGGAATGCGCCGGCGGGCCACGGCGAGCAGCACGCCTTTTTCATCGAAGACGGCCGTCTTGGTCACCGTCAGCCCGTTGTCGATTCCGATGAGGGTGGGCATTGGCAGGCACTCCGTCTCGAAAGGATATTGCAGAAATCGCGATGTCCGACGGAGACGAAACGCCTCGTCGCGTCACGCGGGGTGGGGTGAGCGCTGCTTGATCGGCGCGATCACGATGTTGATGCCGCGCGAGCGCAGCAATTCGACCTGAAGCGGGGCCATGCCGTCGTCGACGATGATGGCATCGAACTCGCTCAGAGTGCCCATGGCGTGCAGGGCGCGACGCTGGAACTTGGTGTGGTCGGCAAGCAGGATCCGCTTGGCCGCACTGTCGAACATGGCCCGCTTGGTCTCGACCATCTCCGCGGATTGGTGGAACACCATGTCATCGGTGATGGCCGACATCGACAGGAAGACGCAGTCGGCGCGCAGCCGGCGGATCTCGGCCGTCGTGGCCGGGCCCATGAAGGCGTTGCACCAATTGTAATAGCGCCCCCCGAGGCCGAGCAGCGTCACGTCGCTCATCTCCTTCAACTCGTTCATCAGCGGGATCGAGTTGGTGATCGCCGTCAGCGGCACGCGGGCTGCGATATGGGGGGCCATCTGCAGCACGGTGGTGGAATCGTCGAAGAAGACGGCCTGGCCGGCTTCCAGGAATTGGGCCGCCACCTGGGCGATGGCGCGCTTTTCCACGGCCTCGCGCATGGAACGATAGACATCGCTTGACTCAACCAAGCTGGTGGGTGTCGCCGAGACGATGCCCCTCGACTTGCGCAGCAGGCCGCGATTGATCAGTTCGTCGAGGTCGCGGTGCACGGTCATCAGGCTGATGGCGAAGCGCTCGGCCAGTTCCTCGATGCGCATAGTACCCTCAGCCATCACCGCCTGCATGATGAGCTGGCGGCGGGCAAGCTGGCGGGCATGGCGGCTGTCGCTCGGCACCTGATCGGCGATGATCTGTTCCAGCGTGTCTTCCTGCGTGGCTCTCGTCGATGTCATGTCGGTCTGTTTCCGGGTTGAGCGCTAGCAGGATATCCCGAAGTGCTGGAATATGCCTGCCTGCAGCAATCACCGCTGTGGAAGGACGCGCCACCGACCCATAAGAAAGCCGGGATAGCCAACGGCCATCCCGGCTTCGTCATTATTTGGCGAGCGTAAAGGCCGACACATACTTGTCGACATTGTCCTTGGTGATCAGGACGCAGTCGAAGAGCTGCTTTTCGGTCGCTGCGCCGGTCTTGCCTGTTTTGATGAAGGTGTCGGCCTGGACCACCGCTTCCTTGGAGAAGACCGCAACCGGCTGCAGCACGGTATATTGCAGCTCGCCGGCCTTGATGGCGGCAACCGCATCGGGCGAGCCGTCGAAGCCGCCGACCTTGACCTTGCTGAGCTTGCCGGCCTCCTTCAGCGCCGCGATGGCGCCGAGCGCCATCTCGTCATTGCCGGAGATCACGCCGGTGATGTCAGGATGGGCCTGCAGCATGGACTGCATCTTCTGGTAGCCCTGGGCGCGATCCCAGTTGGCCACTTCCTTGGCGGCCTTGGTCAGGTCGGGATATTGCGTCAGTACGGTTTCGTAGCCGTTGGAGCGGGTGGCGGCGTTGTTGTCGGCGGGGTTGCCGAACAGCTCGACATATTTGCCCGTCTTGGCGACCGAATTCACCCATTGCTCGGCACCGACGGCGGCGCCCTGCGCGTTGTTGGAGACGAGCTGCGCCTTGGCGAGGCCTTCCTTGTTGATCTCGGCATTGACGAGGAACACCGGAATGCCTGCATCGACGGCCTTCTTCACCGCTCCGACCGATCCATCGGCATTGGCCGGGTCGAGAATGATGGCGGCGGATTTGTTGGTGATGGCGGTGTCGACCAGCGTGCTCTCGGTGTTGGTGTCGCCCTTATGGGCCGAAACCGAGGCGGTGTAGCCGAGCTGCTCGGCGGTCTTCTTGGCGACTTCGCCTTCCGTGTACCAATATGGATTGGCCGGATCGGTGACGATGATCGAGATCAGGCCGGCGGCCGAGGCCGAGCCGATCAGCAATGGGGTCACGGCGGCGGCCGCGACCAGCAAACGCATGCCTTTTTTGAACATGGGGCATCTCCCTTGATTGGTGAAGTTGTCTGCCGTCGCAAGACGGCAACGATCCCACTGCAGATCTGTTATTTGTTGCCGAAATGGGAAGGTTTCTGTGCGGGCCCTCAGCCTTGCCGGCCGCGGGCCTTGTACTGGATCGAGTTGAGCAGGACGGCGAGCACGATCACTGTGCCGGTGAAGACGGTCTGCCAGTAGGAGGACACGCCGATGATCACCAGCCCGTCCGACAGGAAGCCGATGACGAAGGCGCCGAGCATCGTGCCCTGCACCGTGCCGCGGCCGCCGGTGAGCGCCGCGCCGCCGATCACCACGGCCGCGATGGCCGTCAGTTCATAGGTGGTGCCCGCCGTCGGGCCGGCCGAGGTCAGCTGCGAGGACAGAACCAGCCCTGCGATCGCCGACAGGATGCCGGAGACGGTATAGACGGTGATCTGCACGCGCTTGACCGGCACGCCCGACAATTCGGCGGCGCGGGCATTGCCGCCCGAGGCATAGAGCCAGCGGCCGAAGGCGGAACGACCGAGCACCAGAGCCGTGACGATGGCGAGCGCCGCCAGGATCAGCACCGAGATCGGCACGCCGAACAGGCGATTGAAGCCGAGCCACTCGAAGCCGGTGTTGCCGAGATCAGCATGGCCGGAGAGATTGTTGTAGGTGAGGCCGTTGGTCATCAGCAGCGCCACGCCGCGGGCGACATACATCACGCCCAGCGTCGCCACGAAGGCAGGCACGCGGAACCAGGCGATGAGCACGCCGTTCAAGGCTCCGACCAGCCCGCCGGCCACCAGGGTCAGGATCACGATGGCCCAGACCGGCGGGTAGAGGATGACGCCGGCCACTTGCAGGGTCACGCCCCCCATCAGGAAGCCGGCGACGCAGCCGGACAGGGCCAGTACCGAGCCCACCGAAAGATCGATGCCGCCGTTGAGGATCACCAGGAGCATGCCGAGCGCCAGGATGCCGTAGATGGCGACATGAGAAGCCATCGTCAGGAAATTGCCGAGCGTGAAATAATTCGGCGACAAGAACGAAAAGACTGCGACGATGAGGATCAGCGCGAAGAAGGCGCGTCCTTCGAGGAGCAGCCGGCCGAGGCCGGGGCCCGATCTCTGCCCCTTGGCGCTCGTACTTGCAGCGGTGTGCGACATGGGCAGGCCTCCAGCCTAATGGACCACGGCTTCGCCCGAGGCGGCCATGATCTCGTCCTTGCTTGCGGTTGCGCCGAATTCGGCGACGATGCGGCCCTTGCGCATGACGATGATGCGATGCGCGACGGAGAGGCATTCGCCGACTTCGGACGTGGAGTAGACGACAGCGAGGCCCCGGCGTGCGCCCTCGGCCAGCAACCGGAACACTTCGGCCTTGGCGCCGATGTCGATGCCGCGGCTCGGCTCGTCGAGCAGGATCACCTTGGGGTTGGTGGCCAGCATCTTGCCGATCACCACCTTCTGCTGGTTGCCGCCGGACAGGGAGCCGATGGGCGCTCCGCCTCCGGCCGTCTTGACCGTGACCTTGCGGATGGTGTCTTCGATCAGCTGCTGCTCGATCTTCAGAGAAGTGAACAAGCCGCGCGTGAAGTCGGCGATCGACGCCAGGGACAGGTTCTGGCCCACGCTCATGGTCTGCACCAGGCCATCGCGCTGCCGGTCCTCGGGAACCAGGGCCAGGCCGGCCTTGATGCGCCGGGCGATGGTCAGGCCCGAGATCTCGTCATCCTCCAGCAGGATCTGGCCTGATGAGGCCTTGAGGCGTCCGGCCAGGGTCTCCAGCAATTCGGTCCTGCCGGCGCCCATCAGGCCGTAGATGCAGACGATCTCGCCGGCCTTGACGTCCAGCGACAGCTTGTCGACCACGTTGTAGCCGCCGCTGGCGGGATCCGGCACCGTGAGGTCGCGCACCGAAAGCGCGGTGGCGCCGAAGGCGTAGCCCTCCGGCGGCGAGCCGAGATCATAGTTCTCGCCCACCATGTTGCGGACGATCCATTTGAGGTCGATCTCGGCGCGCGGGGCGTAGGCCGTCATGGTGCCGTCGCGCAGGACGACGGCGTGATTGGTGATTTCGAGCGCCTCTTCGAGATGGTGGGAGATGTAGACGATCGAGACGCCCCGGCTGGTGAGATCGCCGATGACCTTGAACAGCACCGCCACTTCCGTCGCCGACAGGGCCGAGGTCGGCTCGTCCATGATCAGGATGCGGCTGCGAACCGAGAGGGCGCGCGCGATCTCGACGATCTGCTGCTGCCCGAGCCGCAATTCGCCGACCGGGGTGAGGGGATCGATGTCTTCTTCGAGCTCGGCCATCAAGGCGCGCGTCTCTGCTTCCTCCCGAGCGAAGTCGACGCCGGTGAGGCCCATGATCTCGCGTCCCATGAAGATGTTGTCGCGTACCGACAAATTGGGCGCGAGGGAGAGCTCCTGGTGGATGATCGAGATGCCCTGGTCGCGGGCGTCCGATGCCGAGGAGAACACCACGGGCCGGCCGTCGAGGAGGATCTCGCCCGATGTCGGCGTCACGATGCCCGACAGGATTTTCATCAGGGTCGATTTGCCGGCGCCGTTCTCGCCGAACAGGGTTGTGACCTGGCCGCGATGAATGTCGAAGTTCACGCCTTTCAGGGCATGGACATTGCCGTAGGACTTGGCCACGTGGCGCGCGGCCAGCACGACCCCGGGCATCTGAGCGCCGGAAGGAGAGGGCTCGCCGCTCATTTCACCGTCACCGCCACGGGCGTGATCAGCCAGTTTTCCGGGTTCACCAGCCGGAAGGCACCAACGATCTCCAGGGTCTTGCCGGTGAGATTGGCGGTGTCGATGCCGGTGAGTACCTGCTTCTTCATCTCGCGATTGATGGCCGAACCGGCGTTCTGATACTCGATCTGGTTCTTGAACTGGCCGAAAGCGATGTCGCCAGGCGCATCGCGAAGATCGGTACCGTTGATGGCGGGGCCGGTCTGCACGCGCACCCCGATGGATGCCGGCAGTCCGTCCACCGTGAGCTTGTAGATGCCCGCCTTCTGCTCGCCGGCGATGCCGGTGAGGCGGATGGGAATGATCGAGCCGGTGGAGGCTGCCGTGCCATATTTCGTGGCGGCCGCCGCCTTGTCGGCCAGGACCTCCGGCGCGAGGGTCTTGGCCTCGACGGCGCGCTGCTCGATGGCCGCCTTGATCTGCGGAAAATGCTCGATGCCATAGCTGTCGGGCGAAAAGGCCGCCTGGCGCACATCGTCCTTGGAGCCGATCTGCACGATCCGGGTATCGAACGCGATTCCTGCAATGACGAGAAGAGCAAGCGCCGGCACCACCAGCCGGACACGCCCGCCGGCGCCCGACGCCCTCACGGATGCACCATGACTATTGCTCATGACCGGGCCCCACATTCTTGCGGTGTTCGACCAGCGCGGCGTGAGGGAATGTCTGGCCGAGGCTCGCCCCGGCTTGCGCCGCAAACGCTGGCCCGGCGCGCGGAATGCGCAGCATGGCTCCTCCCATTCTGCCGCTGATGCGGCCCGCTCTCACGGGCCGGACGGCTCTCTCGCTGATCATTGAGATATGTTATATCTGTGTTTCATAAAACGTCAACAGAGTTATATTCTTGACTCGTTGATTTGGCAGAAAAGTTTTCCGAGAAGGATATTATCCCGCGGCAATCTCTCCGGCGAAGCAGGGCGGCCTGCGGGGCGTTGGCGTGGCCCGCTGCTGCATTTTTCATAGAGTGAGTCGTTATGCTCAAAAGACGAGGGTATGACAATTTATATATATAAATCAATTATATAACTAAGAATTGGCGATTGAAAAACGAAAGAGATGACGGTTTTTCAGTGCATTCCAAGCGGAGGCGTCGGTAGGCGCCCGAGGCTTTTGCGATGGGCCTTCTCTTTCCGGCTATGGGTTCGGTTATCTGAAATAATATGTTATGTTGGCAATAAATTACGTGACGTATGATATCTTTGTGATATATGAAAATCACAGTGATCGGAGATCGATGCGGACGGTGAAAATCGCCGGCGCGTGTCGGAGGCCTGGCTCTGTCAGGGAGATGGATCATGCGCGGAAGTGTCGACCCGTCAGTTCGCGAAAGATGTTGCGATGTCCGCTGATTTGCTGATCGGGGTGGATGCCGGGACCTCGGTGATCAAGGCCGTCGCTTTCGATTTCGGCGGCCGCCAGGTCGGCGCCGCCTCCGTACCCAATCGTTACCTGCGCGGGGATGACGGCTCGGCGACCCAGTCGCTGGAGGCGACCTGGGCCGATTGTGTCGCGGCGCTGCGCGGATTGGCCGACAAAATCGAGAATCTGGCCGCCCGCACCGCGGCGCTCGCCGTCACGGCCCAGGGCGATGGCACCTGGCTGGTCGGTGCGGACAACGCGCCGGTGGCCGATGCCTGGCTGTGGCTGGATGCGCGGGCTGCGCCCACGGTGCGCAGCCTGGCAGTCTCCCCGCTGAACAGGGCTCGTTTCGAGGCCACCGGCACGGGCCTCAATACCTGCCAGCAGGGCTCGCAAATGGCCCATATGGACAGCCACAATCCGGATCTGCTCGACAGGGCCGAGGTGGCGCTGCATTGCAAGGACTGGCTCTATCTGAACCTGACAGACGTGCGCGCCACGGATCCGTCGGAAGCCAGCTTCACCTTCGGTAATTTCCGCACCCGCCGCTATGACGATGGGGTCGTGGAGGCCCTCGGCCTGACGCATCGGCGCAGCTTGTTGCCCGAAATCCTCGACGGCAGCCAGGTCACCCACGCCCTTACGAAGCGCGCGGCGGAGCAGACGGGATTGCTGGCGGGCACGCCGGTGAGCCTGGGCTATGTCGACATGGTCATGGCCGCTCTGGGGGCGGGTGTCTATGGCGGTTCGGGCGATGCGGCCTGTTCGACCATCGGCTCGACCGGCGTCCATATGCGGGCCAAGAGAGCGGCGGACGTTCATCTCAATGCGGAGGGTACCGGCTATGTCATTGCCCTGCCCGTGCCCGGTGTCGTCACCCAGGTCCAGACCAACATGGCGGCCACGCTCAACATCGACTGGGTGTTGACGATCGCGGCCGACATTCTGGCGCAGATGGGCCAGAAGGTGGCGCATCAGGACCTGGTGAGGCGTATCGACGGCTGGCTGGCCGACAGCCGCCCGGGATCGCTGATCTACCATCCCTATATTTCCGATGCCGGGGAGCGTGGTCCCTTCGTCGATGCCGATGCGCGGGCCGGCTTCATCGGCCTGTCCGCCGGCCATCGCTATGCAGACCTGGTGCGCGCCGTCGTCGAAGGGCTCGGCCTGGCCATGCGCGATTGCTATGCCGCCATGGGCGATCTACCGGCCGAACTGCGCCTGGCCGGTGGCGCGGTGCGCTCGCGCGCCTTGCGCGCCGTGCTGTCAGCGGCGATCAACGCTCCGCTGCGCGTTTCCTCGCGCGAGGAGGCGGGGGCTGCCGGCGCGGCGATGATGGCGGCGGTTGCCGTCGGCGCCTTCAAGGACATGGATGCCTGCGTCGCCCAGTGGGTGACACCTCTCTTGGGGGCGCCAGAACCGCCCGATCCGACCCTGGCGAGCCTTTACGATCAATTGTTCCCCGCCTTCAGGGCCACGCGCCTCGAATTGACCCCGGCCTGGAATGCACTTGCGGCCGCCCGGCACGATGCCGGTGGGGCAAGCGCAGCACCGGGCGCGGGAAGGAGCCTTGCAGTATGAGTGAGATGATCGACCTCCCGACGATTGACCTTCTGGTGATCGGCGGCGGCATCAATGGTGCCGGCATCGCCCGCGATGCGGCAGGCCGCGGCCTGTCCGTCACGCTGGTGGAAAAGGACGATCTGGCCCAGGGCACGTCCTCGCGCTCGGGCAAGCTGGTGCATGGCGGCCTGCGCTATCTGGAATATTACGAGTTTCGTCTGGTTCGCGAGGCGCTGATCGAGCGTGAAGTCCTCTTGAACTCGGCCTGCCACATCATCTGGCCGATGCGGTTCGTGCTGCCGCACAGCCCGCAGGACAGGCCTGCCTGGCTGGTGCGCCTCGGCCTGTTCCTCTACGATCATCTCGGTGGCCGCAAGAAGCTTCCCGGCACGCGCGTGCTGGATCTGCGGCGCGATCCGGTCGGTGCGCCGATCCTCGATCAATATGCCAAGGGCTTCGAATATTCGGACTGCTGGGTCGATGATGCGCGGCTCGTCGCGCTCAACGCGCTCGGAGCCGCGGAAAAGGGCGCCACGATCCTCACCCGTACGGCGGCCGTCTCGGCGCGGCGGGAGGAGGGGGCCTGGACCGTCACGACTCGTGACGAGACCACAGGCGAAACCCGCACGCACCGAGCGCGCTGCATCGCCAACGCGGCGGGGCCCTGGGTTTCCGATGTCATCGCACAGGTGGCAGGCTCCAACTCCACACGCAATGTGCGCCTGGTCAAGGGCAGCCACATCATCGTGCCGAAATTCTGGGAGGGGCAGCAGGCCTATCTGGTGCAGAACCACGACAAGCGCGTGATCTTCATCAATCCTTATGAAGGGGACATGGCGCTGATCGGTACCACGGATATAGCCTATCAGGGCGCCGCCGAGGACGTCGCTGCCGACGAGACGGAAATCGACTACCTGATCACAGCGGTGAACCGCTACTTCAAGCAGAAGCTGCGCCGACAGGACGTGCTGCACGCCTTTTCGGGCGTCCGGCCGCTCTTCGATGACGGCAAGGGCAATCCATCCGCCGTCACGCGCGATTACGTCTTCGATCTCGATGAGACGGGCGGGGTGCCGCTGCTCAACGTCTTCGGCGGCAAGATCACCACCTTCCGTGAGCTTTCCGAGCGCGCGATGCACAGGCTCGGCAGGTTCTTCCCCAAAATGGGCGGTGACTGGACGCGCGAGGCCAAGCTGCCGGGCGGCGAGATCGAGAATGCCGATTATGTGAGCTTCGTCGAGAGCCTGCGCATCGCCTATTCCTGGATGCCCAACCGGCTGCTCCAGCATTATGGCCATGCCTATGGGGCACGCACCCGGCAGGTCGTTGGCTCGGCAAGCAGCATTGCCGATCTCGGCCGTCATTTCGGCGGCTGCCTCTTCGAGGCCGAGGCGCGCTATCTCGCCGGTCATGAATGGGCCCGCAGCGCCGAGGACGTGCTGGTGCGCCGGACCAAGCACTATCTCCACCTGAGTGATGCCGAAAAGGCGGCTTTCATCGCCTGGTTCGAGCAGGAGATGCCGACCGCAGGCGAGGCTACGCCGACCCGTTTTTCCAACGTTTCCGCCTGAGGATCCGATGCCTCTGACGCTGTCCCTCAATACCAATCCGCTGGTGAACCGTTTCGCCGATCCCGACGATCTGATCGACACGGTGGCGCGCGGTCTCAGGCTGCGCGACCTCCAGCTCACCCATGAATTCATCAATCCGAGCTGGCCCGCGCCCACCATAAGGCGCCTGGTCCGCGAGATGGGCAGCGCCCTGGCCCGCACCGGCGTACGCGTGACCAGTGGCATGACCGGGCCCTATGGCCGGCTCAATCATTTTGGACATCCCGATCCAGATGTGCGGCGCTATTATGTCGACTGGTTCAAGACCTTCGCCGACATCATCGGCGATCTCGGCGGCACGTCGGTCGGCACGCAGTTCGCCATCTTCACCTATGCCGATTATGACGACACGGCCCGCCGCGACGAGTTGGTCCAGATCGCCATCGAGTGCTGGGCGCAGGTCGCGGAGCATGCCAAGGCTGCCGGTCTCACCTCTGTCTTCTGGGAGCCGATGAGCATCGGCCGCGAGTTTGGCGAGACCATCGAGGCCTGCCTGTCGCTGCAGCGGCGGCTGACGGCCGCCGACATGGCCGTGCCGATGTGGATGATGGCCGATATTGATCACGGCGACGTCACCTCCTCCAATCCCGACGACTACGACCCCTATGCCTGGGCCCGGGCCGTGCCGAAGGTTTCTCCGATCATCCACATCAAGCAGAGCCTGATGGACAAGGGCGGCCATCGCCCCTTCACGGCCGAGTTCAATGCCAAGGGCCGGATCCAGCCCGAACCGCTGCTGGCGGCCCTTGCCGAGGGCGGGGCTGCAGACAACGAGATCTGCCTGGAGCTGAGCTTCAAGGAGCGCGAGCCCAACGACCGCCAGGTGGTGCCCCAGATTGCCGAAAGCATCGCCTTCTGGGCGCCTTTCATCGAGACAGGTGTGGAGGATCTTCATGTCTGACGCGGAACGGGGACGGGGAGGCGGGATGGGACGCGCCGTCACGGAGAACGAGCTGGAGGAGTCTCTCGCCCGTCGCGCGGCCTGGCTGCATTATGTCGGCGGCCTCACCCAGGCGGCCGTGGCCAAGCGGCTCGGCCTGCCCTCGGTGAAGACCCACCGCCTCATCGCGCGAGCGGTGGCGAGCGGCGTGGTCAAGGTCTCCATCGACGGCGACATCATCGAATGCGTCGAGCTGGAAGAAGAGCTCTGCCGGCGCTTCCATCTCGATCATTGCGAGGTCGCTCCCGATCTCGGCGAGGATGGCATCCCGCTGCGCGCGCTCGGCCAGGCCGGAGCGGGCTTCCTGCGGCGCGAGATCGAGCGCGGCGACCATCGCACCATCGGCCTGAGCCATGGGCGGACCCTGACGTCTGCCGTCGCGCATATGTCGCGCATCGCGGCCGGCCAGATGCGCTTCGTCTCGCTGCTCGGCGTGCTCACCCGCGATTATGCCGTCAACCCGCACGACGTCATGCACTCCATCGCCGAGAAGACCGGTGCGCAGGCCTATGTGATGCCGGTGCCGTTCTTCGCCAATTCCGCCGAGGACAAGGCAGTCCTGCTCGCCCAGCGCGGCATCGGCGAGGTGCTCGCCATGGCCAATGGCGCGGGGCTGAAGGTGGTGGGCATCGGTTCGGTCGATGCCGACGCCCAGCTTGTCTCGTCCGGCATGATGCATCCGCAGGAAATCCGGGAGATCAAGGCCGAGGGCGGCGTGGGCGAAATGCTCGGCTACTTCTTCGATGCCCAGGGGCGCGTGCTCGAGAACTCGTTGACCTCGCGAACCCTGGGCGTGGCGTTGAACGGACGCGCCGACGATCACATCGTCGGCATCGCAGGCGGGGCGAACAAGACCGAGGCCGTCCGGGCCGTGCTGCTCAGCGGCCGTCTCCGAGGCCTGATCACCGACGAGGCCACTGCGCGGGCGCTGCTCGGCTAGGCCCGCTTCAAACACACGAATTTGCAAGCCGGTCGGCAGCGGTCGGCACGGAGATACACGGAAAATGACACGTTATTGGGTCGGCACCAGCTGGAAGATGAACAAGACCCTGGAGGAGGGCCTGGCCTTTGCGAACGCCCTGGCCCAAGCGCTGGCTTCGGTCGATGATCGCTTGCAACCCTTCGTCATCCCGCCCTTCACCCTGGTGCGCGAGGTCAAGCAGGCGCTGGCCGCGACGCGGGTGAAGGTCGGCGCGCAGAACATGCACTGGGCCGACGCGGGAGCCTGGACCGGCGAAATCTCGCCGCGAATGCTGCGCGATTGTGGCCTCGACCTGGTCGAACTCGGGCATAGCGAGCGGCGGGAGCATTTCGGTGAGACGGATCGCACCGTCGGCCTCAAGACGGCGGCGGCCATAGGCCATGGCCTCATACCGCTGATCTGCGTCGGCGAGACCCTGGCGGAACGCGAGAGCGGCAGGGCCGAAGAGGTACTGGCGGCCCAGGTCGAGGGGGCGCTCTCGCAGCTTGGCAGCGGCAAGCCCGGCGTGGAAATCATCTTCGCCTATGAGCCGGTCTGGGCCATCGGCGAGAACGGTATTCCAGCCAGCGCCGACTATGCCGATGGCCAGCAGGCCCTGATCAAGCAGGTTGCGGCCGGGCGTCTCGGTACGGCCCCTGCGGTTCTCTATGGCGGCAGCGTCAACCCGGGCAATGCCGCCGACCTTATCGGCCAACCCCATATCGACGGCCTCTTCATCGGCCGCTCCGCCTGGCAGGCCGAGGGCTATCTCGATATCCTCGATCGCTCGGCCCGAGCCCTGTCGGCACGGCCCTGATGCGCTCCCATCCCCTTATGCAAGGAAGGAAAACCGCCATGAAAATCGCACTCGGAGCCGACAGTGCGGGCAAGCCCCTGCTCGACGTCATCGCCGCGCATCTGGCCAATCGCCCGGACCTGGAGATCACCGACCTCAGCCAGTCGGGCTTCTATGCCGATCTCGCCGCCAAGGTCGGCCAGGATGTCCTCGACCACAAGCATGATCGCGCCATCCTGTTCTGCGGCACCGGCATCGGCGTATGCATCTCCGCCAACAAGGTGCCGGGCATCCGCGCGGCCCTCACGCATGATACCTATTCGGCCGAACGCGCCGCCAAGTCGAACAATGCCCAGATCATCACCATGGGTGCGCGGGTCGTCGGTCCGGAACTGGCCAAGGCCATCGTCGACACCTGGCTGTCCTCGAGTTTCGATCCCCAAGGCCCTTCGGCCGGAAATGTGCATGCCATCGATCAGCTCGATGCCAGAAGGTAGCGACTGCCTCTGCCGAGTGACGGCGGTCTTTGCCGGCTGCTGTGACAACGCTAACGCATCGGGAGCCGCGGTCGGATGGAGGCAACCAATTCTGTCATAAGTCGCTCGTCATCTGGGCCTTACGGCCCCGATGGCGTTTTGCGTTTGAATCCATGCATTCGGGTGAGTTCCGCCGCGCTGTAGCCTTTGCCGCGCCCGACAGAAGCAGGGTGATGCATTTTATGCTGCGGCCCTGGCCCTCGGAGGGCGCGACGATGGCTCACCCGACCTACGTGCTCATTGCCTGGCCGAGACGATTACAACGCGCCCGAGGATGGAATGGCCTTCGGCATAGGCGTGGGCTTCAGAGGCGGCCGCAAGGGGAAACGTCCTGTCCACGATCACCTTGAGATCCCCAGTTGCCGCCAGCTCCAGCATGCTGGAGACCGTGCGGTAGACATCCGGCTTTTCCAGTTGCGTTCCCATGAAGACACCGAAAAGCGATTGGTTCGCCTGTAGCGCTGACCACAGATCAATATTGAGCTGCGAGCCACCGGCGTTGCCCACGACTATCAAACGCCCCTCGGGCCGGAGCGCCGCCAGGGAACCTTGCAGGGTGGTTCCGACCGGGTCCACGACGAGATCCGCGCCACGGCCTTCTGTCAGACGCATGACCGTATCGGCGACGTTGGCCGAGCGATGATCGATCGCATGATCGAGGCCAAGATCGACAAGGCGTTCGGCCCTCTTCGCCCCGGAGACCGTTGCAAGCACAGTTGCGCCTGCCCGATGCGCAAGCTGGATGGCGGCGAGCCCGACGCCGCCGGCGCCCGCCTGGATGAGGACAGTTTCGCCACGCTTCAAACCGCCCCGAGCGAAGAGACAGTGATGAGCGGTCCCGAATGCGATGGGCAGAGCTGCGGCAGCGGCGATGTCGAGTCCTGCCGGCACGGGCCATGTCCGGCTGACGGCGACGGCACGCAACTCCGCATGCGACCCGGCGAGATCGAAGCTCGTCACCTTCTGGCCCACATGACGGTTCTTCACCTTCTCTCCGACCGCGATGATTTCGCCAGCGGCGGCATAGCCGACGACGAAGGCTGGATGGGGTGGAGGCGTGGACGCGCGATTGATCAGGTCGCCGCCCTCGATGGCGGCAGCCTCGACACGGATCAGGACGCCATCGTTTGGGCAAACCGGATCGGGCACATCCGCGTAGTGAAGGACAGCCGGCGGGCCGGGGTGATCATAGATGGCTGCTTTCATGGTTCTCTCACTGCGTCATCACTCTTGGGGGAACGATTAGACGCATCAGCAAGGGGGCCTTTCTTTAAGGTGCCGAAGAGACCTCCGGCTGCGGCGATAATATTCATCGCTGACATCACAAGGCTTTCCTCTGAGGTGAGGTTGGCGAGGCTCTACATACGGATCGCTCTGGATTTGTATCGAAACTCGCCATCCCGGCCCGGATCAGCCTTTGCTCGGCACGGGCGTTTTGAGCAGTTGCTGCTCCCAGAGAAAGGCAATGCCGCTGCCAGCGGCATGCTGCACAAGCACCTCCGAAAGCTCGGCGGCATGCTCTGTGCGAGCCCAGTCGCGCTGCCATTCCGAAGCCACCGCCAGCCAGGTCATCATGTTCGCGCCGGCCGCGATCATGCGCTGGATGGCGACCTCGTGTGCCTCGACCGAAGTGCCGCCGGACGCATCGGTGACAACCGTCACATCCCAGCCTTCGCCGAGCGCCTGGATCGTCGGCATTGCCACGCAAATCTCGGTCCACAGGCCCGCGATGATCAGCTGCTTGCGGCCCGTCGCCTTCACCGCATCCACAACCTTCTGGTCCTCCCAGGTATTGATGAACGTCCGGTCGATCACTTCCTGACCGGGGAAGACATCGGTGATCTGGGGGAAGATGACGCCGCCCCGGTCAGCGATCACACTGGTCAGGATGGTGGGCACGCCGAACGCCTTGGCGGCCTTCGCCAGAGCCGTCGAATTGTTGACCACCATATGCGGGTCGTGGCTGTTCAGGTTCGCGAGCTGGTAAGGCTGATGATCGATCAGAACGAGGACCGAGTCTTCGGGCCGAAGAAGCGAATCAAGGCCGTTGCGAAAGGTCATTATTGCGTCCTTTGCTGCCGCTTTGTGCGACATTGGGTTTGCGTGAGACATGCGCCAGCGGGCGACGCTTGCCGGCCGCAATTTGCCGTTCCCCATCCCGATGCGGTAGTGCCGTAGTTCGGTAAGCTGTGTCGCGAAATGAGGAACGCTGAATTGGATATCGAAGATCTACAGACATTCGTCGCAGTGGCCGATGCCGGGGGCGTATCGGCGGCGGCGCGCCGGCTCGGCGTCTCCAAGTCGATTGTCAGCCGGCGGCTCTTTCGGGTTGAAGCGGAGCTTGGCGTCCAGCTTCTTGCACGAACGACCCGCGGAGCCGCGCTCACAGAAGCAGGAATCACGTTCAGAGATCACGCGGCCAGAGCCAGCGCCGAGATCGATACGGCCCGGGAAACGATCCTCCCCACCGGTGAGCTGCGCGGCAGCCTGAGGGTTGCCATGCCGCTTACGTTCGGAGCGACCCACTTCGCCCCCGTGCTTGCGGAAATGGCGCGTCTGCACCCGAAGCTTCACATCCATGCTTCCTATAGCGATCGCTTCGTCGATCTCATCGCAGAGGGTTTCGATTGCGCGATCCGGGGCGCCTACCTTCAGGACTCCAACCTGATCGCGAAGCGTGTCGGGCCGATCCATGGAAAGCTTGTCGCAAGCCCGGATTATATCGAGGTGCACGGGTCACCCGGGACTCCGGGCGAACTCGCCGCCCATCAGGCCCTCATGCAGGGAACGGAAGCC
>NZ_JBFREW010000027.1:0-76586 GCF_052114505.1 Labrys sp. KB_33_2 | reverse complement strand
GCGGCCGATGAAACCGTTGCTGCCATCAACGCGGCCGGTGCCAAGGGCGTCGCCTTCCAGGGCGACCTCACCTCGGCCGGCGCGGTCGAGAAGCTGTTTGCCGACACCATCGCGGCCGTCGGCCGTCCCGACATCGCCGTCAACACCGTGGGCAAGGTGCTCAAGAAGCCTTTCGTCGAGATCACCGAGGCCGAATATGACGAGATGACCGCGGTCAACTCGAAAACCGCCTTCTTCTTCCTCAAGGAGGCCGGCAAGCACCTCAATGACAACGGCAAGATCTGCACGCTCGTCACCTCGCTGCTCGGCGCCTTCACGCCGTTCTATGCCGCCTATGCCGGCACCAAGGCCCCGGTGGAGCATTTCACGAGAGCCGCTTCCAAGGAGTTCGGCGAGCGCGGCATTTCGGTGACCGCCATCGGTCCCGGCCCGATGGACACGCCCTTCTTCTATCCCGCCGAAGGCGCCGATGCCGTTGCCTACCACAAGAGCGCCGGCGCTCTGTCGAAATTCTCCAAGACCGGCCTCACCGACATCGAGGACATCGTGCCCTATATCCGCTTCCTCGTCTCCGACGGCTGGTGGATGACCGGCCAGACCATCCTCGTCAATGGCGGGTACACCACCAAGTAAGCGCGAGTTTTCCGGGTGCACTGGTATCCCGGCGATATGCTTGCTTGTTGCTATGCCCGTTCTTCCCCGGTGAGCAGACGCGGTGCTTCCAAAAAGACGGGCAAGATGCCCGTGCACTCGGAGGGACTTCCTCATGGATTGGGGAAGTCCTTCCGCCTGGTCTCCCATTTTTGTGTTCCCTGCGAGATTGTCTCCCTGTGCGCGTGCAGGTAAAACAATCGCATGTGGAAATACGCCAATCCCACCCTGTTCATGGGCCTTGCCGGTCGTCTCCTGCCCTGGCTGGCAGGAGCGACGGTGCTGTTGTTCGCCGCCGGTCTCTACGGGGCGGCCGTTGCGCCCGACGACTACCAGCAGGGCGCCACGGTGAAGATCATGTATATTCACGTGCCCTGTGCCTGGCTCGCCATGGCCGGCTGGGGCGCGATGTCGCTTTCGGCACTCGGTGTGCTGGTCTGGCGTCATCCCCTTGCCGAGGTGGCGATGAAGGCCGCCATGCCGATCGGCGCTGCCTTCACCCTGCTGTGCCTGATCACCGGTTCGCTCTGGGGGCAGCCGATGTGGGGCACCTGGTGGGTCTGGGATGCGCGCCTGACCTCGGTACTCGTGCTGTTCCTGATGTATCTGGCGCTGATGGCGCTGTGGCACTCCATCGAGGATCCCAGCAGGGCGGCGCGGATCTCGGCCGTGCTGGTACTGGTCGGCGCCGTCAACATTCCGATCATCAAATTCTCGGTGGACTGGTGGAACACCCTGCACCAGGGTGCGTCGGTGTTCCGCATCGGCGGTTCCACCATCTATTCGTGGATGATGCTGTGGCCGCTGCTCGACATGGCGATCGCCTTCACCCTGCTCTTCGCCACGCTGCATCTGATGGCGATGCGCAACGAAATCCTGCGCCGGCGTATCCGCACCATGCGCCTGATGGCGGCGGCCGGCGTCACCCCGGCCATGACCGCCTCCGTTCCGGTGGAGGTCTGACATGGTGGTGTTCGGCATGGACCTTGGTCCGCACTGGGCTTTCATCGCCTGGGCCTATGGCCTGGCGGCGATCGTGATCGTGGCGCTGATCGCCTGGGTGGTGCTCGATCACAAGGCACAGCACAAGACCCTGGCCGAGCTGGAATCCCAGGGCCTGCGCCGCCGTTCGCGTCGGGACGCCAATCAAAGCGGGCAGACGCCATGACCGAAAGCCACGCCGTGCCGCCGGCACCGCGCCGCCGCGCGCTGGTGTTCCTGCCCTTGATCGTGTTCGCGGCGCTTGCCGGCCTGTTCTTCTACCAGCTCCGCTCGGGCGGCGATCCCTCGGCCTTGCCCTCCACTCTGATCGGCAAACCCGTGCCTGAGATGAGCCTGCCGCCGCTCGCCGAACTCGCGCGGGACGGCAAGACGCTTCCGGGGCTTGCCACCGGCGATCTGAAATCGGGCGGCGTGAGCGTGGTCAACATCTTCGCATCCTGGTGCGGCCCTTGCCGGGACGAACATCCGGTGCTGATGAAGCTTGCGGGCCTCGACAAGGCGCGTCTGGTCGCAATCAATTACAAGGACGATCCCGACAATGCGCGTCGCTATCTCGGTACCTTCGGCAATCCCTATGCGGCCGTGGGCGTCGACGTCAACGGCCGTTCCGCCATCGATTGGGGCGTCTATGGCGTGCCGGAGACCTTCGTGGTCAATGCCAAGGGCGAGATCGTCGACAAGATTGTCGGCCCGCTGAGCGAGGACAGCCTGAAGTCCAGGCTGCTGCCCGCGATCGAGGCCGCCTCCAAACCATAACCGCCGACACGTTCCAAGGCCACAATGACCGATCGTTCCAAGCTTCCCTACCGCCGCTGTGCCGGCGCGGCGCTCTTCAATGCGCAAGGCAAGGTCTTCATCGGCCGCCGCAAGCCGCGTACCGGCAGCGCGCCGGGCAGCTTCGAATGGCAGATGCCGCAGGGCGGTATCGACGAGGGCGAGGATCCCCTTGAGGCGGCGATCCGCGAACTCCATGAAGAGACCAATGTGCGTTCGATCGCCTTTCTGGCCGAAGCGCCCGATTGGTACTCCTATGATCTGCCTGCCGAAGCGGTCGGCGGGGGCTGGACGGGCCGCTATCGTGGTCAGACCCAGAAATGGTTCGCCTTTCGCTTCACCGGCCCCGACAGCGAGATCGACGTGCTCAGGCCGGCCGGCGGCCAGCACAAGGCCGAGTTCGAAGATTGGCGCTGGGAGGATCTTGCTGCCTTGCCCGGCCTGATCGTGCCGTTCAAGCGCGGCGTGTACGATGAGGTGGTGGCGGCTTTCCGCCATCTGGTGGCGTGATGGGTGAAACCAGACCCTATCGCCCCAATGTCGGCATCGCCCTGCTCAATGCCGAGGGGCTGGTGCTGGTCGGCCGGGCCGAGACGTCCGGGCCGGAGCTGATCGTGCCGGGCTTCGAATGGCAATGCCCGCAGGGCGGCATCGACGAGGGCGAAGATATCGTCGCGGCGGCCAAGCGCGAGCTCTGGGAAGAGACCAATGTCCGCACCGCCTCGGTGCTGGCGGTGACGGAGGAATGGTGGCCCTACGACTTCCCACCCTATGACGGGCCACCGCACAAACTGTCACCCTTTCGCGGCCAGAAGCAGCGCTGGGCCGCCCTCCGCTTCGAGGGTACGGACAGCGAGATCGACGTCGTCAACCTGCCGACCGGCGAGCCGCAGGAATTTTTCGGCTGGCGCTGGGAGAGGCTGGCGCGGCTGCCCGAACTGGTGACCCCGCACAAGCGCCCGGTCTATCTGCGCATGGCGCAGGCCTTCGCCCGCCTCGGCGCCTGACGCGCGGGCGGGACTTTCGCCGGACCACCCTGTTCAGCGTAGATCCATTGGACGGATTGGCGCCGTGCCATGCTTGTGCCAAGCTATGCTGCTTCAATGGCATTGACACGGTATTGGGGGCTGCATTTCGGAGGTGGCGTCCCCATATGCTGTTTTTGGCGCGGAGGCGCAGAAGCAATGTTTCGAAATGTCATGCCCTATGATTATACCGTCGGTATCGATCGCTCGGATATCGACTTCATGGGCCATGTCAACAATGCCAGCTATCTGAAATGGGTGCAGGCGGCGATCATCAGTCACTGGGAACGCCTGGCGCCCGCCGAGGCGTTGAAGAAGCATGCCTGGGTGGCGCTCCGTCACGAGATCACCTATCGCAAGCCGGCCTTCCTCGATGACGATGTGATCGCTACCGTCATTCTCGAAAAGGTGCACGGCGCCAGGGCCTTTTACGGCATCATCATCAAGCGCGGCGAGGAAGTGCTGGCCGAGGTGAAGTCGAGCTGGTGCTGCCTGGATGTGGCCACCAAACGCCCGAAACGGCTTTCAAGCGCCATCATCGAGCGTTTTCTCGGCAGGCCGGCGAGCTGAAGAACGTCAGGCCTCCGATGAGGCAAGAATCGCAAAGGCGCGTAGAAGCAAAAAGCTAGGGCAAACAAGCGTTCACGCTTGAACGCGCTTTGCTCCAGGAAAGAGCTGGTCGCGCGAGGCGATGAGCGCCCCGCCGACGATGAGCAGCACGGCGAGCGCCAGGGCCAGGCTCGGTGAAGCGATGCCAACGGCGACCAGGATCAGCGTCGACAGTACAGGCGTGGCGTAGGAGGCGACGCCGAGCAGGCGGATGTCGCCATGCTTGACCCCGCGATCCCAGGCATAGAAGGCCAGACCCACCGGTCCGAGGCCGAGGCCGACGATGGCAAGCCACTCCTTGGCATCGGGCCACACCGTGGTTTCGAACAGGCCGTGGCAGATCAGGGCCAGCACGCAGGTCACCCCGCAAAAGCCCACCACCGCATCCGTTGGCACCGCCTTGAAGCGGCGCGACAAAACCGAATAGCCCGACCAGATGAAGGCGCAGGCTAGCGCCAGCGCATAGCCGGGCGCATTGGCCATCTCGAAGCCCGACACTCCTTTGGCGAGGGCGAGCGCCAGTACCCCGACAAAGCCGAGCATGGCGCCGGCGACGTGATACCAGCGCAGGCGCTCGCCCGGCAGCATGGCGGAGAACAGCACGATCAGGAGCGGCCAGAGATAGGCGATCAGGCTGGCTTCGGCCGGCGGGGCCCGCTTGAGGGCCTCGAAATAGACGGCGTGATAACCGAACAGGCCGCCGACGCCGAGCGCCCAGACCGGCCAGGGCTGGCGTAGAGCCGCGGTAGCGCCAGGCCGGAACGGCCAGGAGGCTGCGCCCATCAGCGTCGCCACCGCAAAGGTCAGCCCCAGCAGTTGGAAGGACGGGATGCGGTAGGTGAGCGCCGTGGTCAGCGCCAGCACGGACCAGAGCAGGATGGCGATCAGGCCGATCAGGGTAGCGAGCAATTTGGCAGGCATGGACGGTTCTTTCGGTTGCGCCTGCTATGCCGCAAAATCGATATCTGCGCTATCGGGGATTTTTGGCCCAGGCCACTGGCCCTGCCATTCCCAATCGTGCCGCTTTTCCAAGGATCGCCGTAGTGGAGGGGAGCGGTAAAGAAAAACCGCAGGCGTTACGCCGGCAGCTTTCTCGCCTGGTGCCGCGGCGGCCGGATCTCGCCGCGCTGGGTGCCGATCGACATCTCGAAGCTGTCGGCGATGCGGCGGGCGCGGTCGATGAAGAGCAGGGCGGCATTGCGAGGCAGCACTTCGAGAGCGGTGCGCTCGAACAGATCGAGCCAGCGATCGAAATGGCGACCTTCCAGCGGCAGCATCAGATGGGGACGGAGCGGGCGGCCGTCATAGCGCCCGCTGCGCAAGATGACGGATGACCAGAAGGCACAGAGCTTGGCGAGATGGTCGTCCCAATCGGCGACTTTCGCGTTGAAGATCGGCCCGATCAACTCGTCCTGCCGCACCCTGCCATAGAAAGTGTGGACCAGGCGCTCGATCATCGCCTCGCTGACCGCGATGCCATCAGGCTCGCTCATATTGATACTGGCTGCCATGGCCGTCTCTATGCCGGAAAATTCGTACGAGGACCAATGCACTGGTGTCGCAGCAGCTATTTTTAGGCGCCGGTACTGACATTCGGATGGCGCATCACCATCTAACTGGAAATCATTGGAAGAGTGGAGGCCGCTATGCGCATGCGTCCACTTGCGATAATTGTTCTTCTTCTTGGTTTGATTGCAAATCCGGCCGGGGCTCAACAGCAGCCCGACCCTGAAAACCCGGACAATGATAGTCGCGAGCAACTTTACGAGCTCGGTCGTTTCATTGCGATCTATCAGCGAGTGCTTGCCACCTATGTCGACAAGCCCGCGCCGGATGTGCTGATCCAGGGCGCGATCGGCGGCATGATGTCGAAGCTCGACCCTCATTCGCGCTATGTCGATCCCAAAGCCATGTCCGACATGCAGCAGGAGCTTGCCGGCAAGCAGGTTGGGCTCGGCCTTGAAGTCGAAATACAGGGCGGACTGGTCAAAGTGGAGCATATCCTGCCGGCCACACCGGCAGCCATGGCAGGCCTGCAGGCGGGAGACATCATCCTTACGCTGGATGGTGGTGGCTTACGAGGGCTAGGCCTGGCCACGGTGCTGCAGCGCATGGAAGGGCCGGTAGGCAGTTCCGCCACCCTGACCGTTCGGCGGCGCGGCAATGCCAGGCCACTGTCCTATACGCTCATGCGCGAGATCATCCGGGCCGAGAGCGTACGCTTCGAGGTGATGGGCGAGGATGTCGGCTATATCCGCATCGGGGAATTCAACGAACAGACGCCCGATAGCCTGAAGCGGATCGCCGAGCGCCTGCCGACCGCCTTCCGGCCTGGCGCCTTGAAGGGCATCGTTCTCGATTTGCGCAACAATCCCGGCGGTTTGCTCGATCAGGCGATCATGGTGTCAGCAGCCTTCATCGGCAAAGGAGTGCTGCTGTCGATCCGTGGGCGCGAGCCCGACCAGTCCAAGGTCTATGTTGCTCATGGCGAGGACATCACCGGCGGCGTGCCGCTGGTGGTGCTGATCAATGGCGGCACCGCCTCGGCAGCCGAGATCGTCGCCGGGGCCTTGCAGGATTTCAAGCGCGCCACCATTGTGGGCACACGCTCCTTTGGCAAGGGCTCGATCCAGACGGTGACGCGCCTGCCCGACGACAGCGCCCTGGTGCTGACCACGGCGCGCTATTACACGCCCCTCGGCCGCTCGATCCAGGCGCAGGGCATCGAGCCCGACATCGCTGTGCAGCAGCCGGACCCGACCGGTGCCGGCCTCGGCCATGCCACGCCGGGCGAAGCTGGCCTGACAGGCCACCTCAAGGGCACCGGTGCGAAGGATGAGAGCGGCTCGTCCTTCTATGTGCCGCCGAACCCTTCCGACGACATCCAGCTTGGCATTGCCCTCGACATGCTGCGGAGTACCGAGCGCGGGGGCAGCGAATTATGGCGGCCTCCCGGGAACTGAGCGGCGACGATTCGGCTGCCCGGTCGAAACAGCTGATGGCTTTCGAGCCGTCATTGCGAATGAAGGGAAGGAATCCAGTGCCGTCGGGCTCTTCGTTTATGGGCCTCTGGATTGCTTCCCTTCGTTCGCAATGACGAAATTTCGAATCCGAAACCGGAATGCAACTGCCCCCTACTTGCTCGCCCCGTCGAATTTTTGAATCTCGAGCGCATCAAGATCGATGGCCGGCACGCAGCGCAGATTGATCGCCACCATGGCAACTCCGTCGGGCCGCGTAGCCTTGGCAAAGGCCTGCGTGCCGCAGGTCTCGCAGAACTGATGTTCGATACGGTGCTTGTTGAACTGGTAGGTCCTGAGCCTGGCCGGGTCGGCGGAGATGGTCACCGCTTCTACCGGCAGGAAGGCCAGGAGCGAGCCCTTTCGGCGGCAATAGGAGCAATTGCAGCTCACCGCGCTGCTCGGCGCGTCGGCCTCGGCTTTGAAGGAGACGGCGCCGCAATGGCAACTACCCTCGAAGCTCATTTCTCGTCCTCCCGGAATGGATATCTTTGCGGTGCCGAGCATAGTCCGAGGTGAAGGATTCGGGCATCCCGTCCGGGCAATGGGGAAGACTATTTCCTTTTGTTCGCGCAAGGCCTTGGCAGACATCAAAACCATACACACTCTATATTCTGAGTGAGGTGCTCGACCGGGTTGCCCGAATCCGGCTTGCCGTTTCATGGGAGATATTCATGGCCCGCCAATTGCGGCTCGGCGCCTTCATGCGCCCGGCAAGCATTCATACCGGAGCCTGGCGCTATCCCGGCGCCTGGCCCGATGCCAATTTCAACTTCGCCCATCTCAAGCACCTGGCCCAGCGGCTCGAAAGCGCCCGCTTCGATGCCTTTTTCATGGCCGATCATCTCGCCGTGCTCAACATGCCGGTGGAGGCGCTCAAGCGCAGCCATACAGTGACCTCGTTCGAGCCCTTCACCCTGTTGTCGGCGCTAGCCGCCGTCACCGAACATATCGGCCTGGTGGCCACGGCCTCCACCACTTTCGATGCCCCCTACCATGTCGCGCGGCGCTTTGCCTCGCTCGATCATCTCAGCGGCGGCCGGGCAGGCTGGAATATCGTCACCACCTCCAATCCCGACGCGGCCCTGAATTTCGGCCTCGACGAGCATGTCGAACATGACGAGCGCTACCACCGGGCACGCGAATTCTACGATGTGGTGACCGGGCTCTGGGACAGTTGGGCCGACGATGCCTTCAGCCGCGACGCGGAAAGCGGCATCTATTTCGATCCTGCCCGCCTGCATGTGCTCGGCCACAAGGGCGAGCATCTGTCCGTGCGTGGGCCGCTGAACATCGCCCGCCCGGTGCAGGGCTGGCCCGTGATCGTGCAGGCGGGCTCATCGGAGCCGGGCCGCCAACTCGCGGCCGAGACGGCTGAGGCGGTGTTCACTGCGCCGCCCAATCTGGCGGAGGGGCGTCGCTTCTACGCCGACGTCAAGGGTCGGATGGCAAAGCTCGGCCGCGACAGGGACCATATGAAGATCCTGCCGGCCGCCTTCGTGGTGGTCGGCGACAGCGTGGAAGAGGCCAGGGCCAAGCGCGCCAGGCTCGACAGCCTGGTGCATTACGACAGCGCCGTCGCCTCGCTCTCCATCGCCCTTGGCTACGATGTCTCGGGCTTCGATCCCGATGGCAGGCTGCCCCCCATTCCCGAGACCAATGCCAGCAAGAGCGGCCGCGAGCGGGTGCTGCAGCTGGCCGAAAGCGAAGGTCTTACGGTGCGTCAGCTTGCCCAGCGCCTCGGTGGCTATGCCGGCCTGGCCTTCGTCGGCACCCCCGGCAGCATTGCCGATGAAATGGCGGAATGGCTCGATAGCGAAGGTTCGGACGGCTTCAACGTGATGTTCCCCTATCTGCCCGGCGGCCTCGACGATTTCGTCAACAAGGTCGTGCCGGTGCTCCAGGAGCGCGGCCTGTTCCGGCGCGACTATGAGGGGCGGACGCTGCGCGAAAATCTCGGCCTGCCGCGGCCGGAGAACCAGTTCTTCAAGTAGGGGGAAGCTTCCCTCGAAGTGAACCGGCTTCATTGCCGTTTTTAAGGCGGGCGCCACCAGCCTTCCCCACTTCGTGGAGAGGGCCGGTGGCGTCAGGTCCTGCCTGGCCTTACACCATTGAGAAGCTGTCGGGATCCGGGCCGATCTTGCCCTTGGCATCGTCGAGCTTCTCGATGGCGGCAATGTCTTCCGGCGCCAGCTTGAAGTCGAAGACCTGGAAGTTCTCGACGATGCGGGCCGGCGTCACCGATTTGGGGATGACGACGTTGCCGATGTCGAGATGCCAGCGCAGGATCACCTGGGCGGCGCTCTTGCCGTATTTCCTGCCGATGGCCGTCAGCGCCGGATCGCTCAGCAGCGTGCCCTGGCCGAGCGGGCTCCAGGCCTCCGTGGCGATGCCTTCCTTGGCGTGATAAGCGCGTAGCGCCTTCTGCTGGAAGCGCGGATGCAGCTCGACCTGGTTGATCGCCGGGACCACGCCGGTTTCCGCCTTCAGGCGCTCGAGATGGGCGATCTGGAAGTTGGAGACGCCGATGGAGGCGACAAGGCCCTCCTCGCGCAGCTTGATCAGGGCCTTCCAGCTCTCGACATAGAGATCGCGCGAGGGCACCGGCCAATGGATGAGATAGAGGTCGATCTTCTCCAGACGCAATTTCTTCAGGCTGGCTTCGAAGGCGCGCAGGGCCGTGTCATAGCCCTGATCGCCGTTCCACAGCTTGGTGGTGACATAGATGTCCTTGACGGGAACGCTGGAGGCGGCGAGCGCATCACCCACGCCCTCTTCATTGCCGTAGATGGCGGCGGTGTCGATCGAGCGGTAGCCCGCCTCGATCGCCGCCGTCACCGCGGCATTCGCGCCCTCGTTCGGCACCTGCCAGACGCCGAAGCCGAGCTGCGGGATTTCCTTGCCGTCATTGAAACGGATGGTCGGACTCATGGGGGATCTTTCCTGAAATCTGCTGAAGGAAAAAGCGATGAAGGAAAACGGCGATCCGATCCCTGAGGGCACGGATCGTCGGAGGGAAGGGATGCAGCCGCCAGGACTGCGTCTTTCATCTATGGTCTTACCGGCGAAGCGCAACCTTCCGCCCTACTGAAAACCGGCGATCCCATGCGGAACATAGGGGGCTTCGAGCGCCGCGATCTCCTCGGCCGTCAGGGTCAGGCCCAGAGCCGCGATGGCGTCGGTCAGGTGATGCGGTTTGGAGGCGCCGACGATCGGGGTCGTCACGCCGCTTTTCTGTGCCACCCAGGCGAGGGCCACCTGTGCCCGCGGCACGCCGCGCGCCTTGGCGATGGCGGCCACCGCCTCGATGACCTTGCGGTCGGCTTCCTGCGTGGCGTCGTAGAGCGCCGTGCCGACATTGTCGCTTTCCTGGCGCTCGCTGCTTTCGTTCCAGTCTCGCGTCAGCCGGCCGCGGGCGAGCGGGCTCCAGGGCAGCACGGCAATGCCCTGGTCGCGGCACAGCGGCAGCATCTCGCGCTCCTCTTCCCGATAGAGCAGGTTGAGATGGTCCTGCATGCTGACGAATTCGGTCCAGCCATGGAGGCGGGAGGTGTAGAGCGCCTTGGTGAACTGCCAGGCATGCATGGAGGAGGCTCCGATATAGCGGGCCTTGCCGGCCTTCACCACATCATGCAGGGCCTCCAGCGTCTCCTCGATCGGGGTCTGTTCATCCCAGCGATGGATCTGGTAGAGATCGACATAGTCCGTGCCGAGGCGCCGGAGGCTGTTGTCGATCTCCGCAAGGATGGCGCGGCGCGACAGGCCTGCGCCATTGGGGCCGGGACGCTGGCGGAAGAAGACCTTGGTCGCCAGCACGATGTCCTCGCGCCGTGAAAATTCCTTGATGGCTCGGCCGACGATTTCCTCGGAGGTGCCGTCCGAATAGGAATTGGCGGTGTCGAGAAAGTTGATGCCGGCCTCGATGGCCTGGCGGATCAGGGGGCGGCTCTGGTCCTCGGGCAGGGTCCAGGCGTGGTTGCCGCGATCGGGAACGCCATAGGTCATGCAGCCAAGGCACAGGCGCGACACTTCAAGGCCCGTCGAGCCGAGCTTGATGTAATCCATGGATGAAACTCCTTGCTGAAAAATGGTTTCGGACACGGCGCCATCTGAAAGACGACGCGAGCCGACTAATCCCGCTATTCGATGGATTGGGTCGATTGTGAATCGGCCGGGGTCCGAAGTCCAGGCTTCAAGCGAGGCAGGTGGCTCGCCGGCGTTCACGGAGCTGTGAGATAGTTCGCGATGGCCCTTTACCTTACAACTCGAACTCGATGCCTTCCTTGCCCGCTGCGGGGAAGACGCAATCATAATGCCAGCGTGTCTTCAATTCCTCATCATCCCATTGCTCCGTATTGGGCTGACGAAAATTGAAGATCAGCGTCTTCTGGCGTTCGGGATCGTGCTTGAGGATGCGGGCGATGGTTTCCGCATCCGGATGATCATGGCGGCTGCCGTCCGTCGAGAAGGCAAAACGGGTGCAGTCGATCAGGCTGAGCAGCGCCGGCGAGGTGTTGGCCTTGCTGCCGTGATGGGAGACTTTCAGGCAGTCGAGCTTCAACGGATTGGCCGCGCTATGGCCGAGCCGCTCGAGGGCGGCCTCGATGACGTCGGCATGGGAGTCCGCTGCCATCAACACGCGCCTTTGGTCGAACTCTGCGATAAAGGCGATGCTGGTGCCATTGGGCCTGGTGCTGTCGCCGCTGTATTGGCGCGCAGCCAGCGCCTCGACATTGAGGCCGCCGAGCATCTCGCGCCCTTCGACCTCGGCCTGCTCTACCGGATCCATGTCTTCCTTGCGCAGATGAGCCTCGGCCAGTGCGCTCTCCCAGGTTGGCAGCAGCCTGGTGAGCTGGTGGTCCGTGGGGGAAAGCAGGGTGAGTTCCAGTCCGCCGGCGAACGGCAAGGGCGCTGCCGCCTCCGGGCTGCCCGTGGAGACGATGCGGGAAGCGAATTGGCTGTTCCACGGCCAGTCGCTGGCCTCGATGCCGATCGTAACTTTCTCGGCCTGGTCGACGCCAAGCGTCTCGAAGTCGCGGAGCCGCTCCCTGGCGTCGACGAGTTGGGCGTAGGCGTTGAACCAGACATTGCAGGCCGTGAAGGGAAGCATCGTCTCCCCGAACAGTGGCACCGCTCCTTCGATGTGGTCGGCATCGATATGACTGATGGCGAAGAGCTCAAAGCTGCCGATCGCCTGCAGCAGCGGCTTCAGCGCCCGATAATTCTTGGTGCGCCCGAGATCGATCAAAGCGCGGTGAAGCGTGCCCTCCTCGCTCCAACTCAACATCAGCGCGTCGCCCTCGGAGGCCGGATGCATGGCGAGCTTGAAAACCGGCATGGCGTACTCCTCAATCGCCGAGGCGGATCACGGTGAAGGCCTGGGCGGAATCGATGCGGTTGGCGAAGGCGCGGGCTGTGCGGCGCGGGGCTTCGAGCACCTTTTCGTCCGGCAGGCTTTCGAGCCCGCGGGCCAGCCAGTCAGCCGACAACGAATAGAGCGGGGCGCCACGCGAAAAGCCTTCCAGCAGATGGGTCTTGGCCTGCTCGAACTGCCCGGCACTGCGTGCCCGCATCAGCAGACGGCGGCCGAGAATGATGGGCCCGTCGGGGATGAGCGGAAACCAGTTGGCGAGATTGGCGAGCCAGGGATCCCAGCGCCGTTCGAGATCCGGCGAGGAGGCCGAAACGGCAATCAGTGCCGCTGCCAGCGCCGCGATCGGATCGGCGAGCTTGTCCTGCATCGCATCGATCACGGCCTGCTGCAGCCCGCCGGCCAGGAGGCGGCCGCCGGCCTCGACGTCGCGCGCCGCCAGGAAACCGATCAGGCCGCTCCAGATGGGGTTTTCGGCGATGATGGTGGCCGCGCTTCTTTCGCGTAGCGCCAGCCTGTCGATGAGGACGTAGGGGTTCCACCGCCCTGCAATGCTTGGCACCACGGCGAGGTCGCGGCGAGGGCCGGTCTCGATCGCCACGAACACCGGACGATCATGGGCGCCCTTTTCGAAGGGCGCGAAGCGGTGGGCCTCGGCATCGGCCAGGCCGAGCTGCACGAACCGTCCGTCATCGTTCTCTATCGCTGCGGTGAGGCGCGGATCGGCAAGGGCATGCAGGCCGAGTGCACAATCGACATAGCCGGCGATGGTGGCGACCACCGGTATCACAGCCGGAGGGGCGGGCAGAGGAAAGTCGGCCTGCCAACGGGGCGGAGCCTGAAGGTTGATATCCGCCGGCGGACGAGGCCGCAGGCCTTCCAAGCCCGGCGCCGGGGCGGGAGGAGAAGGGGGCGGCACGGCACCGGTTGCGGTCGCCGTTCCCAGCCATTCATGCGGCGAAGCCGGCATGGCGAAGCGCACTTCCAGCACCTCGTCCTTGTCCACCGTGACGTTCTGGACCTCCACCCGGCCGTCGGGCGTGCGCAACGTGACGACATGCTCGCCAGGCCGGACATCCACCGGTGTGGCGCCGCCGATGGCGACGACGACCTGCTTGGGGTTCTTCTTCGGATCATCAGCCCTGACAATCTCGGCTATGGCACCGGCAGCGATCGCCACGGGCCCGGAAAGGCCGATGAGAAGCTGCGCGGCGGGGCCGAAGCTGCGCCCGGGATCGAGTTTTTCCACCACTGCCGTGGTCGGTGTGGCGCTGCGCTTGACTTCCAGGAAGACGGCAGGTGCCCGGGCCTTGCCCTTGGCCCCCCCGATATCTGCGCCGAAACGGCGGACGGAGACATTGATGGCGGTGGCTTCCGGGTATTTCAGGAGCTGGAAGGGGGGCCTTCCAGCTGCGCCCTCGAAGGCCGTTTCGCCACCGGGGGTGGCGGTGACGATGAAATCGCTCTCAGGCCAATTTTCGGGCTGGGCCATCGAGATATAGACCGGGATTTCCGCCCGCTCGCCGGCGAAGGTGATCTCGAAGGTACCGGCGATGCGCCCGCCGGGCGTCTGCGGCTTCTCATCCGGCTGGCGGTGCAGCTCGAGCAGCCGGCTGATGCTGTCCACCATCGGGCCGGGACGCACCGGCCAGTCCTCGTCGGCCGGGTCGCCGGCGACGCCGCCGAGAGCGCTGAGCAGCGCGTCGGCAAACAAGGTGGTGTTGTTGACGCGCCCTCCTGCGGTTTCTCCGAGTGCGGTGGCGGCGATCACCCATTGCTTGCTCGGCTCGTCATGTCCCCTGTTCTCACGGGTCAGGGCAATCAGCTTGCTGCCGAAGGGCTCGTTCCAGGGCAGAGAGAGGTCCGTTGCCGAGCGGCAGCAATCGAACAGCAGAAGCTGGGAGACAGCCTTGGCGTTCTCCAGCGCGGACATGAACTGCTCGACCTCCGACATGCCGGCGGTCCGGTCGAGTTCGTCCATCCCGTAATCTTCGAAGAGGAAGGCGGTGCGGGAGAGGAGGCTCTCGCCATGGCTCGCGACATAGAGGATGGCGAGATTGTCCTTGTGGCTGTTGATGCGCCGGACCCAGGCGCGTACGGCTTCGCGCGCCAGAGCGAAGGTCGCGCGCGGCACCGGCCCGTCGGCATAGGTCGCCTGGGGCTGCGCCGTGGTGGCCGGCTCGGAAAGCAGGATGGCGAGGCTGCCGAGCGGGCAAGCCTCGTTGCGAAAGCCCGGCGCCTCGCCGACAAACCAATCCGCCAGGACGCGAGCCGAAATGGTGGTGGAGGTCAGCGGCTTCTTGAAACGCGGCGACTGGTAGGCGCCGACCCCGATGATCAGTGCATGGGTGGCGGGACCGGCCGCCAGCGTGTCGTCGCGGTAGACCAGTCCGGAGCCTCTGTCAGGATGATCGCCGGGCAGCATCATGGCGCTAGACCGGGAAGCCGGGCAGGGGATAGGCAGTCGGTGCCGGCTCGGTCGGCGTGACATAGCTGCGCAGGGCAACGTCCATCATCAGCCAGCCCCAATTGATGAGCCGGCTCTGCTCCTCTTCGTCGAAGGGATTGAGGCGGGTGCGCATTTGGGCCAACCGTGTCACCATCGCGGGATCGGGCTTAAGCTTCTGTGGCGCCGGATATTTCGAGGCGACACTGTCGATGGCGCTGAAGGCGACCACGCGCCCGGCCGCCTTGGCTTCGGCGAAGAGCAGGCGCTTGCGCAGGCCACGTGCCTGGTCGGTGGCGATGTCGAGGGCGCGCAGGGCCTGCTGGGGCCAGAAGGCGTGAGCGGATTCCTCGGTGCCGAAGGGGGCGCCGGCATCGCTGACGATCACCGTGGCGAAATCGTCCACCGTCTCCAGGCCGAGGTTGTCATAGGCGCCGCCATCGGTCAGGGAAAGCCTGCGGTTGTAGTCGGGGTCGCCGAAATGGCTCGTGCCGGTGGCGTTCACCCAGCGTGCGGGATCGACCTTGATCTCCACCGGCGAAAGCACGGGCGGAAAGGCGCTCGAGGCGGCGACGGCCACCGCCAGCCGGATGTCGGGTTTGGGGATGATGCCGACGGCATAATCGGCCAGCCTGACCTTTTGCAGGCGCACGAGCCGGCCGGTCTGCAGATTGGTGGCGTTGAAGACGAATTGCGGGCTGTCCGGCAGATCCTGCAGGCTGATGCCCTCGAAGAGATCGTCATAGGTGTCCGCGAGAACATCCCCGATGCTCTTGCCGGGCAGGAACGCTCCAAACCCCACTGCTTTGGTATCGACCGAGCGGGTGCAGAATTCGCGCAGCGGTGCGATCACCTTGGCGTCGAGATCGGTGGCGATGCCGTTCTGGAATTTCAGCTGCTTCCAGGCGGCCGCCAGCATGCCCGAGGTGATCGAGCCGCCCGACACGCTGGAGATGCGGCTGATCCTGGCGAGCAGGCCAAGCTGGTTGAGCCGGATCAGGGCGCCACAATGATAGAGCGTGGCGCGAAAGCCGCCGCCCGACAGGGCCAGCGCCGGCGTATTGCGGTCCACCGTGCGGTCTTCGATTCCGCCGTCCTGTGCCATCGCCAATCCCCCATGCCGGATCTGCGGGCGAAGTGTTCGACTGGAGGCGTGAGTCGGGCGTTATTCCTGGTTCCGAAGACGCCGAGCTACACGGAAAGTTCTGAGGTGCTTTCTGGGAGCGCGAGCATCCTGCTGGCGCTCCCAGAAAGGGGCACTGTCTATGCGGGGCAGTATTCTTCCAGCGTCAAGGCAGGCGAATGATCAACGCGCCCGTTCGTCGAACATCACCAGTGCGGCCGCGCCGACCAGGCCGGCATTGTCGCCGAGGGCGGCCTTCACCACCGGCACGTCGCGGAAGGAGGGCAAGGCGGTGGTCCGGATGATCTGGTGGATCTTCTCCGTCATCAGGTCGAAGCCATGCGCGACGCCGCCGCCCATCACCACTTTTTCGGGGCTGTAGAGATGGATGAGGCTGGCGAAGCCCTCGCCGAGAAATGCGGCTTCCTCGTCGAGGAGCGCGAGGGCGGTCGCATCGCCCTGGCGGGCGGCCTCGACCACGCTGCCGGCGGCCGGTGCCGGCACGCGGGCGAGCAGGCTGCCGGGATGGGCGACAGCCGCCTCGCGTGCCCGCCGATCGAGCGCCGTACCGGCCGCGAAGGCCTCGAAGCAGCCGACGGCGCCGCAACTGCAGCGCGGGCCATCCTTGGCCAGGCGGAAATGGCCGACATGGGCCGTCATGCCACGCCTGCCATGCAGCAGGCGGCCGTCGCTGACCACGCCGCCGCCGATGCCGGTGGAGACGGTGACATAGAGGAGGTGGTCGAGCCCGCGGCCGGCGCCGAAGCGCCACTCGCCGTAGCAGGCGGCGATGGCATCGCCTTCCACCACCACCGGCCGGCCCAGGGTGGCGGCAAGCTGGTCGCGCAGGGGAAAATCTTCCCAGCCGGGCAAGGTCGGGACATGGATGAAGGTGCCGGTGAGGCTGTCGAGCGGCCCGGGGGCGCAGACGCCGATACCGGAGAGCGAGCCGAGGCTCTTGTCGTCAGTCACTTCTTCGATGAGGCTGCGGAATTGCACCATCACGGCGGCTGGACCGCCGGCTACATCCGTGCGGGTGGCGGCGCGCCGCAGTACGGTGCCGGTATCATCAACGAGGGCGGCGCGCACCTGCGTGCCGCCAAGGTCGATGCCGATGGCGCGCCGATACACGGTCAGGGCTCCCGCTGCAGGCCGTGGACCCAGGCGATGCGGGCGGCCAGATCTGGTGCGCCGAAGGCCAGCGACCCCATCACGATGGTCTCGGCGCCGGCAAGACGCAGATTGGGCACGGTGTGCTCGCGATTGCCACCATCGGAGGCGAGGATGATGCGGTGCCCGGCCTTCTGGCCGATCAGCTTGCGGGCTTCGCGCAGGCGCGCCAGAGCTGAATCGTCGAGGCCAACGCCCTTGATGCCGATCAGGGTGCCGAGCAGGGTCAGCATGTCCAGGCGGTCGAGGAAGGGCTCCGCCGCCGCCACCGGCGTGTGGAGCTGCAGCACCATGCCGGTGGCAAGGCCGAGATCGCGGATGCGGGCGAGGGCGGCATCGGCATTGGCGTTCTCGGCATGGATGCTGATCAGGTCGGCGCCGGCTTCGGCGAACTGGTCGATCTGGTCGAGAAGGATATCGTCCGTCGTCATCAGATGGACGTGAATGGGCTTGGCGGTCACCTTGCGTACGGCCGCAGTCAGGTCCGGAAAATAGAGCAGTGCCGGCGAGAAATGGCCGTCGGCGACATCGACATGGAAGATGTCGACATGCGGCTCGACCCGGGCGATATCGTCGGCGAGACGGCCGAGATTGGCGGACCACAGCGAAAATTCGGCGAGCAGGCGGTCGGCGGGCAGGGCCTGGAGCCAGCCGGAAGCGGGTTTCATGCGGGGTTCTCCGATAGGAATTGTGCCAGAGCAGCGCGGAAATCCTGGACGTAGCGCGGCTTGTCCAGCGCCTTGGGGGTGATGCGGGCGAGCCGGGCGCCGGGAATGAGGGCGGTGAGTGTCTCGGCATGGCCGAGAGGGTGGATGGCGTCGGCCTCGGTGCCGATGAGGAGCGTCGGAATCCTCAGGGCAGCGATATCGGCGCGGGAGACGCCGGGTCCGTCCGCCGAAATGCGGGCGAGCAGCGCCGCGGTGACGGCTTGGGGCTCCCGCGAGAAGAAGCCGCGCAGCGAGGCGAGATTGTCCGGAGCAGCGGCGGCAAGATCGCGCGCCGTACCAGAAGCCTCGAACCGGGCCCGCGCTTCCGCGGGGCCATAACCGGCGAGCAGCGCGCCGACCAGGGCATTGGGCTCCATGTTGGTGGGACCCGCTTCGGCAATCCAGGCTGGGCGCGCCAGCACCAGCGCCCGCACCAGGTCCGGCCTGACAATGGCAAGACGCAGCGCGATCGCCGCGCCCATCGAAATGCCCCCGAGGACGACGGGGCCGAGCGCGAGATTGTCGAGCCAGCTCGCCAGGTCGTCGGCGAAGGTCTGAAGCGAAAAACACTCGCTGTCGCCGGCCTCGGAGCCGCCATGGCCGCGGCATTCGAGCGTGAGGCAGCGGGCCGGCAGATCGAAGGGAAAGACTTCGGCCGGTTGGCCGGCATCCCCGCACAGGCCGTGCTGGAAGACCGCCGGAAGGCCGCTGCCGCGATCATGCACGGCGAGGCTGAGGCCATGGCGCGGGAAGACGCTCATGTCAGCTGCTCCGCGGTGCGGCTTTCCTTCTCCCCTTACGGGAGAAGGTGGCACGAAGTGCCGGATGAGGGGGGTCGCTACGCTGGCCGAGCAGGGCGAGACCCCTCATCCGCTTGCCGGGACCCGAGGCACTTCCATGGGAAGTGCCTAGTCGCGCAAGGGGAGAAGGAGATCTCGCGCGGTGTTCGGCGTTTGTTGTCATGCTACCTCCGCCAGCTTCCGGCCGAGGAATGCGGCGACTTCTGCCGCCTCCCCGGCAGCAAGTCCGTGGGTGACCAAAGGGCCGCCGAAGCCGATCCGAGCCAGTCCGGCGAGATAATGGTCGTAGTCGAGCACGCCCTTGCCGGCCGTGGTGAAACCGCCGGCGGCATCCCTGTCCTTGGCATGGGCCATGACGATGCGGTCGGCCAGGAGGTCGATGGCTTCGGAGACCAGGCGCTGCTGGTCGGCGAGCGAAGCGACCTCGAAGAGATTGGCCGGGTCGAGGATGATCTTCAGCCGGGGGCTCGCCATCTCGTCGATGATCGCTCGCGCCTTGGCGGCCGAATCGATGACATTGGCCAATTCCGGCTCGATGCCGAGATCGACATCGTGTCGTTCGGCGATATCGAGTGCCGTCTCCAGGCTGGCGGCGAGGTCGCGCCAGGCTCCCGGCGATGCGTTGTCGGGATGGCCGCGCCACTGGTCGTCCGGATCGCGCGTGCCGGTGCAGAGCGTCAGGAGGCGGGTGCCCATGTTGTGGGCCGCGCCGGCGATGATTTCAAGGCTGTCATGGCCGCGCCAGCGCAGCGCCGGATCGGGGTGGATCATGTTGTAGGTGGCGGAGACGGCCGCGACGTCGAGATTCTGGTCGAGGGCGGCAGCACGCACCGCCTCGGCGACGCCGTCGGGGATGGCCGCCGGCATTGAGGGCAGGCCCGAGCAGGCCATGTTGTATTGCGCCGCGCCGTAGCCTGCCGCGCGGGCGGCCGCCATCACCGTTCCCGGTTCGCTGCCGGGGAAGGTCTTGGCAAAGATGCCGAGCCGCATCACAGCTCTCCCTTGACGTCATCGAGCCGCACGGCGCGGCTTTCACGGACGGATTGGGCGATGGCGATCATCGCCCGTACCGAAGCGACGCCATCCTGGATGTCGGCGCCGCGCATCGGCGCTCCCTTGAGGATGACGTCGGCGAAGCCCTCGAGCTGGCGACGGTAGAAATGGCCATCCGCGCCGAGGACGCGCGTGGTGGCGCCATCCTTTTCGCGGAAGATGTCGACGTCGCTGCTCTTGTAGTACCAGGGGTTATAGGTCTTGCCGAGCACGCTGCCATGCTCGCCATAGATCTGGAAGCCCTCGTGCCAGTCCATGCGCACGGCCACGGTGAGGTCGAGATGGCCGAGCGTGCCATTGGCGAAAGCGAGGTCGACGAACCAGCAGCGCGCGCCGAAGCGCTCGGAGAAGCGGGCCTCGACCTCGACGATCTCCCCGCCGAAATAGCGGGCCGTGTCGACGAGATGGCTGCCATGGGCAAGCATGTAATAGCGCTGGAGGTCGGCCTTGGGGTCGCCGGCCGGCCTGCGCGCCTGCCTGCTGGTGACGATCAGCGGCTGCACGGCATCCGTCATCGGGTAGCGATGGGTTGAATCGCAATACCAGGCCTTGAGGGCCAGCATCTCACCCATTTCCGTGTCGATGAAGGCCTTGGCAGCTTCGAGCCCGGCATCGAAGCGCTTCATATGGCCGACCTGCAGCACCTTGCCGCTGGCTGCCACGGCGGTGCGCAAGGTCTCCACTTCCTCGATGCCGATGCCGACAGGCTTTTCGCTGAGCACGTGCTTGCCCGCTTCCAGAGCGGCGATCGAGGCCGGCACGTGGAAGGCGTCTGAGGTCGCCACGATAACCGCATCGAGCTCGGGATCGGCCAGCATGGCGGCGTAGTCCGAAAAGGTCTTCTCGGGCTTGTGTGTCCAGGACATGCGCTCCAGCAGGTCAGGCGCGATGTCGCAGATGGCGTAGAGATCGGCATTGCGCGCCTTGGTGCAGCTTTCGAAATGCGCGGCCTGCGCGATCGGGCCGCAGCCCAGCACACCGACCTTGAGGCGGCGATCTTCCTTCTTCGGCATGGCGGGATTCCTGCGGGTTTCTATAATTTGTTTATTATCTAAACAAATAGGATGTGCAAGGCCTTTGCTGCTATCATTGCCGTTAACTTGAGATAGAAAGCGCTCCGATTTGTCATAGCCGGGTTTGCTCCCCACCGGATGAGTTGTTCGGTGCAGATCCAGAAGCCACTCAAATAACCGGGAGCGAAGCCGGGAAGACGCCTCTTCCCGGGATCGCAGGATCAAGCCCGGCAATGACAAAGGCCGTGCAAACTCGAAGACGCTTAACTCGACGGCCTTGGGACAAGGCGTGTTTCAGAGAATATCCTCTTTTTGCTCTAACTGTCTGTATCGGTGCGTCTTTGTGTATCCAGGTGATTCGGCCGAATCGCAAAGCCATTCCAGAGATTCGGGCAGAGGCGATATCATGGCTGACCAGACCTTCGCGCGTTATGTGAACGAGCGGCGCATCCTCACCCAATTGCGCCTGCAGGGGGCGATGCCCCGGGCCGAACTTGCCCGCCGCCTCGGCCTGACCCCCGCTACCATCACCAACCTGGTCGAGAACCTCACGGCCAGCTCCCTTCTGGTCGAACGGCGGGCCTCCCGTGAGGAGAGCGCGCGCCGGGATGTCGGCCGGCCGGGCGTCGACATCGCCCTCAATCCGAGCGGTGGCTACTTTCTCGGGGCCGAGATCGGCGTCGGTGTGGTGCGCTTTGCCCTGATCGATCTGGCGCTCGGGGTGGTCGACAGCCGCACGGCGCGCCTGGCTCATCCTGTCGGCCCGGACGCGGCTGTTGATGCCATCGCCACTTATGCCCGCGGCCTGACGCAGCCGCTGCGCTCGATTGGCATCACCGTGCCCGGCTTGGTGCGTTCGGACGGCTATGTCGTGCATCTGCCCATGCTGGGCTGGAAGGACCTCAATCTGAAGGCATTGGCCGAGAAGGCGCTTAGTGCGCCTGTTTTCGTCGAGAACAATGCCCATGCCGCCGCCTTCGGGGAAGTCTATACCCAGCCCGGGCTGCAGGCCGATGCCATCGTCTATCTCAAGCTCGGAGCCGGGTGCGGCGGGGCGGCCATCGTCAACGGACGCCTCGTCCGTGGGGCTGAGGGCACCGGCAACGAGTTCGGCCATATCCGCATCCGCGAAGCGGGGCCGCGCTGCTCCTGCGGGCAGCAGGGCTGCCTGGAGAGCTTCGTCAACATCGCTGCGCTCGATCGCTTCTATCGGCCGGGGCAGGGCTTCGGCGTCGATTCTCTTTCCGCCTTGCCGGCGATGGTGGCGGCCGCCGCCCATGCCGGCGACAGCGGCGCCGGCGCGGCCATGGACGAACTCGCCAGCCACCTCATCATCGGTCTGACCTCGCTCGCCAACATCTTCAATCCATCGACGATCGTACTCGGTGGCGCCATGCGTCCTGTGCTCGCCGCCCGCCTCGACCGGCTGTCGCAAGCCGTCGGTGCCGGCATCGTGCCGGGGATGACGAAGCCGCAGATCCGTCTTTCGACCCTGGGCGAGATGGAATGCGCCATCGGCGCCGCCACCATTGCCCACCATCAGGATTTCGACGTCTCCAACATCGAGATCGGCAATTGATGCCAGGACTCGTTGGCCAAGGGGCGTTGACAATGACACCTGGCGTGAGATCCGAGGTCAGGACGCCTCCTCGTCGACCTGCACCTGTGCCACCTGCTGCGTGCCGTTGATCGTCGTTGCGCCATAGAAGCCGAGCGCCGAGGCGGCGACGCAGAGCACCACGGACACACCGACATTGATCAGGGCGCGCAGGGGCATGTTCATGTGCAGGAGTTCGAAGGTCTGCAGGCTGAAGGACGAGAAGGTGGTGAAGCCGCCGCAGATGCCGACCATGAAGAACAGCCGCCACAGATCCGGCAGGGGTGCGCGGCCATTGGCAAGGGTCAGCGTGCCGAAGAAGGTGATGGCAAAGGAGCCGGCGATGTTGATGAGGATGGTCGCCCAGGGCAGGTTTTCGCTATAGGGCGCCATCCACAAGCCGATCCAATAGCGCCCCACGGAGCCGATGGCTCCGCCGATGGCGATCATGACGGTGTTGGCGAGCACGGGTGACATGGATGCTCCGAAGACAAGTGGGAAGAGATGAAGGCCGCGGCTGCGAATGGGTTGTCCAGTCAGGATAGGCAGGGCTCAAGCCCCCACCAATCCGAAATCCCGGCAGTGCTTTAAGGCTCATGGAGGAATCAGCCCCAGACGCCAGGCGATGGCAAGCCCGATCAGGCCGAGAAGGGCCAGCATGAGCCAGATACGAAGCAGGAGAAAGGATATCGGCCGTCCCGGTCGCGAAGGGCGCATGGCATACCTCCAGAGAGATTGCAGCGGCACTTCGATGAAAGCGGGAGACGGGGACGACCTCCTACCGGCGCGAAGCACCTGGTAGGAGTCATCAGCCTTGCGGCGGTTTGGGGGGACTCCATCCCCGTAGCGATAGCCCACATTACGGCCAGGGTTGCAGCGGGGTCAAGTCGCCGGCAACAGCTCCAGCCTGTGCGAGATGTCGATGGCGTCGAGGAAGCTCTCGTCGTGGCTGACCACCAGCAGGGCGCCATCATAGGCGCGTAGTCCCGCCTCCACCGCTTCGATAGCCTCGATGTCGAGATGGTTGGTGGGTTCGTCCAGGATCAGCAATGGCGGCGGCCTTTCTCCGCCCAGAACGCAGGCGAGCCCGGCCCGCAGCATCTGGCCGCCGCTGAGGCTGCCGACACTCTGCAGGGCCGCGTCTGCCCGGAACATGAAACGGGCCAGGGCGGAACGGCAGGCATTCTCGTCCGATTGCGGGTTGAGGCGCTTGAAATTGTCGCGGATCGTCTCCCTCGGCTCGAGCAGGCTCACCTCCTGGTCGAGCAGCGCGAAGCCGGGCAGGACCCAGACATGGCCGGCCTGGGGTTGCAGTCGCCCGGTGATCAGGCCGAGCAACGTCGTCTTGCCGCTGCCATTCGCGCCGGTCAGGGCGACGCGCTGCGGTCCGGCGAGGGTGAAGGAGAGGCCGTCCAGGACCGGTCGAAGCGGCTCGTAGCCAAAACGCAGCGCATCGAGGCGCAGGACCACCTTGTCGGCGGGCAGGCCCGTGGACGCGAGCTTCACCGACAAGGGTTGCAGGATTTCGAGACGCTTGCGCGCCTTGACGAGCGTATCGCTGGCCGCTCGCTGCTGCCGTTCGGCCAGACGGGCTCCCGCGCCTCCACTCTTTTCGCTGCGCTCCTTCTTCGCGTCGAGAAGCAGCAGGGGCGCGTCGCCCCTGGCTCGCGCTTTGCGGCCTGCGCTGTCCTTACGCGCTTTGCGTTCTGCGGCGATCTGAGCCTTGCGCTCGGCTTCATCAAGCCGCTTCTCGGCCTCGCCCACATCATGGCGGGCGGCCGCCAGTTCCAGGGTCTTGCGTGCCCGGTATTGGCTCCAATTTCCGCCATAGACGCTGGCACCGAGCGAGGTCAGCTCGACGATGGCATCCATGGCCTCGAGCAATTCGCGGTCGTGGCTGACCACCACCGCCCCGCCGCGCCAGCCGGCGAGGAGGTCGATGACGGCCTTCCGGCCCTCGCGGTCGAGATTGTTGGTCGGCTCGTCCAGCAGCAGGAAGTCCGGCTCGGCGAAGACCAGCGCCACCAGGCCAACCCGGGTGCGCTGCCCACCCGACAATGTCGTCAGCGGCGTGTCGGTATCCACAGGCAAGCCGACCCGGGCGAAGGCCGTGGCGAGACGGGCCTCCAGGGTCCAGTCGGCGGTGACGAGATCTTCGGCGGAGGCGAGGCCGACTTCCACCCGGGCAAGCAAGGCGAGCGCTTGCGTTACGCCGAACAGGTCGGCGACGGTCTCGTCCGGCCCGAGCTGAACGGCCTGGCGTAGCCGTCCCAGGCTGCCATGCACGATGACGCGGCCGGAGCGGGGCGGGAGCTCCCCCGCTATCAGCTTGAGCAGGGTCGTCTTGCCGACACCGTTGCGGCCGACGAGGCCCGCACGTTCGGGGCCGAAGCTCAGATCGAGCCCAGAGAACAGCGCGCGTCCGTCAGGCGTGGACCAGGAGAGATTGGAAAGCGTGATCGAAGAAGGCATGAGAATGGATGATCCCTGACACAAGGCAAAGCGGCGTTGCGTTCAGGTTCAGATCCATTGCTGCGAACTCTCGGTTGAAACGATACCGCGCCAATCTAGGAAGACAGGCGGCTTTGCGCAAGGTCTCCGAAGATCGGGTTTGCCCGCAGGCGTTCCACGGCGAAATCGACGAAGGAGCGCACCTTGGCGGAAGGAGCCCGGCCACCGGCATGGACGATATGAACAGGCACCGGTGCCTCCTCGAATTCCGTGAGCACGGTGCGGAGCGTGCCTTCGCGCAGGGCCGTGTCGACCTGATAAGCAAAGACGCGCACCAGCCCCCAGCCGGAGATGGCCGCCGAGATCCCCGATTCGTTGAGATTGCACATCAGCCGTGGCTGGATGCCGACATGGGTCTTCTCCTCACGGCCGAAGCGCCATTCCAGCCGCGGCCAGGCGCCGATCCTGGCGATGACGCTGTGGCCGGCAAGGTCGGCGGGACTGCGCGGCTCGCCATGTTCGGCGAGATAGGCGGGAGAGGCGCAGACCACCCGCCGCATGCTGCCGACCCGGATCGCGGTCAGCTCCGAATCCGGCAGGTGGCTGATGCGGATGGCGACATCCATGCCCTCCTCCACAAGGTTGGTGATGCGGTCGAGGAATAGGGTTTGCGCACTCACGACCGGATGCTGGCCGAGATAGTCCATCACCACGGGCAGGATATGGAGCTGACCGAACATCACGGGCGCGGTGACGATCAGCGTGCCCGTCGGCGTGGTATAGGAACCGGCGGCAGCCGCCTCGGCATCGGCGAGATCGGCCAGGATGCGCTGGCAGTCATGCAGATAGCGCTCGCCCGTTTCGGTGAGCTTGAGCGATCGGGTGGTGCGCACCAGCAACTGGGCGCCAATGGCATCTTCGAGAAAGGCGACGGCCCGGGTGACCGCGGGCGGGCTCATGAACAAACGGCGGGCGGCCTCGGCGAAACCGCCGCTCTCGGACACCTTCACGAAGACCCGCATGGCCTGCCAGCGATCCATGATGCCCCCAAATTCTAATTATTCCAATATCTGGAATGATGCCTTTCAATCAATCAATATTCTCTATCTGCATCGAAATGATGAAGATCCTCCGACAGTGCCGGTATCGGCGAGGAGATCATCCATGAAGCTCTATCATTTTCCCCTGTCGGGTCACTCCCATCGCGCTCACCTGTTTTTGTCGCTGGTGGGCGTGCCGCATGAACTGGTCGACGTGGACCTCAAGACCGGCCAGCACAAGACGCCGGATTTCCTCAAGCTCAATACGCTGGGCCAGGTGCCGGTTCTCGACGATGGCGGCGTGATCGTGCCCGATTCGCTCGCCATCATCGTCTATGTCGCCCGCAAGCTCGGCCTGGAGAACTGGCTGCCGACCCAACCGATCGCTGCGGCCGCCGTGCAGCGCTGGTTCTCGGTCGCAGCCGGCCAGCTTCGCATGGGCCCCGCGGCCGCTCGCCTGATCACGGTTTTCGGTGCCAAATACGATGTCGAGCAGACATTGGCGGCGGCTCACGCCATTCTCAAGCTGATTGACCAGGAATTGATCGGGCACGACTGGATCGTTCTCGATCGCCCGACCGCTGCCGATGTGGCGCTCTACAGCTATATCGCCTCCGCACCGGAGGGGAATGTAGATCTGTCTTCCTATGCGCAGATTGGCGCCTGGTTGCGACGGGTCGAGGCCCTGCCGGGCTTCGTGCCGTTCCAGAAGACGGCGGTTGGGCTGGCGGCCTAGAGCTTTCATCCTATCGGAGGGCAAATGTCATGGATGGCAATGTGCCTGTTGCGACGGATTCGCCGTGGCATGAAGGCGAACTCGCCCTGCAGCAGCGGGCGGGAGCGGCCGAGCGCATGGATGCGGTGGGCCGACGCGTCCTGCGTGACTATCTGATCGAGCAGCATCGTGATTTCTACCCGCTGCTTCCCTTCATCGTCGTCGGCACTGCCGATCGCGCCGGCGATATTTGGGCAACGATCCTCGCCGGCCAGCCGGGCTTTCTCAATTCTCCCGAGCCTCACACGTTGCATGTCGCGGCTGCGGTTGATCCCGCCGACCCTGCGGCCTCAGGCCTGGAGGATGGTGCTGCGATCGGCCTGCTCGGCATCGAACTGCACACCAGGCGTCGCAACCGGCTGAACGGCACGGTGCGTCGCAGCGATCCGGCTAGCTTCGAGGTGGTTGTCGGGGAGAGCTTCGGCAATTGTCCGCGCTATATTCGCTTGCGCGACTTCAACTTCACGCGCGATCCGGCCACCGCTTCCACGATACCGGTCCAGATCCTCGACCGCCTCGAGGGCCGGGCGGCTACCCTGATCGCCGAGGCGGAGACACTCTTCATCGCCTCCTCGGTCGAGCGTGCGAACGGGCATCGGCAGGTCGATGTCTCCCATCGCGGCGGCAGGCCCGGCTTCGTGGCAGTGCAGGCCGATGGCAGCCTGCTGATGCCGGATTTCGCCGGCAACCTGTTTTTCAATACGCTGGGCAATATCCTGGTGGATCCGCGCTGCGGATTCACCTTCGTCGATTTCGAGACGGGAGACCTGCTTCAGCTCACGGGAGACGGCGAGGTGATCCTGGAGGGACCGGAGATCGCGGCCTTCGAAGGCGCCCAGCAATTGCTGCGCTTTAGGCCAAAGCAGATCGTGCTGCGGCCGGGTGCCCTGCCACTGCGCTGGCTCTCGCCCGAAGATGGCGCCTCGCCGCATTCGCTGGCGACGGGGAATTGGGACGAGGCGCGCGCCTTGCTGAAAACTAAAGCGTCTTCCAGAAAAGTTGATAGACTTTTCGATTAAGAAAACGCGGCGGAACAGGGAGTTAGAGAAAAAGTGCGATTCAGAGAAATCGCACTTTTTCTCAAGGATCAGGCGACCTTGAGCAGCACGATCAGCGCGTAGCTGATCACGCCCAAAGCGAGCAAGGAGAGAATCACCGTCGAGGTCACCCGCGGGCCGGCCTTGGCGACGGCGCGGATGTCGACGGTGAGACCGAGCGCGGCCATCGAGATGATGGTGAGCGTATTGGCGGCCGATGAGATCGGCTGAAGCGAGCCCTGAGGCAGGAGGCCGAAGGAACGCAGCGCCATCATGGCCAGGAAGCCGATGATGAACCAAGGCACGATCTGGCCGAGGCGGGGACGTGCGCGGCTAGCCGCCCCGGCCTCGGCCGGGGCGGCCTTGCGCTGGCTTTCGCTGATCAAAGCGAGGACCACGATGACCGGGCCAAGCATCAGTACGCGGGCGAGCTTGACCAGGGTGCCGATCTGCACGCTGAGAGCGGCGACGGGCGCGGTGGCGGCAAGGACCTGCGGCACGGCATAGACGGTCAGTCCGGCGAACACGCCATACTGGCCCGGGGAGAGATCGAGGGCAGGCACCAGGAGCGGCAGGCCGATCACGGCGACCACACCGAGCACGGCGGTGAAGGCGATCGAGGCGGCGACATCCTTGCCGTTGGCGCCGATCACGGGCGCGGTGGCGGCGATGGCCGAGTTGCCGCAGATCGAATTGCCGCAGGCGACCAGCAGGGCCATGTTGTGCGGCAAGCCGAGGGCGCGACCAATGCCGAAGCTCAGCATGATCGACACCATGACGACGCCGGCGATGCCAGCCATCAAGCCGAGGCCGGCATCGGCGATGGCGGCGGCGCTGACGGAAGCGCCGAGCAGGACGACGGCGACCTCCAGCAGCGTCTTGGCACCGAAGGTGATACCGCGGTCGAAACGGGCCTCAGGCTGGGCGAAGGTGCGGATCAGGGCGCCGATCAGGATGGCGAGTACGAGAGCCTCCAGCCAGGCCTTGCCGAACAGGCTGGCTTCGACGAGTTCGGCCCCCATGGCGAGGGCGGTTACGACGATGCACAGGCCCGCGCCGGGGAGAATCCCGCGAATTCCCGTCATATCGCCCAACCGGCTGCCGACCTTGCTGCTCATGATCTACCTGCAATTCACAGGTTTGTTCTGCCTTATTGGGTCTGTTCAATCCATTTCAAAATAGTGTAGAAATCATTCGATTGAATCGAATGATTGGATTGAGCGTAAGCAGATGACTGAAATTTGGGTCTTCTTCGGCGACGCTAACGGTTGGGATTTGTCATGTCCTGGCCTGACCCGGGCATCCAGACTGGATCGACACCGGACAATTTGTCTGGTGGAGGGCAAGCCCGGCGATGGCAAGGCGACGCTGCCATGACTTTGGAACAGTTGAGGATTTTCGTGGCCGTGGCGGAGCGTGAGCACCTGACGCAGGCCGCAGGCGAACTCCATCTGACGCCATCGGCCGTGAGTTCTGCCATCCGCGTTCTGGAGGATCGCTATGGCGCGGCACTGTTTCATCGTGTCGGCCGCCGCATCGAGATGACGCCCGGTGGGCGGGAATTCCTGCCGACGGCGCGGGCGACGCTCGCCTCCGCCAAGGCAGCGGAGCTCGCTCTGTCCGAGCTCGGCAGCGGCGCACGCGGCTCGCTTGTCGTGCATGCCAGCCAGACCATCGCGAGCTATTGGGTCGCGCCTTTCCTGGCGCGCTACCACGATGTCCATCCGCGTGTCGATCTGAGGTTGGAAATCGGTAATACCCAGAGCGTCACCCAGGCCGTGCTGGAAGGGGTGGCGGAGATCGGCTTCATCGAAGGTGCCGTCGATGAGCCGGCCCTGTCGGTGCAGACGGTGGCGCATGACCGGCTGATCGTGGTGGTGGCGCCGGGCCATCCCTGGGCCGATGGGCGCACGGTGCGGCCCTACGACATTGCCACCGCGCGCTGGATCATGCGCGAGGAGGGCTCAGGCACGCGATCGGTCTTCGAGGAGGCGTTACGGGGGCGGGGCGTCGATCCCGCCGCGCTCGAGATTGCCCTGGTGCTGCCCTCCAACGAGGCCGTGCGTTCGGCCGTGCGCTCGGGCCCCTTCGCGACGGTGATGTCCGAACTGGTGGCGGCGCCCGACCTGCAGGCGGGACGGCTGGTGCGAATCGCCTTCGACATGCCGCCTCGCGCTTTCCGCATGCTGCGCCATCGCGAGCGCTACCGCACCAAGGCTTCGCAAATGTTGGAGATGGTGATCACCCAGACCGGAGGGTGAATTCGCCTCTCAGCCCCCGCTGGTCGCGGGCAGCCTTGTCAACCAATAGCCTCCGGCGAGAATCAGCAGGCAGCCGATGCCGGCCTTGAGATCAGGAACCTCGCCGAAGGCGAGGAGGCCGAGCAGCGCGGCGAACACGATCCAGCTATAGCCGATCGGCCCGGCCACGGCGATGTCGGCAAGCCGATAGCCTCGGATGTTGCAATATTGGGCGAGGATCGCAACGGGGCCGAGCATCAGGCAGGCCAGGATCGGACCCGGGCCGACGCTCTTCCAGCTCAGCCAGGCCGGTACCAGCATCAAGAGGAAGCTGAAGAGGTTCACATGGGCCAGCATGGAGAGCGGCGTGTCGCCCTTGGTTAGCCGTTTCACATAAATGATCTCGAAGGCCATCAGTACGGCGCCGAGCAGGGCCATCGCAGCGGGAAAGCTGACGTCGCCGAAGGGAGCGGCCGCCGCGTGCTGGCCGAGTACCACCGCGAGCGCGCCGAGGCCACAGATGAGACCGGCGAGCCAGTGGCGCCAGCCTACCGCCTCGCCAAGCATGACCATGGCGAGGGCAACCACGAAGATGCCTTCGAGCAGGCCGATGGCGCTGGCGGCGGCGACCGGCATATGGGCGGCGGCATAGATCGCAGACAGGCCGCCGAAACAACCGAAGCAGGCGCGCAGAAAATGTTGGTCGGGCCGCGGGCTGTGCAGGGCGACGAAAGGTTGCCCGCCGGCCCTGGCCACGATGAGCACGGTCACGAAGCCGCTGGCGTAGCGCAGCAGCAGGATCTGGGGGATGGCGAGAAGCGGGCCGGCGAAGCGCCCCGAGGCGAAGATCAGGGTGAACAAGGCGGTGCCGACCAGGAGCCACAGGGCACCCCTGGCATTGGCGCTCATGCCGGTCGTTCCAGCCAGCGGCGTTGATTTTGCTGCAATCGTCATGCTTGATGCGTCACAGATTTCATACCCGCAAACAAACGCATTTTTTGATCGTTGCGTGAGAAAATCTAATGCAAACGCCTCGTCGCCTTCCGTCCCTCAATGCCGTGCGCGTCTTCGAGGCAGCCGCCCGCCTCGGCAGCCTGAAGGCGGCGGGTGAGGAATTGGGCGTGACAGCCAGCGCCGTCAGCCATCAGGTCCGTCATCTGGAGGAAGGGCTCGGCGTGCGCCTGTTCGCGCGCAGCAACAATGCCATCGAGCTGACGGCGGAGGGCGCGCGTTTCGCGGCGGCTACCGCGCCGGCGCTCGACATCATCGCAGCGGCGGCCTCGGCCCTGCAGCGGGATGCCAACGAGGTCCTGGTGCGCGCCTCGGTGTCGTTGGCCCTGCGCTGGCTGATTCCGCGCCTCGGTAGCTTCCGCCAGGCCCATCCCTCCATCCGCGTCCGGCTGGAAACACCGGTCTCAGCAATGGCTGATCATGACGACATCGATCTCGTGATCGGCTATTCGCGCGCCGAAGGCCCCGCTCAAGGGGGAACGATCCTGTTCGACGATATCTGCGTCGTGGTGGCTGCGCCGGATGTGGCGGCACGCTATCGCGATGCCGACGCCACGGCGCTGGCGGCCTCTGGGGCTCTGATCTCGGCGACGCAGGACGACTGGGACTGGCGCCGCTGGGCCGAGGTCAATGGCGTCGACTGGCGCGATGTGCGCATGGCCAGCCGGTTCGAGATCGACGATGCGGCCTGGGAGGCGGCGAGCGCGGGGCTTGGCATGACGCTGGCTTCGCCGCGCCTGATCGAGCGGGAACTGCGCAATGGTTTGCTCACCATCGTCGGCTTGCAGGACGGGCTGCAGCTCGGCAACTATTGGGTACGCGCCCGGCCGCCCATCCGCCGGGGCGCCGAGCTCTTCCTGGCCTGGCTGCTGGAGGCCGCGGGCGAGGACGCATGAGGATCGTGCCGGGAAGCGGAAAGCCGTGCTTGTGAAGGAGAGGATTGGGGAGCAAGCTGCAGGCCCGTCGTCACCAGGCTCTGCTCCCGGAGCAGGCGGCTGGGGGATCGCACCATGTCGGAGATCATCAGCATCAAAGGCCTCGAACTCCGCTTCCTGCACAGCAAGGCGGATACGCAGGGCAGCCTCGACATGTTCGAGATGACCGTCCAGCCCTGCGCACGCATGCCGGTCGCCCATTATCATGAGAGCTGGGACGAAACGGTCTATGGCCTGGAGGGCGCGATGACCTTTCGGGTCGACGACCGCGAGGTTACTCTTGCGGCACGGCAGACGCTCTTCATTCCGCGCGGCATTGTCCATGCTTTCCGCAATGACGGGGAGGGCCCTGCGAGCTGTCTCGTCGTACTGACGCCCGGCGTGCTTGGCATCGACTATTTTCGCGAGGTGGCGGCGCTGCTGGCCGCCGACGCGCCCGATCTCGCCCAGATGGGCGCGATCATGCGGCGATACGGGCTGGTGCCCGCGCCCTCGAACTGAACCGTGCTTACTTCCCGATCCGTAGCAGTTCCAGGAAGGCTTGGCCGGCGGGGCTGAGGCCTTGCTTACGGACGGAAGCGTGAAGGTCGCGGCGCAGCGGCGGCGTCAGCCGGCGCACGGCAAGGCCGCTGGTATCGTCCGGCAGCGTGAGGTCGGGCATGACTGTGAGGCCGATGCCCTCGCGCACCATGCCGAAGATGGTGGCGTTGTCGCGGGCCAGGAACAGCACGTTCGGCCTGCTGCCGGCCGCCAGCAGGGCCTCTTCGAACTGGCGGTTGCCGCCGCCGCCGGAAAAGATGGCGCGCTCGCCGTCGATTGCTTCCAGGCCGATCGAAGCGTTCTTGGCCAGGGGATGGGCAGCGGGCAGGATCAGCACGAAATCGTCATTGGCGACGATGGCACTGTCGAGTTCGGGGTGGGGCTCGCCGCTGATACCGACATCGACGGCGTCGGCAAGCACCCAGTCGTTCACTTCCTCGTCGGTGCCCAGGTGCAGGGTGATGCCGGCCCGTGGATAGAGCGCCCGGAACGGCTTGAGCCAGCCAGGCAGCAATTTGGCGGCGGCGCTCTGTACCGAGCCGATACGCAGCGTCGTGCCGGCCAGCTTGTCGCTGGCCTGGGCGATGGTCGCCAAGCGCTGGGCGCCCGCCAGCAGGGCCTGCGCTTCCACGAGTGCGGCCTCGCCGAGGTCCGTGAGCTTGACGCCCACGCGCGTACGGGTCAGCAGCTTGGCGCCGAGGGCATCCTCCAGCCCGGCGATGGCCTGGCTCACGGCCGATTGGGTGAGATGGATGCGCTGGGCGGCGGCGGTGAAACCCCCGGTTTCTGCCGCGGCGACGAAACAGCGCAACTGGGTGAAGGTGATATTGGGATGCATGGTCGATGGGGCCTGGCGAAGCAGTGAATCTTAATATGGAGGTGACCCGTTCTCTTGCCCAGCGCGGACCTTCGGACCTCGATCCCTTGCGTCAGGATATTAACTCTTTCTTACGAGCCGGATGCGCCGGAAGACTCTTTGGGTTAAGAAAAGATCGAAACCAAAGCGTCTTGCAATTTGACGCTATCGGCGAGAATCACGAAGACGCGTCGAAACAAAATGCTAAAACAAAGCGCGTTTCCGCCAGGAACGCGCTTTGTTTCAGGAGATCAGGCAGGGGTGATGGCTGACGCGGCAGCGCCCGGAGACAGGCCGGAACTTGGGGTTGCGATGCCGGTCAGGAAAAGTTCGCGCACGCTATGGCGGCGCCTTGTCAAAGTCGCCATCGTGCTCGCTGCCCTGCCTGTGGTGCTCACCATCCTCTATACGGTGGTGCCGCCGATGTCGCTGCCCATGCTGGGGCGCTACCTCACCGGCCAATCCGTAGACCGGCGCTGGACGCCGATCGAGAATATCGCCCCGGTTGCCCGGTTTTCGGTGATGGCTTCCGAGGATGGCCAGTTCTGCCGCCATTGGGGCGTCGATTTCGGCGCGATCGCCGATGTCCTGGAACGGGGCGGGGAGAAGGGGCCTTCACGCGGAGCCTCCACCATCGCCATGCAGACCGTGAAGAACCTCTATCTGTGGCCGCTGCCGGCTTTCGCCCGCAAGCCGCTGGAGGTGCCGCTGGCCGTGTGGACCGATCTGGTCTGGTCGAAGAAGCGGGTGCTGGAGGTCTATCTCAACGTGGCCGAATGGGGGGACGGCATCTATGGCATCGAGGCGGCGGCCCAGCATTATTTCAAGAAACCGGCCTCCAGGCTCAATGCCCGAGAGGCGGCGCAACTCGCCGTGGTGCTGCCCAATCCGATCCGCCGCAGCGCCGGCGCGCCGACTAGGCGCCTGCGCAACCTAGCCGGCCTGATCGTCAATCGCGCCCGCAACTCTTCCGGCTATTTCGATTGCGTGAAATAAGGTATCGAGATCCCAGCCGCTGGGTTTTGAGTGCGAAAGAATCTCGCTCCAGCCTCTTTCTTCCTGAGTTCTCTTCCTGTATAGGCTGCGCCTTCAATCGATTTTGTCATCGGCCTGTCGTGACTGTCACGGCATCCGCACGCCACGAAGAAGATACCCCAATGGCTGTTCCGAAGCGAAAAACCTCCCGCATGAAGCGCGGCTTCCGCCGTTCCGCTGATGCCCTCAAGGCCCCGACCTATGTCGAGGACAAGGATTCGGGCGAACTGCGCCGTCCGCACCATGTCGATCTGAAGACCGGCATGTATCGCGGTCGCCAGATCCTGACCCAGAAGTCTGACGCCTGAGAGCCTGCGCGGTCTTCCGCGCGGCATCTCGTCCGGGCCGGCTGATTGCCGGCCCTTTTGTTTGTCTTGAGTACGGGTGCCGGGGGCGGGCCCGAAACTTTATCGTGCACTGAAACACGGTACGCAGTTCGCGCATATGCAGCCGAATCCTACCTCCTATTCGGGATGGCGGAAGGCGCGCTTGCCGCTCTCATTCGAGAACGGTGACAAACGGGGCGGGTTCTGCTGGAGGATTGGCATTTTTTCGCGACGTTTTGGGTGTTTCCCTCATGTTGCGTCGGCCAAGCCTGTGTGTTAGGTGAGCGCTCGTGTTGCGGGGCCGGAGCCAGCTCCTTCCTGCAACCGTGAGGAAATTCAACATATCCGCCAAGGGGTTGGGCGGTCAGGTGCGGGGAAACCCGGCTGGACTGCTGTTCTCCCGAAGTGGTTTCAGCAGAGAGACACGCGGTGGCAGGGGAAGAACCGATCGTATCCGGCATGGCAGGCCGCTATGCCAATGCCTTGTTCGAGCTCGCCAGCGAGCAGGACGCCATCGATTCCGTTGTAGCCGATCTCGGCCGTTTCAATGGCCTCGTCGAGGAAAGCGCTGATCTCAAGCGCCTCGTCCGCAGCCCCGTCTTTTCCTCCGAAGAGCAGACCAAGGCGATCACGGCGTTGCTCGAGCGCGCTGGCATCGGTGGTCTTGCTGCCAATTTCATCAAGCTTGCCGCCCATAACCGCCGTCTGTTCGCGGTTGGCCAGATGATCCAGGCCTTCACCGTGCTGGTCGCCAAGGCGCGTGGGCAGGCCACGGCCGAAGTCACGGCGGCCCAGCCGCTTTCCGACGACAATCTCAACGTCCTCAAGGACTCGCTCAAGAGCGCGACCGGCAAGGACGTCTCCCTCAACGTCAAGGTCGACCCGAGCCTGATCGGTGGTCTGATCGTCAAGATCGGTAGCCGCATGATCGACGCCTCGCTCAAGACCAAACTCCAATCGATCAAGATCGCCATGAAAGAGGTCGGCTGATGGACATCCGCGCCGCAGAAATTTCCGCCATTCTGAAGGACCAGATCAAGAATTTCGGCCAGGAAGCCGAAGTTTCCGAAGTCGGTCAGGTTCTCTCCGTCGGTGACGGTATTGCCCGCGTCTATGGTCTCGACAACGTTCAGGCCGGTGAGATGGTCGAGTTCCCCGGCGGCGTGCGCGGCATGGCGCTGAACCTCGAAGCCGATAATGTCGGTATCGTGCTGTTCGGCTCCGACCGCGGCATCTCGGAAGGTGACACCGTCAAGCGGACCGGCGCCATCGTCGACGTCCCGGTCGGCAAGGGCCTGCTCGGCCGTGTGGTCGACGCCCTCGGCAATCCGATCGACGGCAAGGGCCCGATCGTCGCCGAGCAGCGCGCCCGCGTCGACGTCAAGGCACCCGGCATTATTCCGCGCAAGTCGGTGAACGAGCCGATGGCGACCGGCCTCAAGGCCATCGATGCCCTGATCCCGATCGGCCGTGGCCAGCGCGAGCTGATCATCGGCGACCGCCAGACCGGCAAGACCGCCGTGGCGCTCGACACCATCCTCAACCAGAAGCCGCTCAACCAGGGCGACGACGAGACCAAGAAGCTCTACTGCGTCTATGTCGCCGTCGGCCAGAAGCGTTCCACCGTCGCACAGTTCGTGAAGGTGCTGGAAGAGAACGGCGCGCTCGACTATTCGATCATCATCGCCGCCACCGCGTCCGACCCGGCCCCGATGCAGTTCCTGGCACCGTTCGCCGGCTGCGCCATGGGCGAATATTTCCGCGACAACGGCATGCATGCCGTGATCGTTTATGACGATCTGTCCAAGCAGGCCGTCGCCTACCGCCAGATGTCGCTGCTGCTGCGCCGCCCGCCGGGCCGCGAAGCCTATCCGGGCGACGTGTTCTATCTCCACTCCCGCCTGCTCGAACGCGCCGCCAAGATGGGCAAGGATGCCGGTCTCGGTTCGCTCACGGCGCTGCCGATCATCGAAACCCAGGCCAACGACGTGTCGGCCTACATTCCGACCAACGTGATCTCGATCACCGACGGCCAGATCTTCCTGGAGACCGACCTGTTCTACCAGGGCATTCGCCCCGCGGTGAACGTCGGCCTGTCGGTTTCGCGCGTCGGTTCGTCCGCCCAGACCAAGGCGATGAAGAAGGTCGCCGGCAAGATCAAGGGTGAGCTCGCCCAGTATCGCGAAATGGCGGCCTTCGCCCAGTTCGGTTCCGATCTGGACGCCTCGACGCAGCGCCTGCTCGCTCGCGGCGCCCGCCTGACCGAGCTCCTGAAGCAGGGCCAGTTCTCCCCGCTGAAGATGGAAGAGCAGGTCGTGGTGATCTATGCCGGCGTCAACGGCTATCTCGACAAGATCGAAGTCGGCAAGGTGCGGTCCTTCGAAACGGGCCTGCTCGCCAAGCTGCGTGCCGAGGGCTCGATCCTCGAGGCGATTCGCACTTCCAGCGATCTCAGCGACGATGTCGCCGCCAAGCTCAAGGACCAGGTCGAGGCGTTCGCCAAGACCTTCGGCTGATCGCGAGAGTATTATTCGATTATGTCGATCGAATAATACTCAGAATTTCAAGGAGATAGACGCGTCTTTCCGATCCGGTCAGATCGAAAAACGCTCTCGCTCTCGATAGGAAGGCGAAGCGATGGCATCGCTTAAGGACCTCAGAAACCGTATTGCCTCGGTCAAGGCGACGCAGAAGATCACCAAGGCCATGCAGATGGTCGCGGCCGCCAAGTTGCGCCGCGCCCAGTCGGCGGCCGAGGCTGCGCGCCCCTATGCCGAACGCATCGACGGTGTGCTCGCCAATCTCGCCGGCTCGATCGCCGATCCACGCCAGGCCCCGCCGCTGTTGGCGGGCAACGGCAAGGATCAGACCCATCTGCTGGTGGTCTGCACCGGCGAGCGTGGCCTGTGCGGGGCGTTCAACACTTCGATCGCCCGTCTGGCCCGCGAGCACGCCTTGGCCCTGCTCGGCCAAGGCAAGACCGTCAAGATCATCTGCGTCGGGCGCAAGGGCTACGATGTGCTCAAGCGTCAGCTCGAGAAGCACATCATCGAGCTCGTGGACTTCCGCTCCGTGCGCCAGCTCGGCTTCGAGCACGCCGATCAGGTCGGTGCGAAGGTCCGCAAGCTCTATGCAGAGGGCGGCTTCGACGTCTGCACCCTGTTCTACTCGACCTTCAAGTCTGTGATCTCGCAGATCCCGACCGCCAAGCGCCTGATCCCGGCCGAAGTGCCGGCCGTCAAGGAAGGCACGCAGAAGATCGCCTATGAGTATGAGCCGGATGAGGGCGCCATCCTCGCCGATCTCCTGCCCCGCAACATCTCGGTGCAGGTGCTGCGTGCTCTGCTCGAGAACAATGCGTCCTTCTACGGGTCGCAGATGAGCGCCATGGACAACGCCACGCGCAATGCCGGTGAGATGATCAAGAAGCAGACGATCACCTACAACCGCACGCGCCAGGCGATGATCACCAAGGAACTGATCGAAATCATCTCGGGTGCGGAAGCGCTCTGAGGTCAGCCATAGGGGTATCGTGATGTCTTACGCAACTTCTGCCTCGACCAAGGGTGGCCGCGAGGGCCGCGCGATCCTCGACAATGGCGGCCTGGCATTGGCGATGGCCTTTCCGAAGGAACTCGGCGGCAATGGCGAAGGCCATAACCCCGAGCAGCTCTTCGCGCTGGGCTATTCGGCCTGCTATGGCCAGGCCATCGTGGCGCTTGGCCGCAAGCATGGCATTGACGGCGCCACCGCCAAGATCACCTGCCAGGTGACGCTGGCCAAGGACGATATCAGCTTCGCCCTCTCGGTGGAGATGAAGGTGCATGTCCCCGGCGCCGACCTCGACAAGGTCAAGGCGCTGGTCGAGGAAGCTCACCAGATCTGCCCCTATTCCCGGGCGACCCGGAACAACGTGCCCGTCACGTTGACCGTCGTCTGATCGCAGCTCTCAAACAGACAAGAATTTGTCAAACAGACAAGAGACTTTGGAGAAACCCATGGCCAACCCGACCGGACGCGTTTCGCAGGTCATCGGCGCCGTTGTCGACGTACAGTTCGACGGCCATCTGCCCGAGATCCTGAACGCCCTCGAAACCACCAACAACGGCCAGCGTCTGGTGCTGGAAGTCGCCCAACATCTGGGCGAATCCACGGTCCGCTGCATCGCCATGGACATTTCCGAAGGCCTGGTGCGCGGCCAGCCCGTCACCGATACCGGCAAGCCGATCGCGGTGCCGGTGGGCGAGGCCACGCTCGGCCGCATCATGAACGTCATCGGCGAGCCGATCGATGAAGCCGGCCCGGTCAATGGCGAGGGCGTGCGCCCGATCCATGCGCCTGCTCCGAGCTATGCCGAGCAGTCCACCGAAGCCCAGATCCTCGTCACCGGCATCAAGGTGGTCGACCTGCTCGCCCCCTACGCCAAGGGCGGCAAGATCGGCCTGTTCGGCGGCGCCGGCGTCGGCAAGACCGTGCTCATTCAGGAATTGATCAACAACATCGCCAAGACCCATGGCGGCTACTCGGTGTTCGCCGGTGTCGGCGAGCGTACCCGCGAGGGCAACGACCTCTATCACGAGTTCATCGAATCGGGCGTCAATGCCGATCCGCATGACGCCAATTCGTCGGTCAAGTCGAAGTGCGCCCTGGTGTTCGGCCAGATGAACGAGCCGCCGGGCGCCCGCGCTCGCGTCGCTCTGACCGGCCTCACCGTCGCCGAGCATTTCCGTGACCAGGGCCAGGACGTGCTGTTCTTCGTGGACAACATCTTCCGCTTCACCCAGGCTGGTTCCGAGGTGTCCGCGCTTCTCGGCCGTATTCCTTCGGCCGTGGGCTATCAGCCGACGCTCGCCACCGACATGGGCGCGCTGCAAGAGCGCATCACCACCACCACCAAGGGTTCGATCACCTCGGTGCAGGCCATCTACGTGCCGGCCGACGACTTGACCGACCCGGCACCCGCCACCTCCTTCGCCCATCTTGACGCGACGACCGTGCTGTCGCGCTCGATCGCCGAAAAGGGCATCTACCCGGCCGTCGATCCGCTCGACTCGACCTCGCGCATGCTCACCCCGGCCGTGGTCGGTGAAGAGCATTACGCTGTCGCCCGCCAGGTGCAGCAGATCCTCCAGCGCTACAAGGCCCTGCAGGACATCATCGCCATTCTGGGCATGGACGAACTGTCTGAAGAGGACAAGCTGACCGTGGCGCGCGCCCGCAAGATCGAGCGCTTCCTGTCGCAGCCCTTCGACGTCGCCAAGGTGTTCACCGGTTCGGACGGCGTGCAGGTTGCCATCGAGGATACCGTCAAGGGCTTCAAGGGCATTGCCGAAGGCCAGTACGACTATCTGCCGGAAGCCGCCTTCTACATGGTCGGCACCATCGAGCAGGCCGTCGAGAAGGGCAAGCGCCTGGCCGCCGAGGCTGCGTAACAATGCTGACTGGGGCGCCGTCAGGCGCCCCTCTTCTGGAAATCAAGGACCGCATCGATGGCCAGCTTCCAATTCGAACTCGTCACGCCTGAGAAGCTGCTGTTCTCCGGCCCTGTCGAATCCGTCGTCGTGCCGGGCAGCGAAGGCGATTTCGAGGTGCTGTCCCAGCACGCTCCGGTGATGTCGACCATCCGGCCCGGCATCATTGTGGTCAAGGAAACCGCGGGCGGCTCGTCCCGTCATCTGTTCGTGCGGGGTGGTTTCGCGGACGTCAATCCGCAGGGGCTCACGATCCTGGCCGAACAAGCCGTTCCGATCGAGGAAATGACGCCAGACAAGGTCAGCTTGGAAATTGCAGCCGCCGAGGCAGCGGTCCAGGCGGCTGTCGACGACGCCGCCAAGGCCTTGGCCGATCTCAAGCTCGGCCAGATCAAGGAATTGCAGAAAGCCCTGAGCTGAATACGTTCACTCATTTCTTCTGAAAAGCGCGCTTCGGCGCGCTTTTTCTTTTTGAACACGGCAGCGCGACATGATGCGGTCTCGCCGTGAGGTTCGTGCTCCGATCAGCCGTTCAGCTGGATCGTGGTCAGCAAGGCCTTGGCGACTTCGGTCGTGACACGGCGTTTATAGCGCTCGTGGACCACCTGCCCGTTATGGAAGACCTTGTGCTCGACATAGACCATATGGCCGTCCCAGCGCAGGATGTTGTCCGTCTCTGTCGTCTCGATGACATTAAGCCCTGGTACGAGCTGGCCTTCGGTCGACTTGTCGCGCATCCGGTTGTTCCTCCCGCCTGATTCTCTAGAGCAAAACGCGTTCATGACTGAATGCCTGTTCGCTCTAACTCCTTGTTTCGACGTGTCTTTGCGATTCCGGGTGGTCCCGGCAAGTCGCAAACGTTCGGGCTGATCGCAAGCCAGCATGCCCGACTTTGCAGGAAAATGGAAAGGGGATCGGCTGGGCTTCCTCCAGTTCTCCTCGCCGCCAAGAATCGTTGCGGGAATGCGATCCGCTCTTGACTGATTGAACGTTCAAAATATTGTAGAGGTCATGGCCGCTCAGCTCACCTCGTCCAATGAACGTCCGATACGTCTGCGCCGCGTCGACGCCGGAGACGTTCGGCGTCGGCAGTTGATCGACGCCACCATCGAGGCGATCGCCGAACTCGGCTTCAATGCCACGACGATCGCCGAGATCGCCCGCCGCGCTGACGTCTCCACCGGCCTGGTCTCCTTCTATTTCGGTGACAAGGACGGGCTGCTGGAAGCGACCCTGCGCCATCTCGCCCGGCAGTTGTCGCGAGGGGCGGCGGCCCGCCTGCGCGACGCCACCACGCCGCGGGCTCGCGTCCAGGCGGTGATCGAGACTATGCTCGGTGTCAGCCAGTTCGAGCGGCGCATCGGTACGGTCTGGTTGGCTTTCTGGGGGCAGGTGCCGCATTCGCCGCGCTTTGCCCGGGTGCAGCGCGCCTATCATCGCCGCATTGCCGGCAATCTCGCCCATGCGCTGCATCCAGTCCTGAGGCCGGAACCGGCCCGGGCGCTTGCCGAAACCATCTCGGCGATGATCGACGGGCTGTGGCTGCGTGCCACCCTTGCCAATGATCCTGATGGCCGGATGGCCAGAAGTGTGGCGACCGGCTTCGTCGACAGTCAGTTCATGCTGCTCGGCCTCAGTCGTTGAGGTCTCGGGCGGCGATCTCGCGCTGAGGCTTTGGCCGGACGCAGGGGCGCCGGCTCGCATTTGGAAGTTGAGTTCATATCGAAAAGCGGAAACGGCGCCGATCAAGCGGCGGCCATTCCAGGCGGGGAGTTTGAAGAATGCGCTACGGCGTTGTGAAGAACCATATCGGCGGCGCCTTCGTCGACGCGACCTCGGGCGAGACCTTTGCTTCGGTCGATCCGGCTACCGGCGAGACCATCGCTGAGGTGGAACAGGCCGGTGATGCCGACATCGAGCGGGCGGTCGAGGCCGCCAAGGCCGGCTTCAAGGTGTGGTCGCGCATGACGGGCGCCGAGCGCGGCCGCATCCTCAAGCGCACCGCCGACATCCTGCGCGAGAAGAACGCGGCCCTGGCCGATATCGAGACGCGCGATACCGGCAAGCCGATCCAGGAGACCATCGCCGTCGACGTACTATCGGGCGCCGATTGCCTGGAATACTTCGCCGGCATCGCCGCCACCCTCACCGGCGAGCATGTCGACCTCGGCCCCGCCGCCTTCGGCTATACCAGGCGCGAGCCGCTTGGTGTTGTCGCCGGCATCGGCGCCTGGAACTATCCCCTCCAGATCGCCTGCTGGAAATCGGCTCCGGCGCTTGCCTGTGGCAATGCCATGATCTTCAAGCCGTCCGAGGTGACGCCGCTGACCGCGCCCTACCTCGCCGAAGCCTTCAAGGAGGCCGGTCTGCCGGACGGGGTCTTCAACGTGGTGCAAGGCGATGCCCGCGTCGGCAAGGCGCTGGTCGCCCACCCTTCGATCAAGAAGATTTCGCTGACGGGCGAGGCCGGCACCGGCCGCATCATCATGGCCAATGCCGCCAAGACGCTGAAGCATGTCACGCTCGAGCTCGGCGGCAAGTCGCCCTTGATCGTGTTCGAGGACGCCAAACTCGACAATGCCGTCTCCGGCGCGCTGCTCGGCAATTTCTATTCGGCCGGCGAGGTCTGTTCGAACGGCACACGGGTGTTCGTGCATAGCAAGGTCAAGGACGCCTTCCTCGCCAAGCTCAAAGCAAGGGTTGAAAAGATGGTGATCGGCGATCCCCTCGATCCCAACACCCATGTCGGCGCTCTCGTCAACCAGGAGCATCTGGAAAAGGTGATGTCCTATGTCGAGAAGGGTAAGGCGGAAGGTGCCAAGCTGCTCACCGGGGGCTATCGCGTCACCACCGGCACGCTCGCCAAGGGCGCCTTCGTTGCCCCCACCATCTTCGACGGCTGCCAGGACGACATGGCCATCGTGCGCGAGGAGATCTTCGGACCGGTGATGACGGTGCTGAGCTTCGACGACGAGGACGAGGTGGTGGCCCGCGCCAACGATACCGAATATGGCCTGGCGGCCGGCGTGTTCACCAACGATCTTTCGCGTGGCCATCGCGTCATCGCCAATCTCGAGGCCGGCACCTGCTGGATCAACCAGTACAACGTCACGCCGATCGAGCTGCCTTTCGGCGGGGTCAAGCTGTCCGGCCTCGGGCGCGAGAATTCGCGCGCCGCTGTCGAGCACTACACCCAGATCAAGAGCGTTTACGTCGCCCTCGGCGATATCGACGCACCGTACTGAGGTCTGGGAGCGCGGACATCGCAGCCCCATGAAGTCATTGGGGGATGTCCGCTCTTGGAAACGCGACATTCGAAGGGCGGGAAGAGGCGGACGGGACGTCCGCGCACCCGGAAAACCATGACCGAAACATTCGACTATGTGATCGTGGGCGCCGGTTCGGCGGGTTGCGTGATGGCGAGCCGCCTGACGGAGGACGGCACGCATCGCGTCAAGGTTCTGGAATTCGGCGGCAAGGACGGCTCGGTGTTCATCCAGATGCCGAGCGCCCTTTCCATCCCGATGAACTCGCCGCGCTATGATTGGCGCTATCATGCCGAGCCCGAGCCCGCGCTCGGCGGCCGCAGCCTCCATACACCGCGCGGCAAGGTGCTGGGTGGATCCTCCTCGATCAACGGCATGGTCTATATCCGCGGCCATGCCATGGACTACGAGGCCTGGCAGGAGGCGGGCGCGCGCGGCTGGAACTATGCGGGGGTGCTGCCCTATTTCCGCCGGGCGGAAGGTCGCGAGGAAGGCGGCGACGAATATCGCGGCGCCGATGGCCCGCTCAAGACGTCCTATGGCCGGCTCGCCAACCCGCTCTACCAGGCCTTCATCGATGCCGCCGTCGAGGCCGGCTATCCCGCCACGGCCGATGTGAACGGCTACCAGCAGGAAGGCTTCGGTCGCATGGACATGACTGTCCACAAAGGCCGCCGCTGGTCCGCCGCCAACGCCTATCTCAAGCCGGCGATGAAGCGGCCCAATCTGTCGGTGGAGACGCATGCGCTGGCAAGCCGCATCCTGTTCGAGGGCAGGCGAGCTGTCGGCGTCGAATATTGGCGGGGCTCGCAGCTCAAGCGCGTGATGGCGCGGCGCGAGGTGATCCTGGCAGCCGGGCCGATCAACGATCCACAGCTCCTGAAGGCGTCTGGCGTCGGGCCAGCCGCCGAGCTCAAGGGCTTCGGCATCGAGGTCGTCAACGATCTCCCAGGCGTCGGCGAGAACCTGCAGGACCATCTCGAATTCTATTTCCAGATGGCGAGCACGCAGCCGATCACCCTCTATTCGGTGACCAACCCGATCGCCAAGGGCATGGTCGGCCTGCAATGGCTGCTGCGCAAGGACGGGCTGGGCGCCACCAATCATTTCGAGAGCTGCGGCTTCATCCGCTCGCGCGCCGGTATCTCCTATCCCGACATCCAGTATCATTTCCTGCCGATGGCGGTGAGCTATAACGGCAATTCGCTTGCCACCGAACATGGTTTTCAGGCCCATGTCGGACCGATGCGCTCCAAGAGCCGCGGCCATATCCGCCTGAAGTCGCGCGATGTGCGGGAGGCACCGCTGATCCGCTTCAACTATATGAGCCACCCCGAGGACTGGGCGGAGATGCGGGCCTGTGTCAGGCTGACGCGCGAGATCTTCCAGCAGAAGGCGTTCGAACCTTTTGCTGGCCGCGAGATCTCGCCGGGTGCCGACGTCACCTCGGATGAGGCGATCGATGCCTTCATCGCCCAGCATGTCGAGAGTGCCTTCCACCCGTCCGGCACCTGCCGGATGGGCGATCCTTCCGATCCGATGACGGTGGTGGATCCCGAAACCCGGGTGGTGGGCCTCGAGAATCTGCGTATCGCCGACTCAGCCATCATCCCGCTGATCACCAACGGCAACCTCAACGCTCCCTCGATCATGATCGGCGAGAAGGCATCCGACCACATTCTCGGCAAGCCGCTGCTGCCATCATCCAACGCGCCCTTCTACCGGGCGAAGGATTGGGAGACGAAGCAGAGATAGGAGGGAGAGTGTTTGACAGCTTCTGGCCCCTCGCGCTTTGAGAGGGACCAGAATTGGGTGGCGAACACTGAAGAAACTAGTTTCCGCTCAGGCTTCCTGAATCGCCGACAGCTTCCAGTCTTCACCCTTGCGCCGAACGAACGTCCAGATCTCGGTCGTTTCGCTGGGCTCGTCCTTACCTTCGACGATCGCGCCGGTGGTACGATCCCTGAGGACATCGACCGACTGGTAGCGGAAGGCGGCGCTGACGTAGTCCTCGTCACCTTCGCGCCAGGCCTCGGCAATATCGGCCTGGAGCAGGCGCGTATCGCGCACGTCATTGCGGACGCCGCGCTTGGCATTGTCGGCCAACTCCTCGGAGAAGTAGGACACGATTTCAGGCGTCGTCAGGCGGCGCAGGGCGGCGTGATCCTCCTTGGCGAAGGCATCCTGGACCTCGGTCAGCCGGTGCTCGAAGGTGTCGAGGTCGGCCTGGGTGGCCTCGATGGCTTCGCCACGGGCTGGGCTGGCTGCCGCCGGAGACGATAGGCCAAAGAAGCCGGTGCGGCCGTTCGTGGTCGGCTGCGCGTCGCGGTTCAGGCCCTGGTTGCCCAAGCCCTGGTTGCCGAAGTCGAAGCCACGCGACATTTGCGGGCCGCCTGCCGCTGCCGGTGTACGGCGCGAGCGCCACCAGGAGATCGCGAAGAAGGCGATCACGGCGATCAAGGCCGCCTGCAGCAGGAAACCGAGCATGCCAGCGAGGCCCCCGAAGCCGTAGCCCAGCAGCGCGCCGATGAGGCCACCCACCAGCAGGCCGCGCATCAGGCCGCCGGCGCCGCCGAACAGGCCGGGACGCTGCTGCGCGGCGCCCTGCGCCAGCGGTGAGGCGGGTTGTGTCGCGCTCGGACCGGGATTGGGCGTCATCGAACGCTGGACCGGGGCGGCCTGGTCTGGCGCGGTGCGGGTGGCCGGCACGGAATCATAGGTGCGCGCACCGCGGCTGCCGATGCTGCCGCCACGGCGGGCCTCGGCGAAATCGGTCGATACCAGTGTCGCCGCCACAAACAGGCTGGCCACAACGGCGAATAGTCGGGTCTTGTTGAAGCGCATGATCGGCAACCTAATCTCCAGTCGCCCGCTTCAATGTCAGCTAGCGGGCCCTTTTTCAGCGGTCCGACATCACGTGCGCATCAAGCGCGACGTCAGAGGGGCCCGGCCCGCGTGAGGAATGTGGGGACATGCCGGGTTGGTTGCAAGTGTATTTCCGGTAATCATTGCCGTCTGGGCGATGGCAAGCGTGAAAGCAGGGGCATCGAGGCCGATCCGAAGCGGGCCGATTGCCCGGAGTGGAGCAAGGGAAGGCGGCGATATGAAATCCCTCGCTTTTTCCCCGCAAACGCACTATGTCAGCGCCATCAGCGTGACAGCATCGACAGTGTGGGCGTGGGCCGTTCGGCTTGCGCGACGGGAGAATTGGCCGGGAGACCTTGTTTCGGATCTGGCTTGACCATCTTCCATTGGAAATAGAGCCGAGCCATGAAGTTTCTCGATCAAGCCAAGATCTATGTCAAAGCCGGTGACGGCGGCGCGGGAGCCGTATCCTTCCGGCGCGAAAAATTCATCGAGTTCGGCGGACCCGACGGCGGTGACGGCGGGCGGGGCGGCTCGGTCGTGGCCGAATGCGTCGACGGCCTCAATACGCTGATCGACTATCGCTACCAGCAGCATTTCAAGGCACGCGTCGGCACCCATGGTATGGGGCGCAATCGCACCGGCGCCAATTCAGCCGACGTGGTGCTGAAGGTGCCGGTCGGCACTCAGGTCTATGAGGAGGACGGCGAGACCATGATCGCCGACTTCACCGAGGTCGGCCAGCGCGCCTTGATCTGCAAGGGTGGCAATGGCGGCTTCGGCAACGCCTATTTCAAGACCTCGACCAACCAGGCGCCGCGCCGGGCCAATCCCGGCCTGCCGGGTGAGGAGAAGACGATCTGGCTGCGCCTGAAGCTGATCGCCGATGCCGGCCTCGTCGGCCTGCCCAATGCCGGCAAGTCGACCTTCCTGGCCACGGTGACCGCCGCCAAGCCCAAGATCGCCGACTATCCCTTCACCACCCTCTATCCCGGTCTCGGCGTCGTTCGGGTGGACGGGCGCGAATTTGTGCTCGCCGACATTCCCGGCCTGATCGAGGGCGCGCATGAGGGGCATGGCCTCGGCGATCGCTTCCTTGGCCATGTCGAGCGCTGCCGCGTGCTGCTGCATCTGGTCGATGGCACCTGCGAGCATGCCGGCAACGCCTACAAGGTCATTCGCAACGAGCTCGCCGCCTATGGCGGTGATCTGGCCACCAAGCCGGAGATCGTGGCGCTGTCGAAGACCGATTCGCTCTCACCCGAACTGCTCAAGGAACAGGTGGCGCGGCTGAAGCGGGCCGCGAAGAAGACACCGATCGTGCTGTCCTCCATCGCCGGTTCGGGCGTGCAGGAGGCGCTACGCCAGCTTTTCGAGGTGATCGGCGCGGCCAAGGCGGCTGATGACATCATCGAAAAGCCGGTTTTGGAGAAGAACAATACCTGGCAGCCCTGAACCAGATAGTCGTGAACCTGGCAGCCCCGGTCGGCGTTGAGATGGTGGGAATGGGCACAGGAATCGAGGAGATGGCCTTGAACAAGACGACAGCGCTGCTGCGCCTGCTGGTCGGGGTCCTTCTGGTGCTTGTGCCCCTGGCCGTGGCCGTGCCGGCTCTTGCCGACACGCTGACGCCGAAAGCGGCGATGCGGGCAATGACGCAGGCCGGCTATTCCGGCGTCGGCGGCGTAACGCATGACCTCAATTTCTATTACGCAGCCGCTGTCGACGCCAAGCGCCGGCGCGTGCGCGTGACCGTCGACGACCAGACCGGCAAGATCGTCGCCGTGGTCCCGCTGCGGGGCAGCGGCGCGGCTCTGCCGGCCGGGACATCCCTGCGGCCGATGGCCCCGCTGCAGAAGGTGGAGATCAAGCCGGTGCCCCGCATCGTGCCGCTCAATCGGCCGCCTCCCGCGCTGCGAACGCCGGGGCGCTATGCCTATCCTCTCAATTCGAACGGACAGTTGACGCCGGGCTGGTGCCGTTACCGCCAGATCGCACCGGGCTGCTGACTTTTTCGGGATCGCGGGCATCTCTTCCTGGGAAGAGGCGATCGCCAGGCGACTTGGTTGCCGCCCATGCAAAAAGGCGCCCCGGTTTCCCGGAGCGCCCTCGACTTTCCGTCCTATCCTACTATTGGCTTAGGCAGCCTTGGCTTCGACCTGCCGGGGAGCCGAACCGTTGATCGGGATCAGCCGGGGCTTCTTGGCCTCCGGGATCTCTCTGATAAGGTCGACATGGAGCAGGCCGTTCTCGAGACTGGCGCCGGTCACCTGGACATAGTCGGCGAGCTGGAAGCGGCGCTCGAAAGCGCGGGCGGCAATACCCTGATGCAGGACCTCGCCCTTGCTGCCTTCCTTGCCTTCGGACTTCTCGCCACGAATGGTGAGGGCGTTTTCCTTCACCTCGATGGCGATGTCGTTCTCTGCGAAACCGGCGACGGCGACAGAGATGCGATAGGTGTTATCCGAGGTGCGCTCGATATTGTAGGGCGGGTAGGTGGTGGCCGAAGCATCGAAGCCGGCAACCTGATCGAGCGCCGAGAACAGGCGGTCGAAACCGACGGTGGAACGGTAAAGGGGCGAAAAATCAAACTGACGCATGGCTATCCTCCTTTGAAGCGACAAGCCGTGGAAAACGCTCCGCCATCTGGCCGGAGCCGACATGTGCATCCCGTCTGGGCCTGCACAGACCTTGATTTGGTGCGGGTTCCAGCGGTTTCAAGAGGATGAGTGTCGATTCTTGATCGGGCTTGCCTTGATCGCCCGGTCGCGCAAGATGATGCTGTTTCGTGCCGTTCCCTGAGGTGACCCATGCTGAAACTGCGCCCCAATTGCGAATGCTGCGACAGAGATCTGCCCCCCGACGCGCCTGAGGCGATGATCTGCACCTTCGAGTGCACCTTTTGCGCCGGCTGCGCGGCGGATGTCTTCGGCGGCACCTGCCCCAATTGCGGCGGCGACCTCGTGCGTCGGCCGATCCGTCCCACTGCCCTGCTGGCCAAATATCCGCCCTCGACGGAGCGTGTGCTGCGCGAGGGCGAATGCCTGGCGAAGCGCGACGCGGCCTGAACGCGGAGGCAGCTTCCTCTTGATTGCGGCACGGACTTTGCCGGGAAACGCTGCCTTGGGGGCGAGGGGGCTATCGTCCGCCAGCTGGGCGACGATTTCCCGCCTGCATATCGGCACGAAGCAGTCTATATGAGGCAGTGAACATCCCTGCAGGAAACATCCATGCTTCACGCCCATTCCTTCGTGCCCGCCCCCGAGGTCGGGGCCCAGTCCATTGCCGACAGCGTCGTGCTGACCTTCGAGGACCGCTGCCAGCGACAGGGCCTGGTGCATACGGTGGGCGGCCTCGACATCCAGGTGGATCTCACCGAGGCGCCGGCGCTCGCCCATGGCGATGCTTACCGGCTGGAGGACGGGCGGCTGATCGAGATCGTGGCCGAGGCCGAGCCCCTGTTCGAGATCAAGGGGCGCGACCCCCTGCATCTGATGCGCCTCGCCTGGCATCTCGGCGACAGCCATCGCGAAACCGAGATCGGGACGAAATGGCTGCGCATCCGCCAGGATGCCGAGATCGCTGACCTCCTGAAAGGGCTCGGTGCCAAGGTCGTGGCGATTGAGGGGCCGTTCCAGCCAGAGGGCGGGAATCACGGCCACGACGCCCATGGGCACGATCATGGCCATCACCACGACCATGGCCATCAGCATGATCACGGGCGCAAGCACGATCATGGCCATGAGCCTGGCCACGACCATGATCATCATCATCACGATCATAGCCATGGCGAAGCTTGCGGTTGCGGGCACGACCATGAACATGGACACCACGGCAAGCACGGTCACGACTGAGTGGCAGGTGCCGTAGGTCCTTGTTGGTGCATCGCTTTTGCCGAAAACCGGCTTCCGGTTTTCGGCACGACTCTCTAAGCGATCGGCCTCCCTCCGCTGGATCTACCAGCGATGCCAGGCGTGTCCGTAATAGGGGCGACGCCAGCCCCCGCCCCAACCATGATAATAGACGGGACGGCTCCAGCCATAGCTGTAGACCGGATATTGGGGCACGCAGCGTCCCCAGATATTGGGGCGCCAGCCCGGACCGCAGCCCCAGGCCACCTGTTGCACCAAAGGTGCGGCGGCAGGGGCGGAGGCAGCCAGCGGCATGGCCGAGGCAGTCGTCGTAGCGGCGGCCAGGCCGGGCAGGCCGAGCATGGCGATGGCGGCAACTTGAACGATACGCTTCATGATGGAACTCCACCGGATACTACTTGCGGAAGGCCGGCGCGGCCTCCTGCAAGCTTGAACGCAGGCCGGAAGGAAATCCGTCGCTGGAACAGAGTGCGATTTCCCTAAATTGCACTTTGCTCCAACTCTTTGTTTCGACGCATTTTCCTAGCCAAGAAGCCTGCCAGCTTCTCTTGAAAATGCTCTATTGGGCTGGTTTCTTCGGTGGGGGCGGCGCGTGGATATAGCGGCTCAGCCCTTCGGCCAGGATGGCGCGATCGGCGGGCGAACTCGCGGCCGCAAATTCCACGATGCGCTGTTCCAGCCCGGCCCTCATGGCGGCGTCGGCCGTGCGGGCGCGCTCCAGGGCCGCGAGCAGGGCCGGGGCATCCAGTGCCGGCTGCCGCAGCAAAGCGGCGGCGTCGCGCCGGGCCTGCTGTCCGTCGAGAATGGTCTGTCGGGCCTGATGGCGTGCCTCGCGCAGGGTCTTGTAGAAGGCATCGCGTTCCAGCGTAGGCAACTGGTTGCCAAGGGCCTGCAGCGAGGCGCGTGGCACGGATCTGCGGGCTTCGAACCAGACGATGCCGCCGGCAATCGCCCCGGCCAGGAAAATGTTGAGGGCAATCGAGGCGATCAGGAGGATGCGCGAGCCGGCCATGTTCACGATCCTTCTTCGCTGATATCCGCCTCGGGCTCGGCATCGCCGAAGGCCGTGATTGTCGCCCCCAGCCCGCCATGCTCCGCCCTCGTCGGTGTATCGAGCATGGCGATCGCCAGGGTTCCAGCCAGGGCGCCGGCAAGGCCGACACCCGCCAGGCCGAGCCCGAGCCACCAGCGGCGGGCCCGCCGGCGGGGCGCGAGGCCGGCGGTCCCGGCCGCCACGATCCGTGCGTGGAGATCGGCGCTCGGAGGCGGTACTGCGTAACGATCGAGCATGCTGTCGAGTTGGGCGGCAGCCTGCAGGATGGCCTTCCCCTCCGGGCTCGATGCAAAAGCCGTGGCCGCGGCCCGTTCGGCTGCCGGCCAGTGCTGCAGGCGGCTGCCATAGTTGTCGGCAAGGGCGGCAAAACGCCCGGCATCCATTGGCACGAGCCTGTCAGGCATGGGAAACGCTCCCCGACAAGAGGGCTTCCAGCTTATCCGAACGGGAGCGGCGGACAGGCGCTGCGAGGCGATGAGGGAGGCTGGCAGCGGCTGATCCCGGGAGCGTGAGGACGGCGGCATTGCTGCGTCCTTCGGGCGAGACGCGTATGCAGCCATGTCCCTCGATGCTGCGCAATGCCAGGTCGAGGCGGCCAGCCCTTGCGAGAATGTGCCGCCCCTGCGGGGTCTGCGCGAAGGAACGCCCGGCGCTGCGCTCGGGTGCGGGCCATGCTTCGATCACCGCGCCATAGGCGGCGGCAAGGGCAGCGAAAAGCTCTGCACTCATCGTGAAGGGAGCTTCAGTCATGATCGGCCTTCCTGATCAGGATCGACTGCAGAGAACGGCGTCCGCGGGCGAGCAGGCTCTCCAGCGCCTCGACGCTGACTTCCATCGCTGCCGCGGCCTCGATATTGGACATCGACTGATAATAGGTCAGGACGATCGCTTCCCGCTGCCGCGGCGCGATGGCCTGCAAGGCTTGCTCCACATGGTCGCTGGCCTCCTCCGTGCCGCCCGCCGCGGGGTGATCCGGGGGAGCGGCCAGTTCGGGCAGATCGAGGCCCGTCCATTCCCTGCGACGGCGCAGGCGATCATAGCAGAGGTTGAGCGCGACACGGTGGATCCAGGTGTCGAACCGGGCCGCCCCGGGCCGCCAGCGCGCGGCGTTGCGCCAGATCCGCAGGAAGGCCTCCTGCGCGACATCCTCAGCCTCCGCGGCATCGCCGAGCATACGGCGGGCCAGGGCGAGCAGCCGCGGCAACTTGCGTGAGACCAGGACCTGCATGGCAGCATCGTCGCCCGAACCGATCCGGCGCACCAACTCCTCGTCTGGATCGGACCCCATAACCAGGCGCGCTCCCGGGATTCATCGAGGGGCATGGTCCCGCATCATTGCGCCGGTTTGGCAGCCGATTTGTGGCCCGGCATTTCATCGCGGGCAAGGGCGCCGTCCTTGTTGGCATCGAGTTTGGCGAAGCGCTTGGCGAAGAAGGCGTCGAGCTCGGCCTTGTCGACGAAACCGTCCTTGTCGGCGTCGAGCCGGGCGAACGATTTGGCCGGGTCGGTCTTGGCGTTCCGCTTTGTTTGGAAGGCGCTCCATTCCGCCGAGCTGATCTTGCCGTCGCCGTCGGTATCGGCCTTCATGATTGCCTTCTCGCGGCGGGCCTGGAACTCGGCGAGGCTGAGGCCGGCCTTGGCCGGTGCCGCGGTTTGTGCCGGGGCTTGAGATATCGTTGCCTGGGGAGCCGGTGTCTGGGCCGGCTGGGCCGGCGCCGGCTCAGACGTCTGTGCCATAGCGGCGGCGGCCGGCAGGGCCAGCATCAAGGCAAGGATCGAACGGCCGATCATGGGCATCTCCTGGGACAGATCGCGCGGGCATTCGGCGCGAAGGGACTCTGCTTGAACGGCAGCGCCAGGAAAATCCGTCGGTCTGGTGGCAAAGAAGTTTGGGGGCTAAAGCGTCTTGCTTTAGCCGACGAAGGCCGAACCCATATTCACGGAGGGCTTGTCAGTGCCGGCCGTCGAGATCGCGAATGGCTGCGGCCCGTGCTGCCGGGTTCCCCGCCAGGAGATGCACGTGAACTTCGCAGGCGCCGGCCTGGGCGGCGGCCGCGAGCGTGGCGGCAAGGTCATCGCCACCTTGACCGGCCTCGCCGATCCATACGCAGGCGCCGCCTGCACCGACCGCGATCAAGACGGCATCGACATAATCGGGGCATTGGGAGATCGGATAGACCGAGACCAGATAGGAACGGCCTGAAATACCGACCCAGCGACGGAAACGTGATGCCGCTGCCGGTGCGTCGCGGCCCAATGCGGCCAGCGTCGTACACAGGCGGTGATCGGGCTGAGAACGAGAACGAATCGCGATCTGTGTCATGGAACAAATCTAGAACATCGCGCATTGCGGCGTCAAGCGATTCGGGTTTGTTCCGCCTCACCTGGAGCATCGTGCCGAAAAGGGGATGCCGATTTTCGGCGAAAACGATGTGATAACAATAACCTACAGCGTCGGACACGATGCCGAAATCGGATCCGATGCTTAGAGCAACGGTGTCCGTGGCGAAACGCCCAATTGCTTCAGCTCCTTGTTTCCAAGCCAAAGCAACGGGTTGGCCAGAAACGTCTTTGCGACCCTAGCTGACTTCGTCAAATAGCAAAACGCTTTGGCCCTGGGCTTCAGCCAGGAGCCGGTCCGAGGCTGTCTCGATATCATCAACCAGGCGATCGAAGAAGGCGGCCTTGTCCAGGCCGGCCGGAATGGCGGGCAGGATCTCCATCACCAGCCTGCCCGGCTGGCGGATGAATTGGCGCCGCGGCCAGAAATGGCCGGAATTGAGCGCCACGGGGACGCAGGGCACATTGAACTCGCTGTAGAGATAGACCACGCCATATTTGTAGGCTGGCTCGGCGCCGGGCGCCCGGCGGGTGCCTTCGGGGAAGATGGCGATCTGGCGGCCTCGGGCGAGTTCGCGCTCGCCATCCGCCTTCATCTGCTTCATGGCCTTGGAGCGGGCCCCTCGGTTGACGGCGATCATCTGCGCCTTGGCGGCGAGCCAGCCGAAGATGGGCAGCCACATCAGTTCGCGCTTGAGCACGTAGCAGGGGTCCTCGCACACGAGGAACATGGCGAAGATGTCCCAAGTGGACTGGTGCTTGGCCGCGACCAGAACCGGCCCGGGCGGCAAATTCTCCCGCCCGCGAATCTCGCAGGTGATGCCGGCGATATGGCGCATCAGGAAGATGTTCACCCGCGCCCAGCTCTTCACGATCCAGAGCAGGGCAGGGCGCGGCATCAGTAGAGTCGGCAACGCCAGAATCATCCACAGGACGATGTTGACATAGAAGGCCAGGTTGAACAGGAGCGAGCGCAGGACGAGCATGGAGTGGGGTCATTCGAGGGATGCTGCAGCGGCTATAGCAGAATTGTCGGCGCCTGCCTCCTTCTTCCACCGTGGTCCGACAGATAGCGCCACTGCCCGAATAGCGGATCGAGCGCCGACGGCGATGCCGTCATAGCAGCCATTTGCAAGGGAGCGAAATCCGCCACTTCGCCCGCCGGGGATTGGCTGGATCCAACGAATTTTCCGCCTGGACTGGCAGCTATTCAACAGGTCGACGCATGGTGCTGCAAGCGTCAGTCATCGGGCCGGAGTTTCTGCCTGTCCTCGGGGGCGAGGGTGTTTTCGAGTATCTGATGCCACTCCGCCTTGACGTCCTTTTTTGAAATCACCGTGTCGTCTGTCCGTCGTTTGAAGACGAGCGTGTATTTATTGGTGATATTTCGGCTCGACGACGTCCAGTCCACGATCGTGAATGAATTCAGGGCGGGGTCCACCGCCGCAGGCTTTGTGGCGACGTTGATTCCGGATGATCTCTTGGTGCCTTTTCGAATGGTCGCAAGGGCTGCGTCGATCCGCTTTTTGTCGCCCTGCAGGGTAAAGTGAACGATTTCGTCGGCTTCGTTCTTGGCTGAGCCTGCAAGATTATACTTGATCGCCTGCTTCATGACGGCCGCGCGGAAACCGACCTGCTGGTCGTTTCCGGTAACGGTTGCCTCGATCGCACCCTCCTTGGCATCGGCCTGTGCCGCGACACCGAGGAACAACGGAAAAGTCGCCGCCAGCAAACGAATGCATATCGTTCTGGTGAAGCGCATGGCATGGCTCCCTGTTTCAAATGTCGGTGACACCAGCGGTTTTCTGGCATTGAAGAGCGCAAGATATTTCCTTCGAAACGCTCCTCATTCGGCTCGCGCCGTAACCCTGTCCGCCGTGGCCCGTTCCATCCGGAGCTGGAAGGTGGCGCTCGCATATTTCACATATTCCGACAGCAGCAGGTGGACGCTGACCGGATCCATCCACCAGGAATCGAGCTTGAGATTTTGCGAGATCACGGGATAGGCGATCAGGGTGGTATCCGGCAGCACCCGGCGCAGTTCCAAGAGCGAACGCGGCATGTGATAGTTCGAGGTCACCACGATGATCGATTTGAACTGCTTGTCGCGCACCCAGCGTGCCGTTTCCAGGGCATTGCCGAGGGTGTTGAGGGCATTGCGGTCGATATCCACGCAGCAATCGAGCACCTCGACACCGCCGGCCGTGTGCCCGGCCAGGGCCTGCTGGCTGGTTGCCTTGTTGACGCCGGTGATGAGAAGGCGCTTGGCGCGACCCTGATTGAGCAGGTCGAAAGCCTCGCTGATGCGGTCGGCGCCGCCGGTGAGAGCGATGATGCCATCGGCCCTCACGGCAGGGTTGGGCGTCTGGTTCTGCAGGCTGGAGACGAAATAGGCGAAATCCGTCACCACGGCCGCGGTAAAGAACAGCAGGCAGGCACCGGTGATCTCCAGGATCCAGCGCAGCCAGCGCCGTGGCCGCTTCGGCGGGTGCTCCGCCTGGGCCGGGGAAACCATGCCAGTGATCGCCGAGGCCTGCCGCATCGGACGCGCCCATACCAGTTTGTCAAACCTGGCCAATCTGCCGTAGCCGAAATTCTTGCGGATGGTTTGGGCAAAAATGGGGTCGGCGGCGCGGGTGTGTAGCGGAATAGGCGCGGAGCCCTGCCAGACGCTCATGGATGACCCCTATATGTGTCCTCGCAGCACACGGTGAACCGTCATGCGCGAGGTGACGCCGGTGATGATGGCAATGAGCGCGACTGCCGCGACGATGGCGGCATAGCCGCGCCAGTCCATGTTGAAGGAGCCGAACAGGGCCTCCATCTGGTCGCCCGCCGCGGTGGCGGTGAAGCGGGAGGCGAGCATATGGGCGACGAGGAAGGTCAGTGCCGCCCCACCGCCCCCGATCAGCCCGCCCTTGAGGCCGAGCCAGAGGAAATGGCGCTGGAATTCGTTGGCGATGAAGCTGTCATGGGCGCCGACGAAATGCAGCACCTCCACCACGTCCTTGTTGCCCGCCATGGCGCCGCGGGTGGCGAACACCACCGACAGGGCCGTGGCGATGACCATCAGCACGAGGATGGCGAGGCCTGCCAGCACCATGGCCCGGGCCATGGCCGCCAGGCGCGCGATCCAGAAGCGGTGATCGTCGAGGCTGGCGCCGGCCACGGTCTCGGTCAGCGTCTTCTTCAGCGTGGCGAAGTCCGGCAGGCTGCCCGGGGTGATCTTCACCACGATGAGGCGCGGGATCGGCAGGTCGCCCATGTCGAGGCCTTCGCCGAGCCAGGGCACCAGCATGCGCTCGGTTTCCTCGCGCGAATAGACCTGCACGTCGCTGATCCCTTCGGTGGCGCGGGCGGCGACGACGGCCTTGGCGATCTCGGCTTCGATGTCACGGCCCTCCACGGGGCGAACCTGGATGGTGACCTCGCGGGAAATCTGCGAGCCCCAATCGGCGGCGGCGCCCGCGATCAGTAGCACGCCGCCGGCCGTGAGGGCGACCAGGAAGGTCATGATCGCCACCACGGCCATCAAAGAGCGCCCGGCGATCGAGCCCGACGGCACGATCGGAGCCGCGGGGCGGATCAGTGTCTCCGCGCGCCGGCCGGCAGGCTGCGCTCTGTCGTTCAAGACCATGACGCCGGCTCCTGCACCGTGACATGGCCGTCCTCGAGGCGCAGGCGGCGAGCGGGGAAGAGCTCCATCAGGCTCTCGTCATGGGTGGCGATCACCACCGAGGTGCCGGAACGGTTGAGTTCGATGAACAGGCGCAGCAGGCGACGTGCCAAAGCGGGATCGACATTGCCCGTCGGCTCGTCGGCGAGCAGCAGTTCGGGGCGCACGATCAAGGCGCGCGCGATGGCGGCGCGCTGCTTCTCGCCGCCCGACAGCACCGGCGGGAGCACATGCATGCGCTCGCCGAGGCCGACCCAATGCAGCAATTCGACCACTTCGGGCCGGTAGCGCGCCTCATCCTGGCCCTGAACGCGCAGGGGCAGGGCGATGTTCTCGTAGGTGGTGAGGTGATCGAGCAGGCGGAAATCCTGGAAGACGATGCCGATACGCCGCCGCGTCTCGGCAAGTGCGTGCTTGGAGAGGGTCGTCACTTCCTGATCGAAGGTGTGGATGAGGCCGCGGGTCGGCTTGAGCGTGAGGAAGAGCAGGCGCAGCAGCGTGGTCTTGCCGGCGCCGGAAGGACCGGTGAGAAACTGGAAGGAATTGGCGGGCAGGTCGAAACTGACGTCGCGCAGCACTTCCGGGCCCATCCCGTAGCGCAATCCCACATTCTCGAACCGAACCAAGACAGAATCTCCCCAAGACGGCCCCGACCGCCTCGGCTGCACTCTGCCGGGAGGGCGTTAACGAGGTGTTAACGTTAACGAAATGACAACGAATTTAACCTTCGCGAGATCCCCCTTATCCCATGCGCCTCCCGATGACGGTGGGCCGTTGCGACCCGGCGCCTGTGGGTGGCCGGTGGACGGGACTCCAACGCCATTGTCGCCCATGCCCTCCTGCGGTTATGGTGCCGGCAGAAATGAGGAGTTCGATGGCCACGTCGCGTAATATCAAAGTTCTGTTCGACGCCGAGACGATCGCCAAGCGCAATGCGTCGCTGGTGCAGGAGATCAAGGCACGCAATCTCGAGAATCTGCTCGTGGTGGCGGTGCTGAAAGGCTCCTTCGTGTTTACGGCCGATCTCCTTCGGGCCATGCACGAAGCGGGCATGGCGCCCGAGGTGGAATTCGTGCATCTGTCGAGCTATCGCGAAGCGACCGTGTCGACCGGCACGGTGAACATTCTGCATGACGTCGAAAGCGACGTGCGCGGGCGCAACATCCTCCTGGTCGACGACATCCTCGAATCGGGCCGCACCCTGGCTTTCGCCAAGGACCTGCTCGCCGCGCGTGGCGCCAAGCAGGTGCTGAGCTGCGTGCTGCTCGACAAGCCAGGCAAGAGCGCCGTCAACATCAAGGCCGATTTCATCGGTTTCGAGTGCCCCGATCTGTTCGTGGTCGGCTACGGCATGGATGTCGCCCATTCCTATCGTCAGCTGCCTTTCGTCGGCGTGGTCGAATAGAGTGTTTTGCGATTTGGCGGCATCGCCAAGAACCGCAAAGACGCTCTGGCCAATCCATTGGATTGGCTTGGAACCACACAGCGAGAGTAAGGCAGCGTTTCCGTTTAAACGCGCTTTGCTCTAGAAGCCGGCGGGATGGCAGGCTGCGGAGGAGATATGGCTGGTCTATTGGGCGCTCACAGCGCCCGTTTCCTGTTTCGTGACGACAAGGGTAGCATCAACAGGCAGACTTGGTGGCGTGGCATGGCGGTGCTGGCCTTGATCCTGGCTGCGCTGGTGGCGGCAGCCTTTGGGCTGAACCATGTCCTGCCGCGCAATCCGGCGGCGGCCGAAGCCCTGGTCGACGAGGTCGCGCGCGAACATACCAGGCTGATGACGATCCCCTATTATTTGTCGCTGTTCGCGATCGACGTGCTCTATGTGGTGATGGTGCTGGTCTCGGTCTGTATCTATTTCGTCGGCGCCAAGCGCTACAACGATCTGGGGCGGCCGGCGCAACTGGCGCTCATCCTGCCCGCCGCAGCCTATTTCCAGATCTTTTCGCCGATTTTCAGCGACCATCTGCTGCCGGTCTACGGCCGTTGGATCGTCACAGTCGCCATGCTGGCCGTGCTCGCCTGGCAGGTTTACGAACTGGGCTTCAAGAAGGGCCGGCTCTAGGCCCTCCGGGTGGGCCGGTCTTTAGACCGGCCGTCCCCTGCCGACTCGGTACGACAGTTGCTGATTAATTGCCGGCGCGTCACCAGAAATCGACAAGGAGTGCATGAGAGCAGAGCGCCGGTTTCCCGCATAGCCCGCTCTGTTCACCTTGCATTCAGATCATGCTGCTAGACATTGAATATTGAAATTGAGGGAGGCAGCTATGAAACTATCCTTGAAGCTGTTTATGGCAGCTGGCCTGGCCGCCGGAAGCATGATGTTTGCTCCGCAGCTGGCCTCGGCAATGCCGATGGCACCAGCCGCGCAGTCACAGGCTGACAACGGCCTCGTCCAGCAAGCTCGTCGTTTGTGCCCCTATGGAATGCACCGCTCCCCTTATGGCTGTGTTCGTGACCGCGGCTACGGCTACGGTTACCGGCGTGGTGGTGGTTGGCGTGGTGACGGCGGCTGGGGTTATCGTGAACGTCCCCGCCGGTATTATCGTGAATATTGAGGTGGGAACCACGCTGTGCCGAACGATGCTGGCACAGTCGGAAGCTTGAGCTTTCCCAGGTAGTTCTTACGCCTGCAACGATTGAAAATACCAACCCCGCGGTTCACTGGACCGCGGGGTTTTTCATGGCTGGTGGGGTATGGCAGTACGGGAAGGCATCGCAGATGCTGATGCTTTCATCCGCTTGGCCACCTCTTGTTTTGCAACTGATCGATGCGACCTGCCAGACGCCGCCCATGGCCTGAACGAAGCCCGTGGCGGAGGCTGAGGGCACACGTGGAAACGTTGCTCGAGCGGAGTTGCCATGCCGGTCGCACCAAACGACCGGCATGGCAAATGCTGGCTCAGAACAGGCCTTCGATCTGGCCCTTGGTGTCGAGGCGGATGAATTCCGCCGAGGGCACGCGTGGCAGGCCTGGCATGGTCATGATCTCGCCGCAGACCACCACCAGGAAGCCGGCGCCGGCGGACAGGCGCACTTCGCGGATCGGCACGACATGATCGACAGGCGCACCACGGTGGTTCGGATCGGTCGAGAAGGAGTATTGCGTCTTGGCCACGCAGATCGGCAGATGGCCGAAGCCGGCGGCCTCGATGTCCTTGAATTGGTCGCGCACCTTCTGGTCGGCGATGATGTCCGAGGCGCGATAGATCTCCTTGGCGATCATCTTCATCTTGTCCCAGAGGGGCATCTCGTCCGGGTAGAGGGTGCGGAAGCCGCGGCCGTCGAGCGGATGCGGTGCCTCGGCCAGCGCCACCACGCGGCGCGCGAGCTCCTCGGTGCCCTTCGAGCCCTCGGCCCAGTGGCTGCAGACCACAGCGTCGACGCCGAACTGTTCCTTGCAGACCTGGGCGATGAGCTCATGCTCGGCCGGCGTGTCGGCAATGAAGTGGTTGATGCCGACGATGGCCGATACGCCGAATTTGCGCACATTCTCGACATGGCGGCCGAGATTGGCCAGACCCTTGCGCAAGGCTTCCAGATTCTCCTTGCCGAGCTGGTCCTTCGGCACGCCGCCATGCATCTTGAGGGCGCGCACGGTGGCGACGATCACCACGGCAGCCGGGGTAAGGCCGGCCTTGCGGCACTTGATGTCGAAGAACTTTTCGGCACCGAGATCGGCGCCGAAGCCAGCTTCGGTCACCACATAGTCGGCGAGCTTGAGACCGGCCCGGGTCGCGGTCACCGAGTTGCAGCCATGGGCGATATTGGCGAAGGGGCCGCCATGCACGAAGGCGGGGTTGCCTTCCAGCGTCTGCACCAGATTGGGCTTCAGCGCGTCCTTGAGCAGCACCGTCATGGCGCTGGAGGCCTTGATGTCGGCGGCCGTGATCGCCTTCTTGTCGCGGGTATAGCCGATGATCATCTTGCCGAGGCGCGCCTCGAGATCGGCGAGATCCTTGGCGAGGCAGAACACGGCCATGACTTCGGAGGCCACGGTGATGTCGAAGCCGTCTTCGCGCGGGAAGCCGTTGGAAACGCCGCCGAGCGAGGAATTGATGGCGCGCAGCGAGCGGTCGTTCATGTCGAGCACGCGGCGCCAGGTGACGCGGCGGGTGTCGATGCCGAGCGCATTGCCCCAATAAATGTGGTTGTCGATCATCGCCGACAGCAGATTATGCGCCGAGGTGATGGCGTGGAAGTCGCCGGTGAAGTGCAGGTTGATCTGCTCCATCGGCACGATCTGGGCATATCCGCCGCCGGCCGCGCCGCCCTTCACGCCGAAGCAGGGGCCGAGCGAGGGCTCGCGCAGGCAGATCATGGTCTTCCGGCCGATGCGGGCGAGGCCGTCGCCGAGGCCGACAGTGGTGGTGGTCTTGCCTTCGCCGGCCGGGGTCGGGTTGATGGCGGTGACCAGGATCAGCTTGCCGTCGGGACGATCCTGCAGGCCGGGGATCTTGTCGAGATCGATCTTGGCGATATGCTTGCCATAGGGCTCGAAGGCTTCGTCGGGAATGCCGGCTTTCTCGGCAATCGCCTCGATGCGCTGCATCTTGGCTTGACGCGCGATTTCAATGTCGCTCAGTGGCTTTTTCGGGTCTTGGGCCATGCTGGTTCCCTCTGGGGCGGTTGTTCTGCTCAGTTGAGACATATTTTCACGGAAATGAAAATAACTTTCTTAGCAGTAGCTGCGTGGAATGCGGTGGTTGCGGAAAAATTAAGAGAGAAGCTGTTCCGAATGCGACGCGGCGTCGCATAAGAGATAGGTAGCCGATCGCAATCGAATCGGCTTGTCCGAAACCGTCACAGGATGTGTCGCCTTCGCGATGATGCACGCCGGAAGATTGTAGGTTACGCCTTGTCTCAGACCGATTGACTGGGGAGTTGTTGGTCAAAGGGGTTGCAGCCCTCTATGCCCGTCCGGCAGAAGAGTGTATGAGGCCCAGCCCCCAGATAGCGTATCTTGGTGGATATCCTGCGTTCGATCGGCGTGTCGCCATTTGCCGTTCGACCCTGATGTGATCGGCGGCCTCTGGAGTGGAACGCTCCGGAATGCCGCATTTTGGAGAGCGAAGATCGCATTTGTGGCGATCGACCGATCGAAACCATCCCAACAGGTCAAAACGGAGTTGCCCGCATGGGGCTCGCGAACGCCGTCGAGAATGGCGAAGACACCACGGAACACAAGCATAGCGGCGGCTTTGCGGCGTTGACGCTTGGCTCTATCGGCGTCGTCTATGGCGATATCGGTACGAGCCCCCTCTATGCCTTTCGCGAAGCCGCCCATGCTGCCACCGATGGCGGCAAGAACGTCACTTCCACCGCCGTGCTCGGTGTGATCTCGCTGATTTTGTGGGCGCTGATCATCATCGTCACGCTCAAATATGTGCTGCTGTTGCTGCGCGCCGACAACAAGGGCGAGGGCGGCACGCTCACGCTGATGGCGCTGGCCCAGCGCGCCCTCGGCCGTACCGGCGCGCCCATCGTGCTGCTCGGCATCGTCGGCGCCTCGATGTTCTACGGCGACGCGATGATCACCCCGGCCGTCTCGGTGTTGTCGGCGGTGGAAGGCCTCAAGCTGGTGGCGCCTGGTTTCGATGTCTTCGTGGTACCGCTGACGCTCGTGATCATCGTCGCCCTCTTCCTGGTGCAGAGCCATGGCACCGCCCGGGTCGGCGCCCTTTTCGGTCCGATCATGGCTGTATGGTTCACGCTGATCGGCGTCATCGGCTTCATCAATTTCCTGCAGCATCCCAGCATCATCGCGGCGATCAATCCCTTCTACGCCGCCGAATTCCTGCTCACTCACGGCCATATCGGGTTCGTCACGCTGGGAGCCGTGTTCCTGGCCGTCACCGGTGGTGAGGCGCTTTATGCCGATCTCGGCCATTTCGGGCGCAAGCCGATCCAGACAGCCTGGCTCAGCCTGGTTCTGCCGGCGCTGACTTTCAACTATCTCGGCCAGGGCGCGCTGGTGCTCAACGATTTCAGTGCGCTCGAGAACCCGTTCTATCGCCTGGTGCCGGCCTCGCCCTATTTCGTCGTGCCGCTGGTGATCCTGGCAACGATCGCCACCAGCATCGCCAGCCAGGCGGTGATCACCGGCACCTTTTCGTTGACCCGGCAGGCCGTTCAGCTCGGCCTGGTGCCCCGCGTGCGCATCTCGCATACGTCGGAACACCAGTCGGGCCAGATCTTCATCGCGCAGGTCAACGGCATCCTGCTCGCCGGCGTCGTGCTGCTCGTACTGGTGTTCGAAAGCTCCTCGCGCCTCGCCTCGGCCTATGGCATCGCCGTGACCACGACCATGGTGGTGGATGCCATTCTCGCCTTCGTGGTGATCTGGCGGGTCTGGCTGTGGAAGCCCTGGGCAGCGGCAGCGATCATCGTGCCCTTCCTGTGTATCGATTTGATTTTCCTCGGGGCCAATCTGCTCAAATTGTTCGAAGGAGCCTGGCTGCCCATCCTGATCGCCCTTGGGCTGATCACCCTGATGGTGACCTGGCGACGCGGTACCCGGCTGGTGATGGAGAAGACGCGGCGCACCGAAGTGCCGCTGATGACCATCGTCAAGAGCCTGGAGAAGGGCTCGGTTGCCCGTGTGCCGGGCACGGCTATCTTCTTGACCAGCGATCCCGACTATGCCCCGACCGCCATGCTGCACAGCCTCAAACACTATAAGGCGCTGCACGAGAAGGTGGCGATCCTGACCATCGAGACCACGGACGATCCGATCGTGCCGGGGGGCGGGCGGGTTTCGATCGAGGAGATCTCGGCTTCCTTCACCAAGATGAAGGTACAGTTCGGCTATATGGAAAGCCCGAACGTGCCCAAGGCCCTGGCGCTGTGCCGCAAGGCCGGCTGGTCCTTCGACATCATGTCCACCTCCTTCTTCCTGTCGCGCCGGCATTTGCGCGGCGGCAAGCATCCGAGCATGTGGCGCTGGCAGCGCCGGCTCTACATGATCCTCGCCCGCAATGCCGACGATGCCAGCGACTATTTCTCCATTCCGTCCAACCGGGTGGTGGAGATCGGTACGCAGGTGCTGATCTGATAGCCTTCAGGGTCTGAAGGCAGGGCGATGCATCGCGCACGCGCTATTTTCCTGCCTTCACGAGGACGGTGTATTGCCTGAGCAGCCAAGAAGCAGATCTGCTATGCGGCGCTGCAGGTCCCCTATGCCGCAAAGCCGGGAAAGTGTAAGAGAGCGCGTTTGTTGCACTGCACAAACGGGGGATGGGCTTGCCTGACGAGGGCATTCGCGCTCTTGATCGTCACTCTACCCAACTCCGACATTATCCAACGGAGGCCCGTATGGGGCTTACGCATAGCGCCGACACCGGCGAGGAAGCCAGCAGCCGTGGCAATGGCTTCTGGGCGCTGACGCTCGGCTCGATCGGCGTCGTTTATGGCGATATCGGCACCAGCCCGCTCTATGCCTTCCGCGAGGCGCTGCATGCGGCGACCGAGGGCGGCAGGCTGATGAGCCAGGAAGCGGTGCTCGGCGTGATTTCACTGATCCTGTGGGCGCTCATCGTCATCGTCACGCTCAAATATGTGCTGCTGCTGCTCAGGGCCGACAACAAGGGCGAGGGCGGCACACTCACGCTGATGGCGCTGGCCCAGCGCGCGCTCGGGCGCTCCGGCACCGTACTCTTGCTGCTCGGCACCATCGGGGCGGCCATGTTCTATGGCGACGCCATCCTGACGCCCGCTGTGTCCGTGCTTTCGGCGGTGGAGGGCATGAAGCTGGTGACGCCGGCCTTCGATCCCTTTGTGGTGCCGATTACCGTGGCGATCATCGTGGGGCTGTTTGCGGTGCAAAGCCATGGCACCGCCCGTGTCGGCGCCTTCTTCGGGCCGATCATGGCGCTGTGGTTCGTGGTGATGGGCCTGGCGGGCCTATGGCACATCAAGGATGCGCCGGTGATCCTCGCAGCCTTCAATCCCTGGCATGCCGTGGAATTCATGCTCAGCCACGGCCATATCGGTTTCGTGGCGCTTGGTGCGGTGTTCCTGGCGGTCACCGGGGCCGAGGCGCTCTATGCCGATCTCGGCCATTTCGGCCGCAAGCCGATCCAGATGGCCTGGATGACGCTGGTGCTGCCCTCGCTGGCGCTGAACTATCTCGGCCAGGGCGCGCTGGTGCTGAGCAATCCATCTCCGGAAATTCTCGCCAACCCCTTCTACATGCTGGTGCCGCAGAACCCGCTCTTCCTGGTGCCGATGGTGGTTCTGGCGACGATCGCCACCATCATCGCGAGCCAGGCGGTGATCACCGGGGCCTATTCGTTGACGCGCCAGGCCATCCAGCTCGGCCTCCTGCCGCGCATGAAGGTGGCGCATACCTCCGAGCACCAGTCGGGCCAGATCTATATCGCCCAGGTCAACGGCATCCTGCTGGTCGGTGTGCTGATCCTGGTGCTGGCCTTCGAGAGTTCCTCGCGCCTGGCGTCGGCCTATGGCATCGCCGTGACGACGACCATGGTGGTGACGGCGATGATGGCCTTCCTGGTAATCTGGAAGGTCTGGCGCTGGTCGGCCTTGGCCGCGGCCCTGGTGATCGCGCCCTTCCTGTTGATCGATCTCGTCTTCCTCTCCGCCAATCTGCTCAAGGTGCATGATGGCGGCTGGGTGCCGCTGATGATCGCGGCGGCCCTGATGATCCTGATGATCACCTGGCGGCGCGGCACCCGGCTGGTGCTGGAGAAGACACGGCGCACCGAGGTGCCGCTGATGACCATCGTCAAGAGCCTGGAGAAGGGCTCGGTCGCCCGCGTGCCGGGTACGGCGATCTTCCTGACCAGCGATCCCGACTACGCCCCCACTGCGCTGCTGCACAGCCTCAAGCACTACAAGGCCCTGCATGAGAAGGTGGCGATCCTCACCATCCAGACCGTGGAGGAACCGGTGGTTGCGGGTGGCGGCCGCATCACCCTCGAAGAAATCTCGGCCTCCTTCACCAAGATGCATGTGCAGTTCGGCTATATGGAAAGCCCGAATGTGCCCAAGGCGTTGGCGCTCAGCCGCAGGGCCGGCTGGTCCTTCGACATCATGGATACCTCCTTCTTCCTGTCGCGCCGGCATTTGCGCGGCGGGGCGCAGCCGTTGATGTGGCGCTGGCAGCGCAGGCTCTACATGATCCTTGCCCGCAACGCCGACGATGCCAGTGACTATTTCTCCATCCCCTCCAACCGAGTGGTGGAGATCGGCACGCAGGTTCTGATCTGAGAGAAATGGAGCGCGGACTCCACAGCGACATGCGAGCATTTCGCGATGTCCGCGCTCCGACAAGAAGTCAGGCCGGTGTCGACAGTTTCATCATGGTCAGGCCGGTGACGATCAGGGCAGCGGCGACGATGCGCATGGCGTTGGCCTGTTCGCCGAGCACGAGCACGCCGACGATGAAGGCGCCGACGGCGCCGATACCGGTCCAGATCGTATAGGCGGTGCCGAGTGGCAGGCTGCGCATCGAGATCGACAGCAGGCCGAAGCTGATGGCCATTGTGACGAAGGTGATCACGGTCGGCACCAGCTTCGAAAAGCCTTCCGACTGTTTCATGTAGAAGGCCCACACCACTTCGAAGATGCCGGCGATAACAAGATAGACCCAGGCCATCAGGCCCTCCTCTTAAAAGGGCCCGGGCCGTCCCGGACATCAAACCCATCATGGGGGAGGGCGTGGCCTCCTCGGTCGCAGTGTTCAAGCCTGCGAATGGGCGGCATTGTGCCGGACTCCGTCCCAAAATCAAGGGGCGGGCCGGCATGTCAGGACTGCGTCCCGGGCAGGCGGCGTCGCCTCCGCTCAGCCCAGCATGGCTTCGAGATCGAGTGTCGCCGTCGTGCCGATGGCATCGAAATGTCGGGTGAGGAAGCTCTTCCCCGCCCTGCGGCCCTGGTCGCGCAGAAAGATCAGGAAATCCCATTCGGTGTTGAGCTTGGAGGTGGCATTCAGCCCTTCCTTCGGGCTCAGCGCGACGCGATGCAGGCGGATGTCGCCGAAACGGTCGGCGCCCCGGGCACGGCGCTGCATCATGGCGATGGCACGCAATTCGCCGACGAGGGAGGCGTTGAAGGTGATCTCGTTGAGACGATTGGCGATGGCGCCGGCCGTCTGCGGCACCTCGCGCACCAGCACCGGGTTGATCTGCACCAGGATGGTGTCATCGGGCGTACCGTCGTCGAGCAGCGGGAACAGGGCCGGGTTGCCGAGATAGCCGCCATCCCAATAGGCCTGTCCGCCGATCTCGACGGCCTGGAAGATCTGGGGCAGGCAGGCCGAAGCCATCACCACATCGGCGTTCAGCTCGGCATTCTCGAAGATGCGGATATGACCGCTGCGCACATTGGTTGCGGAGACGAACAGCTTGATCGCCTCGCTCGCCTTGAGCTTGTCGAAGGAGATCAACTCGGCGATGAAATCGCGCAGCGGATTGAGATTGAGCGGATTGGTGTCATAGGGGCTGAACAGCCGGCTCCAATTCTCGAACAGGGCCATGCCGGGCGAATCTTCCAGCGACCAGCCGGCCATGAATCGCTCCAGCAGTGGGCGACGCAGCGGCGACAGCCGGCCCTTGCGGCTGATCTCGCGCCAGAAGGTCTCGAGTTGCTGGCGGGCGCCCGGCGCCCCGCCTTCGAGATAGCCTTCGGCGAAGACAACCGCATTCATGGCCCCGGCGCTGGTGCCGGTGATGGCCTTGATCTCGAGGCGGCCGTCCTCGAGCAACGCATCGAGCACGCCCCAGGTGAAGGCACCATGGGCTCCCCCGCCCTGCAGCGCCAGATTGACGGGTTTGGCGGTGGAGGTCTTGGGAGGCTGGCTCATGCCGCGGTCCAGCCGCCGTCCATCGACAGGTTGGCGCCAGTGATGCTCGCCGCGGCATCCGAGCACAGATAGACGGCAAGGGAGGCGACCTGGTCGATGGTGACGAATTCCTTGGTCGGCTGGCCTCCCAGCATCACGTCGTTTTTGACCTGTTCGGCCGTCATGTTGCGCGCCTTCATGGTGTCGGGAATCTGCGCCTCGACCAGCGGCGTCCAGACATAGCCGGGCGAGATGGCGTTGACGGTGATCTTCTGCTGCGCCACCTCCAGCGCCACCGTCTTGGTCAGGCCGGCAATGCCGTGCTTGGCAGCGACATAGGCCGATTTGAAGGGGGAGGCGACCAGCGAATGGGCCGAGGCGGTGTTGATGATGCGGCCCCAACCCTTCTTCTTCATGCCCGGCAAGGCGGCCTTGATGGCGTAGAAGGAGGCGAGCAGGTTGAGGCGGATGATCGCCTCCCATTTGTCGTCGGGGAATTCGTCGATCGGCGAGACGAACTGGATGCCGGCATTGTTGACCAGGATGTCGACCGCGCCGAAGGCGGCCTCGGCCGCGCCGACCAGCCCTTTCACCGCGGCCGGTTCCATCAGATTGGCCGGCGAGAACAGGGCCTTGACGCCGAACTCGGCCTCGATGCCAGCCCGGGTCTTCTCGATCTCGGCGGCGTCGCCCAGCCCGTTGAGCATGACGTTGGCGCCTTCGCGCGCCAGGGCGCGCGCGATGCCGAGGCCGATTCCCGACGTCGAGCCGGTGACGACGGCAGCTTTGTTCTTGAGCATGGATTGAGTCCTTCACGAGGGCCGGGCAGGGAGCGGCAGCTGTGGGACTGCCGAATGAAAAAGCAAATCGCTTGAATATTGCATTGCATCACGGATCGGAAAAGTGGCGCTGGTGTGACACAGAATGTCGCTTGCGCGCATTCAAAATCCACGGGATGCAGATTTAATTGATTATATGTTCAATCAATAAAGTGCCCATATCATAGCGTTGCGGGATCGATGCAAATCGGCTTGGACGCGGGTGGGTAGCTTCGTGCCGTCGGTGTCATCCAGCGCCGTAAATTCACGGGACAAGCACTGTCTTTCGTGCTGAATTGCCATAGGGGAAGGCCTCCGTGGCAAGAGTTCGGTCCCCTTGGGGGCCGGGAGGGGTTAACAAAGACAAGACGAACTGGGTTAACCCAGATTCGGCCTTCGGTGTTTTCCGGGAGAAATGAAATGACGGGACTTGGTAGAATCATTGCGGGCGCCGCGCTGGCCATCGGCCTGGGCACTGGTGCTGCCTTCGCGGGCGATGCGGAAGCCTGCAAGACGGTGAAGTTCGCGGATGTGGGCTGGACCGACATCACCTCGACGACGGCTATCGCCTCCCGCATCCTCGAAGGCCTCGGCTATACCCCGACGACCACGGTCCTCAGCGTCCCCGTCACCTATGCTTCGATGAAGAGCAAGGATATCGACGTTTTCCTCGGCAATTGGCAGCCGAGCATGGAGAATGACCGCAAGGCCTATATCGCCGACAAATCGGTGGTCGAAACCGGTGCCAATCTGCCGGAAGGTGCCAAATACACGCTGGCGGTGCCGCAAGCGACCTATGACAAGGGCCTGAAGGATTTCGGCGACATCGCCAAGTTCAAGGAGCAGTTGCAGGGCAAGATCTACGGCATCGAGCCCGGCAATGATGGCAACCGGTTGGTGCAGAGCCTGATCGACGGCAACAAGAGCGGCCTGAAGGAGTTCCAGCTCGTCGAGTCCTCCGAACAGGGCATGCTCGCCCAAGTCCAGGGCTCCATCGCTCGCGGCGAGGACATCGTCTTCCTCGGCTGGGCGCCGCATCCGATGAACGTCAATTTCAAGATCCAGTATCTGACCGGCGGCGACGAGACCTTCGGCCCGAATTTCGGGGCAGCCAAGGTCTATACCAATGAGCGGGCGGGCTGGGCCGAGGAATGTCCCAACGCCGGCAAGTTCGTCTCCAACCTCAAATTCAACGTCGATCTCGAGAACAAGGTGATGCAGATGATCACCGGTGACGGCATGGAAGGTAAGGCTGCTGCCGAGAAATACCTCAAGGCCAATCCGGGTGTGCTCGATGCCTGGCTTGCCGGCGTGACCACCCTCGACGGCCAGCCCGGCATCGATGCCGTAAAGAAGAGCCTCGGCCTCTGAGGCCGGCCATCCCTTCCGAGTTAAATCTGAGTGAAAGCCCGGCGGGGAATGCCCCGCCGGATCGCCGAGCCGAGCCGACGCAAGATCGGCCTTCGACAAAACCATGCTTTCTATGGGGCAATGGCGTTTTGCGATTTGGCGGCCTGGCCGGGAACCGCAAAGACGCGCCCGAACAGGGGGGAGCAAAAGTGCGGTTCTGTTTGAACGCGCTTTGGCCTGGAGCGTTTTGCGTTTTGGCGGTTATGCCAAGAATCGCAAAGACGCGTCGAACCAAAGAGTTAGAGCAGGCAGGCGTTTTCGTCTAAACGCGCTTTGCTCTAGCAATGATGACGCAGGGGGCGGCCGGAACCTGTCGTGGTCGGGCCACGGCGGAGCCCGATGTCCCAGGGCATAGCGCGGGGGAAAGAATGTTCGATTGGGTGACTGATACGAAGCTGCCATTCGGCAAGTTCATGCAGCTCGTCATCGAGTTTCTGCAGAAATACTGCACGACCTGGCTGTTCGATCCGCTTCGTATCGGGATTGAAAAGACGGTCAGCGGCACATCCGTGCTCCTGACATATCCGCCGCCCATCGTCATTATCCTCCTCGTCCTCGCCTTTGCTTGGTGGCGGCACCGTTCCTGGGGCCTGTGCCTGTTCGTCTTCCTGGGCTGCCTGTTCATCTGGAACCAGGGCTATTGGGCCAACACGATGAAGACGGTCTCGCTGGTGCTGTGGTCGGCCGCCATCGCCATGGCCATCGGCATTCCCCTCGGCGTAATGGCGGCGCACCGGCCCAGGCTCTACGCCGTGCTGCATCCCATCCTCGACATGATGCAGACCCTGCCTACCCTGGTCTACCTCATCCCGATGGTCGCCCTGTTCCGCCTCGGCTTTGCTCCGGGCCTTATCGCGACGCTGATCTTCGCCCTGCCGGCGCCGGTGCGCCTGACCTATCTCGGCATCACCTCCACGCCGACAGCGCTCAAGGAGGCCGGCGAATCCTTCGGTTCCACCAAGAGTCAGCTCTTGTGGAAGGTGGAGCTACCGCATGCCATGCCCACCATCATGGCCGGCGTCACCCAATGCATCATGCTCAGCCTGTCGATGGTCGTCATTGCCGGCCTGGTCGGCGCCGAAGGCCTCGGGGTGGACGTCGTGCGCGCCATGGGCCAGTTCAACATTCCGCGCGGCTTCGAAGCGGGGGCCTGCATCGTTATCCTGGCGATCGTGCTGGATCGCCTGTGCCGTACGAAGGGAGCGCACTGATGAGCGTCGCCGTCGATTTCAAGAATGTCGATATCATCTTCGGATCGCGCCAGGCCGAAGCGATCAAGCTGCTCGATGCCGGCTCGACCCGGGCGGAGATCCTGGAGAAGACTGGTTCGGTGCTGGGCTGCGCCGATGGCAACCTCACCGTACAGGAAGGCGAGATCAGCGTGCTGATGGGCCTGTCGGGCTCCGGCAAATCGACCCTGATGCGTGCGGTCAACGGCCTCAACAAGGTCACGCGCGGCAAGGTCCTGGTAAAATCCGACGACAAGATGGTCGACGTGGTCAGCTGCAACGAGCAGACCCTGCGCCATGTCCGCCAGCATTCCGTCGCCATGGTGTTCCAGCAGTTCGGCCTCCTGCCCTGGCGCACCGTGGCGGAGAATGTCGGCTTCGGCCTGGAGCTTGCCGGCGTGCCCGAGGCCGAGCGCAAGGCCAAGGTCGACAAGCAGTTGGAACTGGTCCATCTCAAGCAATGGGAGAAGAAGTTCGCCCATGAGCTGTCCGGCGGCATGCAGCAGCGCGTGGGCCTTGCCCGCGCCTTCGCCACCGAGGCGCCGATCCTTTTGATGGACGAGCCCTTCTCCGCGCTCGACCCCCTGATCCGCACCAAGCTGCAGGATGAATTGCTGCAGCTGCAGAAGGAGCTGAAGAAGACCATCATCTTCGTCAGTCACGATCTCGAGGAGGCGCTTAAGATCGGCAACACCATCACCATCCTGGAAAGCGGGCGCATCGTGCAGTCGGGGCCGCCCGAGGATATCGTGCTGCGTCCGGCCAACGAGTATGTCCAGGAATTCATCGCCAATGTGAATCCGCTCAGCGTGCTCACCGCCTGGCACGTGATGCAGGACGCCCGCGATCTTCATCGCGGTGAAGATGGCTGGATCTGGCTCGACACCCGTCAGACCACGCGTTTCCGTCTCGATGACGGCGGCCACGTCGTGGAAGCCGAGCGTGACGGTGTGCATGGCGCCTGGGTGCATTGCTCCGAATGCGAAAAGCCGGTGCCCGAAGAAGAGCGTCCCTGCTATTGGGCCAGCCCCGGCACCTCGCTCAAGACAGTGATGCTGGCGATGCACAAGGCGAACACGGCCCCTGTCGCTCTGTTCGACGACGAGAACCGCTTCGTCGGTGCCATCGGCGTCAAGGACGTGCTGCAGGCCGTGCTCCGGCGCCAGGACGCCTGAAACAAGAAGGTAACCCCGGAGCGCGGGTGTCACGGCGGCATGCTTGCATGCGAAGGCGCCTAGCGTATTCATTTGTCTGATTTATAAAGATAAAGGCACTGGCTTTTGTCATGCCCGGGCCTGACCCGGGCATCCAGTTCTCAACCGGGTCCGGATTGCAGGGTCAAGCCCGGCAATCATAAAGCTCGCGCTTAATCGAGTGGAACGACACCAAATACGTCCTCGCATGCTGCGATGTCCGCGCCTGCGTATTACCGGTTCGAATTGGGTGTTTTGCAATCCTCTCCCGCCCGCATTGATCCATTAAGGCTTTGCCGCGATACTGGGCGCTCTGCCAATGCAGGCGCGCGAATGCTCCAGGTGGTCATTAAAATGCCCCCTTGAGGTGGATGTGTCGCCGCCGCTGAAGCCGAAAGAGGAACTGATGGGTATTACGAATCGCGCAATCGCCACCACGCTCGTGGTCGGCCTGGCCCTCGGACTCGCGGCAGGCGTTGCGCGTGCCAATCCCATGGCGAACCCCACCATCGTCGTCGATGCCGCCAGCGGCAGGGTGCTGCAGCAGCAGGATGCGACCAGGCCCTGGTATCCGGCCTCCCTCACCAAGCTGATGACGGCCTACACCGTATTCAGGGCCATCAAGGCAGGACGCGTCGACTTGGGCACGCCGATCGCGATCTCGCCACTCGCCGCCAGGCAGGCGCCCTCCAAGATGGGCTATCCGGTCGGCACGATGGTTACCATCGACGATGCCCTCAAGATGCTGGTTGTGCATTCGGCCAATGACATCGCCGTGGCCCTGGCCGAGGGCGTGTCCGGTTCGGTGGATGCCTTCGCCGCCGAGATGAACGCCAATTCGCGGGCGCTGGGTATGGCCCAGAGCCAGTGGGTCAATCCCAACGGCCTGCCCGATCCGCGCCAGATTACCTCGGCGCGCGACATGGCGGTGATGGCGGATGCCATCATCACGCAATTCCCGCAATATGCCTCGCTGTTCCAGATCCAGACCATCCAGTCCGGCAACCGGGTCATGCGCACCCACAATGCCTTGGTCTACCGCTATCCCGGTACCGATGGCATGAAGACGGGCTTCATCTGCGCGGCCGGCTTCAATGTGGTGGCGACGGCCACCCGCAACGGTCGCAAGCTGATCACGGTCGTCATGGGGGCGCCTACACCGAAGGTACGTACCAACCAGGCCGTGGCGCTGTTCGAGGCCAATTACACCAATTCGGGTGGCGGCTTCTTCAGCAAGGCGCCGCTCGCCACCCAGCTTCCGGCCTCGGCCTATCCAGGTCCGGCCGATATTCGTGAGATCGCTTGCTCGCCCAGGAAGGGCGGTCCGGGTGCGGCGGAGAGCGCCGATACGGCCGAGGTACTGCCCGGCAGCCCCGGAGCGCCTGCACCCGCGCCTGAGCCCAGTCCGTTGCTGGCGAGCTGGGTGACGGCGCCGCCGATTGCGGTCGGTCCCTATCTCGGGCCCCGGCGCCCGGTCTACAGCCTGCCCAACACGCCCATTCTCGCCGATCTGCCGCCCAAGCCTGCGAAAGAACTGCCGGCGAAAGGCAAGCCGGCAACCAAGCTCGCCGGCAAGAAGGGCGTGACGGCTGCCGGTTATGCCGATCCCGGCAAGCCCTTGGCGGTGCCCGATCAGCTCACCGACCCCAAGCTCAACAAGGGGCGCAAGAACCTGAAGAAGGCCGCCGAGAGCAAGCCGAAGACGCCGCCCAAACCGCCCAAGCGCAAGGTGCATCACGAGGGGTAGGGGCAGCTTCTGGATAGCCGGTCAAGATCGGCTATGACAAACCGGAGCGTTTTCTGTCTGGGCAGGCCGCATTGGGGTGAGACCGCTCTTGCTTTCGATCCGGTCCACCTTAGAGGTTGACCGCGACCCGCATTGGCGGGAGCCTCCGCTGGATCGCCTCGCAATGTCGAACAATACCATCCTGACCGGATTGAGCCTCGGGCTGCTGGCGGCCCTGTGCTATGGCGCCAACGTGCCCTATGCCAAGCTCGCTGCGGAAGCCGGCGCCAGTGGGCCGACTGTGGTGTTCTACCGGGCTTTTCTGCTTGTGGCGCTGCTCGGCGGTCTGGGCCTTGGCCAGGGTGGCACGCTGGCCGTTGCCCGGCCCTGGCGCCTGCCGGTCTTCGGCTTGGGCATCGCCACCAGTTTCGTCGGCCTTTGTTACATTTCCTCGGTCGCCTTCATCCCGGTGGGGATTGCCACCATCCTCTATTACACCTACCCGCTGCTCATCCTGGTCATCAGCCCGCTGGTGGACGGCGAGCGATTGACGCTGGCGCGCCTCGCCATCTTCGCCCTTGCCTTCGTCGGTCTCGTGATCGCGCTCGGCGCCGATTTCGGCGCGCTGGATTGGCGGGGCGTGGCGCTGGCCCTGATTGCGGCGGCAGCCGCCGCCCTGCAGTTCTTCTGCGCCGCGCGGGCAACGCGCGGCGTCAATCCCGCAGTTGCCGGATTCTGGACGCAGTTGATCCTGATTCCGGTCGCGTTGGCGGCCTGTCTCGCCAGCGGCAGGCTCGCCTCGCCGGCCGTGCTATTGGAAGCGGGAGTACCGGTCGGCCTGCATATCGGCCTGTTCGTCCTGGCCTTCCTGTGCCATTTGACGGCGGCCCGGTTGACGCCGCCGGCCGCGCTGGGCCTGGTGTTCTGCGCCGAGCCCGTCGCCTCGATCCTGCTGGCGACACAGGTGCTCGACGAGCATCTGACGGCCCGGCAGGTCAGCGGCGGCACGCTGGTGCTCATCGCCGTGGTGGCGTCGGTACTGATGGAAAGCCGCAGAAAGGTCGTATCGGCATGACGCCGCCCCGCATCCCCGCCTTCGTACTCACGGGTTTTCTCGGCGCCGGCAAGACGACGCTGCTCAATCGCCTTTTGAAGGATCCCGCCTTGGCCGACACGGCTGTGGTGATCAACGAATATGGCGAGGCCGGGCTCGACCACCTGCTGGTCGAGAAATCGGGCGATGGCGTGGTGCTGCTGTCCTCGGGCTGCCTGTGCTGCAGCCTGCGCGGCGATCTCCTCGACACGCTGGCAGATCTCGCGGCGCGGCGCGCATCGGGCGAGTTGCCGCCTTTCGCCCGCGTGGTGATCGAGACGACCGGCCTCGCCCACCCCACACCCGTGCTGCAGACCTTGATGGCGCCGCAACTGGCGGCGGCGGGCTATGTCCTCGCCGGCGTCATCGCGGTCGCCGATGCCTTGAGGGGAGAAGCGCTGCTCGACGAGCATGCCGAGGCCGTCGCCCAACTCGCCGTGGCGGACCGCATCCTGGTCAGCAAGACTGACCTTGCCGGCGACGTCGCGACCTTCACGGGAAGGCTGCAGGCTCTCAATCCGCGTGCTGCCATCAGCCTCATGCCGGATACCGAAGTTGCTGCTGCACTGCTCGAGGTGCCCTTTCCAAGCGTGGGATCTGCCGTCGTCACGCGCCCCTTCTTTTCAGCCCACGACGCTTCGATCGCTTCCTTCACGCTGGAGACCGACAAGACCCTGACGCCTGGCCGCTTCATTGCCTTCATCGATGAATTGCGTGAACGTTTCGGCGAAGGCCTGTTGCGCTTCAAGGCACTGGTGAGGCTTGCCGACGATCCCGCGCGGCCGGTGGTCCTGCATGGCGTCCAGCATTGGTTCGCGCCGCCGGAACGTCTCGATGCCTGGCCGAGCCCTGACTGGCGCACCCGTATCGTGGTGATCGGCCGTGATCTCGACCGGCGCCGCATCGAGGATCTGTTCGCGGCCTTTTGCGACGAGCCACGCCTGGATGCTCCCGACCGCGCAGCCCTGACCGATAATCCCCTGGCTTTCTGAACGCGGGAAAAGAGGCGGGGACCCTAGAGCGTCGGATCTGAAACTGGAATCGGCGATTCCCTTGGAGGGCAATTTGTGATTCACCGTTATTGGAGGTGGATCATGGGCAGGAGCTATTCTCAGGATCTTCGCGATCGGATTGTCAGCTTTGTTGAGAACGGCCATTCGCG
>NZ_JBFREW010000026.1:0-87752 GCF_052114505.1 Labrys sp. KB_33_2 | reverse complement strand
GACGTCCAGCTCGGCGTCTCCGAGTTCGAACGCTGGGGCGAGCCGATGGGCTCCATGGTGCAGCGCGTGCTCGCCGAGAATTTGCGCCGGCGCCTGCCCGCCGGCTCGCTGGTGACCACCAGCCAGACCGTGTCGGGCAAGGAAGCGGCCAGCCTCGAACTTTCGGTGAGCCGCTTCGATACCAATGCCGAGGGCGTGGTCATGCTGCAGGCACAATGGCGGCTGCATTACCGCAACGGCGGGCGTGGTGCCGCCGCCCAGGCCAGCATCGCCGTGCCCCCGGCCGATACCGGAGCCCCCGCCCAGGTCGAGGCGATGAGCTCGGCCCTCGACCAGCTCGCCGGACACATCGCCGCCAAGCTAGGGCGGGAACAAGAACTGCTCCGCCCGATACGCTCTCATCGGCGATTTTAGTTTTCCGGACGCAATTAAACTACCCCGCATAAGCGAGGCTGGTCCAACCTTACGCCCCGCAAATGCCTGGGCTTCCAAACCCCGGCCGAGGTCTTCCGCCGCGAGCTGATGGCAGCCCGCCGATGAACGCGCTATCTTTCGCCTGCTTGCAAGTCGCGCTTCAACGAGAACTCACACGCAACAGGCTTTAGGCTCAGGCCTCATTGATTGAGCCGGCAGGTGACCGTTGCCGCGATGCAGATGGCGGACAAGAATGTAAGCGCGCAGCGATCATAACGGGTGTGGATGCGGCGCCAGTCCTTGAGTTTGCCGAACATAATCTCAATCTTGTGGCGCTGGCGGTAGAGCGCGGTGTTGTGCGGGATCGGCATCTTCCGATTTATCTTTGACGGGATGCAAGCGGCAATCTTGCGCTCCGCGAGCGCTGCGCGGAACCAGTCGGCATCCTAGCCTCTGTCACCAAGCAGGGCCTTGGCCCGGGGTAAGGCGTCGAGCATGAACGCGGCACCTTTGATGATCCGACGATCATCGATGCGAGACACCCCGTGCGAAAGAGGAAAATACGGCTCAATCCGGTGCATCTGCCCTTCCCGACTAGCGTTGATCGCAGGTACTCCGAGCCAGAAATTTCGATGATTCCACGTCACTGCAATTAGAGACGGGTAGGGTGCGATCAGAGCAGGGACAAACGTGTGAGTTCTAGGAAGTCGCAAAATTTCTCGCACGTGAGTAAGCTATCGAGTATACGATTCGTGATTCGAATGAATAGCCATAAGCTTTGAAGAACGGAGGAATATTGTCGTGAAAGTGACCAGAGCTGCTACAAAAATCTTTACACTTGCTACCTTCCTAGCGGTGATTGGATTGGCTCAAACGGCATCTGCCCAAACACAAATCGAGGCTGCTTCGACCGCACCCCTGGCCACGGGTTTGACCAATGGCGGGGCCGCCGAAGCTCAGGTGATCGAGGCAGTCCGGCACGGCGACATCCTGACGATCAAGCTGCGCTTCAAGCCTCTCGTGGCGGACAAGCTGGAGCGGATCTATGATTCGATCAGCCGGGACGCCTATGAGAACAGCTTCTATGTTCTTGCCGGGAACAAGAAGCATCTGCTGCTGACAGACAACAATGACCAGCCACTGACAAATCCCAATCTGATCATCAAAACCAGCAAGGATTCTCTGATCGCAGGCTCCTGGCACGGCCGGTTTCCTGCTCCACCAAAAGACATCACCGAAGTGTCGTTGACGATCCCAGGTGTCGAGACGCTCGACGCAATCAAGCTCACTGATCGATAACGATGGGCGGCCTAAGCAAGTATGCTCTCGTGCTGGGCATGATGGTGGCTGGCACAAGCAACTCTTCCGCGGAAGATCCCTCGTACAAGCGTGATATCCGTGATCTCAAGGCTACGATTCTGGATCTCCAGGGCGTGCCGTCCGATCTCAAGGGCCTGCCGTCCGATCTCAATAATGCTGTGTTGGATCTGTCTGCGAAAGCCGACAGGCTCGCCGCTCAACACAGCGGTCTTGCTGTGCGGCAAGAGGAGAAAACCGTCACAGTTTCCATGAAAGGCGATATCCTGTTCGATTTCGACAAGGCCACCATACAGCCGGCCGCCGAACCGACGCTTGCCGATATCGCCCGCCTGATTGCATCCATTCCCACCGGCATAGTCGTTGTCGAGGGCCACACCGATTCCAAAGGCTCGGCCCGATATAATCAGGGCCTGTCTCTCCAGCGGGCGAACGCCGTCGCGAAATGGCTCGTGAAACATGGAGTAGAGAAGGCAAGATTGTCGGCAAAGGCTTTCGGCGACAGCCGCCCGATCGCTGCCAATACGCTGGATAATGGCACGGACAACCCGGATGGGCGCGCGTTGAACCGGCGCGTCGAGTTCGTTTTGCCGAGACTGTAACGCATGGAAATCTCCGGGCCGATGATCCCTCTTCGGCCTGTCGCCTCAATTTTTTTGCCCAAGGCTCGAGGGGCAATGTCATGTAAGAGTTTGGTCGGTGTGAGGTCGGGGATGACGACCATTTCCTATGCCGGCCGTTCCCGCCCCCTATTATCCAGCATGCAGCTCGGTTGTATCCGTGCTCCACGCTGAGCCAACGTGACATCGAGGTATTCCTGGCGAGTGCTGGCGGTTTGGCTGTCCTCTCGTCCCGGAGAGATCGACAGTTCCGACCCTTGCCCGCTCGCTATTCCTCTTGTGCGTGGCGGGCATTTTTTTGACGAACTGCCGCTGCGGCATTCTGGACTTGCGCGCGGGCCTCACTACATTTCCGCCTTGGAAGAGCCATCATTGCGCTCGTTTTTGTGTGGGGTGGTTGAAATGCATGGATCGCCAGAAACGCCTGATCGCCTTGAAGCGGTGGCGGCAAAGATCCCCGTATTCTGCAGGTTCGAGAGAAGCTATGATCTACATCTGATCGAAGTGAACGTGAGCCGCATCTGCTATGTCGAAGGCAACGACGGCGACACTTCGACGATATACTTCGACAAGGAACACTTCGTGGTCGTGCGCGGCAGCGCGGAGCAGATCCGAACGCAGATCGAGTTCGAGATATTCCAGTCGCAGATCGTACCTCCGAGGCGCGGCCTCGATTGAAAGGATCGAACCGCTTGGGCTTGAACGGCAAGTTGCCAAAACGAGACTTTCGGTTGCCTGCCAAGATGCCTTGTCAGGCAGGTCGCGCAACATGATGTCGTGAATCTGCTGGATCAAAAGCCTGATGATCGGCTCAACGGTGCCGAAGTCAGGCACGGGCGCCGCAATAAAGAGCGTGACTGGCCGCGCCCATGAACGTTTCCACGAAATGCGCGCTGCCAGGATCGCCTTGCGAACAGCGGCCGAAGGGGCGTGAAGGCTCGTAGAATATGAGTCCAGGTTGAACTACGATCCCAGATAATCCGATCCAGAAAATGCGATGGTCTCAAGCCCAAGCCCGGACAATCTCGATCCGCTACGCTAGGTTCGAGTCCCTCAGATCTGGCGGGCTTTGCGGTTGGCGTAACGGCGGTCCCGTTCAGCCTTACGGGCTGCTTCGTCCTCGATGACACGGGAGATGCGCGTCTTGGCAGCCAGTTCGCGAGCGTCTGCCTCAGCGCTCGCGGCCGCCATAGCTATCGCACTGCGCTGCGCAATCTCGGCTTCGAGTCGGGCTTGTTCGGCGAGCTTGATCTGCTCGCGTTCGACGCGTCGCAACTCGCGGGCTTCGGCGATCGCAATTCGTTCGGCCTGCCTGGTCTCACGGCTTGGCGCGGCAGCCTCCTTGGCGGCGCGATAGCCCTGCAGGAGAGCTGCTTTTGCGTCGATAGCCCTGCTGCGACGGTCAGAAAATTCGTCGTTTCTGATGTTTTTCAAATCTCTATTCCAATTGAACTGCGTTGCTGACCGAAGTCAGGACTTTCTGGTTCGTTTCGAGGCTGGCTTGGCAACCAATTCGATGCCGTCCTGCAATTGCCTGGCAAGACGTGCTTCCCGCAGCCTCAGGATTTTTTCATCCCGGGCAACCGTTATCGAATCGAGCTCCTCGAAAGCGCGCCCGCGCGCGAAGAACTGCGACTGTGTTTTGCCGAAGGCAACCTCGGCTTGTTGACGCGGTTTGGTGTAGTCCCCGATCATCTCTATCCTCGTGATGGGTGCTCTCCAGGAGAGCCGCAACAAAAAAGGTCAGGCAAATTGCCTGACCTCACTTGGTCTCATGCTTTCGGCAGTGCCAGTACATCCGTGGTCAAGCGAAAGCAGATCCCGGATCGATTAGGCCGCCTGCAGATTGCAGGCCGACATCTTGCCCGACTTATTGTCGCGCTCCAGATCGTAGCGGATTTTCTGGCCTTCGACGATTTCGCGCATGCCAGCGCGCTCGACAGCCGAGATGTGGACAAAAGCATCTGGACCGGCGCTGTCAGGCTGAATGAAGCCGAAACCTTTAGTGGAATTAAACCATTTGACTGTGCCAGTGGTCATGAAAAACCCCTTCATAGCAAGATTGATGATCGCAGCGTTTGAGAGCCACGGATGGTGATAACGATGCTTTAAAGGGAGGTTCGTTCAGAACGCGGGGCCAACCGCGTAAAATCAAAACTCGGCAAGAAAATATCGATATCAAAAAATACGAGCCTTGAGTCTTATTGTCAACCTTTAGTTTTCAGCGCCAGGTGTCTTCATCACGAGTCGATCAATTACTGAAAATCAATCTGCATCTCCGTCCAAATCATTTCAGAAATTTCGACAGAATATTCCCGGAATTGAAAATAATCCTGGTGAACCGGGCTGGCGACAAGGATGCAGTTCGCGCCAACGCCACTGGCAGTCAGACCGTTCGTGCGAGCTGGGTAGCTCCCGGCTCGAGCGGTCTCCCGATCCTCTATATTACGGCGCACCGGATGTGAGTTGCAGATCATCGACCTTGCGCCAGGACAGCTGGTTCGATCGCGGTCTCTTCGAGAGCGATAATCTGAATGACATAATCTAAATGACGGCGGCTTTCGGAAGCGACCTCGCGCGCCTTCAACGGCTGACATGGGGCGCATTGCGGACAGTCGAATGCCGACCCAGAAGCGGACTGGCGCCACCGGTGCTGACTGTTCGAAAAACCGACATCATGGACGCCTATGGGCAGTCCATGATTATGCTGTCCATGCGCCAGCGCTTAGCGCCGGAATGTCAGGTGAATGGTGCCGCTCTCTGCCGTTTCTGACTCTGCCGTGTAGCCAAGTTCGAAGCCTCGCAGGTCGTCCCACAGGCGGATGCCGCGTCCCAGCAGGATCGGGACGATGGCGACGTGGAGACGGTCGACGAGCCCCGTCTTGAGGAAATCGCGGGTGGTGCTGGCTCCGCCGCCAACCCGCACGTCCTTTCCACCCGCGACGGCAACAGCCTGCCGGAGCGCCTCGACCGGAGTGGCGTCGAGGAAATGGAATACCGTGCCGCCGGCCATTTCGATCGAGGGCAGCTTCCTGTGGGTCAGGACGAAGACTGGGACGCGGAACGGTGGCTCGTCGCCCCACCACCCCTTCCAGTTCGGGTCATCGGGGAAGCTGTGCAGCCCGAACATGCCGGCGCCCATGATCTCCGCACCTATATTGTCGAAATACGCCCTGGCATATCTGTCGTCGACGCCGGTCGTACCTTCACCGCTGGTGTCCTTGAACACGCGCTCACGCATCGTCCTTGTCGCGATATATGCGCCGACGAGGCGCATCCAGTCGGCGCCCATCGGTTGCTCGGGCGTCTGGTCCGTCGTTGTCGCGAAACCATCCAGTGAGATGTTGAAATCGACACGAACTACCACCGGGGCCTCCTTGCGTGTGGTTGCATACTCGCCCTGCACGGGCCAAATACTAAGGCAGATGCCTTTATGTTCGAACAAAGACACTAAGGCAAGTGCCTTTTTGTCATTGACCGGTGCCCGCGACCATTTTACGGATGCACATGCCCTATCATTCGACCCCCCTCGACCTTGCCTTTCATGCTCTCAGCGATCCGACCCGCCGCGCGGTGGTGTCGCGGCTTGCCGAGGGTGAGGTGCCGGTCAGCGTCCTGGCCGAGCCGTTCGACATGGCGCTGCCCTCGTTCGCCCAGCATCTCAGGGTGCTGGAAGATTGCGGACTGATCGCTAGCGAAAAGCGCGGGCGCAGCCGCTGGTGCCGGCTGGTGCGGCCGCGTTTCGACGAGGCGGCGAACTGGATGGAAGCGGAGCGCCAGCGCTGGGCCGAACGGCTGGACCGACTGGAAGTCTATCTGGACAAGACGGAAGAGGACGAGGAAAGACATGGCAAGCCAGTTTGAGACCTGGTCGCTTGATCGCGAGATCGTGCTGGTCAAGCTGCTGAGCTACCCGCGCGCCAAGGTCTTTGCCGCTTGGATGGATCCCAAGGCACTCACCCAATGGTTCGGCCCGACCGCCCTCAATATCGAGACCCACGAAGCCGATATCCGCGAGGGCGGGTTCTGGCGTTTCGATATGGTTGGCATGTTCGAGGGCAAGGAGCAGCGCTTCCCCAACCTCATGCGTTTCCTGGAAATCGTGCCGAACGAGCGGATCGTGATGGACCATGGCACGCCCGACCCGGACGACCCTAACCGTTTCCGCGTCACGGTGACCTTCGACGAACAGGCCGATGGCAAGACGGTGCTGACCATGCGCCAGCTCCACCCCAGCCGCGAACGGCGTCAGGTGGTCATCGGCTTCGGCGCGGTGGAATACGGACTGCAGACGCTGGACGGCCTCGCTGCGTGGCTGGACGGACGAGCAAAAGCTTAGGCGACTAATCGCGCAGCGGCTTTCAGGGGTTACGACCAACGTGTCGAATGGCTGAGACGGGGCGCGTTCCGGACAGTCGAATGCGGGGTCGACAGCGGACGATCCGGTTTCAACCAACTTTTGCGGTCAGCTGTCGTTCCGAAATCGACCCACATTCGGTCATCGCGCTTGTTAACGCCGCCTCCCATAAGAGAGCCGACCTCGTCGTAGGGGATTTGGTCAGAGTCAGATCTTCAAGAATCGAAAGGCGAAGCGATCAGTCTCACCTTTGATCGAGGGATCGAAAACCTTGATCGAGTGCGAGTCGTCCTTGTTCGCGAGGATGGAGCTTTGCGCGTCCAATACGAAGCCGGCCGCCTCCACCTCCTTGCGGACGGACGCAGGGTCGATCCGATGCAGCGCTTGGGTGTTGCTCGTACCCGTCCCCGCTGCGGCGGCGTGGTCGACGATGACGTAGTACCCACCCGGCTTAAGCCGCTCGTAGACGGCCCGATTGAAGTCGGATGCGGTCGCGCCTCTGGCCTGGATGAGAGCGGTGTGGAGATCGTGGTAGAACAGGTGCAGCCACAGGACATTCGCGGGCGGGGTGACCTCTGGCATTGCCACGAGGTCCGCCGATATGGCTTCGACGTTCTCTCGGCCCGGCTCCTTCGCGAGCGTCCGCATGCGGCCGACCGGATCGTTCTTGAAGTGGGCGACTTCGGCCGGCACGAAGCTGTAGACCCGACCTTGGGGTCCCACGACCCCGGAGAACAGGCGCGTCCAGTCGCCGTCGCCCGGGTAAACGTCGATGACGGTGGAACCCGCATCGATGCGGGCGAACCGGATCAGTTCGGATAGCTTCGATTGGTCGTACATCGGAATCTCCCTTACGGCTAGGTATTTGATGGGTGGGCGGCGGCGGGCAATCCACGGCTGATCCACCGTCTGCCCCGAGTTGATGGCTGCGGACGGCCAGCGCTACGCAGGCCCAGACGCGTCCATCCGCGAGGCCCGGGCCAGTGCTTGCGTGTCGACATATTCCCGGATGTTGGTCAGCCTGCCGTCCCGAACCGTGATGGCGAAGATCCAGTCGTCCTCGAACGTCTTGTTCGTAGCTTTTATCTTTCCCCTCGCGAAGCCGACAACGAAGACCCGGTCTCCTTGCGCTACGAACTCCCGGGGTTCCGTGGATGTTTCTATCGACTTGGATGCCGTCTCAAGCAAATCCGCCAGCCCGACGTGTCCGTGGCGCGTTCCCGCCAGCGGCCAGTGCTCGCCCGGAATGATCCACTCGATGTCTTCGGCGACCAGCGTCAGCAGAGCCTCCCTGTCGCCGCGGCCGATTGCGGCGAAGAAGTCCCTCACGGTCTGGATGTTCTTCTCAATGCTCATGGGAATTTCTCCATTTCGCTTGGATCGGACCGCGCTCGATCCGCCCCGTGCATCGTGGCCCTGCCGGTTGACACGTCGTGTTCATCCGTCGAACTTGACCAGGTCCTTAAAGATCAGATGGCCCCAGCCATTCCCGCGTGCCTGGACGAGCAGCCCACCTTCCGACAGCCCGCCAAGTTTGATCGGCGAGAAACCAAGATTTTCCGCGAGCGCAGCAATCTCCGCTGCGGCAGCGTCATCGTCGCTCGCCAGGAACACGACCCGCCTGCCGCCATGCACGGCCGGATCCTGCTCGAGGGTGGCAGCGATCAGATGGTTGAAGCCCTTGACCAGCCTTGCCCCGGAGAAGGCCTGGGCAACGAACCCGGAAGAAGGCTGTCCTCCAAGTTCATCAGGAGGCACGCCGTAGGCGTTGGTCACGTCGACGATGGTCTTCCCCTGCCACGTTGGGAGCGCCTTCGCGACATCCGGATGCGACTCGAAACGGACAGCCAAAAAGATGATGTCCGCCTTGACCGCGTCCGCCAGCCTTTTGGGAGTGACCCCGGGTCCGATCGCGGCCGCGGCGGATGCAAAGCTCTCTGGGTCGCGCGTGGTTGCGACGGATACGTCGATCCCACTTCGGGCAAATGCCCTGGCCAGGGCCTGGCCGATATTGCCGAAGCCGATGATTGCATAGGTCATGATGTCTCTCCGATCGCGTCTGATGTCGGGGGTCAGACTTGCGCCAGCCCTCCGTCGACGGCGAGATCCACGCCGGTGATGTAAGAACTCTCATCGGAGGCAAGGAACGTGACGGCAGCCGCGACTTCCTCTGGCTGGCCCCTGCGACCCATGGGGACCTGCGAGGCAAATTGGGCGGCCGCTTGCTCGGCTTGCTCAGGGGTAAGGCCCGTCGTTGTCGCCAGGGCGGGAGTCTCGATCGGTCCCGGGCTCATCGTGTTCACCCGGATCTTGCGATCCTTCAGCTCCAGTGTCCAAGCGCGCGCGAAGTTGCGAACAGCCGCCTTGCTCGCGGCGTAAGCGCTGAACCCGGGCAACCCCATCACGTTCGAAACCGAAGAGGTCAGGATAATTGAACCGCCGTCCCGGAAGAGGGGAAGGGCCTTCTGCACCGTAAAGAACAGCCCCTTCACGTTCACGTCGAAGGTCTGGTCAAAATGAGCCTCAGTCGCCGCCGCGAGCGGAGCGATTGTTCCGGCGCCCGCGTTTGCAAATAGAATATCGATCTGACCATGTTTCTCCTTCACGACGGCATAGAGCCGGTCCAGATCGTCCAGGCGCGACACGTCGCCGACGACCGTCGTAACGTTTTCCTTGATGACGGCAGTGGCCTCCTTCAGCTCTTTCTCGCGTCGCCCGGTGATCACGACGTGTGCGCCTTCTTCCACGAAGCGCCTGGCCGTGGCCAATCCGATCCCGCTGCTCCCGCCCGTGATGACTGCGACCTTACCTTCAAGTTTTTTCATGATGTTTATCCTTCGTTGTGCATGGGCCAGGCATGGCACCACACAGGGGTCAGAGTTGCGCCAGGCCGCCGTCAACGGCGACCTCGCTGGCGGTCATGAAGCTGCTGTCCGACGATGCGAGAAAAGCAGCCACGGCCCCGATCTCCACTGGAGCGGCCATGCGCTGGAGCGGAGTCATTGCGCCGTAGGCCTTCTGGCCCTCCTCGCCCAACGCCTCCTTCGCGAGTTCGGTCGCCGTCGCCCCGGGCGACAGCACGTTTACGCGGATGCCGGTGCCCTTCAGGTCCTCCGCCCAGGTCCGCGCGAGGTTCCGCACCGCCGCCTTGCTCGCGCTATAGGCAGTGAATCCCGGAGCGCCCGTGGTGCCGGCGCTCGATCCGGTCAGGATGATCGAGCCGCCCGGGCCCAACAGCGGCAACGCCTTCTGGACCGTGAAGATCGTACCCTTCACATTGGTGTCGAAGGTTTCGTCAATGTGCTCGGCGGTGATCTGGCCGAGCTCAAGCGGGCTTCCCGCCCCGGCATTGGCGAAGACGATATCGAGGCTTCCGCGCTCGGCCTTCACCGCCGCGTAGAGGCGGTCGAGGTCGTCCTCCTTCGAGACCGAGCCCTTCACCGCCCGGGCATTGGACCCAAGCTCGGCCACAGCCTCGTCGAGCGCTTGCTGCCGGCGGCCGAATATGAAGACAAAGGCGCCCTCCTCGATGAAGCGTCTTGCTGCGGCGAGGCCGATACCGGTGGCGCCGCCCGTAATGACGGCAGTCTTTCCATTTAATCTTGTCATGTCGTGCAGTCCTCGTTCACCGTCTCGGGTCTTTGGCTGTACGGGGAGGTCCCCCGAGAGCCTCAACATGGGTTCGCTGGAGACTGGCGGTGAGTGCGGAATCGCGCACATCGGTGGTGCAAAAACGATCCAGTCAGCCGATTGAACGCCGCGGCGTTCGCGTGCACTACAGCTCAGCTTGTTAGAGTGGGCTTCGGAAGGCGCAGCTGGCGGCGCGGGAATGCACCATGATCGACTGGGATGACGTTCGCTACTTTCTTGCCGCTGCGCGCGGCGGCTCAGTGCGGGCCGTCGCCGGGCGCCTTGGAGTGAACCACGCGACCGTGCTGCGACGCATCGCCCAGCTCGAGGAACGCCTCGGGGCGCAGATGTTCGAAAAGCTGCCTTCGGGCTACCGCCTGACGGCTGCGGGCGAGGAGGTCCTCGAGCTCGCCATCCAGATGGAAGCGTCGTCGCAGGAGCTGGAGACGCGCGTCTTCGGGCGCGACCAGAGCGTGCGCGGGCTTCTGCGGGTGACACTGGCACCGACCCTCGCGACACACCTGCTCATGCCGGACCGCCGGCCCTCCGACACCTCCATAGCGCCATACAAGTGTAAAACGTCGCATCCGAGATGCCCTGCTTGCGACACAGCTCAGGCGCGGACAATCCCGCCTGATGCTCCTTCAGGATGCCGATGATGTGTTCGTCCGAGAACCTCGATCGTTTCATGGCCCGTCTCCTCTGTCAGAGAGCAGGCTAACCTCAAAGCGAGGACTTTTCAGGGGAGCAGGTCACCGGCACACTTCGGGGGACCCTCGCCCGGGCGCACGTGCGTGAAATGACCAGCAAACCCGGTCCAGGCCTGTACGTCCGTCAACTGGTCGGGAACCTAGGGGACGCGTGGGCGGTCGGCCGGGTGTGCCTGACGAAACCGTGCAGGCGATTCAAGCCTTGTCGAAAACGGACAGGACGCCGGCCGAGATTTGCAAGGCACTGAAAATCAGCCGCAGCAAGTTCTACAAGTTCGCGGCCAAACGGCAGGCATAAACCGCGCATATATATCTAAAGAGTGCGCTCATTCGCGCCCTGCCTGTCGCACTTTCGCGACGACTTCGGCAATTGCAGCGATTATCGCGTCGGGCCGCTCCAACTGCACGACGTGGCTTGAATCGCGCAAGGTCTGGTGGGTGCTGTCGCGCGACCACGCGGTTTGCTCGTCCTGCATCTTCGCCCACGCGGCCTCATGGCGTTCAAATTGCTCCCGGCCCATGCCGGCGACGGCCTGCTGGTCGGCACTGTAATCCTGCCACTGCTTGCCGTGTGAAAGGACGGCTAGCGGCCGGCTCCCTAGATCGCGAAAGGTGCCGGCCTGCTGGAAGATCGCCGGCATCGCGACGGCCTCGTCAAGCGCGGCGCGCAGCGACGGCGATTGATAGGCGGCGACCTCGGCCGCTACGCGGTCGGGTAGCTCTGGCAGTTCAGGTGCAGGCAAGAGCAACCGGGGCAGGCCCGTCCATGCAACGTTCGCGATTGCCCGAAACAGGAAGGGGGCCGGATCGTCCACAACGCCGGAGGCGTCTTCAAGCCGCGCGATCTGGTCGGGGTGCGCGCTATCGACAAGCACGACGCCGGCAACGTCGGCCGGGTGGTGCTTGGTGTAGAGCATGGCGAGAGGACCGCCGAGAGACGCGCCAACCATGACATAAGGGCCGTGCTCGTTCGTTGCGGCCAGTGCCTTTTGCAGATCGGCGACGATGGCCTCGCCATCGCGCGGAAGCGGGCCGGGGTCGCTCCACATGAGGCCTGCGCGATCATAGGAACAAATGCGGGTAGTCTGCGAGACGGCTTGCATCACGGGATACCAGAGCGTTGATCCGCTCGTGTCCGCGCCAGCCTCCAAGATGACGGTCGGCGAGCCGTCGCCCCTGCAATCGATGTGGATACGGCGGCCGCCAATGTCGGCCAGCTTGCCGGGCGGCGGGAACGCCGTGGCGGCATCCCGGCGTGCGATAGCTTCATACGCTGCGCCAGAGGCCAGCAGCACTGTGGCCGCCAAAAGCGCTCCGACGCCAATACGACGGGCAACGCGCCCGCGACCAATCCGCCGCATCAATGCTCTCTTTCCGATCCGCCAAAGTAATCGCGGGCGCGATCTGTGTTTGTTGTTTCGCGACTGCTAATCGCAGTCAGTAACGGCCCTATGATGGCCATACCGGGCATTGCCCACAGCTAAACCCGCCGGCCCTTCGATATGTGATGTCTTCGGGCCGGTGGGCGGCTCAACCGCGCGGGCCGTGGACAATGCAGCGTGGCGACAGGTCGCCAACCCGGCCGCGACCGCGGCGTCACCACGGCCAGACGTGGTGACAATGGAACTCGTCGACCAGCTCGCCGGCGTCGCCACGCTGGCGAAATGAACCGCGCCGGGTTTGCCGAAGGCTCCAACTCCTGAGAAGGTGGAGCCCGTATGAGCAAGACGACGAACAAGTTCTCGCCTGAGGTGCGTGCGCGCGCGGTGCGGATGGTGCTGGATCACGAAGCCGAGCATCCGTCCCGTTGGGCGGCGATCATGTCGATCTCGGCCAAGATCGGCTGCACGGCGCAGACACTGAACGAGTGGGTGAAGAAGGCCGAGGTCGACAGCGGTCGCAAGTCTGGGCTGACGACGGACATGGTGGCCAAGCTCAAGGCCCTCGAACGCGAGAACCGGGAGTTGCGGCAGGCGAACGAGATCCTGCATAAGGCGTCGGCGTATTTTGCCCAGGCGCAGATCGACCGCCGACGCCGGTCATGATCGCTTTCATCGACGATCACCGCAGGGCCTATGGGGTCGAGCCGATCTGCAACGTGCTGCCGATCGCCCCGTCAACCTACCACGCTCATGCCTCGCGACGGGGCGATCCGGCCAAGCTCTCGATCCGGGCGAGGCGCGATGCCGCCTTCTTGCCGGAGATCCAGCGGGTCTTTGACGAGAACTTCCAGGTCTATGGCGTGCGCAAGGTCTGGCGGCAGATGCAGCGAGAAGGGCATCAGCTTGCTCGCTGTACCGTGGCGCGCCTGATGCGCAGTGCGGGCCTGCAAGGCGTGATCCGCGGCAAGTCTGTGCGCACCACGATCGGTGACAAGGCGGCGCCGTGCCCGCTCGATCATGTGAACCGGGTCTTCCGGGCACCGGCCCCGAACAGGCTGTGGGTCTCGGATTTCACCTATGTCAGTACCTGGTCGGGCTTCGTGCTCGACGCACTGGAGCAGGCCCTGCACGAGCGACGGCCCGCACACCGCGGCGGCCTCGTGCATCATTCCGACAGGAGTTCTCAATATGTCAGCATTCGACACACCGAGCGGCTCGTCGAGGCTGGCATCGAACCCTTTGGCGGCAGTGTCGGCGACAGCTATGACAACGCTCTCGCCGAAACAATCAACGGCCTCTATAAAGCGGAGCTCATCCACAGGCGCGGACCCTGGCGAAGCTCGAGGCCGTCGAGTTCGCCAAGCTGACTTGGGTCGACTGGTTCAACAATCGCCGGCTGCTGGAACCCATCGGCAACATCCCGCCGGCTGAAGTCGAGGAGCGCTACTACGCCATGCTGAGCGAACCAGCCATGGCAGCGTGACTCAAACGAAACGGCCTCCGGCAAACCAGGGGCGGTTCAATATCGCTGGGACCGATTTCGCAGTTCGATACATCACCATGGTGCAGGCGGTTGGCAGCACCCGTTTGATCGCGAGTCTCGGCCTTCGTCGGCTGAACTGCACCGTGCCAACCGACCATTGTAACGCGACATGAAAAGGATTCACGCGCACGTAATTTTTCATCGTTTGCAAAGATATCCCGGACTTTCCAAGGTTCCCTTCAATTCAAAAGGGAAGCCAAATGTCAAAATATCGGCTGCTGCCTTGTATTGCCGGGAGCTACTTGTTGCTGACGTCGGGGGCGTTGGCCGATGTGACCTTGAACGGTCGCGATACGACGCCCGAGATGATCGTCCGTGTTGCCAAGGGAGAAAAGGTCATTGTTCCGCCCGAGAGCCTCGAAAAGGTGTCGAAGGCGTTCGACATTCTGCTGCAGGGCGCCAGGGAAGGGCAGGAAATATACGGTCTGACGGTCGGCGTGGGCTGGAACAAGGACCGGAAGATGGTGGATGCCAAGGGTGAACTGACGCCCGAACTCCTGGAGGCATCCCGCCACTTCAACGAAGGGCTGCTGCGCGCCCATTCCGTCGGCGTCGGCCCCGATACCGAACTGGATATCGTCCGCGCAACGATGGCCGTGCGCCTCAATAACATCCTTACCGGTGGCCCCGGTGTACAAAAGCACGTCGCCGAAACGCTGCTTGCCTTTCTCAACGAACAGATCACGCCGATCATGCCTTCGCGCGGTTCGGTCGGGCAAGCAGACATGACCCTGCTCAGCCATGTCGGATTGGCGATGCTTGGTGAGGGCGATGTCGACTACAAGGGCAAGCGCATGCCCGCAGCGCAGGCCTTGCAGGCTGCCAAGATCGAGCCGCTGAAGCCCTTCGGAAAGGATGGCCTGGCCATCCTCAGTTCCAACGCCTATGCAGCCGGGCTCGGGGCGCTGGCGATCCATGATGCGGAGCAGATGATGGCAAGCTCCGAGATGGTCTATGCGCTGAGCCTGGAAGGGTTGAACGGGAATGTTTCTCCGCTCCTCGATGACGTCACCGCCTTGAGACCCTTCCCCAGCTATATCGGCGAAGCCAAGAAACTGCGGACCTTGCTGTCGGGAAGCTATCTGTGGCAGCAGGACGACAAACGCATCCTCCAGGATCCCCTGAGCTACCGCACGGCTCCCTATCTGTTCGGCAGCATGACCGACAGCATCGCGCGGACCAAGGCCCTGCTCCAGATTCAGATCAACTCGTCCGACGACAATCCGGGCATCGCACTGGGAGTGCGTCCGGCTTCGGATCTGCCCCAGGCCAAGCGGGGTTATGTCGAGGGCGGGGCCGTCCTGCCGACCGCCAATTTCGATCCGCTGCCATGGGTCATTTCCTTCGAGGAACTGGGGATCGTCCTGGCCCATCACGCGACGGCTTCCTCCGAGCGCACCTTGAAGCTGAACAATCCCCAGCACTCCAAACTGCCGCGTTATCTGGCAGCCGGCGAAGCCCAGCATGCCTTCCTGGTGGTGGAAGCGCCGCTGATGGCGATCGCCACCGAAAGCCGGGCACTGGCGCAGCCCACCTCCTTCGACTCGCGTCCGATTGCCGGCGGTGTCGAGGACGTCGGCACCAATGCCCCCCTGGTCGTGAGCAGGGTGCGCGCGCAGATCGACAACAGCTTCACAATTCTCGGCATCGAATTGATCCAGGCAGCCCAGGCCGTGGACCTGCGACTGGCCGAACATCAGGATCGCCCTCTCTCGACTGCGACAGCCGCTTTCAAGCAGTCCTTCCGCAAGAAAGTGGCGTTCCTCGACAAGGATCGTTCACTGACGCACGACATTTCGGTGGCCGCAAGCTTCTTGAAGGAATGGCGCCGGGACCCGAATTGAATCGATCCCTGCATCGCGCCAGGAGCGATGCTCATATCGCTCGACAAATCCTCTGCCGTCACCCAGGTGGCGGCAGATTTGTCGAAATGCCGATCCCTCTCCGTGCCCAAACGTTCGGATCGAGGGCAATCTACTGGGATTGCACCCAGCGCAGAAACTCCCGGATCGGCCTTTCATTGCTGCGCCTCTGCAGATGCGCAAGATACCAGCCGCCGGGCTGCATCACATCGGCTGGCACGGGTATCATCAGATTGCCGCTGCGCAGATCCGCCTCGACCAGGAAATGGGGAACCACCACCAGGCCTTGGCCGTTCATCGCGGCCTCGATTGCGAGCAAGGTGCTGTCGTAGCGCGGTGCGCTCTTGTGCAGGAGATTGGACAGGCCGAGGCTCTGGGCCCATATCGCGGTATCGTCGGTCGCGCCGGATATCGACAGGAAGGGGAAATGCGACAGATCCTGGGGTGATGAGATCGCCTCGGCAATGGTTCGCGAACAGACGGCGACGAGCCGTTCCTTTCTCAACAAGGTGTAGCTGACCCGGGCCCGTTCGGGCGTGCGTGTATAGATCAATCCGACATCCGCGTGATCGGGATTGAAATCCCAATCGAGCAGGCTCGCATCCAGGCTGACGGTAATCTCGGGCGAGACTTCGTTGAAGTGATGCAGCCTGGGTATAAGCCAGCGCACGGCGACCGTGACATAGACCTGTACGGTCAGCGATCCCTTGACCGGCGCCTCGCGGATGAGATCCGTGGTCAGGGCGATACGGTCCAGGGCGTCCTGGATGACCGATAGATACAGCGTCCCCTTCTGGCTCAGCTCGACCCGTCCTGGCTTCCTGATGAAGAGCTGCGTGCCGAGATTGCGCTCCAGCGACGCGATCTGGTGGCTGATGGCCGATTGCGTAAGATTCAGCTCCAAAGCGGCATTCTTGAAACTGCATAGCCGCGCCGCCGCTTCGAAAACGCGCAAGGTGGAAAGGGGAGGAAGCGTTCTCTGGACCACGTTTGGCTCTGCTACATGAATCTCATTCATCTAGCCGCGAATTCTTGTCGTTTGCAAGGGGCCGGCAAAGCTCACTAACATTCTCTCAAATGATAAAAACGGGAACGCAAGTGAAGAAGCAATTCATAAAATACTCCATCCTCACGCTTACGCTTGGCGTAAGCATTCTTTCAGCAACGGCAGCGTTTGCCGAGGGCCAATGCGTCCGTGTGCTGGGTTATGAATCCGACGGCGAAAAACAAACCATGGATCCTGCTGCGCTGATCGGCACTGACAGCGCCTATCACATACGAGCGGTCTACGAACCTCTGGTCGATCGCAGCAAGACGATGGAAGCTGTTCCCGTCCTTGCCGAGAAATGGGAATCCAACGCCGATGCCACCGAGTGGACCTTTCATCTCAGGAAGGGCGTCAAGTTCCATGACGGCTCGGATTTCGGCGCGGCCGACGTGGTCTATTCCTATCGCCGCCTGCTCGACCCGGCCGTTTCGCCCGGTGGGTTTTCGACACTCGCCTTCCTCGATGCGCAAGGCATTACGGCGGTCGACGCCCACACGGTACGCTTCAAGGTCAAGCAGCCGGTGGTGGAATTGCCGATGCTGATCGCCACGAAATATGCCCTGATGGTGCGGGACGGCGCCAAAAGCGAGGAACTGAAGACCAAGGGCAACGGCACCGGCCCCTTCATGCAGGAAACATTCTCGATCAACGGGCCGGTGCGGGTCATGCGGCGCAATCCCCATTATTGGCGCACGGGCCTGCCCAAGGCCGAATGCCTGCAGATCACCACCAGCCTGGAGTCGACCTCGCGTCTTTCGGCCCTGCTGTCCGGTTCGGTCGACCTGTCGCTGGCCGTCGATCCGGCCAGCCTCATCACCTTGAAGGACAATCCCGCCGTTTCACTGGTTTCCACCCCGGGCGCGACCTCGCTCTATCTTGCGGTATGGACCGACACGGCCCCCTTCGACGACCCACGTGTTCGCCAGGCCCTGAAGCTGGTGATGGATCGCCAGAAGATCCTCGACACCGTGCTCTTGGGCTATGGGGAAACCGGCGGCGATACGCCCATCCCGCTGAATTCCCCCTTTGGCCTCGTCACGCCGCCGAAGGCCGCCGACGTCGAAAAGGCCAAGGCCCTGCTTGCGGAGGCCGGCCATCCCAACGGCATCGAATTCGATCTTTATACCTCCGATTCCTATCCGGGCATGCTGCTCCTGGCCCAGGTCTATGCACAAATGGCGGAGCCCGCCGGCATCAAGGTCAATGTCATCACCTCACCCGCGGAAGGCTATTGGGATACGATCTGGCTGAAAAAGCCGGCCGTGATCTCCTATACCAGCGCCCGCCCGCCGGCCGAGGCCCTGACGCTCTCGCTCAACACCAAGTCGGAGTGGAACGAGACGCATTGGCATCGGCCCGACTTCGACGCTCTGGTCGTCAAGGCAGGACAAACCTCCGATCCGCAGCAGCGCACGGCCCTCTATCGCGACGCCCAGCGCATGGTGGCCGAAGAGGGAGGCATGATCTTGCCGATCTTCACCTCGGCCGTGGCCGGGCTTCGCCAGGGCTGCAGCGGCTACACGCCCCATGTCGATGTCAATCGCATCGACTATGCCGAACTGAGCTGCGCCGACTAGCTGCTTTTCCATCACCTCTTTCCGAATTCAGCCTCAGGAGCCTCGTGCTCCTGAGAAGGGCCTTTTGCGTATGCCACTTCATCGTCTGACAAGATTCATGCTAGATTTCGCTGACGGCCTGGACAGTCCGCACCATCCGGTGGCTTCCTCCCATGCCAGCCGTCTGCGGGTTCTGGCCCAGAGCCTCACGGCCGTCCGCGAAATCCCGAGCGCGCGCGTGCCGATCCAGCCGGCCTGCGAGGCGGAGCTTGCGGCCAACGGCGATCCTTCGCCGCTGGCAAGCGCCCTCCTCGATCTCCTGCCTATTGTCCATGTCACACGCAGTCCCAGCTATCTCGCCGCTCCGCCCAGCCCGAGCTTTGCGGACAATTACGGCTATGCCGTCATCTGCGGCCCGCAGAACGGTCCCCCCACCCTGCTGACCGACAGTCAGCTCGCCTTCGGCTTGATGTTCCTGGGCCCCCAGACCCATTACCCGCTCCATCATCATCCCGCCGACGAAGTCTACTATCCCTTGACCGGTCCTTCGTTCTGGCAGGCGGGCACTTCGTCCTGGGTCTCGCGTCAGGCCGGCGAGATCATTCACCATCCCCCCTGGCTCCCCCACGCCACATTGTCGGCCGACAGGCCCTTGGTGCTGCTCTACGTCTGGGCGGGCGACCTTCTCACCGATGCAGCCTTCCTGCCCGCTTCGACCACACAGGGGAACGAAGCGCCATGAAGATCCTTCGCCTCGTCATTGCCAGGGCCGGCCTGTCGATCTTCACCTTGTTGCTGGTGTCGATACTGATCTTCCTCATCCTGGAGGCCCTGCCGGGAGACATCGCCTCGCGCATCCTCGGACGCGATGCCACGCAGAAGGCTCTGGAAGTACTGCGCCAGCAAATGCATCTCGATCAACCGGCCTGGAGCCGATATCTGACCTGGCTCACCGATCTTCTGCACGGCAATCTCGGTGCTTCGCTTGCCACCGGCCGGCCGATCGCGGACGTCTTGGCCCCGCGCATCGTCAACACGCTGCTGCTTTCCTCGCTGGCATTCACCTTTTATGTCGTGCTTGCGATCGTTCCCGCCGTCGTCCAGGCGACACGACGAGGCAGCATCGCCGACAATGTGATCTCCTTCATCACGCTGCTGCTGCTGTCCTTGCCGGATTTCCTGCTGGCAACCATCCTGCTCTTCGTGTTCGCAGTGGCATTGCCGATCCTGCCGGCCCTGTCGACCATATCCGAGACCAGCAGCTGGGCGAGCACGTTGCGCGCCATGGTTCTGCCTGCGGTCACACTGGCCATCATGATGGCCGTCTATGCGATCCGGGTCCTGCGCGACAGCCTGATCGAGGTACTGCGCTCGGACTATGTGCGCCTGGCAGAACTGAAGGGCCTCAAGCCTCGCGCCGTGCTTTGGCGCCATGCGCTGCCGAATGCGATCGTGCCGGCCTTGAACGTCACCGCGCTCAATCTCGGCTTCCTGATCGGCGGCGTGGTCATCGTGGAGCGCGTATTTTCCTATCCCGGCTTCGGCACGCTTTTGATCGACGCGCTGCAATTGCGCGACATCCCGCTGATCAAGGCGACGGTGATGATCAGCGCAGCCGTCTACATCGCGGCCAATCTGCTCGCCGATCTCGGCGCCACCCTCCTGCAACCCCGCTTGAGGACAGGTTCATGACGTTCATCAGGCTCGATAGCCGCCAAAGGCGGCAGAGGCTGCGCATCGGCGGCTGGGGCTGGCGTGATACGCCCGGCCCCTTCCGGATCGGCGCGACGATCCTTGCCGCCCATGTGCTGTTCGCGGCCATCGGCGCGCTGTGGACGCCCTATGGCTTCGCCCAGATGGCGACGGGCATGCCCCTGTCGGGCATGTCCTGGCTGCATCCGATGGGGGTCGACCAGATCGGGCGCGATGTCTTCAGCCGGTTCATGCATGGCGCCCACATCGTGCTCCTGCTGGCCTGCGGCGGCACCATACTGGGCATGACGGCAGGAACGATCCTGGGGCTGATTTCGGGCTATGTCGGAGGCTGGTTCGACGAGATTTCCCAACGCCTGGTCGAGGCGATGATCAGCATCCCGTTCCTGGCCCTGGCCCTGGTCGTCATCATTGCGGCAGGCCCGGCACTGGCGGGAAATCCGCTGTTGATCGTCTTCGTGGTCGGCCTGGTCTACGCACCCCGCATTGCCCGTATCGCCAGGGCGGCGGCGATGGAAATCGCCACGCGCGAATATGTCGCCGTTGCTCAGCTTCGCGGCGAGGGACTGTGGTCGATCGTGCTGCGCGAAATCCTGCCCAACGCTGCCAACATCCTCCTGGTCGAGTTTTCGTTGCGCCTGAGCTATGCGCCCATCCTCATCGGCGCGCTGGGCTTTCTCGGCTTCGGCATCCGGCCGCCGACCCCGGAATGGGGCCTGATGATCAGCGAAAACCGCAATCTCCTGATTGCTTCGCCCGCGACAGTATTCGGCCCCGGGCTCGGCCTCGCCTCTCTGGTGATCGGCCTCAACCTGTTCACCGATGGCCTGTCGCGCATGCTCGGCCAGCGGCCGGCGATGGGAGCCTGAACCATGACGAAGCTGATTGCCGTCAACAATCTTTCCATCGCCTATGCGGGACCGGCCGGGTGGACGAATATCGTCGAAGGGGTCTCGTTCGACATCGCACGTGGAGAAGCCTTCGGCCTGGTCGGTGAATCGGGCTGCGGAAAATCGACGGTGGCCTATCGGCTGCTCGGCTACCAGGCGCCCAACAGCAGGGTCCAGACAGGCAAGGTCCTTTTCGAGGGAACCGACTTGCTGCAACTCGACGCGCCTTCGCTGGCCGCGCTGCGCGGGCGAAAGATTGCCTTCGTCCCCCAGAACCCGACGACGGCCTTGAGCCCGGGCATGCGCGTCGGGTCGCAGATCCGCGAGATGATCTCGACCCATCGAGCCCTTGCGGACAATGTCTCGATGGATGACAGGTTGCGGGAGCTGTTTGCGTTGGTGGGCCTTGGCGACGTCCGCCGGCGCTACCCGCACGAACTCTCCGGCGGGCAGCAGCAGCGCGTCACCATCGCGATGGCGGTTGCCTGCAATCCCGATCTTCTCGTCCTGGATGAACCGACGACCGGCCTCGACGTCACGACCCAGCGCCAGATCATCCGCCTGCTGTCGGAGCTCAGAAGCCGGATCGGCATGGCAATGCTCTATGTCACCCATGATCTTGCCCTGCTAGCCCAGATCGCCGACCGGGTCGGCGTCATGTATGCCGGCCAATTGGTCGAGACCGCCGACAGCGAAACCTTGCTGTCCCGGCCACTCCATCCCTATTCACGCGGTCTGATCGCCTCCATTCCGACAATCCAGCACGCCACCCTGGGGGCCAGGGGCCTGACGGGCGTCCTGAGGCGGGATCAAATGCCCGGCGGCTGCAAATTCCAGCCGCGCTGCGATGCCGCCAGTGAGGCTTGCCGCTCGACCCCGCAATCCCTCGACAAGGTTGACGCCAGCCATGCCGTGGCCTGCATGCGCTGGAGAGAACTTGCGCCGCCCGCGACGCCGCCGGTGCTCGACAAGACACCCATCGGCAACACCGATGCCACTGGCAATTTGCTGTCACTGCAAAATCTGACGCTCTCCTACACTCAATCCGGCTGGCTGAGGACCTTGCTCGGCCAGGAGGGGAAGGTCACGGCACGCGAGATCGAGATCGAGCTCAACGCCGGTGAGATCGTGGCCCTGGTCGGTGAATCCGGCAGCGGCAAGTCGACGATCGCGCGCGCCATCAGTGGCCGTCTGGCGCCCCGGTCGGGATCCATCAGCCTGGGMGGCGAACGGCTGGAACCGCGGCTTTCCCAGCGCTCACGCCAGCAATTGCGGCAGATCCAGTATATTTTTCAAAATCCGGATGCCTCCCTCAACCCGCGCCGCAAGGTCCGGGCCATTCTCGAACGCCCTTTGGATCATTTCGGCATCGAATTCGAGACGGCAACGCTTGAAGATATCCTGGAAAGCGTCGGCCTTCATGCTGACTACCTCGAGCGCTTTCCCGAGCAATTGTCCGGTGGCGAGCGCCAGCGCGTGGCGATCGCTCGGGCCCTGCTCGTCAAGCCGCAGCTTTTGATCTGCGACGAGATCCTGTCTGCCCTCGACGTCTCCGTTCAAGCCAAGATCGTCGAACTGCTGGCCTCCTTGAAGGCACAGCATGCCGTGGCCATGCTGTTCATCTCGCATGACCTGGCCGTGGTGCGCCAGTTGGCCGACCGGGTGGCTGTCCTCTATCTCGGCGAGCTCATGCAGGTCAGCCGGACCAAGGCCCTCTTTAGCTCGCCCCGGCACCCCTATACGGAAATGCTGCTGCGCGCCGCGCCCGACCTGCACAAGGACGATTATAAGCCGATGCCGCCGGCGATGCCTCAGTCCATGTCGGTACACGGGGAGGGATGCCCATTGGCGGGCCGCTGCCCGCGCCAGGTCGACTCTCGATGCGCGCAAAGCCGTCCGCCCCTTCAACGCACGGCTGATGGTTTCATACGTTGCCACATTCCCGTCGGGCAATTGGCGGTCCCCGCCTGAGCGGATGCGTTTCACTCAGGCAGACTGTGGCATGATGCAGGGGTCGTTTCGCCTTCGCTCTAGCCCCGAACATCAAAGAACAATTCGATGCGATCGCCGCCTGCACAAAGGCAGAGTTAGGTCGACATCCTCAGGCCACTGAAGATTTGCGACAAAGCCCTAACCCACGTCGCGGTAGCGGGGCGCCGGGGTAGCCGTGGAAAGCTTGCCGATCATCGCCCGTCGGGCGGCCTCGTAGGCGTCGAAGAGTTCACCATCCTGGAGAGAGGGGATGGTGGCAAACTCGCCCCGGTCAAGCCCGATGAGCGCCGCCTCGACGAGATCCTCGCTACGCATGACCATCGCGGCCGGCATCTGCTCAAGCGGGCGGCCGGCGATCGCCCAGAAGTCGGTCGCGGTAGCGCCCGGAAGCACAACCTGCACGGTGACGCCGGTGCCAGCGAGCTCGTGCTGAAGGTTCTGGCTGAAGGCGAGGACGAACGCCTTGCTGCCACCGTAGACGCCGTTCAGCGCCTCCGGATTGATGGCAACGATCGAAGCGATATTGATGATCGTACCGGTGCCGCGCGCGATGAATTGCGGGACGACCGCATAGGTCAAGCGGGTGAGCGCCGTGACGTTGAGCGAAATCAGCGAAGTCATCTGGTCGACGTCGGAGTTGACCAGCTTCAGCGCCCCGCCAAGACCCGCATTGTTGACGAGCAAGGTAACGTCCGGGGTATCCCTGAGAAAGGCCTCGACCTGGGCGAGGTCCGCGGCATCCGCAAGGTCGGCCGACATGACGTCCACTTTGCTGCTGGTGTTGGCACGGATCCGTTCGGCGACATGTGCCAGCTTGTCCGCGTTGCGCGCGATCAGGACGAGGTCGTACCCCCGTTCGGCAAGGCGGTCGGCATAGACCGCGCCGATTCCACTCGATGCGCCGGTGACGACGGCGGTCCCCATTGTCTCTGACATTCTCGTATCTCCTCAGCTATCCACGGGCATCAGCTCCTGCGATGCCTGGCGATCGAAGGAAAACTAGTGGTTCTGGATGTCGCGCGGCAGCTATCAAGAATGAAAACCAGCCTCTCGAAAAAGCGAAAGGCCCGGCATATCGTTCAACCGACCTCAACGGCAATGTGAGGCTTCTCGGCCTTGTCCTGTCCCGGATCGGGTATCTTTTAGCTCGCGTGATCGCTCGCCGCGCATCTACGCGCGATGCCGAACAAGCAATGTGTCTATACAATGCCCTATCAGCACTACGGATCAGAGCTGAATCCGGTAATGTGGGGGGTATGGCCTTATGGACCGTCTCGACGCAATGCAGGTTTTGCTGGCGGTCGTCGACGCCGGCAGTTTGTCGGCCGGAAGTCGCAAGCTGAATGCACCGCTGCCGAGCGTCAGCCGGAAGGTCGCGGACCTCGAACGCCATCTCGGCACGCGCCTTTTGGTTCGGACCAGCCGGAACGTCCAGCTCACCGATACGGGCCGCGACTATGTCGATGCGGCCCGCCAGATCATCGCGCAAATCGAGGATGCCGAACTGCGGGCATCAGGTGAATATGAAACGCCCAGGGGCGTTTTGACGATCACCGTGCCGATCGCGTTCGGTCATGACCATGTGCTGCCCTTCGCCTATGACTTCATGTGCGAACACCCCGAGATCACGCTGAACATTCTCTCTCTCGATCGTGTCGTGAACCTTGTCGATGAGCATGTCGATGTTGGCGTTCGCCTGGGTGAACTTGCCGACAGTTCGTTCTATGCGGTCAAGGTCGGCGATTTCGACTTCGTGACCTGCGCCAGCCCGGAATATCTGGCGCGCAAGGGGTGCCCCTCGAGCCCGGAAGACCTCACCGGCCACGAAGGCGCCGTCTTCGGCCACATCACCGAACCAGGCTGGCTCTATCAGCGCGAAGGCCGCAGGCAGGAAGGCAAGCCCAACGTCCGCATTCGCGCCAATACCGCGACGGCTACCCTGACCGCGGCCTTGCGTGGAGTCGGCATCGTCCGCCTCCCCCGCTACCAGGTCGCTGGCGATCTGCAATCGGGCGCCTTGGTCGCGATACTCGACGACTATGAGAGCCCGTCATTTCCCGTGCACCTGGTTTATGTTCGCCAAGGGCTGCTGCCCTTGAAAGTACGAGTCTTCATCGATTGGATAGCGCCACGCCTGAAGCGTAAGCTGAAAGATCTCGGCGCGTTCAAACCAACCTGAGTTCAATCGAGAGGCGAGGTGGTGACGTCATGGCACGTCGCGACAATCGACCTGGGGTTTTCCATATCAGCGCCTGAGAGGCTGCCTATCGTTTTGGCCGTCTGCTGTCGGTCTTAAGTCTCCTCCAAGTATCGGTCATCACCGAATACAACAACAGGAGACTTCCCATGACTGCCAAGACTCTCTTCACCGCACATGTCCACACCGTCGGCGGCCGCGAAGGCTGGGCAAAAAGTTCGGACGGCCAGCTCGACGTCAAGCTGTCGGTGCCCGGCTCGAACCGTCCCGGCACCAATCCCGAACAGCTTTTCGCGGCGGGCTGGTCCGCCTGCTTCGAGGGCGCGCTCGGACACGCTGCCAGGGAACAGGGCATCAGGCTTCCGGCCGAGACTGCGGTCGACGCCGAGGTGAACCTGTCGCTTGATGAAGCGGAGGGGTATTTCCTGACCGCCCGCCTGAACGTCAGCATCCCCGGCATCGCCGATGATGTCGCACAGCGGCTGGTCGAGCGCGCTCACGCGACCTGCCCCTATTCGAAGATGACCCGTAGCGGCATCACCGCCAGCGTCGCGCTCGCCGTTTCTGCGTAGTCCAAACCCGCTGACTCTGGACTCACGGCTCCCACGCACGCGGAGCCAAGGACGCGGCGCGGCCTTCTCATCGATCCTGCCGCGTCTTCGCTCAAGCACCCCCGGGGAAAGTGCAAATTCTCCAAATCGCACTCTCCCTCTAACTCTTTGTTTTCACACATTTTTCATCAAGAAGCCCATCGGCTTCCCAAGAACTGCTTCAGGAGAACTGCCATGCCTGCCTCCCACCCCTTGATTGGCCGCAGGAACTTCGTCGCATCGGCCGTCGCCGGAACGATCGGTGTGATGCTTCCTGCCTTGATATCCACCGCAACAGCATCCCCTTCGAGCACCGGCAACCCGTCGTCCGACGCTGCCGCTGTCGGCCATAAGACGATCGGCGACAGTTCGATCCAGCCGTTTCGCTACCATGCGACCGACGACGAACTTGCCGACCTGAAGCGTCGGATCAAGTCGACCAAATGGCCGGAACGCGAGAACGATCCGACACAGGGCGTTGGTCTCTCGACCATTCAGAAGCTCGCCGACTATTGGGCGAACCAGCATGATTGGCGCCGTGCCGAAGCGCGGATCAACAGCTATCCGAACTTCATCACTAATATCGACGGCGTTGACATTCACTTCATCCACGTGAAGTCGAGGCATCCCAACGCGCTGCCGATCATCGTCACGCATGGCTGGCCTGGGTCGATCATCGAGCAGTTGAAGATCATCGGCCCGCTCACCGATCCGATCGCTTATGGCGGCAGTGCGGCCGATGTGTTCGATGTGGTGATCCCGTCATTGCCGGGCTATGGCTTTTCCGGCAAGCCCACCGTCAATGGCTGGGACCCGCAGCATATCGCGCGTGCCTGGGCCGTGCTGATGCAGCGGCTGGGTTATGACCGCTACGTCGCGCAGGGCGGAGACTGGGGCAACGCGGTGACCGAGCAGATGGCGCTGCAGCGTCCGCCCGGCCTCGCGGCGATCCACACCAACATGCCCGCGACCATTCCTCCGCGGATCGCTCCGCTGATCCCGAACGGCCCGGAGCCCGCGGATTTGAATGGCGAGGAGAAGCACGCCTGGGATCAGCTCGTCGATTTCTATTCGACCGGGCTTGGCTATGCGCAGGAAATGGCAGGCCGGCCGCAGACGCTCTATGCGCTGGCGGATTCGCCAGTCGGCCTCGCGGCCTGGATCATCGACCACGACATCCGCAGCTATAACCTGATCGCGCGCGTCTTCGACGGCGCCAGGGAAGGCCTGACGAAAGACGATATCGTCGACAACATCACGCTTTACTGGCTGACGAACACGGCGGTCTCATCGGCGCGGCTGTATCGGGAAAGCAAGCTCGCCTTCTTCGCGCCCAAGGGCATCTCCTTGCCGACCGGCGTCAGCGCCTTTCGTGACGAGATCTACCAGGCGCCGGAAAGCTGGACCCGCAAGGCCTATCCCAACCTTGTTTTCTACAAGCGCCACGACGAGGGCACGCATTTTGCGGCCTGGGAACAGCCGGAGGCCCTATCGCAAGACCTGCGCGCGACATTCCGTTCAGTGCGTTGAGGCCCGGCAACCGTCGCCGGACTGATCGAAACCGCGACCGTCCGCAAAGATCGATTCTAGTCTCTGTGAGCCCGGCATCCGTTCAGAAAGAGACGGGCGCACCGACGCGCCCGGGCCGCGATCTCCTCGCGTCCGGGCGGGGAGCGCAGGCCGAGCATGATGGCGCGCTGCGGCTCCATGGTCATCATGCCGCGGAGCATGCCGACTGCAGCCTCGGGGTCTTCGATCTCGATTTCGCCGAGATCGTGCTGCCGCTTGAGCCATGCCACCATGGTCTGGCTGGTGGGACGCAAAGCCAGTTCATAGAAGGCGGTGGCAATCTCGGGAAAGCGGTCGCATTCGGCCATGACGAGACGAAGGCTCGAAACCGCCTCCTCGTCGAAGGTCAAGGCGCCATAGCCGACCAGAATATGCTCAAGGGCCACCTCGATCGGTAGCTTTTCGAGGCGCTCCTCGTCCAGGTCCAGAAAGAAGCGCGAAATCCGTGCCGCGACGACACTGCGGAACAAATCGGCCTTGGTCGGGATCAGGCGGTACATGGTCTTGGTTGAGACCCCCGCCCGTTCGGCAACACGCCCCATGCTGGCGCCGGCATAGCCATGGCCATGGAATTCACAACGGGCGGCTTCGACGATCAACTGCCTGGTTTCTGCATCCGGCCGGATCTGCGGTCGCCCACGCTGGCGCCTGGGAGTTTCCACATTTAGGATCATGACCATTTTCCAAATTCTATTGACAGCAAGAGCAACTGAGACTAATTAGGAAAATAACAATTTTCCTAAAAGAGAGCAAGCCCGATTCCGGCAGCTCCACCAGGAAAGGATTGGATCATGAGCAAGCATGAAGTCGTCTTCACCAATGAGAAGACCGTCCCGGCGGCCGAGGCACTGCCCGGCATAGAGCTGGTCAATGAGCCTACCCTCCCCGTTCCACAGCAATCGACAAGAAAAGCACGTCCAGCGCGCTGGCTGTTGCTTGCCGGCGTTGCCCTTGCCGCTTTTGCAGGTGCCGCGCATTATGGCTGGGACTATTGGACGGTCGGCCGCTTCCTGGTCGCCACGGACGACGCCTATGTCAAGGCCGACAGCACGACGATTTCCCCGAAGGTGTCCGGCTATGTCGCGACGGTGTTGGTCAACGACAATCAGCCGGTAAAGGCCGGCGAAGTCCTGGCCCGGATCGACGACCGCGACTTCAAGGTCGCCCTCGAACAGGCCCGGGCGCAGGTCGCGGCGGCCAGCGCCAATATCGCCAACAAGGAGGCAGCCCTGGTTGCCGAACAGGCTGAGATCGACGCGGCGCAGGCTACCGTCGCCGTCGACCTTGCTAACCAGACCTTCGCCGAGCAGGAAGACAAGCGCTATGCCGAGCTCGCGCAGAAAGGCTTCGGCAGCCTCCAGAACGCGCAGCAGGCCTCCTCCCGCATTGCCGCCGCCCGCGCCGCAGTCACGCGCGACACCGCCGTGCTCGCCAGGGCCACCAAGCAGCTCGACGTGAACCGGGCCGAGCTTACCCAGGCGCAGGCCGCGCTCGCCGGCGCCAAGGCAGCGCAGGACCAGGCCGAGTTGAATCTATCTTATACCAATCTCGTTGCCCCCATCGACGGCATGGTCGGCAACCGCACCTTGCGGGTCGGCCAATATGTCCAGGCCGGCACACAGCTCATGGCTGTGGTGCCGAGCCGCGAGGCCTACATCATCGCCAACTACAAGGAGACCCAGCTCACCGATGTCCAGGCCGGGCAGCCGGTCGAAATTGAGGTCGATACCTTCCCCGGACAGATCTTCAAAGGCCATGTGGACAGCCTGTCGCCGGCAAGCGGCCAGGAATTTGCCTTGCTGCCGCCGGACAACGCCACCGGCAATTTCACCAAGATCGTACAGCGCATCCCGGTGAAGATCGTACTCGACCAGGCAGGCGCCCTTCCTGTCGTGCTTAGACCCGGCATGTCGGTCTACCCGTCCATCGACACCAAGCCGGAGGCGACGCGGATCGCCTCGGCGGTTGGTGCGATCAACTAAGGCGCGCCCCTTTCACACAGCGGCCAGGAGGCTGCGATGTCTACCCAGACCCAGATCGTTGGGCTCGGCTCTTCTCAAGCCCAGCCTCTTGCGGCGAAGCCGGTCGAAAAGGCGAGTACAAACGCCTGGATCGCGGTGCTCGCCGCCATGATCGGCGCCTTCATGGCGATCCTCAACATCCAGATCACCAACGCCTCGTTGCTCAACATCGAAGGAGGCATCGGCACCGGCGTCGACAATGGTGCCTGGATCTCGACGTCCTATCTCATCGGCGAGATCGTGGTGATCCCCTTGACGGACTATCTCAGCCGCGTCTTTTCGTTCCGGCTCTACATGCTGGTGAATGTGGTGCTGTTCGCCCTGTTTTCGGCAGCCTGTGCCTTCGCCCATGATCTCGGCACGATGATCGCGTTGCGTGGTCTCCAGGGTTTCGCCGGCGGCGTGCTGATCCCCATGGCCTTCACCATGGTGTTGACCAGGCTGCCCAAGAGCCAGCAACCGATCGGGCTGGCCATGTTCGCCTTGTCGGTCACTTTCGCCCCCGCCATCGGCCCGACCATCGGCGGCTATCTCACCGAGAATTACGGCTGGCAGACCATCTTCTTCGTCAATGCGCCGCCGAGTCTGCTCATGTTCGTGGCGCTCTATTTCACGCTGGAAAAGAAGCCGATGCAGCTCTCTCTCCTCAGGGAGGGAGATTGGGCCGGTATCACCACCATGGCCATCGGGCTTGCGGCGCTGCAGACCGTGCTCGAGGAAGGCAACAAGGATGATTGGTTCCAGTCGACTTTCATCGTCAAGCTCGCCTTGATCGCAGGCCTGTTCCTGACCGCCTTCATCGTCATCGAGCTGACCGTAAAGAAGCCGCTGGTCCAGTTGCGCCTCCTGATACAGCGCAATTTCGGCATCGGCATCGTGGTCAACGTGCTGGTGGGCGTAGCACTCTTCGGCACTGTCTACATCTTGCCGCAATATCTGGGCCAGGTGCAGCGCTACAATGCCGAGCAGATCGGCCTGGTCCTGGCCTGGACCGGCCTGCCGCAACTCCTCATCATTCCGTTCGTGCCACTGCTGCTCAAGCATTTCGACGTGCGTTTCATCGCTTTCGTCGGCATCAGCATTTTCGCGGCAAGCGCCTTCATGAATGTCAACCTTTCGCTGGACAATGCCGGCGACCAGTTCTTCCTGCCCAATATCGTGCGCGCCATCGGCCAGGCCCTGGTGCTGACGCCGATCAGCGTGATCACCACCGCGGGCATCGCGCCCAGCGACGCCGGCGCGGCGTCGGGCCTTTCGAACATGCTGCGCAATCTGGGCGGCGCGGTCGGTACCGCCGCGCTAGGAACGGTGCTCACCAAGCGCGAGCAGTTTCACTCCAACATCATCGGCCAGTCCGTCACTTTGTTTCGAGACGAGGTGCGCGACAGGATCGATCACCTGACACAGTATTTCATGGCGCATGGCGTGACCGATGCCGCCCTTGCCCAGCACAAGGCGATCGGTGTGATCGGGGCGACCGTGCACCGCCAGGCGCTCATTCTGGGCTTTGGCGACACGTTCGCGGTGATTGGCACGGTGCTGGCACTCGCAGCGGTCGCGGTGCTCCTGACCCGGAAGATCCAGGCCGGCAATGGTGGCGGCGGCGCCCACTGAAACGAGCATGGGACTCAAGCATTGGCGCGGCACCGGCTGCGGGCTGAGTTCGCCAGGACCTTTCCATCGGTGCGGACACATCGTCTGGCCGTTTTAGCGGGCCTCGAACCCCTGTCAGGGGCGCGAGGTCCACTTTTGTGTGGCCGCTTGCCCACCGCGGATTGAGACCCGTGATCCAGCAATCCGCACAGGCTACATGATCAGAGGGAAGGCCAATCTTGTAGTATTCTATCAAATTGCCTGAGATTGGCTCACGACGCCGATAGTTCGGAGTAACGAAAATGGGGCAGACAAAGGACAAGATCTACGCAGCCTTGGTGAAGGGTGCGACGGACGGCCTTCGCGGTGATGCTCTCTACGACGGCGTGGCTGCCAAAGTGGCAAAGACCGATAATGGACGCGTTGTGCGGGCATCCGTGCTGGCACTCAGCGACCCGACGCTAACCGATCGCAATGTTCTTAATGTCATCTATGCACTCGCGATCGAGCGGCGCCTGCTGGATCTGGGTGTGATGCCGTCTCGGCCCAAGCAGCGGCGCAAGAAGGAAAATGCCGCGAAAGAGACGGCAGCAATCCAGGCTATTCTTTCATCGCACAGCTTATGCGCTCAACCTCATGACCGCATGGTCCTTCCTACGCGAGCGCCTGGCGCATGCCATCGCGCAGCTTCTGGACCTTCTGATTGAGGTCGATCATCTCCGGCACGGTGAAGCCGGAATGCCTGAGCAAGGCATCGGTCAGGCAGCCTGTCCTGGTCCGTAGATTGCGACCTTTGGCGGTGAGGTGGACCTCCACCAGCCGCTCATCGGTGGTACTGCGCTTGCGCCCGAGAAAATCGGCCGCCTCCAGCCTCTTGACCGCCGGCGTAATCGTGCTCGGTTCCAGTGCCAGGCGCTCGGCGATCGCCGAGATCGTCAGGCCGTCCTTTTCCCACAACGTGCTCAGCACGAGATATTGGGTATAAGTCACGCCCAGCCCGTCCAGCATCGGCTTGTAGACCCGATTGATGGCGATCGAAGCCGAGTAGATCGAAAAGCAGAGCTGGCTGTCCAGCGGCAAAGTGGTGTCATCGGTCATGGCAGCCTCCACGAGAGCCTGGGGCAACGGCCCCGTTCCACGAAAATCATTATCGCGATAAAAAATATCTTTACAGGGAAATCGGGAGTGCGTATAGAATCATTATCGCGATAATGATTGTCGCAACATATCACAGGGAGACCGAACATGATCAAGACCCTCACCGCCGCCGCTGCCATCGCCCTTTCCGCCAGCGCCCTCACCCCGGCCCATGCCGCCCCCGCCACCAGGAACGTCGTGCTTGTCCATGGCGGCTTCGTCGACGGCTCGGGCTGGCAGGGGGTCTATGACATCCTCAAGAAGGACGGCTACAACGTCACCATCGTGCAAAATCCCACCACCTCGCTCAAGGACGATGTGGCGGTCACCAAGCGGGCGATTGCCCAGCAGGACGGCCCGGTCGTCCTCGTCGGCCACTCCTATGGCGGCGTGGTTGTGTCCGAAGCCGGAACCGACCAGAAGGTGAAGGCGCTCGTCTATATCGCCGCTTTCGTCCCGGACAAGGGCGAATCCGTTTCCAGCCTGATCGCCAACCCGCCGGCCGGCGCGCCCGTTCCGCCGATCCTGCCGCCGGTCGACGGTTTCCTGCTCCTCGACAAGGCCAAGTTCGCAGCTTCCTTCGCAGCCGACGTCGCCCCCAGGACCGCGGCCTTCATGGCCGACTCCCAGGTGCCATGGGGTGTCGAAGCACTCGCAGGCGCCGTCACCGTCCCGGCCTGGAAGGAAAAGCCCAGCTTCTATCTGGTCGCCACCGATGACCACATGATCCCCCCGCCTGCCCAGCGCCTGATGGCCAAGCGTGCCGGCGCCACCGTGGTCGAGACCAAGGGCAGCCACGCCGTCTATGTCTCGCAGCCCAGGGTCGTCGCCAAGCTCATCGAGCAGGCCGCCAACGGCACGAAATAACCGCAATCAGCCGAGCAAGCCCCCCGACGCGCAAGCGGTCGGGGGTTTTTCCAGTATAGCGCGGATCGGGAGACGGCAAACCGCATGGCGAGCTTGCCCGTCGAAAGCCTCGGCCGCCGGCGCGGACTACGTCAATCCTTGTTCGCTGAGCAATTCGGCACGTATCCTGCCGACGACGGCATCGATGAAAGCCGAAACGGCCAAGGGCAGGTGAGCCCGGTTGGGGTAGACGACGTTCATGGAGAGGTTGCGGCGCGTATATTGCGGCAGCACCGGCACCACTCGACCAGCCGCGAAATCGGCCGTCCCCACTATGGGAGCCGTCGCGGTTCGCCTCCTCGAGGACCCAGGTCGCTTTTCCGGCAAGCGCTTCGACCTCGCGGGCGACGAACTCACAGGCAACGACGTCGTCGCCATCCTCTCGCGTGTCACCGGCCGCCCGTTCAGCTATTTCCAGGTGCCGCTGGACGTCATTCGTCAACGCATGGGTGAGGAAGGCGCCAAGATGTATGAGTGGTTCGACCGTGTCGGCTATGCGCCGGCCTCACGTGGAGAGCTCACCAACACTGTCAAATGGAGATGAAAATGGGTGGTCTCAACGGCAAGGTGGCGCTCGTCACCGGCGCTGGACGCGGCATCGGTCGTGCCATATCGAAGCCCCATTCATCGCAGCGAATATTGCAGCGCGGCGGCGAGCATCCGAACTCGTCGAACGCGACGAGTTTGGATGCTTCCTCTTCTACCTACCGCGCCGCGAAGCGTTCAGGGCGAAAAGTGGCGAGCATGGGATGCTCGGCGCCTGTTGCCACCTCGTAAGCAAGCAGTTCACCGACGATGAGGCCCAAGGTTGCTCCGCTGTGGCTAAAGACAACATAATAGCCGGGGATGGCCTCGAGGGCGCCCACCACCGGCTCGCCATCGCCCGGGATCGGCTTGCCGCCCACGTCAATGGAGGCGGCTTCAAGCTTCGGATTGCCCTCCATCACCTTGGCTGCCTCGGCCAGCAGAGCATCGACCACCGACCCGTCGACGTCATATCCGCCATCTGGACGGAGTTTCACCCCCTGGTCCGCCGCCCAGTCGGCGTCCAGCGAAAAGGTGCCGCCAGGCGCCGGTCTGACGGCGACTCGCGGCGTGTTGAGAACAGCGCGCAGCGGATGGACGAACGGCTTGGTCTGGACCAGTAATGCGACCGGGGTTCCGTCACCGATCGTCTGGCCGCTTTCCTCGACCATCCTCGGCACTGCAGGCCCGGTCGCGAGCACGACGGCGTCTGCCGGAAAGCGGTTGCCTGCGGCAGTTTGCGCACCGACCGCCCGGCCGTTCTCGACCAGGACGCGTGCCGCGCCCTCCTCCGTCACCAGCGCACCGCCTCGCGCAGCGAATTCCTCGAGGAGCACGCCGATCAAAGCTGGCAGATCGACCCAGCCTTCCCCCGGATTGAAGATCGCGCCTTGTGGCGTGATCGCGCTCGCATCGACGCCTGGCGTAACACGGGCGACCTCGCCAGCCGAAAGCCGCAGGGCGTCATAGCCGATGGAAACTTCATGGCAATATGCCGCCTCGATTTCGTTGCTCGTATCGTTGGCATCCCAGGTCAGGCCCCCTTCGAAGCGAAGCCAGTCCGCATTTGGAAACCTGACCGACAGCGTACGGTAACGGTCGATCCCGGCCATGCGCAGAAGGTGATAGGGTTCAGAGCGCATGCGGGCGGAATTCAGCCAGGAGAGCGAGCGGCCGGAGGCGCCGTTGGCCGGCGGACCATCATTGAGGATGGTGACGCGAATGCCACGCCGGGCGAGTTGCACACCCGTGGAAACGCCAAAAATGCCGGCGCCAATGATGACGGCCGAGGTGATGGTGGTATCGGTCATAGTCGGGTCTTTCGATCAGCTAATCATGCGATGAAAATGACTGGGGCACCTTCCGGCGTCCGCAAGAGCCCCACGTCGTCTGGGGGCATTGAAGAACATCGGACTTTTCAAACGGCCCGGGTCATATGGCGATGTCATCGTGGGACTTTGGTCGAGCATTCACAGCACTTCGGCAAGGAAACGCTTGAGGCGCGGGCTTTGCGGGGTATCGAAAATGCTATCCGGAGGACCAGCCTCGACGATGCAGCCTTCGTCCATGAAGACGACCTGATCGGCAACACGCCGAGCAAAGCCCATTTCATGCGTGACGACCACCATGGTCATGCCACGCTTGCCGAGATCGGCCATCAGGTTGAGCACGCCCTTCACGAGTTCGGGATCGAGGGCGCTGGTCACTTCATCGAAGAGGATGACTTCTGGTTCCATGGCAAGTGCACGGGCAATGGCGACGCGCTGCTGCTGGCCTCCGGAAAGACCACCGGGCCGATGGTGTTGGCGGCTCGCAAGGCCGACATCCGCCAACCGCGCCTTGGCAATGCGCTCGGCCTCTTGCGCCGAAAGGCCCTTTATCCGGTTTGGCGACAACATGACGTTTTCCAGCGCCGTGTGATCCGGAAACAGGTTGAAATGCTGAAACACCATGCCGACGCGGCGGCGTAGTTTTTCCGGCTTCATGGCAAGGATGCTGCTGCCATCGAGCAGGATGTCGCCGCTCTTCGGCTCGACCAGACGGTTGAGACAGCGCAGCAGGGTCGACTTGCCCGACCCCGAGGGGCCAATGATGCAAGTGACACTGCCGGGCTTGACCGCAAGATCGACGCCCTTCAGCACCTCCAGTTCGCCATAAGCCATACCGAGGCCGCTCACGTCCAGGCTGCCTCCCTTGAAGACTGTGCTGATCTCGCCGCGCTTGACACCTTCCAACTCGCTGACTTCCTCCAGTCCACTGGAGACGGCCGTGGGCCGCTGTTTGCCAACGCGCAAGCGGTTGTCGATATAGTTGACCAGGTGGGTGAGCGGCACTGTTACGACGAGATAGAAAACTCCTGCAAGCAATAGGGGCGAGAGATTACCCGTAACCACCGCCTGGTCCTGGCCGACACGAAAAATCTCGCGTTCGGACGCAAGCAGGCCGAGAAAATAAACCAGGCTTGAGTCCTTCACATTACCTATGAACTGGTTGACCAGTGCCGGCAAAACGCGGCGCACGCCCTGCGGCACGACAATGAGCCGCATGCCTTCGCCGTAGCTCATCGACAAGGCCCGGCAGGCTTCCATCTGGCCGCGATCGACACTCTGGATCCCTGCGCGAAAAATCTCTCCGATATAGGCTCCAGCAATCAGGCTGAGCGCCAGAATACCGAGCGGATAAGGCGATGGGCCGAACAGATCGCGTCCGAGGCGGGCGAAACCCTGCCCAATCAGCAAGATGGTGACGATAGCCGGCAGACCACGAAAGACATCGGTGTAGACGCGGGCGGGAATGCGCAGCCAGGGTGAGCGCGAAATGCCCATGATCGCCAATACCATGCCGATCGCCACGCCCAGTACGGTGGAGGCTGCGGCCAGGATCAGCGTGTTCTTCAGGCCGACCGTGATCATGGTCGGCAGCACCTCGGCCATCGCATTCCAGTCAAGGAAGCTGCGACGAAGGTTTTCAAGCCAGTTCATAGGGAAGTCCCTTGAATGAAAGACCGGTCCGGCCGGCGCGTTCGGACCGGCAAAGTGGCATCATGGCTTGGGAAGATAGTCGGCCGGCATTGGCGTGTCGGGGAACCACTTTTCGTGCAGTTTCTTCCAGGTGCCATCCTGCATGGCCTCATGCAGTGCTTTGTTCAGCGCAGTGCGCAGCGCATCATTCCCCTTCCGGATGACAAAGCCGGCCGGGGCGTCAAAACTCGGGATGTTGACCGCAACCTTCAAGGCCGGATAACGGGCCGAATAGTCCTTGGCCGCCTCATAGTCGAGGAAATGGGCGTCGATGGTGCCATTGTTGAGCGCTGCTACAGCCGAATTGTTGTCGGGGAACTTCACCAAGTCGGTCCCGGCGAAATTCTTTTCGGCATAAATTTCCTGCAGCGTGCCCTGCACCACGCCGAGACGCTTGCCTTTGAGACCGCTCGCATCGGTGATGCCGGCATCTGACGCCAACACACTGAGGAAACCTGCAAGATAGCCATCGGAAAAGTCGACGGTTTGCTTGCGCTTGTCGGTCGTGCCGATCGCTGCGGCAGCAATGTCGAAGCGGCCATTGGCGACCGAAGGCATGAGCGCGGAGAATTCCTGGCCGGTGAAGACGACCTGATCTTTCTTGTAGCCCATGCGCTCGGCGACATTGAGAAAGAGTTCGATGTCGAAGCCTGTAAAGCCGCCGTCGGCGGTGGTGAAGGCGTAAGGTTTAGCGTCACCCATGGTGCCGACGCTGATCGTCTTGGCATCGATAAGACCGAGCGGGTTGTCGTCGGCCAGCGCGGCTGAGGCCATGCCACCGGTGATGGCAAGCGCCAGGACCAGGACTGCGGTCCGTATCCGGCCCAGAATCCCGGGGGTTGTAGTTGCATGGGTCATCGGGTCTTGTTCTCCTGCTCTGATGGTCATTTGCCGGACGGACAGACGCATAATCGTGCACCGGACTATGGTGCTCGGCCGTGCGTCCGGCCCTCCATCGCTTACCGCGCGGATGAGATATATTTTTTATATGATACCGGTCTCTTTCTAATTGAGACCGGTCTCTTTTGATTTTTAGATTGTTATATCTGCATTGACCGGTCGTCAATATGTCTTGTAAAGCTGAGGCCATGGATCAGGATCATGGCAAGGTGCCCTCCGTGACCGTCGCCGACGTGGCGCGCGTCGCCAGCGTTTCGAAAGCAACTGCGGCGCGTGTTCTGGGCGGATATGGCACGGTGAGCGACAAGGTAAGGATCAAGGTCCTTGCTGCCGCCAAGATGCTCGACTACCGGCCGAATGAGCTGGCACGCAGCATGACCACGGGTCGCTCCGGCACGATCGGCGTCGTGGTCGGCGACATCGAAAACCCCTTCTTCAGCTCGGCGGTGCGCGGCATCACCGATGTCGCACGCCTTGCCGGCTTCGATGTCATTCTCACCAATTCCGGCGAGGAGATCGCGGCGGAAAAGGCGGCGGTGAAGACACTGGTCGCCAAGCGGGTAGACGGGCTGATCGTTTCGCCCGCGCGCGACAACGATATCGAGCACCTACGCGATATCGAGCGCTCAGGTCGTCCGCTCGTCCTGCTCGATCGCGCCGTTGAAGGCCTATCCGTCGACACGGTGACCACCGACGATCGGCACGCCGCCGAGAGCATCACGCGCCGGCTTATCGCGCTCGGCCATCGCCGCATCGCCTATCTTACAGCCTCCGACACGCCGAACCATCGCTTCAGCAACCCGTTCGACATCAGTACCGGTTCCGTACGCCAACGCATCGAGGGCTTTCTCGGCATCTGTCGCGAAGCAGGCCTGGAAGGCATGGAAAGCTGGGTGCATGTAGGGGCAACCACGCCGGAACAAACGCACCGCATCGCGACCGCGATGCTCAAATCTTCGCAGCGCCCGACGGCGATCATCGCCTCAGACAGCGTGATCGGCCTCGAGGTGTTCAAGGCCCGCCGCGAACTGGATCTTAGCATTCCCGATGATTTGTCGCTGGTGTCGTTCCATGATGCTGACTGGACGTCCGTCACCACGCCCCCCATCACCGTCGTGCGCCAACCCGTCTATCGCCTCGGCGAAGCGGCCGCCAAGTTGCTGGTCGAGCGGTTGAACGGAAGCGACGTTGAGGCGAGACGCATCATCCTGCCGACGGAGATCGTTGAGCGTGCCTCTGTTGCCGTCGCACCTGCATAGACATTCCATACGCACTTGCGATCAAGCGCGACGACAGACTGTTTTGTTCGACGGCATAGTTCATTGTCCGTTCTGGAGCTTCGCGATGGCCCCTCCCCAACGAATTCTTCGGATGGGGCCCGCCACACTACAGCGCAAAATAAGTCGCGCAATGCGCAAAACTGCCATTCGAGATCCCCACCGCATGAGACGGAACGCGCAGATCGGAATACTGTGCCTCCGCTTCCGGTTTGCAAGCGAGCTTTTGTTAGCAGCACCAACATGGCAGCCAATCCAGTATCGTATCGATCCAGCGTCAGAATAGGCGGTCAATTCCGACCACGCCCCCATCGCACGTATCATCTGGCTCGATCCCAAGAAATTCCATTCCCGTCGCATTGCCGATTTCGTCACGACCTGTTGTCAGTCGAAGGCTGAAAGGCGGCGGCGCCTTCGGCCGGTTCAAAATGACCTTCCGTCCTCCAGTTCGCATACACTCGTCATAGTCTGTCTGGCAGGTCTTTCCGGTAGCCGGGATCCTGAACCACCTGCCATAGGAGCCGCCATGCGCCGCGATGGCTGCATACTCATGTTCGACGTCGGTGATATTGATGACGCACAGAATCCAGGCCGAGTCTGCGGGCACGGGCTTCGGCGGGTCATATGAGCGATCGATATCCGCATCCTGAATTATGAAATTGTCGTGGTTTGCTTTGCTTTGTAGCCGCTACAAATTCATCGTCTTCTCCATGTTCAACAGAACGCATGGTGCGTTTGCTGGCGGATTTGTCGTTGCGTGCTATGGACCCTGCGCTCCACGGGGCGGCAGGACGTTGGTGGCCTGTTTCGCGCCCTAGCAGGCCGGAGCGGTCAACCGAGAGCAACCATCCGTCCGAGGTTTCCTCCTCCAAGAACACAGCGATATCCCTGCCCGCCGAAAGACAGGCGTAGTTGCACTGCCAGTTGCAAAGCAACACGCGTGCCAAAGCGAAAACGGTCGGCAATTCGCTTTGCTGCCGTGCCGTACCGACCAATATTGGACAGGTTGTCGTCTCCAGCTCGGACAAAACGTCCGAACATATCAAGGCGACGGCATTCGCGACCTCCGCACGATTGGCACGCAGGGCGGCGGGTTCCGGAAGCGGTCTCGACCCTGTGGGGGCTCGAGGGGTTTCCGCATCGGCCCATAGCTTGGGTTCTCATATCGCTCGGTGACGCCTGGATTTGCGTTCGGATCATCGTGGCTTGCGGTCATGCACATCCCGGTTTGGCAGGACATTTTGTTCGTCGCCTCGGACAGATTGCCCGTAGCCACCATCCGACATTCCTGTAACTCTTTGATATTGCTTACCATGTTGAATGGCATGCGTCTTGCTGGCGTCTTGTCGATGGCCTTGAGCCAAGCATCGGCCCCACCAAACGATGGGCCGGATCAAATCGGCAAACGCAGCCGACAAGGTGCTGAGAAGACAGGCGGGGTGTCATGACAACCGATGCGGGCACACGAGATGATATATTGTCTGCACCAAGAAGGGCTGGATTTCTCGATCGGCAAAGGATCGTCGCCAGGCCCGGCTTCAAGGCCCTGCTTCAAGGCCCTGCTTGCCTGGGCCGCCGTCGCCATCCCGCTTTTCTGGGGTCTGTGGATCACGCTCAAAAGCGTCGTTGCATTGTTCTGAAGCTCGGCAGCATATGCGGCCGCCTTCCTGGCGGCCGCAATCCAGCGGTGGGAAGATCATGGTTTCTTGGAAGTCATGATCGGCGGACACCGAGAGGCCGAGATGGAACAGGCCCATGGCAAAGCCGCGGACCTGAAGGCCCTCGCGGCCTCCCGCATAGACGCTCACATGCCTGGCGGATGTTATGTCCGGACGGCATTGTCGACGGCAGCCTCGTCGAGCTTGTTGAGCGGCCCTGCCACTTCGGCGATCGCCTGTTGATGCAAAGTCATCGGCATGTCCTTCTCATCGTCCGTTGCTTCCAACGGATGAATGTGAATCGCATCCTGCCGAATGCCGCCTCCACAAGGTCAGGCGCCGTCCCGAACGAAAGCCAGCGACATTGCCAGTCAGCCGAGCACGAACCGCGAGAATTCCAGCGACCGGCGCGCATCCTCGTCCAGCCTGGCTTCATCCGCATTATTGCTCAGATCGCGCCAAACCTTGATGTCGTTGCCGACCTGGCCGCCCATCTTGACGAAGGGCTCCATCACGACCGCACCGCTGTAACCGATCTCGCGCAGTGCCGTCCCGATCTCGTGCCAAGGCAGACGGCCCGTGCCGGGAACGCGGCGATTATTTTCGCCGGTATGGAAATGACCGAGCAACGGCCCCGCAGTTCGGATAGCCTGTGCGAAACTGTCCTCCTCGATGTTCATATGGAACGTGTCGAGCATCACCTTGACGTTGGGCTTGCCAACTTCGCGAACGAAAGCCACCCCTTCTTCGGCGGTGTTGAGAACGTGGTTCTCGAACCGATTGAGCACTTCGAGGCACAGATTGATGCCGAGATTGCCGGCGAAATCGGCCAGACCCGCAATACCCTCAACGCCTCTCGCCCAATCCCCTGCCTTGTCGACGGGCTTGGAATAGTCGATCGGCCAGTAGGAATGGAGAGCGCCACCGATGACGTGGATGTCGAGCTTGGCGAGGTTCGTCAGCGTCTCCTCGAAAAAGGCCCGGCCTGCCTTCCTGACCGCCGGATCGGGGGAGGACAGGTTCCTCTCGTGGGACGGACCTATTCCCGCGGTAAGCGTGATCCCGTTCTCTCGAGCAGCGCGGGCAACTTCCGCAATGTGAGCCGGGCTATAGCTGTTCAGATGATGCGCTGCGATCTCGATCACGTCGAAGCCGAGCCTGGCAACCTTCTCGACATATTTCAGGCAGTCCGCGCTCCACTCCTGTTCCCAGTACGAATAGTAAATGCCGAACTTCATTTGTATCTCCAATATGATGGGAAGCGCTGTTGGCACGGCGACGACTGGGGCAGTTCTCCGGCGAACGGCCCCTCGACAGCCGGGCGTGACGAGTGAGCATGGTCGGACGAGTTCATCGTCTCATGAACATGAATGGCGGGAAGCCGTTCGCCCAGATCGAGCGCACGACCATGACTAGTAGCAGGAAGCCGCCCCACAGCGCGGTCGCCAAGTGCTGGTTGGCACCCAGCGAGTTCAGGCCCGAGGCGATCACCTGCAGGATGACGAGCGAGATCGCGACCGGCAGTACACGACCGAAACCGCCGTTCGGAGAAACGCCGCCGAGGAAGCATCCGAGCACGGTGATGAGCAGGTAGGCCTCGCCGTGCCCAACGCGCACCGAGTTGAAGCGAGACAGCATGACGATGCCGGCAAGACCGCACATGAGGCCGGACAACGTATAGATCAGCGTGAGCGAGCGGTGCGTCGAGATGCCCGAATAGCGCGTCGCCTCGAGATTCGAGCCGATCATCCTGGTCGCGAAGCCGAGGCGGGTCCGCGACATCACGACATACCAGATCAGTACCGCTGCGACGAAGACGAACACCGGTGCCGGTATGCCGAGCAGGGTTCCCTGCCCTATCGCCTGGACGGCATCGGGCATGCCCGAGATGTCACCGCCGCGAGTCAGAAATTCACCGAGGCCCCGCACGAAGATCATCATCGAGAGCGACACCAGGATCGGATGCGCCCCGGTGGTGGCGATGATCAGGCCCATAAGCCAGCCGATCGCCGCTCCCGTCGCCAGCGCCGCCAGGATGCCGAGCGCGATGGCAAACGGCCCGGCATCGACGCCGCCGAAGGCGTGCAGAACCGCCGCCATTGCGAGTCCCGACAGGTTGGCGGTGAAGGTGACGGAGAGGTTGAAGCCGTTGGAGATGATCGGCATCAGCATCGCCAGCGTCAGGAGCCCGAGTTCGGGTAGCTGGAAGGCGATCGAGGTGAAGGTCGTGCCGCTCAGGAAGCTCGGCGACGACACGCCGAAGACAAGACAGACGAAGACCAGCAGGGCAAGAAGCGCTCCGATTTCGGGATCGAAGAGCCGGTTCGTGCCGCTCGTCTTGTTTTGAGTGGTCACTGGGCCGTCCTCCGCGTCGGCGCAGCGCGCCAGTTTCCGATGAGTTTGCTGACACCCTCGCTCGAAAGCGTGATGGCGACGAGGATGATCACGCCGATGATCATCTTGAAGGCATAAGGCGAGATGCCGAGCAGGTTCAGGCCGTTCTGCGTCATCGCCACAAGGATGATGCCGAGGATGACGCCGAGGATCGAGCCGCGCCCGCCACCGAGCCGCGCGCCGCCGAGAACGACCGCGGCGAGTACATCGAGTTCGCGACCGTAGAGCGCGGTGGGGACGACCTCCTGCGCGTAGTGCGCTTGCATGAGCCCCCCGATGCCCGCCATGAGGCCGAGCCAGCCGAAGGCGAGATAGTGCATGGCGCCGAGGCTGACGCCGATGCGCCGCGCACCCTCGGTATTGTCGCCCATCGCGTAGAGCTGCCGCCCGGTGCTGGTCCGCCTGAGAAGCAGCCAGGTGGCAACGACACACGCGGCCATCACCGCCACCAGGATCGTGATTTCCGCGCGGCCGTCGGCGGTATCCAAGCTGATGATCGTGATCCGATCGGTCAGCCAGTCTGGAAGGTCGTAGAGCGACGAACCGCCGGTGAAGAACATCAGCAGGCCGAAGAAGAGATTATAGGTCGCAATCGTCACGACGATCGAAACGATGCGGAACCGATAGATCCAGAAAGCATTGAAGCAACCGAGCGCCGAGCCGATGGCGCCCGCCAGAATGAAGCCGAGCACCCAGTTTCCGCCGCCAACGGCCCCTAGGGCGAGCACCGTGAGATATTGGACGATCGACGCGGCGACGGCGAACGAGATATCGATGCCGCCTGCAATCAGCACCACCAGCAGGCCGACGCCGAAGATGATGTTGACCGAACTCGCGTTTAGGAGATCGAACAGATTGGACAGTGTCAGGAAAGTCGAGGTCGAGACACTGAGAAATGCGCCCATGACGAGAATCACGAGGATGAGCCAGCGCTCGGTAGAGCCGATGCCGAGGCTACGCATGAACGGCCTCCTCAATTGCGTCGATTTCGACGTCCTGCGGCCGATATTGGCCGACGATCTGGCCGTCACGCATGTGCAGCACCACGTCCGAGTTGAAATAGACTTCCGGAATTTCATCGGAGATGAGCAGGATCGCCATCCCCTCGTCGGCAAGCTGGCGCACGATGTTGAAGATGCCAGCGCGAGCACCGACATCGACGCCGACCGTCGGCGAGTCGAGGATTAGCAGGCGGGGCTTGGTCGATAGCCACTTGGCGAGGACAACCTTCTGCTGGTTGCCGCCGGAGAGGGTCGAAATGGCATTGCCCGGCTTGCCGATCTTGACGCCGAGATCCCTGATCCATTTGCTGACCAGCGTATCCCGTTTCCTGAAAGACAGAAGCGGCTTCGGATCGAGCAGGGTATCGAGGACCGAGATGACGGCGTTATCCTCGATCGATTGCGGCTGGATCAGTCCCAGCGTCAGCCGATCTTCCGAGACATAGGCGACGCCGGCATCGATAGCGTCTCGATTGCTGGCGAAGCGGATGGGCTTGCCGTCGAGACGTATGTCGCCTTGGTCCGGCTGTGTCATGCCGAACAGGCTCAGCGCGAATTCCGTGCGGCCCGACCCGAGCCGCCCGGTCAGCCCGACGATCTCACCTTCGCGGACCGTCAGCGACACGTCCTTGTATTCGCGGCCCTGTGACAGGCCCTTGACTTCGAGCACCGGCCTCTTGGCCGATAGATCGCGGCGGCTGACGGCATAGCCGAAGGTCTTGCCGGTCATGAGTTCGGTGAGCCGGGTCTGGGTCATGCCGGCGGTCGGAAATGTTCCGACGAGCTTGCCGTCCTTGATCACCGTGACGCGGCTGCAGACATCGAGCACCTCAGCGAGCCGATGGCTCACGAGCACGACCGATATGCCTTCGGCGGAAAGGCGCCGGATGATGTCGAGCAGCGCTTCGGTCTCGGCGTGGCTCAGCGATGCGGTCGGCTCGTCCATGAAGACGAGCGTGGCCTCGGTCACCAGCGCACGGGCAACGGCCACGATCTGGCGCTGGGCGATCGGCAGTGTGCGTAGCGGCGCGTCGAGATCGAGCGTGACGCCGAGGCGCTTGAGGATTCTCTCCGCGTCGGCGCGCATCGCACCGTAATTCACGAGGCGCGGACGGCCGCCGAGATTGCGCTCGAAACCGATGTTCTCCGCCACCGACATTTCGGCGAACAGCGCAAGATCCTGCCAAATGACTTGAATCCCGAGGCCGCGCGCACCGGCCGGGCTCAGGTCGGCAATCGGGCGCCCCATGAAGCTCATCACCGCCCCGGGCTCGGGCTGATACACGCCGGTAATGATCTTGATCAGTGTACTCTTTCCGCAGCCATTCTCGCCTGCGAGGCACAGAACCTCTCCCGGCATGATGTCGAAGCGGACGTCATCGAGCGCTTTGATACCACCAAACTGTTTGGAGACATGCTCGATTTTCAGCAAGGGAACAGCGGGCGCCGCCGCGGACTCTCCTGCCGCAGTTGCATGGACATTGGCCATTGTCTGAAAGCTCACGGAATGAGGGCTTCATCGGGAGCACACCCGGCGGCGACACCGGGTGTGTTTCCAGGCAAATACGTCGAGGGGTCAGAGGCCCATCTTCGCCAGATCGTCGATCGTGTCCTTGTTGAGCTCTACCAGTTCGTTCACGATAAGATTGTGGCCATCCGGATGCACGACACCGAGACCGGGAATATTGGTCCCGTCCTTGATCGGTTCGCCCTTGGCAACCATCTGGCCGAGGGTGACAAAAATCTCTCCCGCGAGCGCCGGATTCCACATGAAACCACCGGTCAAAACACCATCATGCACGAGCTTCCGGCCCTGGCCAGGCGAGAACGGGCCGAGCACCAGCACCTTGCCGTCGAGATGCTTCTCCTTCACCGCGCGCGCCGCCCCGATCGGGCCCTGGCTGCCAAAGGCGAGGAAAGCCTTGAGGTTCGGATTGGCACGAATCAAGTCGAGAGCCGTGCTCCGCGATTGATCGACGTTCTCCGCCACACCGTACCGGTCGCCGACCACCTTCATGTCGGGTGCGTTCGCCTTGATATAAGCAATCGCCGCATCGGCCCAGGCGTTGTGCAGCGGCACTGTGAGCGATCCGACGAACACCGCATATTCGCCCTTGCCGCCCAGCGCGTCCACGAGACGCTTGCCGTAGGCCTCGCCGAAGCCTTTCGCGGACGCCAGCTCGAAGTCATAGTCGGCGTTCTTTTGCTTCGGTGACTCGTGGGTGATCACCTTGATGCCCGCCTTGCGGGCGCGGTCGAGCACGGGCTCGAGCACCTCCGCATCGTTAGGAACGACGCCGATAACGTCGACTTTCTTGGCAATTAGATCCTCGATCGCACGAACCTGCAGGGCCGGGTCGGCGCTGGTAGGGCCGACCATGAAAGCGTCGACGCCGAGCTCGGCCGCTTTCTTTTTGATACCGGCCTCCATGGCATTGAACCACGGAATACCACCGATCTTCACCACTACGCCGATGACCGGCTTGTCCGCCGATGCGCGGGCGCCACCGAGCACGCCCGGTATCAGCAAGCCGCCAACCCCGAGGGCCGAGCCAGAGAGAAAGGTGCGGCGGCTGATCTTCGACGCACGGATGGAGTCAGAATGCGAAGTCACGAGAGTCCTCCCAGTTTGTTTTGCCGGCGACGGCGTTAGTTGCTCCCGAAGCCTTTCTTAGCTAAATCCATTCAGCACAGATTGTCAAGATAGCTGAAAGGATTTAGCATGCATTTTCAGAAAGTACCGAACTCGATCCGCATAGCCAGCGAGGGGACGATGGCGCGCTCGCCAAGCACACGTAGATCCACCATCTATGACATCGCCAAGGCGACCCAGGCCTCCCCGTCCACGGTGAGCCTCGTGCTCAACGACAGTTGGAAGCGCTATCGCATCAAGGAAGAAACCGCCAAGCGAGTGCTGAAGGCAGCCCAGGAACTCGGCTACGCCGTCAACATGAAGGCCAGGGGCTTGCGCCTGTCGCGCTCCGGCCTTGCCGGCATGATCATCCCCCATTACCGCAACCGCTTCTTCGCCGGCCTTGCCGAGGCTTTCGAGGCGGATACGCGCCAGCGCGGCCTGTGCCCCATTGTGGTGAGCACGCGGCGCGACGAGGAAATCGAGGCCAGCGTCACCAGTACCTTGCTGTCCCAACAGGTCGAGTTCCTGTTCATCGCTGGCGTGCGCAACACGAAGCCGCTCAATGCCCTGTGCCGGGCTGCGGGCATTCCTTGCGTCAATCTCGACTTACCCGGCAGCGATGCGCCCTCGGTGGTCACCGACAATTACGGGGGTGCGCGTGCCCTCACCGAAAAACTGATCGCCAAACTACGAAAGCGTCGGAAAGCACCGCGTGACCTGCTCTTTCTCGGCGGCGTTGCCGGAGAGCATGCCACCGACCGCCGTATCGACGGCTTTCGCGACGCCGTGGCAGCCAATGGGCAGGAAATAGTGCTTGAAGTCGCCTGCTGCGGCTATCGTCCTTCATCGGCTCGGGAAGCCCTCACTGCTCACTTCGAAGCGCTCGGCCGCATGCCGGACGGCCTCTTCATCAACTCCATCACCTCTTTCGAAGGGCTCGTGCAATTCTCCCTGCAGGTACCGCGCCAAGCCATGCGCGAGGTCAGCACGGTGTGTTCCGACTGGGATCCGTTCGCAGCCCACCTGCCCTTCGACGTGATTATGACACGTCAGAACGTCGAGACCATCATCGCCGAGGGCTACGCGCTGGTGGACAATTATGTTCCGGGCGAGAATCCGATGGTGGTGGTGCCACCGGAATTCGCACCGAGCTCGGAGCGGGAAAGCAATTGGCGCTGAGGAGAAAGGGCTAAGAGGCGGACGGCTAAGAAGTTCTCACCTACGCCAAGGGCAATCCGGGCGTTCGCTAGATCTTCAAGAAAGTCGCCCGTGAAGTAGTCGCGTTCAGGCGGGTGCAGTTGACTGCGCGTGCTCGTGAGCCGCCGAGCGCGGCCAGGAAGAGGGCGCAAAGCAGGCAGAGCCATTTAAGGAGCAGGCTGAAGTTGTAGCGTGCGGCGGCGAGAACGGCGTTGGGGGCGTCGCCTGAGGAATGGGCGAGGAAGTTGCGACCCATGCGGTGGTCACTCTTGCAGTGGCCGATGACGGGTTCGATCGCGGCGCTTAGCGTCGGAAGGCGCTTTGGTTCTGTTGCAGACGTTTCGGTAGTAGGCTGTCGGCCCAAGGGGTAGAGGCAGCAGCCGATACCGTCAACGTCGTCTCTCCCGAGACCTATATCGGCTATGAGCGTGCGGACAATTTCTTGTCGCCGTCGGGGATGATCGTCAACAAACCGCGGGTCTATGCCAAAGCCGGTAGTCTCGACATCAATCAGTGGACGCTCAGCGGAAATTGGACGGTCGAGAAAGAGAGCGCCTCTCTCAATGCCGCCAACGGTGGCATCACCTTTCGCTTCCATGCTCGTGACCTGCATCTGGTTCTCGGTCCTGGCGCCGACAGCAAGCTTGTACGTTTTCGGGTGCTGATCGACGGCAAGGCACCGGGTGCGGCTCACGGAGTAGATATCGATGCCGAGGGTAACGGCACAATCGTTGGCCAGCGCCTCTACCAACTGGTTCGACAAGATGAGCCGATTGGCGATCAAACGTTCCAGATCGAGTTTCTCGATCCGGGCGCCCAGGCCTTTGCGTTTACCTTTGGCTGAGGCACGCCTGAGCCTCATGCCGTTGTGGGGGCAGAAAGGCAGAAGCCCCCACAAGACAGCGTCTGCGCCGCCGGCCGACTCGACCAAGCCATCGCTTTGCATCAGTGACGGAAGGAGGACCGCACCTTCCCTCGAAAGTCGGTAGGCTTCAGGTGATGATCGCGCGGGGTTCGAGGAAGGCTTCCAATCCGAATGGCCCGAATTCGCGGCCAATGCCCGACTGCTTGAACCCACCGAAAGGCGCAAGCGGCTCGTGCGGGGCGCCATTGATCGCGACACGTCCGGCCTCCAGTTGTCCCGCGACCCGGCGTGCCCGTTCCGGATCGGAAGACTGGACATAGGCCGCCAACCCGTAATCGGTGTCGTTGGCGATCGCGATGGCCTCTGCCTCGTCCCGATAGGAGATCACGCAAAGCACCGGTCCAAATATCTCCTCGCGCGCGATCCGCATCTGGTTGGTGACGCCTGTGAAGATGGTCGGGCGGACGAACCAGCCCCGATCAAGGTGATCGGGGCGCCCCTCACCGCCGATGAGCAATGTGGCTCCTTCTTCCTGCCCGAGCCGAATGTAAGACTGGACGCGTTCCCACTGTTTCAGGCTGACCATCGGGCCAATCTGGACGCCGGGATCATTGGCGGGGCCGACCTTCATCGCGGCGCCTGCCGCCTTCAGTCGCTCCAAAATCTCGTCGAGACGGCGTTCGGGCACGAGGATGCGCGTGCCGTCGATGCAGGCCTGCCCGCTGTTGCCGAAACCTGTCATCAGTACCTGCGGGATCGTGCGATCCAGATCGGCATCGTCGAGAATGATGGTCGGGCTTTTGCCGCCCAGTTCGAGTGTTACCCGCTTGATCGTCTGGGCCGCCGCAGCGAGGATCGCCCGGCCGCTGGCGGTGGAGCCGGTGAAGCTGATCTTTGCGATGTCCGGATGCGCGCTGAGGGCAGCGCCTGCCACTGAACCGATGCCATTGACAATGTTGAACACACCGCGCGGCAGCCCGGCCTCATGCAGGCATTGCAGGAGGAGTTGCGTCTGGAGCGCGCTCATCTCGGAAGGCTTGATGACGATCGTGGTGCCGGCCGCGATTGCGGTTGCGAGCTTGGAGCAGATGAAGCCGTAATTGCTGTTCCAGGGCGTGATCGCAGCGGCGATGCCGGATGCGCGCATCTCTACTTCCGCGCGACCGATGGTGCGGCGGAACTGATATCCCTCCAGTGTCTCCGCCATGTCGAGGAAAACGGACGCTGCATGCGGCACGGCAAAGCTTGTGAAAATGGCAGGTGCGCCATATTCCTCGGTCATCGTCGCGACGAGATCATCGCTGCGAGCGGCCACGACGGCGGAAAGCCGCTTGAGCATGGCGATGCGCTCGGCCTTCGACGTACGCGCCATGCCGGAAAAGGCGCGCTTGGCGGCAGCGACGGCCGTATCAACGTCACGCGCATCCGCGAGGCGGACGGTGCCGATCCGCTCCTCGGTGGCCGGATTGAACAAGGACGAGCGCTCCTCGCCCTGCGGCGTGATAAAGGCGCCATCGATATAGATCGTGTCGATATTGCGCATTGGAAAGGGCTCCATATTGAAGGCTGGTGAAGGCCTATATGTCCTACGACCACTGATCTGATAAGAAGGCCAAAGCGGGACAGTCTGATGAAGGATATCGCGCAATGGCAAAGGCCAGCCTGGTCGAACTGGAAGCGGTCGCTGCGGTCGCCCGCTCGGGCGGTTTCCGCGCTGCGGCGCGAGAACTCGGTATATCCTCTTCCGCGCTTAGCCACGCCATCGCGACACTGGAAGAAAGACTGGGCGTAAGGCTGTTCAACCGGACGACCCGTAGCGTCGCATTGTCACCGGCGGGGGAACAGTTCGTTGGGGAGATCACGCCGGCTCTGACGGCCATCGAAGACGCGATCGATCACGCCGGCGAACACAGTGCCGAGCCTACCGGCACGTTGCGCATCAACACCTCACTCGGTGCGGCAAGAATGTTCCTGACGCCATTGTTCCTCGAATATGCCAGCCTCTATCCCCGCGTGGAGGTGGAGATTGTCACAGAGGGCGCACTGGTCGACGTCACCGGGCAAGGCTTCGATGCCGGCATTCGCCTCGCCGAGGCAGTACCTCCCGACATGATTGCTGTCCCCATACTCCCGGAGATCCGCTCGCTGGTCGTCGGCACCCCCGATTATTTCAAGAGGCGGGGTGTGCCCAAGGTGCCGACCGACCTCAGCCGTCACCGCTGCATCCGTGCTCGTATGGCGAGCGGAAAGCTGTACCGCTGGGAGTTCGAGCGTCGGGGTGAAACCATGCTGATCGATGTGCCGGGTACGCTGACACTCGATGAAAGCAGCCTGATGCTGGAAGCGGCATTGGCGGGCGTTGGCCTGACTTATCTCGCCGAGCCGGTGGTCGCAGAATATATTGCCGCCCACCGACTGATGGTGGTTCTGGAAGACTGGACACCGCCCTATCCGGGGCCTTGCCTTTACTTCGCCGGACGCCGACATATTCCGGCCAGGCTCCGAGCCCTTATAGATCTCATTCGGGCGTGGCCATTGGCGAAGCGAACTGCTTCGACATCGCGAAGCCACGCGCCCCAGGAGCAATCGCTTTAGAGACGAACTTCCTCCAGCGCTGGACGCCATGCAACGTGATGGGATTGCCTTTCGATTCCGTAGTTACGTTTGGATTGCCGACCGCCTTCAATTGTTGCTGCCAGAAAACAAAAAGGCGAGAGTTTTATATCCAACCCTTACTTCTAGGTCACGCGCCATTCACACACCATAAATTTACTTTCTGTTAAAACAAACAATATCCTCATATATTCAAATAAAAAATATAGTAATCACACACAATATTGCCCTCAAGGATAATTTTAGTCCACGCCAACACATCTATATTATTCTAAATTATTTTTATTTCACGCGCATACGGCTTTTAATTATTTCACAAAACTACAAAATACCTTATCATCTTTGCACGGCGCTAGGATGTCGTCGGCAACCGCCGGCACCTGATCACGATCCGCATCCAAGGATGCTCGTTCCTATTCTTTCCGTCTCTACCGTTCGACAGCAGTCCAACGACACAAACCATGGGGGGACAAACGATGGGCGCGACGACACCAGACAATATCATGCAGCTCGGCATGGGCTTCTGGGCCTCCAAGACATTGCTCAGTGCGGTCGAACTCGGTGTCTTCACAGAACTCGCTACGGGACCGGCCGATCTGCCGACGCTGCAGACCAAGTTGAAATTGCATCCCCGTGCGGTTCGCGATTTCCTCGATGCCCTGGTGGCTCTTGGGATGCTTGAGCGCGACGATGGCATCTATCGCAATTCCCCCGATACGGATCTCTTCCTCGACAAAGCGAAGCCGTCCTATATCGGCGGTATCCTCGAAATGGCCAATGCCCGGCTCTACGGTTTCTGGGGCTCGCTTACCGAGGCCCTGCACACAGGCGAAGCCCAAAACGAAGGCAAACACAGCGAAGACTTCTTTGCGGCCCTCTACGCGGAACCCGAGCGCCTGAGTGGCTTCCTCAAGGCCATGAGCGGTATCAGCGCCGGCGCGGCACATACGATTGCAGCCAAGTTCGATTGGTCGAAATATGCGACTTTTGCCGACGTGGGTGCAGCGCAGGGCATGGTGCCCGTGGTGGTCGCGCGGAGCCATCCGCATCTGCGCGCGATCGGCTTCGATCTGCCCGCCGTACAGCCGATATTTGACGAATTCGTCGCGCAACAAGGACTCACCGAGCGCATACGCTTTCAGGCTGGCAGTTTTTTCGATGGACCCATGCCGAACGTGGATGTGATCGTGATGGGACATATCCTGCACGACTGGGACCTCGCCCAGAAGAAGCTGCTAATACAAAAAGCCTTCGCCGCCTTGCCGAAAGGTGGCGCCCTGATCGTCTACGACGCCGTCATCGATGACGAACGCCGCAAGAATGCCTTCGGCCTTCTGATGAGTTTGAACATGCTGATCGAAACTCGTGGGGGCTTCGACTATACTGGTGCGGACTGCCAGACTTGGATGCGAGAAGCAGGCTTCGTGTCCACACGCGTCGAGCCATTGCTGGGACCGGATTCGATGGTGGTCGGATTCAAGCCTGAATGAACCCCTCCAAATGGCGCGCGGGATCTGGATCGGCGCGGTGATGTGGCTCGAGTTGCCTGCCGCACTCACGATGTTCAGCAGATGTTTCGCTACGAAGCGGACATACGATCGGAACTATAAAAAAGCGCCTGCGCGACGAACGTGTCGAGGCTCCCATCTGGCTGGTTCGGAAAAGACCGGAGGAATTTGATCGGCAGGAGATTGGTGAGCGCGAGGAAGCGATCGGTCGTTCCATAAGGCCGATATGCGAAAAAGGCGCCTGCAACAGGCCAAGCAATCGCAGGACCGAGCCCGGCCACGGTACCCCCATGCCCTCACCCGTCCAGAAGACACCGAATGCTTAAAGCATCACGCCGACACCAAACTTCAGGGTATTCTCCGGAACCTGGGCGAGAGGCTTTCGCAGCAGCAACCCGATTGCGAGTACCACCAAACACGCAGCGAGCGCTCCCAAGGCAGCGGGAAGCAGCAGGCCACGCCCAGCACCAACGGCTATGACGATAAAAACCACCTCAAGGCCTTCGAGAAGAACAGCCTTGAAGGCCGTCAACCCTGCGATCCACGAGAGGGCTTCACGCCCGGAAGCGGCCGCCAGCCGAGCGGATTCCGATTCAAAAATGGCGTCCTCATCATGCAACGGGATGATGTCGGCACTCCGCAGGATAGCCTTCCGCAGCCACCCCATGCCGAACAGCAAGAGGAGAATACCGATGACAAGCTGCAGAACCTGAAGCGGGATAAGACCTATCAAAGGGCCGAAGACAGCGATCAGCAGGCCAAGGACGACAAGGGCGGCCATTGTACCGATTAAAGCCGGACGCCACCCCCGCAAGGTGCCTACCGCCAAGACGATGGTGAACGCTTCGACCACCTCGACGACGGAGGCGAGGAACGCGGCACCTAGCGCGGGTGCCGCGACACCTAGGGAAACCAATTCCAATATTGCCATCGCTGAAAAGGAACTTTCTCGACCTGCCGTAGACACCGCCTCGCCGCGAGCCATGGTAGAAGGGGTTGCCTTAGCTGAGAATTAGAAGGACCGGCCGCGGGCCGGTGACAGCCGTGCCGAGCGACGCGGCGAGAAAGCGTCGCCTCCGGCAAGCCTGATCCTCAGATTCAAGCGATCGCCTGCCTCGTGATTGGCGAAGAATACATCCGAAATGGACGTTGCTTCGGTGAAAGTCCGCAAAAACAGAAGGGATCAGACAGGCTCACGGTGACCTGCTCCCCTGGAAAGTCCTCGCCTTGAGGTTAGCCTGCTCTCTGACAGAGGAGACGGGCCATGAAACGATCGAGGTTTTCGGACGAACACATCATCGGCATCGGGCGCCTCACGGCAGGGTGTCCGTGTTGACGGTCTTTGCGTTGCAGGATTTGGAGAAGGATCGCCCGGCTCTATCAGCGGCCTAGCGGCGGCGTTTGACGTTGCCCTAAACGCGCTGGCATGCACGAAGCACCGGGCGACAGCCCTTGATCAGGTCGAACGCAGGATGGGTCGAGGCCGTTTCGATCATGCAGACCGCTGGCCAGAGCGGCGCGGAATTATATCGCCCCGCCTGCGCGGCAGGCGCGGGGTCGTCGTTCTGCAGATCTTCGCTGGTGGGGATCCAAGCCTCGCGGCTGCGCTTTCGGCAAAAGCCCCCCTGCTCGCCCGAACGAAGCGCATCCTTGACTGAGCCTGCCGCCGGCCTCCGGGATCATGAAGGGCCGGATTTCCGGCATGTTTCCTTTTCAGTTTTCAATGTTTGATCGGCATGGTGTTCATGAAGGCCAATGTGTCCTCGAACGACCGAATGCCTGCATCGGAGCCGAGACCCGTCGCCACCAGTGCCGCCGATGCCTGGGCAAAGTTCAAAGCGGTCTTCAGGTCCATCCTGCGATGCAGGGCCGTGATGAAACCAGCATCAAACGCATCGCCGCACCCGGTCGTGTCCACGACCTCGATTTGGAAGGCCGGCTGGCGAACGATCTCGCCGTGAGCGTCCATGAAGCACACGCCATCACCGCCAAGCGTGAACACGCAATGTTTCACGCCGCGATCGAGGAAGAACCGGCCCGCACTCTCAATGCCGGACGCGCCGGAAATCTGCCGCGCTTCCTCGATGGAGGGCATGAAATAGTCGATATAGGGAAACAGGGGTGCGATAAGATCGAGCGTGCCGTCATTGGCACCGAGCAGGTCGAACGTTGTCGTCCGCCCACGCGCTTTTGCCTCGGCCAGCAATTTGCGGCTCGGCTCGCCGTCGAGCTTGGCCAATAATCCGGTACCGCCAAGGTGAATGATCGCCGGAGCCAGCACCGCATCAAGATCGCTCTCGGCAATCTCGAAATGATCGGAGGCGCCTCGCGCATGGAGCGCCGGCCGGTCGCCATTGCGCCGAATATTCAAAATGGTCGACGATGTCTGCACACCTGTCAGGCGCTGCATCTGAGCCGTATCGACGCCGAAGCGCTGAAGTGTTGCAAGAACGAAATCGGCTTTCTCGTCGTCGCCCACGGCACCGACTGCGAGGCAATTCAACCCAAGCTTTGCAAGATCCACCACCGTCCCACCGGCGGTACCCGCAACCGTCAGCCTGATTTCGTCAATGAACTCCACATTGCCGCCAGGTGGAATGGCATCAACCGGCCGCCCGAGCACGTCGAGAATGTAAAGCCCAATGACTGACACATCATGAGACATGGAAACCTCTTGAAATAAGATACATGGGGGGCTGCGCTGCAGGCGCCTGCTAGCTGCGATTACGCAAGGCGAAAATGGTGCCTGCGATCAGGATGAAAATGCCGACGATGGCCAGTTGCAACGTGCTGGGAATACCCACGAAGATCAGTACGTTGCTGACCAGCGTTATCAACAGCACGCCGAGCAGGGTCCCAATCACCGATCCGGAGCCCCCCGTGATGCGTGCGCCGCCCAGAACGACGGCCGCGATGATTTCAAGCTCCATGCCGGCAAGATCGAACGGATTGGCGAGGCGATTGCTCGAAACGTGGATTACACCTGCAATGCCGGCGAGCAGCCCGGCATAGGCAAACACGAACACCCGCACGCGAAACAGATTGATACCCAGACGTTCGGCAATCGCGGAATTGCCACCGATGGCGAAAATGGCGCGGCCCATCAGCGTGCGTTCCAGGATGTACCACGTGATGAAAGCGGCAACGACCAGAACCAGAACCGTCGCCGGCAACACGGACACAACGCCATTCGAGGCGCGATGGGTGAACAGCGAAGCCTTGCCGAAAGCGTCCATCGCGGACGGGATGTTCATGAACAGAGCGGTCCCGATGAATGTCAGCAAGAAACTGCGGATGACATATTGGGTGCCGATCGTGACGATCAGCGACGGTGCCTGGAGTTTTTGTACGAGCAGCCCGTTTACGATTCCAAAGGCCGCACCGCCGAGAGCCGCAAGGATCAAGATGACCGTCATCGGCATGCCCGGGAACCAGTTCGTTACGACCATGGTCAGGACATACATCACGAAAGCGGCAATCGCCGTGAACGATACGTCGATGCCCCCGGAAGCCAGCACGACCAGCACCCCCATCGCGAACAGTCCGCGCACCACCGACGCGCGCAGTATGTCGACGATATTGCTCATCTGGAGGAAGTCGGGATTGGCGGCGATCACGACCAGGCAGGTCGCAATCGTCAGCACCAATGTGAAGAGTTCGGGCCGGCGCCCCATCAAATCCCACCAGCGGCGTGCGACGCCGCGGCGCTGGGGGGCGGTAGCGGTCGCGGATACAATCTCGGTCATTGCGCGATCTCCTTCGACGTGCCGGCCATGGACTGATAGATCGCGTCTTCAGTCAGCCCTTCGGCCTCGTGCGCGGCCACGATGCAGCCGTGGCGCATGACGAGAATGCGATCGCAATTCTGCAAAAGCTCCGGCAGGTCATCGCTGATGATGATGACGCCCATGCCCTCATCGGCCAGGCGCTGGATGATCCGGAAGATCGTGTCTTTCGATCCCACATCCACGCCAACGGTCGGCCCGTGCAGGATGAGCAGTTTCGGGTTGATGGTAAGCCACCGCCCGATGAGCACTCTTTGCTGGTTGCCGCCGGAAAGGGACTGCACCGGAACCGTTACATCCGGCGCGACGATCTGCAGGTCGGTAACACTGGCTTCCGCAGTGCGACGGGCGCTGCGGGAACTGAGGATGCCGAGCGCATTGCGCAGTCGATCCAGGATCGGCAGCGTTATGTTGTCCTGTATCGACTTTTCAAGAAACAGACCCTCGGTAAGGCGATCCTCGGGCACATAGCCAATACCATTTTGTATGGCTTGCAGCGTCGATTGGGGCGCGATCGTCCTGCCGGCCAAGCGTATCTTGCCGCCAACCGCCGGCTTCACGCCGGCCAGCGCGAGAGCGAGCTCGTTGCGGCCGGAATCCAACAGCCCCGTGACGCCCAGTATCTCGCCCTTTCTCACGCTCAGCGAGATATTTCGAAAAGCCCGGCCATCCTCGAGCTTCTCGACTTGGAGCAGAACGTCGCCAAGGTTGGGATCGGTGCGATAGCGTGTCTCGCCGATCTTGCGGCCCGTCATCCACTGACTGAATTCAGCCTTGCTGTGATCGGCGACATCGAGTTCGGCGACCTTCAGCCCGTCGCGCATGATGATTGCGCGGCCCCCGAGCAGTTTGCACTCGTCGAGCTTATGCGTGACGAACAAAACCGCGACACCTTTGGCGAGTAGCCGCTCGACAACGCCCAGCAAATTCTCGACTTCCTGCCGCGTAAGCGACGTCGTTGGCTCGTCCATGATGACCAGGCGCGCTTCGGACGCGATAGCGCGGGCGATGGCAATCAGCTGGCGCGTTGCAAGCGGCAGCGTGTCCGTGCGACGCGTGAGAAAATCACTACCGGTCGGAAGATGCACTTCCGCCAAGGCCCGGCGCGCCGTTTCATGAAGCGCCGTGACATTCAGTCTGCGAACCAGACGTCCCGACGCCTCGACGAGTTGCTCGGTAAACGCGACGTTTTCGGCAACCGAGAGGTTGGGCAGGAGCGACAGGTCCTGATAGACTGTTTCGATGCCGGCCCGTAGCGCCCCGATCGCGCCCAGATCTCCGGCTCTACTTCCGGTCGACTGGCCATCGATCAGAATTTGCCCCTCGTCGGCAAGCTGGGCGCCGGAAAGGATCTTGATCAGCGTACTCTTGCCGCAGCCATTCTCCCCCATCAGGTGATAGATCTGCCCCCCCTCGATCGTCAGGCTGACATCCTTCAGCGCCATAACGCCGCCAAAGGACTTCCTGACGTTTCTAACCTCGAGAAACGGCGGCAAAAGGCGCGGCGTAGGATCGGTCGCGTGCATGGCAAATTCCTAAAACTCCCCGATGCGCCTTCCAGGACGGGATCGACGCCCATCGGAAGACGCATCGGTGAGCGATGCTCGTTGTCAGAACGGGAACTGCTTGTAGTTGGACTTGTCGACATCCACCCAGGCCTGGCCCTGCATGATGATGCCCTTGCCCGGTCCCTTTATGACGGTCATCTTTTCATAGCCCGGCACGCCGAGATTGACCCCGTCCTTGATCTCTTCGCCCTTCAGGACCATCTCGGAGACCTTGTTCATGACGTAACCGGCGTCCTTGGGATCCCAGAAGAAGATCTGATTGACGGCGCCGCTTTCCAGATAAGGTCCGGTATCCTTGGGAAGGCCAAGGCCATAGACGCAGACCTTGCCCTGAAGGCCGGCTTCTTCCACAGCCCGGCCGATACCGATCACGTCAATGGCAGAGGAGCCCTGGAAACCCTTGATGTCCGGATATTTGCGCAAGATCTCCTTGGCCTTTTCATAGGCGCGATTGGCATCGTTGAAGGATTCGTTCTTGGCGGCAACCAGTTCCATGCCCGGATATTTCTTGGCGTTTTCCGCGCCGGCATCGACCCACTGATTATGCGTCAAGCTGCCCAACGAGCCGACGAAGGACGTCCATTTGCCTGACTTGCCCATGCAGGCGGAGAGCTTTTCGTTGATACGCGCACCAAAGGCCTTGTTGTCGAAGGCTTCGATGTCGACATCGGTATTCTTGAGGCTATCCCCCTCATGGGTGATGACCTTGATCCCGCGCTGAGAGGCCCGGCGAAGCACGCCTTCGAGTGCGGACGGGTCCATCGGAACAACTGCGATCGCCGATACTTTCTTCGCGACGAGATCTTCGATGATGCGGGCCTGCTGAGCCGCATCCGCCTTGGCGGGGCCGATCTGGTTGGCGCTTAAGCCGGGATTGTCCTTCCCAAACGCATCCACGCCTTCATTCATGCGGATGAACCAGTTTTCGCCGGTGACCTTGACCACCGTCACGATGGATGGCTTGTCCTGAGCGAACGAAGCCCCGGCCATCAACACGCCTGCCAGCATCGTACAAGCTGCCAGTTTGGTAATTTTGCTCATAGTTTCCTCCATTTTAAGCAAAATCGTTTTCTAAGATCGGCATTACCGGTTCTATGGGATCTTCACGGTGCCGAGCCGATCGCGAACCGAGCTATCGTCGCTTCGGCTTGAGCCAGACGCCCAGATGCATCCGTGAGAAGGCCAGGAGGGCCAACAGCAAGACGCCCCAGGCAAGGTCGCGGAAGAAATTCGAAATGTTCATGAAGTTGAACAGGCTTGAGAGAATCTGCAGCGCCGTCGCAGCCAGCAGCACGCAGATCACCTTGCCGTATCCACCTTCGGGCCTAACGCCGCCCAGAACGGCAATCAGAATGGCGATCAACACATAAGAGCCGCCGTAATCCCATTTCACCGAGGAATTGCGGGCCGCGATAATGACGCCGGCAACGGAAGACAGCACGCCGCAGAGGGTATAGGTAACAAGCAGCATGCGCTTTTCGTTGATGCCGCCATACCGTGCCGCCTTGGAATTACTTCCAAGCAACATGAGTTTCATGCCGAACGGCGTATATTTCAAGAGAAACGCCAGGCCGGCTGCAATTGCCAGAAACAACGCAAAGCACAGGGGAATGCCGAGTACCGGCATGTTGCCGAAATCATCCAGCGGCTCGATAAAGCCCATGGTGATCGCGGAGCCGTTGGTCAGGAACACCGCAATGCCGGTGAACAGCAGCTGCGTCCCCAGTGTGGCGATCAGGGGTGTGAGCCGCGCATAGGCGATCACGCTTCCATTGACGAAGCCGCCGAGCAGGCCCACGAGAAGCGCCAGACCGATGAAGCCCCAGAAGAACAGCAGCGGTGCGTCATCGGCCACGATGAAATGGCTTGTCACCTGAAAGGCTGCGATGCCGGCAAGGTTCGCCAGGGCGATGCCCGACAGATCGATGCCGCCATTGCCCGAGATCATGGCCAACATGACGCCCAGCGCCAGAAGGCCGAGTTCGGGAACCTGCGACGCCATGGATTGCAGATTGTAGCTGTCGATGAAACTGGAGCCCGCCAATAGAGCCCCGGCAGCGAGCACCGCGCAATTGATCAACAGCAGAAAGGGCGCCTGCCGGTTCAGGCTATATGACGACACTTTTTCCTCCCGTCTCCGAAGAGCATGTTTTACCGGCGAGGCCGGCCAAGTCCGCCGGCGGAGCAGCTTCTTTGTCGATTGCGCAATAGTCCATTGCCGCACTCCATCGTTCGCTATGACAAATGCGGATAGGTCAACTCACCCGCTGAGGTGCAGCAACCTCATGTATTGGATGCATTTCCCCTCCTCGCGTCCAAACGATCGATCGCCTTGACGTTGTCCGCCGATGGGCCGTTTGGATCGAAGCTGGATGCGAGGAAAACGTCGACGATGGCTTTAGCCAGTTCCGGGCCAATCACACGGGCGCCCATGGCAATAATCTGAGCATTGTTAGATCTTGCGGCTCGTTCCGCTGAATAGGTGTCATGGGTCAGGGCGGCGCGGATACCTGGCACTTTGTTCGCCGAAATCGACACGCCGATTCCGGTGCCGCAGAACAACAGTCCCCGATCGTATTCGCCGTTGACCACGCTTTCGGCGAGGACCTTTGAGATGTCGGCGTAGTAGCCCGGCCGGCTCAGATCCGTAACCGTAATGTCGCCCCTTCCGGCCAGATGATGCGCGATGACATCAAGCAGGGGCTTTCCCGCGCCATCCGCGCCGAGAGCAATCTTCATCGATGGTTCCCTCCCGAGACATGCCGGTGCCCGACGGCCACGGCTCTTGTTCGTTTTTGCAGTTATTGACATTTGTCGATCCTTATTTGACAATTGTCAATATCGACGCTCGAGCTTGGACCTCGTGACGTTGATGTGCCCCGCCGGCCAGGCGGCGTGCGCATATGAGGAGAGGAAGCGTGGATCTCTTGCTTGAGGTAGAGGGGCTCAAAAAGTCCTTCGGCGGCGTTGCTGCTTTGCGAAATGGCGCCTTCAAGCTCCATGCGGGTTCCGTCCATGCCCTGTGCGGCGGCAACGGCGCGGGCAAGTCCACCTTCCTGAAGATCCTGATGGGGCTGCATCGGAGAGACGCCGGCGCGATCCGCCGCCGCGGCAAGGCCGTGGAGTTCTCCGGTCCGGCCGAGGCGCTTGCCTCCGGCATTGCCATCATCGAACAGGAACTCAGCCCGGTTCCCCACATGACAGCGGCCGAGAACATCTTCCTCGGGCGCGAACCGTCGGCGCGCTTCGGCGGCATCGATTTCCGCAAGATGAACCGGGAGGCGCAGGCGCTGTTCGATCAGCTCGGCTTCAATATCCGTGCCAGCCAATACATGATGAATCTCTCGGTGGCGCAGATGCAACTCGTGGAGATCGCCAAGGCGCTCAGTCACGATGCCGAGGTCATCTTCATGGACGAGCCGACCTCCGCCATCGGCGAGAAGGAAGCTCAGCATCTGTTCTCGGCCATCGAGCAGCTCAAGGCCGCCGGCAAGGGTGTCGTCTATGTCTCCCACCGGCTGTCGGAAATCTTCCAGATCGCCGACTCCTACACCGTCTTCCGGGACGGCAGTTATGTCGGCAGCRGTGCCTTGGCCGATATCACCCGGCCCGAGCTGATCCGCATGATCGTCGGCCGGGAGCTCGGGGAAGAATACGTCAAGACCAACGTTCCCGACGACCACATCAGTTTCCAGGTTCGCGGCCTCACGGCTCCCGGTAAGATCGACGACATTTCATTTTCCGTGCGACGGGGCGAGATCTTCGGAATCTACGGTCTCATGGGATCAGGGCGTACGGAGATCTTCGACTGCCTGTTTGGCCTGAACAAGCCGACAGCCGGCAGCATCGCCCTGGACGGTCAGCCGCTCACCATTTCCCGTCCCGCCGATGCCATGCGCGCAGGCATCGCGCTCGTCACCGAGGATCGCAAGCTCACCGGCCTCAATCTCTCCGACAGCGTGCGCAACAACATCTGTCTGGCGAGCTTGCCGGAGTTGAGCCCGGGTTTCATCATGCAGCGCCGGCAGGAACGGGCCGCCTCGGCAGACATGATCGCGCGTTTCGGCATCAAAGCCGCGCGCGATACCATGCCGGTTTCCGGCCTGTCGGGTGGCAACCAGCAAAAAGTCGTGCTCGGCAAGTGGTTCTTGCGCCAGCCCAAGCTTCTCCTGCTGGACGAGCCCACGCGCGGCGTCGATGTCGGCGCCAAGCGCGAGATCTACCGCATCATCTGCGATTTCGCGGCGGCAGGCGGCACGGTCGTGATGATCTCATCCGAAATAGACGAAGTGCTCGGCATGTCCGACCGCATCCTGGTGATGCGGCAGGGACGGTCCGCCGGGATCCACCGGCGTGAAGAAACGGACGCGCAGTCGCTCGTGCATTTGTCCACCTGAGATCGGCGCCCCGGCGTATCGCCTGGCACAAAAAGGAAATCCACGTGTCCGCTAACGAGAATCCTTCGACCAGCATCTGGCCCGGCAGGGAGCATCGCCGGCTGATCGTCCAGGAATACGGCATCTTCATCGCCTTCCTGTTGCTTGCCCTGATCCTATCGGTCTCCAACCAGTACTTCCTCACCGCCGGCAACATCTCCAACGTGTTGTTGCAGACCGCCATCAACGGTGTGCTGGCGGTCGGCATGACTTTTGTCATCCTCACCCGAGGTATCGATCTGTCGGTCGGCTCGGTCGCGGCGCTCACTGGCATCATTGCCGCCAGCTTCGCCACCACCTCGGCAACGGCGGGCCTGCCGGGCGCGCCTTATCCGTTCTACCTCGCATTGGCTGCGGGCCTCCTCGTCGGTGTCGCCTGCGGCGCCGTGGCCGGTATCATCGTCTCGCGCTTTGCCGTCCCCGCCTTCGTGGCCACCCTCGGCATGCTTTCGGCAGCGCGTGGCCTGACGCTCATCTATGGCGGGGGCCGGCCCGTGCCTGCCCTCACGCCCGAATTCCGCTGGATCGGCACCGGCAACCTGTTCGGCATTCCTGCACCGGTCGTCCTGCTCGCTCTGGTGTTCGCCCTCTCCTGGTGGGTACTGAACCGTACGCGCTTCGGCCGCTACATCTATGCGGTGGGCGGCAACCCGCATGCCGCCAAGACGTCAGGCATCAGCGTTGCCCGCATCCGTTTCAGCGTCTACGTCATCTCCGGCGGACTTTCGGGACTGGCGGGGATGATGCTGGCGGCCCGCACCGGTTCCGCCTTGCCCCAGGCCGGCATCGCCTACGAACTCGATGCCATCGCGGCCGTGGTGATCGGCGGGACCAGCCTGTCGGGTGGTGTCGGTCGTATCACCGGCACACTGATCGGCGCCCTGATCATCGGCGTGATGAACAACGGCCTCGATCTGATGGGCATCCAATCCTACTACCAGCAGGTTCTCAAGGGCGCCCTGATCGTCGGTGCCGTGATGCTGGATCAGAAGAGAAACCAGGGCGAGTAAGCCCGTGCCATCCGGACGCTCGCGCCCGCGATCCAGAACCGCGTGCCGTCATGGCTGCGGCAATTTTCGGAGGAGAACGACCATGAGGAAACTGCTTGTCGCCCTGGCCGCGGCCACGGCGTTGCTGGTGACGCCTGCCCTGGCGCAGGACAAGAAAATCAAGATCGGTGCGGCCCCCTACGGCCTCAACGCCGAGTTCATGCAGATCTGGACGGCAGCGCTGAAGGAGCATCCTGCCGTCAAGAATGGGGAGGTGGAACTGACCGTATTCGATGGGCGCTATGATGCGCTCGTGCAGCAGGAACAGTTCAACACGATGATCACGCAGAAATTCGACGCGATCATCTTCGTGCCCATCGACATCGAGGCCGGTGCCACCGCCGTCCAGGCCGCGCATGATGCCGGCATTCCCGTCGTCGGCTCGAACACACGCGTCCATTCCGACCTGTTGTCGTCCTATGTCGGCTCCGACGACACGGTCTCGGGCTATCTGGAAGCCAAGAGCGTGCTCGACAAGATCGGCTGCAAGGGCAATGTCGTCATCATCGAAGGCCCGATCGGCCAGTCGGCGCAGATCTCCCGTCTCGAAGGCAACAAGAAGGCGCTGGCCGAGTGCCCCAATGTGAAGATCCTCGAGGACCAGACCGCCAACTGGTCGCGCGCCGAGGCGCAGACCCTGATGGAGAATTGGCTGACGGCGCATCCCGGCCAGATCAATGGCGTCATCGGCCAGAATGACGAGATGGCGCTCGGCGCGATCGAAGCCATCAAGGCAGCCAAGCTCAATGTTAAGGACTTTGCGATTGCCGGCATCGACGGCGTCACCGATGCGCTCAATGCTGTCAAGCAGGGCACGATGACCTCGATCCTGCAGGACGCCCGCGCCCAGGCGCAGGGAGCCCTGGACCTTGCCATCTTCCAGGCAAGGAAGGGCAACTACAAGCCGCAATCCGATATCTGGGCCCAGTATCCCAGCATGCCGTTCAAGGATGGCAGCGCCAAGGAATACAACGTGCCGTGGACGCCCGTCACCGCCGACAATGTCGACAAGCTGCTCGCTGCCCGCAGCAAGTGATTTTTACGCGTGGGGCATCGCCTTGCCCCGCGCCTTCCGCCGCCAGGACCCATCGACATGACCGATATCGCGCCTCAAATCGACCTGACCTTCCCGCTCTCCGGCAAGATCGCCCTCATCACCGGAGCCGCCTCCGGCATCGGTGCGGCCATTGCAGGGGCTTTCGCCACCAAGGGGGTCCGGGTCGCCGTTCTCGACATCAACGCCGAACTTGCCGCCGCGAAGGCGGCGGAGCTTGGGAATGGCGCGCAAGCATTCGTATGCGATGTCACCGATCCTGCGTCCGTCAACGCCGCGATCGCGGGTACGAAGGCGGCTTTTGGCGGCATCGACATCGCGGTCAACAGCGCCGGTGTCGTGTTCCTGGCTCCGGCCGAGGATCTGTCCCTGGACCACTGGACCAGGACGATCGACATCAATCTCAAAGGCAGCTTCCTGGTCACGCAGGCTGTCGGCCGGGAAATGATCAGCGCCGGCAAGGGCGGCAGGATCATTAATCTCGCTTCGCAGGCGGGCACTGTCGCCATCGAGGAGCATGTGGCCTATTGCGCCTCGAAATTCGGCGTCATCGGCATGTCCAAGACCTTTGCGGCCGAGTGGGGCAAATACGGCATCACCGTCAACACGCTTTCCCCCACCATCGTGCTCACCGAACTGGGCAAAAAGGCCTGGGCGGGAGAGAAGGGCGAGGCCGCCCGAAAACGCATTCCCACCGGTCGATTCGCCTTTCCCGAGGAAATCGCGGCTGCGGCCGTTTTCCTCGCTTCCGCCGGTGCGGATATGATCAACGGCGCCGATCTACTAATCGATGGCGGCTACACGATCCTTTGAGCCGAAGCGCTCCAGGAACCCATAGGAGAAATCATGCAGCGTTTCGTCAACAATCCCGACGAAGTCGTCGAAGACACGGTGAAGGGTTTCGTCAAGGCCCATTCCGATATTGTTCGCCTCGCCGACAATCCCCGTGTCATCGCCGCCAGGAATGCCCCCCATGCCGGCAAGGTGGGTGTCATCACGGGCGGCGGCTCCGGCCACGAGCCGGCCTTCATCGGCTATACCGGCAAGAACATGCTCGATGCCGTCGCCGTTGGCGAGCTGTTCTCCTCGCCCACGGCCAAAAGCTTCCATGACGCCATCCGCGAAGCCGATGGTGGCAAAGGGGTCGTCGTGCTCTACGGCAATTATGCCGGCGACAACATGAACGTGAAGATGGCGATCCGGCTCGCAGCCAAGGATGGCATCGAAGTGGCGACCGTCGTCGCCAACGACGATGTCTGCTCGGCGTCCCGCGAAGAGCGCGAAAAACGCCGGGGCGTTGCTGGCGAAATCTTCATGTGGAAGGTTGGCGGCGCCAAGGCGGCAAAGGGGGCCTCGCTCGAAGCCGTCCGTGCCACCGCGCAAAGGGCGATCGACAATTGCCGCTCGATCGGCGTGGGGCTTGGTCCATGTACCTTGCCTGCCGTCGGCCATCCGAATTTCGAGATCGCCCCGGGCACAATGGAGGTCGGCATTGGCCATCACGGCGAGCCGGGCGTCCGCGTGGAGCCGCTGAAATCCGCGGCCGAGATCGCCCGCGACATGTGCGAAATCGTTCTCGACGACCACGATCTTCCCGAAGGCACCGAAGTCGCCGTACTGGTTTCCGGCCTCGGCGCGACACCGCTCAACGAACTCTATATCCTAAACGATACGATCGAATCCGAGATCGTCAAACGCGGCCTGAAAATCCATCGTACCTATATCGGCAATTACTTCACCTCTCTGGAAATGATCGGCGCAACCTTGACGGTCATGGCTCTTGACGACGAACTGAAGGAACTGCTCGATACGGACGTGCGCTGCACTGCAATCTTGTAAAGAGAACGCCTCATGCAAACCCTCAACAATGCAGAAGCCGGCCACATCGTTTTGGCCATGGCAGAACGCATTATCGAAAATCGGGCCTTTCTCAGCGAAATCGACGGCAAGATCGGCGACGGCGATCACGGCGTCAACATGGCGAAAGGCTTCAACCTGGCTGCCGAGCGGCTCAAGGGCAAGAACGCATCCCTTTCAGGCTCGCTCGACACGCTTGGCACCGTCCTGATGACCGAAATCGGTGGCTCGATGGGACCGCTCTATGGCGTCATGTTTACGGAATTCGCCGAAAAGATCGACGGTGTCGACGCCATCGATGCCACCGCCTTCAGCCGTATGCTGCATGCAGGCCTAGAAGGTATTCAATCCATCGGCGCAGCCAAGGTCGGCGACAAGACGCTTCTCGACACATTCGTTCCTGCCCTTGCCGCGTTCGATGACGCGAACATGGCCGGCAGATCCTTTGCCGAAGCGCTGGATGAGCTCGTCGAAGCCGCGGAAAAGGGGCGAGATTCCACAATAGATTTGGTGGCCAGGATCGGACGCGCCAGCCGTCTGGGCGAACGTTCCCGCGGCGTCCTGGACGCTGGGGCAACCTCCTGTGCCATCATTCTGAAGGAATTGTCACTTCGCGCCCGCGAGCAACTGCAATAAGGGACAGCCGATTTGCGCAACATGGCGGCCCCACTTTATGCTTGGAAAGTTGGGCCGCCCTTTGTTTCGAATTTTCTCAAAACGAGACAAAGGCATTGTCCTGCAAGCCTTCCCGACCGACGCAGGAGCGATGGCAAACAAGATGGCGCCGAGTAATAAAACCGCGATGGCCAAGCCTGGTCAGGCGGAATTGGCCGATGTCATACCGCTGCGATATGGCGACGATCCCTATGTGTGGGCATGCTGGCTTTATTACGAGGACGGGCGCACACAGGGCGATATCGCCGAGATAATGGGAATCTCACGCGCAACGGTCAACAGCTACCTTGCCGAAGCGCGCAGCCGTGGAATCGTCAGCATTTCCATCGAGCCTTCGCGGCTGAGCTCGCTGGTAATCGCGCAGGAGCTGAAACAGCATTTCGGATTGACCGACTGCCTCGTCGTGCCCAATGACGACGGATCGCGAACCTTGATCGACCGCCTGGGAGCCGCCGGCGCGCAAGCGGTTGCGAAGCTGCTGAAATCCGGCGATACGGTCGCCGTCGCATGGGGGCGCACAATCCTATCCATTGCCCAAAACCTGCATATCTCCAATCTGCAGGATGTGACGGTCGTCCAGGCAACCGGCGGCACGCGAGCCGGTTTCGCCTACACGCCGGAGCTGTGCGCGGCGGCGGTCGCCACAGCCACGAATGCTCATCTCATCAACATCACCGCGCCGGCTATCGTGTCGAATGCGCAGGTCAAATCGGCTTTTTTGGACGAACCGGTCATTGCCGAGCAATTTCAAGCACTGACCCGAGCCAACAAGGCACTTTTCGGCATTTCGTCCCTTCGGCCGAATTCGACGATCCATACCAGCGGATTCTTTGAGGACGTGTCGATCCAGGACTATCTGGCCAGAAATGCCGTCGGCGTGATTGCAGGCCGTTTCATCGACTCCCATGGCCAGCCCGTTTCGGGACCTCTAGACGACAGAACTATCGGCATTTCGCTCGATCGGCTGCGAGATAGCGACATGCGCATTGCGGTTGCCGGCGGTTTCGACAAGGTGCCGGCAATTCTGGCGGCGCTGAGAGGCGGCTATGTCAGCGTGCTGATCACCGATGCGGCGACCGGGCGTGGCATCCTCAACGCCGATGGCGTTGCGCAGATCCACAACAGGCCCGCCCAACGCTTGCGCCAGGAATCCGAGGCTGCCCCGCCCAGCCACAATCGCACCCACATCAAGAAATTTCTCAACAACCCGGACGATGTCGTCGATGAAATGCTCGACGGGGTGGTCAAGGCCCATGCCGCTCATATCGTGCCGATCAACGGCTCGAAGCGTGCCCTGGTTGCGCGCAATGGTCCACGTGCGGGCAAGGTCGGTCTGGTCATCGGCGGTGGCTCCGGCCACGAACCCTGCTTTCTCGGTTATGTCGGCAAGGGGCTGGCCGACGCAGTCGCGGTCGGCAACGTCTTCTCCTCGCCTCCCCCTGTTCCAATCCTCGAATGCGCAAAGGCTGCCTCAGGCGGAGCCGGCGTCCTTTTCGTCTACGGCAATTATGTCGGCGACGTGATGAACTTCGAAATGGCGGCCGAGCTGGCACAGGAGGCGAACATCCCCACACGGACGGTGCTGACGACCGACGATATCTCCTCCTCACCGGTAGAGGATCGCGACGGACGGCGCGGCGTGGCGGGCAATTTCTTTGTCTTCAAGATTGCCGGCGCCGCCTGCGATCGCGGGCTGTCGCTCGAGGAATGCGAGGCCATTGCGCGCAGAGCCAACAGGCGCACCTATACGATGGGGGTCGCGCTGGAACCGTGTTCCTTGCCGCAAACTCGCCGGCACAACTTCGAGATCGGCCCTGACGAGATGGAAATCGGCATGGGCATTCATGGCGAGCGGGGCGTTATCCGCGAGAAGATGATGCAAGCCGACGAAATCGTCGACCGCATCATGGACAAGGTCTTTTCCGAGATGACCGCCGGCCCGGGTGACCGGGTGGCGGTTCTCGTCAATTCGTTCGGCTCGACCCCCCTGATGGAGCTCTACATCCTGTTCAAGCGCGTGGAAGAGCGCCTCAGCGCCAAGCGGATCAGCATCGTAGCGAACTGGGTCGGCCATTATTGCACATCGCTCGACATGAACGGTGCGTCCATATCCATCCTGCATCTGGATCAGGAACTATCCGATCTCCTGTCGCATCCTTGCGATACGGCCTTTCTTCGGATCACCGAAAAAGGGCCGCTACCTGCGGCCCAATGAGAATTCCACGCTGTTCGGGAGATCAATACAATGTCGGAAACCGCAGCGCGCCGCCTCGGCTGGATGTTCCAGCTAATTGCCCTGTCGATAAAGGCGGAGAAGGAATATCTGTCCGATCTCGACGGCGCCATCGGCGACGCCGATCACGGGATCAGCATGGCTCTGGGCTTTTCGGCCGTCAACGGCGCCCTTGCAAAACTCGATCTCGATCAGGCATCACCCTCCGATGTCTTTGCGGCAGCGGCCTCCGCCTTTCTCGATGCCGTCGGCGCATCCACCGGCCCCCTTTATGCCGCGGCTTTTCAAAACGCATCCAAGGCCTTGAAAAACCAACTGTCCCTCGACCTGCCGGAACAGGTTGCTATCGTCGAAGCCATTACCAAAGGTATCCAATTACGTGGCAAAGGGCAGCGCGGGGACAAGACGATGCTCGACACGTGGATTCCGGCCATGGAAATCGCCGTTCATGCCAATGCAAATGGCCTGACCACTGGGCAGATGTGGCGCCATATTGTGGAGGCCGGCACAGAAGGCGCGCAATCAACAAGGTCCATGGTCGCAACCCGCGGCCGCGCGGCGCGGCTTGGGGAACGTTCCCTGGGCCATATGGATCCCGGCGCAGCTTCTGCCCTCATCATTCTGCGGGCAATGCAGGAAGCCTTTGCTGAAAAACTCTAATCTTGGCATTAAACTGGTGATTTTAGATGGCTTCTGAATCGATGGGCTTCCATGATTCGGAGGTGATGGGCGATGGCCTCATCGATCGAAATGACGCTTGAACTGTACTTGTCATCTCCTCGTGTCGGAACGTGAAGAGGCCTTAGCCGCCCAGATGCACCGTTCGGCATGGAAAAGATCGTGCCGCAGATCGTGGATACGCTTCGCGCGCAGCGGGGTCGCCCGGGCCTTCAGTACCGCTCCCCTGGTGAGTATCGCCTGGGGAGGCGAGGTTCGTCGAACGGAGAAAAAGTCAGCGCTCTGTTCGTATGAGCCGAAACATGGGGAACATATAGTCCGGTCGACCATCTGAGCGTGCCTGCTTCCAGAGGGAGACTCGTAGCGCGTCACTTTGAAATACGGCGATAATCTAAAATCGGGCGCTGTTCGAACTTTTTGCCGCCAAACGCCGCCGTTTCCACGCTTTTCTCCCCCAGACTTTCTCCCGCTCATTGCACTGGGCGTAGTTTCGGCGGCTATTGCGCACTAAGATATCGAACGTCGTCAGGACGACATCTTCTCCCCGATAGCTGAAGCGGGGATCCACGGCCGGCGAGAACCGTGACCAGATGTCGACAATGGTGAGAATGCGTAGCTTCTTGCCGGTCGCTAATTGATCATGGACGAAATCCATCGCCCAGGTCTGGTTGCAACGCATTGCCTCCGATCGGTCCTCTCTGAGCTTGGCCTCCACACGCCTCTTCGGGGTCTTGTTGCGCAACTGCAGGTCCAACTCGTTGTAAAGTCTGCGTGTTCGCTTAATGTTGATCGCCCAGCCGTCACGCACGAGAAGGACGTGCACGCGCCTATAGCCATAGCGCAGGCATAGCACGTCAGAGATCGGTCAAAATGGCGACCTTTGAACATGAGGGGTCCCCAAATTGCTGAGGAGCGATCTCATGCCAGTGCAGCCTTGCCGAAAAATCTGCGACACAACCCTCAGCACGAAAGTATACGCGGTCACCCTCAGCTCACTCCTGCATTCGTAGGAGTGAGCGGGGACGCGAGGTGGCACGCAGCGCTGCTTAGCAGATGGGGGATGACCCTACTGTCGTGCAGCGGGATGAAACCGACGCGCGACCTTCGCGGATCATCGAGAAATAGTCGTCGCCACCCACCTGGCCACCCTTGAGGGCAATCTCAAGCCCGTCGAAGGCGGCGGCATCCGCATGAACGGTGCAGAGCGGAGACCCAGGACAGGAGAGCAAGGGCAGCCTCGTCGTCAAGGCAAAGGCGCCCAGTTCGCGCAAAGCATGGCTCGAAGTGTCGCCACCCGCGATGACGGCACGGCGCAGGCCGGCGCGCTCGACCAGAGCCTTTTGAATCCGGCCCAAAGCGAGACCGATGCGGTTGCGGTCTCCCTCGGTCCCGAGCTCGTCGCCGACATCGGTACTCGGCCCCAGGGCGGTATAGAGGATCACGCTATGCCCCTGGGCCAATCCTTCGAGGCCGGCGGCAACGGCCTCTGCAATTGCAGCCTCGCCATGATGGATGAGCGCGCGCGGATCAAGGGCAATGCCGTCGAATCCGTGGGCGACGGCGTGGCGGATCTGCCGTTCCGTGGTGAGCGAGCAACTCCCCGACACAACGGCGATACGATCTGCCACGCCCGGCGCGGAAAAGGAGGCTTTCCCCCCGATCCGGCCGGCTTCCTGCCAGGCCTGCAGCAACGCATATTCCACTCCCGAGGAACCGGCCACCAAGGGCCCGAGCCGCGACTGCAGGCGCAGGAGCTGGCGCCCCGCCTGCAATTGGGTGGCATCGTCATTGACATCGAGAAGCACGATGTCCTCGCCCTTCGCCAAGACGGCATCGACGGTATCGTCGACATCGGCTGCCGCCAGCGCCGCAACGTCGACGAGGCCGATGCCGCTTTGCGTCTGCCGGGCAAGGTGCAGGCGCAGGTCCGCCTCATCCATTGGCGTCACCGGATGGCGGCTCATCACCGGGTGGCGATCGATGCGGTAGACCTGGCCCTGATAGGCGGCGAACAGGGTACCGAAGCTGGTGTAGCGCCTGAGCTGGGGTGCACCGATCACCAGCGGGACTTGCCGCTGCCCGAAGACTTTGCTGCCGATCTCGATGGCGCGGCCGATATTGCCGACAGCCGGGCTCGAATCGAAGGTGGAGCAGACCTTGTAGTGGCAGGTAGCGGCGCCGAGCTGCCTCAGCCATTCGAAAGCCGGCGTGAGCTCGGCATCCATCCAGGCCGGGCTCTGGCTGCGGCTGGTCCCGGCGAGGCCGATGGCATCGCATTCGCCGAAGCGCTCGCGCTGCGCCGGAGAAGGCGGCTGCAGGAACAGGGCGGTACGCACGCCATGCGAGGCCAGCGCTTCCATCACATCGGTGGACCCAGTGAAATCATCGCCATAATAGGAGAGCAGCAAGCCCGGCATCGTTCTTTCCTCGGAAGCTTCAGGACGCAGCGGTGTCGGCGCCGAATTTCTGCAGGGACTGCGCGAGTTCGCGATGCTCGCGTGCATAGGTTTCGAGCGGCACGCCCTCCACGGTCGCCTGCCAGGCCTGGCGAACGGCGCGCACACCCGCTGCCGGGCCGCCGGGATGGCTGACGACCCCACCACCGCACAGATAGAGCAGATCGAGCGTCCGGCCGGTGCGGGCATAGGTATCCGGGGCCTGACCGCCCCATTGGCCCGAACACACGACGGGCATGGGGCAGACGTCGCCCTCGAACAAGGGCGTCGTCACCGACTTGAAAGAGCGCACGAAGGATTCGTCCGATTCCCAATATTTGGCCCGGATGCCGTTGATCTGGAACTGGTCGATGCCGAGCAGTCGCCAGAATTGCTGGTAGACCTCGAAATCCATGCCGAGGCCGGGGTGCCGCGTGAGGATATCCCAGCCGTTGCGATGGGCATGCAAGGCAAGATGCGAGCGTTTGCGCAGGAAAGAGAGGCCGCCGAGGCCCACCGAGTTGATGTTGATCACAGCGGCATTGCCACCGGCCCGAACGACGATATCGTGGTTGCGCATCATCTCGTCGGGATCGCTGTGCGAGATGCCGAAGGCATACATCACCTTCTTGCCGGTCTTCTGCTCATGATCGAGGATGACTGGCATGATCGCCTTCACGCGATCCTCGAGGCTGGAATAGGCCGGGCTTGCCAGCTTCTCGTCATCCTTGATGAAGTCCACCTCGGCTTCGACGAGTTCGCGCACCTGGCCGGCCGATTCAGGCGGGCGCAGCCCCAGCGCTGGCTTGACGATGGAACCGATCACCGGCCGGTCGACGATACCGGTCAGCCGTCGCGTGCCAGCCGTACCGAATTGCGGGCCGGGATAGGCAGCCGCGAAGACCGCGGGCAATTGCATGCCTGTGACACGGATGCCGCTGAATCCCTTGATCGAATAGACGCCGCCGATGGCAATCGTCATCAACGCCGCCAGATCGGTGCCGATCGCCTCGATCGGAAAATCGATGTCGACATCGGCACGCTTGTACACGGCGCCGGCCTGCGTGGAGGGATCGGGGATCGACGGCACCTCAAGGGCCTCCAGCGGCCGGATCGCCACGACGCGCGCGGCGACACGCGCCTTGAGCTCCGGCGTCTCGCCCGGCAGGCTGACGAAGGTGCCGGTCGACTGATCGCTGGCAATCTTGGCGGCCAGCTTCTCGATGTCGCCAGCCGTCTCGATGCGATAGGTCATGCGGATGACGGACATGGCACCCATTCAGTCTGGGGCGCTCGCAGCGCCCGGCCTGGAATTGCTTAACAGGTATGATGAGTATATCATGACTTAAGTCGAAGCAACGGAAATTCGCCTTGTCTGTTTCCGGACAGCGGTGGCACTGTTGCAGCAGCGGCCTTGCCTCACGGAAGAACAGACGGCAAAGACCGCCGAACCTACTGCCTCAATCGGAATGCCTCATGCCCCTCCCCGATCAACGCATTGTCCGTCGCAAGCTCTCCGATGAGGTTTTCGACCGCCTCAAGGCGCTGATCACCAGCGGAGAGTTGCAGCCGGGGGACCCCTTCCCTTCCGAGCGCGAATTGATGGACCGCCTCGGTGTCGGCCGTCCCGCCATCCGCGAAGCCATGCAGCAGCTCAGCATCTTCGGCCTGCTCACCATCTCCCACGGCGAGCGGGCGCGCGTTCGCCAGCCCACCGCCAGGTCGATCTTCCAGCAGGTCGACGATGCTGCCAGCGTGCTCCTGTCGAGCTCCCCGGCCTCGCTGGAGCATCTGAAGGAGGCACGCCGCTTCTTCGAACTGGGCATGGTACGCCAGGCAGCGCAGAAGGCCGATGCGCAGGCGGTTGCCGGCCTGCAGGAAGCCCTGGCCCGCCAGCGCGCGAGCCTTGGCGACGCGGATGCCTTCATCAATGCGGACATGCTGTTCCACACACGTATCGCCGCCATCTCCGGCAACCCGCTGTTCGAGGCGATGAGCGAGGCCATGCTCGGCTGGCTGAAGCAGTACCACACCGATTTGCTGATCTGGACCGGCAAGGAGAACTACACCTTGTCCGAGCACGAGGACATCCTCAACCGCATCATCGCCCATGATCCGGACGGGGCGGAACAGGCGATGGTCAGGCACCTCGATCGTTCCGCCTCGCTCTACGTTCACCAGACCACGGCGTCGGCCTGAACGACGCTGCGGGGCGTAGGCAGCACGGACAGGTCGCGCATCAATGGTTGCGCGGCGTCATATCGAGGCCATCTCGATCGTCTGGCCAGTGGACGCGCTGGCATAGGCCGCCTCGACCAGGGCCATCGTTGCGATATTGTCCCGCCCGCAGGTGGAAGGCTCCTTGCCGTTGCGCAGGCAATACAGCCAGTGGCGCTGGATGGCGAGCACGCTCTCCTGAATATTGTGCCAGGGACGCGAGGCCCAGGGCAGCAGAGGCGGCGACAGATCGACCTTCTCCTGCCCGCCAGGCCCGTTCACGACGAGCCGATAGCCTGCGCCGAGCCGCAGCGTACCCGTCGAACCATCGATTTCCACGAGGGTTTCGGGAAAAGGATCGACCGGCAGCCTGGTGGCATAACTGCAATCGACCACCGAGGAGAGACCGCCCTCATGGTCGAGCAGCATCGTCGCGACATCCTCGCCCCTGATGTCGGGATTGACGCGCTGGGTGCGTGCACTCAGCCGCGTCACCTCGCCAAACAGGAAGCGGGCGATGTCGAGGATGTGGATGCCGAGGTCCTCGATGATGAAACGCTTGCCTTCGGCAAGATAAGGCTGGCCGCTGAAAACATCGAAGCCGGAGCGGAAGGAGACGCGCGCCCAGAAGGGCTGGCCAATGACATTGGCGTCGAGGCGAGCCTTGACGGCCTGGATGGCACTTTGCCAGCGGAAATTCTCATGCACCATCAGCGGCACGCCGGCGAGGCGGCAAGCCTCGACCATGGCACGCGCATCCGTGATCGAAAGCGCGAAGGGCTTCTGGCAGATGACGGGAATTCCCATCTTCGCCGCGAGCTCGACGAGCGGGCGATGGCTCGCCACGGTGGTGGCGATATCGACGAAGTCCGGCTTCTCAGCCCGAAGCATCTGCTCGGCATCGCCGTAGCGCCTGTCGATGCCGAAACGCTCACCGGCCTGGGCAAGGCGCACCGGATCGCGATCGCAGAGTGCGACGATGTCGGCTCCTTCGGCGTCGCACCAGGCGTGAAGCTGGTTGATGGCGAAGAAGCCGCAACCAACCAGGGCACCGCGATAGGACGCCATCAGGCCAGCCTCGCCATCTGGCGCAAGGCAACGCGCTGCTGCAGCCGGCGCTGCGCCTGGTCCACCACCACGGCGATGACGATCACCAGGCCCTTGATCACCATCTGCCAGAATTCGCTGACGCCCATCATCACCAGCCCGTCCGAAAGAATGCCGATGACGAAGGCACCGATGATGGTGCCGCCGATGGTGCCGCGGCCACCGGACATCGAGGTGCCCCCGAGTACCGCTGCGGCAATGGCATTGAGTTCGAAGCTTTCACCCGTGGCGGGGTGCGAAGCCATCAATTCAGAGGAAACGACCAGGCCGACGACGGCGGCACAAAAGCCCGAGAACATATAGACGAAGAGCTTCACCCGGTTGACCCGGATGCCCGACAGACCCGCGGCTCGCTCATTGCCGCCAACCGCGAAGATGTGGCGGCCGAGCGGCGTGCAGCGCGCCATATAGGCGGCAACCAGCGCCAACACGGCGAGGATCCAGACCGAGGCCGGCAAGCCGAGGAGACGCCCAGCCCCCAGGATGGCATAGCCCTGCGTGCCGAAATCGGGGCGCCCGACCAGATTGGGGAAGGTTGCGCCATCTGATGAAAGAAGCGCCAGGCCGCGGGCGATGTAGAGCGTTCCGAGCGTCGCAATGAAGGGCGCGACGTTGAGCCTGGTGATCAGCAGCCCATTGACGGCGCCAATCAGGATACCCACCAGCAGTGTGATCGCCATCACCTCATAGATGTTGAAGAAGATGGTGTAGCCGATGCGCAGGTCCAGGCCATTGAGGATCAGCCCGCCGGCGACCATGCCGCACAGGCCCACGATCGATCCGACCGACAGGTCGATGCCGCCGGTGACGATGACGAAGGTCATGCCCATCGCCAGGAACGCGTTCAGCGCCACATGCTTCGACATCAAGATGAGATTGGCGGTGCTCAGGAAGTTCGGCGCCGCCAGCGAAAAGAAGATCAGCACCGCGAAAAGGGCAATGAAGGTGCGCAGCTTCATCAGGTTCAGGGCAAGCGAGCCGTTTCCGGCGGACGGATGGTTCAAGGTGTCCTGCGCGACTGTCATGCCGGCGCTCCGTGATTTGTAGAAGAGGGGGAAGGAACAGGGCCATGGCCGAGCGCGGAGGCGGCCACCACCTTGGCGGCCGTGGCCTCGGCCCGCTCGAAGAGGGCGGTGAGCTTGCCGTTGCTCATCACGGCGATGCGATCGGACAGCGCCATCACCTCGTCGAGGTCGGAAGTCACGAACAGGATGCCGAGGCCGTCGGCGGCGAGCCGCCGCATGGTGCGGAAGACATCGGCCTTGGCGCCGACGTCGATGCCGCGGCTAGGCTCGTCCATCAGCAACACTTTCGGGCCGGTCATCAGCGCCTTGCCGATCACCACCTTCTGCTGATTGCCGCCTGACAGGGAGCTCACCTCCAGTTCGGGATCGGCTACCTTGATCGACAGGTCCCTGACGGCAGCGCGAATGGCGCCCTGCTCGCGGGCTCGCCGGATATGGAAGCCGGCGAGGAAGCGACCGAGGGCCGCCATCGACAGGTTGGCGGCGATCGACAGGATGCTGACCAGCCCTTCGCGCTGGCGGTCTTCCGGGATCAGGGCAAGGCCCCGACGGATGCGCCCCGTCACGTCCTTTTCCGCCACCGGTTTGCCGTCGACGAAGAGGCGGCCGGTGGCGTGGCGGTGGCGTCCCATCACGCATTCGAAGAATTCGCTGCGCCCGGCTCCCATCAATCCGTAGATACCCACGATCTCGCCTTGCCTGACCGACAGGGAGACATGGTCGACGGCGAGTCCGCCACTCACGCGCGGCAGGCAGATATCCTCCGCGCGAAAGACTTCCGGACCGAGCGGGTGATCCTCGGTCTTGGCGAAGTCCTTGGCATCGGAGCCGATCATCTGGTGCACGATCCAGGGCACATCGACATTGGTGATGCGCTCCTGTCCGGTGACGCGGCCATCGCGCAGCACAGTGATGTAGTCCCCGATGCGGATGAGCTCTTCCAGCCGGTGGGAAATGTAGACGATGGCGACGCCACGCGCCTTGAGGTCGGCAATCACACGGAACAGGATCTCGACCTCAGCGGAACTGAGGGCGGAGGTCGGCTCGTCCATGATCAGGATGCGGGCATCTTGCGCCACCGCCTTGGCGATCTCGACCAGCTGCTGCTGGCCGATGCGCAAATCCTCCACCGGCGTGCGGGCATCGATGCCTGCCTCGAGCCGCTCCAGGAATTCGGCGGCGCGGCGCTCCTGAGCGCGATGGTCGATGCCAAAGGGCAGCCGTACGATTTCGCGGGCGGCGAAGATGTTCTCGGCGACCGAGAGATTGCCGAACAGGTTGAGCTCCTGGAACACCATGCCGATGCCATGGGCCACTGCCTCGCCGGCATCCCGGAAGGTGACAGGCTTGCCATCGAGCAGGATGCGCCCGTCGGTGGGTTGCACGACCCCCGCTATGATCTTCATCAGCGTGGACTTGCCGGCGCCATTCTCGCCGACGAGCACGTTCACGGCGCCGCGCCGCACATCGAAATCGGCATGCCTGACGGCAACCGTCCCGGAATAGACCTTCGACACGCCCTCAAGGCGCAGCACCACGTCGTCATCGGGCGTCGCAGGGTGGCCCTCCCCCGTCATGACGCTGCCCCGAGGCTCAGTTCGGCGGGCGTTACCAGCGGCGGCTTGCCGCCCGGCTCGAACACATAGGCACCGAGCACCGTCACGGAGCGGCCGACCAGGTGCTCGCGCGGCAGGGCCTGCAGTACGTCCGCGTTGACCCTGGCGTTGAAGGCCTTGCCGAACTGGGCGTATTCGATCTGGTTCGTGAAGGCGTTGAAGGACACGAAATCCAGGCTGTCGCGCAGCGTCGTGCCGCGCAGGGCCGGACCGATCTGCACCACCATGTCGGCCTTGCCGTCCCTGTCGACATCGACGTCGATGGTGGCGGCGCGCGAACCGGTGTTCGCCGCGACGATGCGGCCTTCGGCCTTGACCACATAGGCCCAGGGCACGGTGCCTTCCTTGGCACGATAGCCGTATTTCTGCCCGGCCTCGTCCGCGTTCCTCGCGACCAGGTCGCGGACGACGGCAAAGTCGCCCGCCTTCGCCGTGAGATAGGGCAACACCTTGGCTGACCAGATCGCATCGACAGCCTTGTCCGGGTCGAAGACGGGTCCTGCGCCCGAAGCGCCGGTCTGTCGGGCGGCCTCAACCTCGACGGTCGGCACGATCTTGCATGCTGCAAGGGCGAGCGCCATGGCGGCGATCATCAGCCTGTTGGCAAGCCTGGGCATGGATTTTGGCTCCGGCCTCGGTTGTCGGGATCAGGAACAGGCCCGGGACGCCCCCAGCGAGGCAGCCCCGGGCATCTTTCATCGCAGCGTCAATTTGCCAGCGCGAAGGTTTCGAGCTTGCCGGCATTGTCGGGCGTGATCAGCACGCAATCCATCAGCTGCTTTTCCTGCGCGGGGCCCTTCTTGGTCTTGATGAAAGTGTCGGCCTGCTCGACGGCGGTCTGGGCCTGGAGATAGGCAGGCTGCAGGACCGTAGCCTTGATGCCGCCCTGCTTGATGGAGTCGCGCACATCGTTGGACCCATCGAAGCCGACCACAATCACATCCTTGCGGCCAGCGGCCTGCAGCGCGGCGATCGCCCCCATCGCCATGGTGTCGTTGCCGGAGATCACGCCCTTGATGTCGGGATTGGCCTGCAGAATGGTCTCCATCTTGCTGTAGGCCTCGGTCTGGCTCCAATTGGCGGACTGGCGCGCAACCATCTTGAGGTCGGGATAGTCGTCGATGACGTCGTGATAGCCCTTGGAGCGGATGCCGGCATTGGTGTCGGCCTCCCTGCCGACCAGTTCGACATAATTGCCCTTCTCGCCCATCAGCTTGACAAACTCCTGCGCGCCGGCCTGGGCGCCCTGATAGTTGTTCGAGACGATCTGGGCGACGGCGATGCCGGCCACATTGATCTCGCGGTCGATCAGGAAGGAGGGCACGCCGGCGTCCTTGGCCTTCTGCACGGCGGCCACTGTGGCGGCGGCACCGGCATTGTCGAGAATGATGGCCTTGGCGCCGCGAGCGATGGCGGTGTCGATCAACTGCGACTGCTTGTTGGCGTCGTCGTCATGCACCAGCACCAGCGTGTCGTAGCCGAGCGCCTTCGCCTTGACCTCGGCGCCCTGCGCTTCCGCCTTGAAGAAGGGGTTATCGTGCGAGGGCGTGATGATGGCGATGAGGTCGGCGGCCAGGGCCGTGCCCATCGCCGCCGATGCCATCACGCCGGCAAGCGCTGCGCCCAGTAAAAGTCGTTTCAAGCTCATGTCGTCCTCCCATTTGTCTGTCGACGGTTCAGTCCGCGATGGCCGCCGGTTGTATCCGGCGGGTCTTTCTTGGCTATCGGTGCGAATACGCCCTCATGGCTTGAGGGGTGCGTAGGCCTGCGAGACCTCTCCGCCCTTCCTGATCTCCCGTCCAACGAGGAAGGCGAGGATGGCCGAGAGCAGCATGAAGGCTCCCACGATGATCATCGGGGCCTGGTAGAGGCCGGTGTAGTCCTTGACCGCGCCGGTGACATAGGGTGCGGCAAAGCCGGCCACATTGCCGATGGTATTGATGAGGGCGATGCCGGCGGCTGCCGCCGCGCCCGACAGGAAACGCCCTGGAAGGGACCAGAAATTCGGCAGGGCCGAGAAGATGGCGCAGGCCGTTACGGTGATGCAGGCAATCGTGGTCTCAGGCGATGGCATGTAGAGGGCCAACGGAATGCTGATCGCGCCGATCAGGGCCGGAATACCGATATGCCAGGCCCGAACCCCGCGCCTGGTCGCATCCCGGCTCCACAGATAGAGCGCGATGGCCGCGGGAAGGTAGGGAACGGCAATGACCAACCCGGCCTGAAAGACCGTGAATTTGGTGGCAAACTTCGCCTCGAAGCCGGAAACGATGGTGGGCAGGAAGAAGGCCAGCGCGTAGAGGCCATAGATCATGCCGAAATAGATGAACGCCAGCATCCAGACCCGGCCGCTCGACAGGGCCGCTGCGATCGAGCCGTTGTGCGGCTCGCGCTTGGTGCTGTCCTCACGGGCGAGTTCGCCGGTGAGCCAGGCCTTCTCCTCCGGGCTGAGCCACTTCGCGTCCCTGGGTGAATCCGGCAGATAGAACCAGGTGACGATGCCGACCAGGACGGCCGGGATCGAGACGCCGAAGAACATGATGCGCCAGCCCTCGAGGCCGAAAAAGCCATGGGCCTGGATCAGGGAGGAAGCCAGCGGCGCGCCGATCACGGTCGTCATCGGCTGCGCGATGTAGAAAAGGGCGAGGATGTTGGCCCGGTGGCGGGCCGGCACCCAGGTGCTGAGATAGAGGATCGCGCCCGGGAAGAAGCCAGCTTCGGCAATGCCCAGCAGGAAGCGCAGGACATAGAGCTCGGTGACCCCGCTGACCCAGGTGAACAGCAGTGAAACGATGCCCCAGGTCACCATGATGCGGGCAAGCCAGCGGCGGCCGCCGAATTTGTGCAGGGCCAGGTTGCTGGGAATTTCGAGCAGGATATAGCCGATGAAGAAGATGCCGGCGGCAAACCCGAATTGAGTGGCTGTGAGCCCCAGATCCGTCGTCAGGCCGTGCGGACCGGCAAAGGAAATCGCGGTCCGATCGAGGAAATTGATGAAGAACATCAGCCCGAGGAACGGCGCCAGGCGCCAGGTGGCCTTACGGATGGCCGATGTTTCGATAGAACTGATCGCGAGGGTATTCGGACTCATTTTTCCTCCCCATGAGGCCAGGCGTCCCCTCCTGTTTGTTCTTTTGTGGAGGACGCCGACGTTTGGCTGCTCGACTGCTCGTCGAAAAGCTCGGTCGAATGCAGCAGCCGCCACCAAAGGTGACGGCTGCTGCAGGGTCTTGTTCAGGTGATGCGGCGAATGCTGTCGGCGATCTCGTTCGGCTCGAAGACGCGCTTCCAGTCGTCCCGCATCAGGGCCGGCTTGCCGAAGGCGATGGCCTTGTTGCAGGCATCGGAGAACACGCCCTTGACCTCGTCGAAGATCACGGCGCCGAGCACGTTCATGTGGCCGAGCAGGAAGTCGCGAGCTGCCTGGTGCGGTACACCCCGGGCCACGACTTCGTCCATGGCCTCCCGCATCACCACCAGAAGGGTTGCGCAAACGGTCTCCGACAGGCCCGGCTCCAGCAACGCCATCTGCTCGACGGTGACACGATGGGAACGCATGACCGGCGCCCAGATCACCTTGGCGACCTCCTCGCCGATCGCATAGGCGCTCTCCGGGCCCTGCATCAGGGCGCTGACGATATGCTGCTTGGCAGCGATTCCGCCGAAATGGTCCTTCTTGGCGGCCATCTCCGTCTCGTCGTTGAAGATCGGAGGATGACAGGGGTGGGTGACGAAATAGGTCAGGTCCGGGCGATCGGGCAGATGTCCGGCAAAAGGTGCGGCAGCGTCGAGCACCACCACCATGGTACCGGGCTTGAGCTTGTCGACGATGCCGCCGGCCACCTTGCCGATCAGCGTATCAGGCACGGCGAGGATGACGACATCGGCGCCTTCCAGAGCCGCATCCGGCGCTACGCTGTCAAGGCCGAGACCGGTCTTGAGGCGCTCCTGGCCTGCTGCGCTCACTTCGACATGCCGGACCTCGAAGCTCGACGCTTTGAGGTTGCTGGCCAGCCGGTAGCCCATTTTTCCGCCGGCGCCAAAGAGCGCGATCGTCGTCATGCAGATTTCCTCCCGAGTTCGGGTGGCTTATAGATCTACTGGTATGATGAGTCAATCATCACTTGTAGCATGATACGATATCTAAATTTCCTTTTCGGCCGAGATCCATGGACCTCGCCCGGCGCTGCCGACATGGCGGCGGCTTCCCTGCATGCAGAGGCGCCGCAATAAAGTGTATTTTCTGCTGCATTATCAATATGTAGGAGGAATTTCGTTATCTCGGGGGCAAGCGCCCGTGGACAGCCGAGTGCATGGCCTCCGGCAAAGCCGAAAGATTTTCGTTGTCATCGATGGAGCATATTTCGGACGTGGCAGGAGTGGTTGCATCGGCGCAAAGATCGCCGAGACTCTTGATCATAGAGCAACCGCCAGGAAGCCCGCATCGGCATGAGCGTCGTGCGCCGGATGCTCAGGGGTGTTGCTGGACGCAGAGGCCGCCGTCGACGGTCAGGCAGACCGCGTTCATGAAAGGACATTCGTCGGAAATCATGAAGAGCGCGACAAGCGCGATTTCCTCAGGCGTGGCGATGCGCCCGCCCGGGTGCAGCTTCAGCGTCTCCGCCTTGGCGGCCTCGGGATCGGGGAAGCTGTTCCAGTAGTCCATCACCTACTGGGTCGAGACATAACCGGGCTCGCGCGCGTTCACCCGCACATTGCGGCCGGCATATTCCAGTGCCAGCGACTTGGTCATGCCGAGCAACGCGTGCTTTGCCAGGGGATAGGGGAAGGTATGGGGAATGATGGTGAGGGCGTGTGTCGAGGCAATATTGAGAATGACGCCACCGCCGCCGGCGATCATTCCTGGCAGGACCGCCTTGCAATTCCAGGCTCCTTTGAGATTGACGTCGAAGCATCGCTGCCACTCTTCGTTCGTCGTCTGCAATGGCTCGGCGAAAACGTTGATGCCGACATTATTGACGAGTGCGTTGATCTCGCCGATCGCCGACGCCGCCTGTGAAACGGCCTGTGAATGCCTGGCTTGTCGGTGATGTCGATGGCCGGTAGGCGATGGGCGCCCCCTGCCCCGCCAGTTCGTCACCGACACCGGCAAGCAGCTTCTCGTCCCGATCAAGGAGGAAAACGCCAGCCCCTTCGCGCACGAAGGCGCGAACCATCGCCAGCCCAATGCCTTGGGCGGCCCCCTGTTCAATCCTGTTGTTCATATATTGGCTCTTGTGGATGCGGATCCCCTTCAATGCTCGGTGCGATCGATCCTGCAAACGGCTCTCGGCATCGCAAGAGATAATCGCTTCCCGGTTGGCCTGGCTCCCGTCGATTGCGATACGATCGGGTCGACCATGGCGCTGCACGCGCCTTGCGCAGAAAGCGCTTTGCCGCCAGCAGATCACGGTGCTGGCTGAACCAGAATTCAACGGCGTCGCCGACGCTGTCGATGGCGCGATAAAGGTACATCCACTGACAGCGGAGCGTGATAGAGGTCTTGCTGCTCCGCGCTGCCTTCGGCTCGTCCATGTGCCACTTGCTTCCGACCTGCCGTTTCCGATGGTTGAACCGCTGCAGCAACGCAGGCGAAAAATGAACGACCCAGCGGTGGATTGTTGAATGGTCGACGCTGATGCCGCGCTCGGCCATCATCTCCTTCAGATCCCGCAAGCTCAAGCCATGGGTCAGATACCGTCGCACGCATAGCAGGATCCCAGAGCGATCGAAATGGCGGCCTTTGAACATGAAACACGCTCCGAAAATGGAGTTGGCCTCATGGCATCAGAGAGTTTCCAGAAAGTTTGCAACACGACCAGCAGGTCACCACGTGCGCCTGTGTCACTTCTCGAAATAGATGCGACTCGATCGAAACAGCCGCGACCCGATCCGAGCAAGGATTCGCGGCCTTTGCCTAGGGGCGGCGCGCCCACCGGCAACCTCGAAAGAGGGCTCAGGCAACAAAACATCATGCCAAGCAACTGAGCCCATTTTGGCGAATTGCCGTCCAGGCCCCAGCAGTTCAATCCTTTCAAGCGCGGCCGCGCTTAGGGCGCACGATCTGCAACTGGAATATCTCGAACTCGATCTGCGCTCGGATCTGCATGGCGCCGCCGCGCACGACCACGAAGTCGTCCCCCAAACACCACGATCCGTCATTTAGACGGGCCTCACGAGATATTGCAAAATCCAGGGATTTTGAGAAATATATGTCTTGTCATGCCTAGGTAAGAAAATTAGGCTTCCGTAGGGGGAATCGATGCCACGACTTCATTTTATCGCCTACCTGTTTGGATGCTTGTTGTGTTCTATTGGCACCGCTTCGGCCGAACCCCAGCTTAAGCGTTTCGTCTATACCGGTGTTTTTAGTTCCGGATCTGGTATGGCTGGCTCGGCCGTGGAAAAGGATGGACGGTCGATCTGCTTTCTTGAGGCTGACATCCCGGCCAAGGCGAGCGCTCAGAGACATTGCTCGCATAACGAAACCTGCGAAATCGTCGCGACGATCCGCGTAGATGGCGACGGGCGCGTGGTTGAACGGGTATTGTCCATCAACGGGCGTGCGGTGCCTAATGCTGAGGCCGGCCTGAATAAAGGCGATGCGTCCACGACAGATCAAGCCGACGAGCAAAGCTGTCCGGCCAGGGCTTTCAAAGCTTTTGCGGAAAAAAGTTCATAAGCCGCATTACTGGCTAGAGGAGCCGCCCATATAAGTTGGGTTCATCGATATCGTGACTGTGAATAACTGATTTTGCAGATCTGTACGTCGCCGACGAAGCTTGACGACCAATAATAGGAGGGTTGCGTGACACGAGAAAATTCAAGATTCTATAAGAAAGCTTTGGGTTTCGAATGCAGGAATACGCCTGATGGGTATGTAATTTACGGTGAGGACGGCGAATATATCCATTTTTTAAATATTTCTGCTGCCATCGTATTTGAGCTTTGCGATGGGAAACACAGTGATGATGATATTGTTGAGTACTTTCAAAAATCGTTTGGCCTAAAAACCAAGCCGAGCGCAGATATCGAGGCCTGCCTCGTATCTCTAGCTCGTGAGGGTTTAATTATATCCTTTCCTTAAGGGCGGTGTGTTGCAGCCTCATGCGATGTGATTTACGGGTACGTGGGCCGTATTTACTCTCATCCAGTGCAGCGCCACTCTGTCGCAACCGGAGTCTATCGGCTTACGTTGCAATATATTGCCACCCCTTTAAGCCACTGCGCCTTCCGATCTAGTATTTTTAACGAAAGATCAGAGTGAAATTTGGTATAAAATATCGAAGAAACGATCTATCGTGAGGATATACAATCGATGTGATAGTACAATATCAATGGAACAAGATTATATATTGTGATTATTTTCTTCGTCTGGAGAAATAATCACATGTTAACACTTTTGGATAGCCCAATATACGCGCGGGTCGACCGATCGACTTGATCTTGCAGGTCGGAATGAGCCATGGAGGGGAGCAAGTCGCCAGTCTCCTCTCCGAGACAGGACTTCCAAGGGCTACGCGCATTAGCCGGGCGCGCAAAGATCATCGCAGCATATTTCGTCTATCCTAGCATTGGTGCAAAAACGTGACATCGACCTTCGCAACGGCTACCGCAGAGGACGCAACGAGCCGTCCATCCGTCCTAATATTGACGCCGATCAAGAATGCCCGTGCTCATCTGGATGGGTATGTCCAACGTATCGAGCGATTGGATTGGCCCAAAGACAGTTTATCGATCGGCTTCCTCGAAAGTGATAGCTTGGATAGGACCTGGGAAGCTCTTCTTGGATTTGAATCTGTGTTTCAACTCCGCGCTGCCGCGGTGACGATGGTCAAGCGAGATTTCGGTTTCCGAATTCCGACAGGAGTGCCGAGATGGGCTCCTGAAATCCAGAAATTTAGACGCTGCATCCTGGCACGAGCTCGCAATCAACTGCTCTTTCGTGCACTCCGCAACGAGGAGTGGGTTTTGTGGCTCGATGCCGACGTCATAGATTTTCCTGAAGATATAATTCAACAATTGTTAGCTACGCAATTTGAGATCGTCCATCCGCATTGCGTGAAGAAGCGAGGGGGTCCGAGTTTCGATTTAAACGCCTGGTGCGACCACGGCACTAAAACGATGGATAGTCTGCGAGACCGGGACGTCGTTCGCCTAGATGCAGTTGGAGGAACGATGCTTCTCGTTAAAGCAGACCTACATCGCGACGGATTGATCTTTCCACCGTTTCCTTACGGTGTCGCCAATCCGAGGATCCGGCCCCGCCATCCCTATTGGGGCCAAGGAGAGATTGAAACTGAGGGCCTGGGGATAATGGCGCTGGACATGAATGCGCAGTGCTGGGGGCTTCCGCAGGTTGAAATCATACATGCAAACGAATAACCGAAGTAGCCGCGACGTCGGGATGTGCCAAATTTGCCGCTAGCAAAGCTGTCGTATTCTCACAAAATTTATGGCTCCCTAAGTCTGCGGGCGCAATACACTGAGTAGTTGGGGCGGACTGAAAATATAAGCGGATGAGAGACTGTGCAACGTATTGATAAAAAAATCGTTTTCATTGGAGGAGTACACAGAAGTGGAACAACCTTGCTCCATAGCATCCTGCGCTCTCATCCGATGATTAGCGGTTTTGAGAGCACCGGCGCATCGCACGATGAAGGGCAACATCTGCAAACTGTATATCCGATTGATCAGGAGCTCGGCGGTGTGGGAAATTTCGGATTTTACACGGGCTCGGCGATGGACGAAAGTCATTCTCTAGCAAATCCGATTGATGCCGAACGGTTGTGGCAGCAATGGGGAATTCATTGGGATTCATCGAGGCCATTGTTCGTAGAGAAGTCGCCAGCAAATCTGATCCGGACGCGTTATCTGCAATATTGCTTTCCCAATTCGCGGTTCTTGATTATTTTACGCCATCCTATCGCGACTTCATATGCCCTTAGGCAGCGAGGTTGGAACACTAAACCTGTTCCTTGGCTTATCGAACACGCTTTGGTATGCTATGAGCGGTTTCTACGGGATCGATCTCATTTGCGTCATTATTATGTTTTGCATTATGAAGATCTGATTGACAATCCAAAGTTACATCTAAATAGAATCTTTTCTTGGTTGGATGTGTCTTCTATTGATCTGAGGCAAAGCGTTCATACCGGGATCAATAAACGCTATTTCGACAACTGGAAACGCGATATGTCAGGCTTGTCAATTGGCACCGAGCGGCTTCTAGCGCATCGGACATTTAATCGTACGCATATCCAGCGGCGTTAAGATAGTTCCAGCATTCTTTTGGGCTGAAGAGATCGCAGATATCGCCGATTGCGTTCCAGAGTTGTTCGAAAGTTCGAGCGGCAGCCGCCCTCAGATGGGCTTTG